>CBFGUG010000046.1:0-54078 GCA_965651905.1 uncultured bacterium | reverse complement strand
GCTTCTGGGGACCTCGGGCTTCTGGGGACCTCGGGCTTCTGGGGACCTCGGGCTTCTGGGGACCTCGGGCTTTTGGGACCTCGGGCTTCTGGTGCGTTTCGGACGCCCAGGTCACGCACGGGGCCGAAGGGCTTCCAAAAGAAAGAAAACTGACACGCTCGGCGGGCTCTTCGGAGCCCGCTGCTCATTTGGCGGTCCGCCCGCGGCAGTTGTCGTACGAACCCGGGGACTTCGAGGGCCGTACAGGGGTGGCCCGCGTGTTACGCAACGCGCGGGCGCGTCCTCCCCCGCGACACGGCTTCGAGTCGTGTTGCCACCGTGCGCGTCATCGATTGCAGCGCCGCCGAACTCCCTGGCGGATCCTCATTGGCCAGCAGCCAAGCGCAGCTGACTTGCCGTGTCTGTGCAGGGGCGACGCGGCGTGCGTCGGGCATGCGGGTGTTGAAGTACATGATCGTGAGATGGCGTGACATGCGATGGCTGAGAGAAAGCGTGCTGGGCGCGTTAATTTTGGGCGGGCTTGCCAGCGGCTGCCAGGATGAGAACGTCCCACGGCAGGTTCCCCCGACGATTCATGCGGCGAGCGCGGAGACTGTAAGACCTCAGCCGCAGCTCCCCAAGCTCAGCCTCGCGCGTGAGGCTCTCCTGGGCGAGAAAGCGTCACGCGGCAAGCTCGTCGGAGCGACGCTCGACGGTCAACCCGCGCTCGTGCTGGCTGATGAAGACGACTATTCGCTGCGCATTTTCGCGAAATCCGGGCTGCGATTGATGCACACTCTTCCGCTCGAGTGTGCGCCGCGGAGCGTGCTGCTCGACGAAGCTGGGGATGTTCTCGTGCTGTCACGGTCGTGCAGTCAGCTTCAGCGCCTGGAGCTGCGGGGCGAGACCGCGCAGGTCGTCGCCTCTGTCGCCCTGCCAGCCGAGCCCGTCGACATGGTTGCTCAGGCAAAGCACCTATACGTCGTGTCCGATTGGGGAAGCGCGATCTCGAAGCTCGACCGCGCGACGTTGGCGGTCGAGAAAACTCGACCACTTCCGCGTTCACCTCAGGCCATTATGCCGAGCGATGACGGCGCGACGCTATTCGTCGCTCATGCGGCGGGAAGCCTGCTGTCCACGGTCGATTCGGCCTCGCTCGACGTCACCGAGGAATCTCTCGGCGCGGTTCGCCACGTGTCACACAAAGTGAAACACCTGCGGCGCCATCGACTCAGGGGTGTGGACTTCGATCTGCTGGATGTCGACCATCCGCACCTGCGGCGCCGCGTCGCGCGGTCGACCACCGTGCAGATGTTCGCCACTCAGGGGTTTTCGATCGTGAAGGGGGCGGGCAAGGTGTTCGTCCCTCAGGTGCTGGCTAGCCCGATGGGGGGCGGCAGGTTCGCGACGGGCTACGGGATCAGTTCTGATCACTTTCCGCCAGTCATCCAGGACGTTGCCGTGTTCGACCCGTCCGAGCGAACTTCGAATCGAGCAGGTAAGACGTTTGCGATCATCAGCGGCTGGAAGGCGAGCGACAAGAACACCTGTCGACTGCCGCGTGCGGCCGCTTACGACGAGGTTCGTTCGACACTAGTCGTGGCATGCGTCGGTTCGAGTCGCGTGATCGAGTTCGACGCGCTGGCCCGCGATCCCGCACGCACGGAGATCGCCGAGTGGACGGTCGCGCGCGGCCCGGCTGCGCTACACATCGATTCGAGTCGACGTCAGCTGTATGTGTGGTCCGAGTTCGAGCGCACGTTGTCGGCTTTGTCACTCGACACCGAAGCGCCGCCGCGGCCCACCGAAAATAGCTCCGACGGGCTGGCGGCGCGTCGAGCCGCCGTTCCAGAGGGGAAAGTGTTCGAGACGGCGCACGTTCCACTACGTCAGCACTCAGAACACTACGCATCCGCCGTCGCCGAGCTCCGCGGTCGCGAGCTCTTTCACCGTTCACTCGATACGCGAATCAGCAAAGATGGGCGCGCCTGTGCCAGCTGTCATCCGCAAGGGCGCGACGACGGCCTGAGCTGGCGCGCACCCGGCACGCTCGGAAGTCGTCAGACGATGATGCTCGCTGGGCGTCTGCATGACACCGCGCCCTATGGCTGGCAAGGGGAGCATGCAACGCTGAAGCAGCACGTGGAACATACCATCGTGCATCAGCTGGACGGCACTGGGCTACCTAGGCCTGAGCTCGAGCTGTTGGTGCAGTACATCGATGCGTTGCCCGGGCCGACGTTGCAGTCGCCCGAAGACCGCGAGGCGGTCGCTCGCGGGCGCGCGCTGTTCCTCGAGGATGGCGTCGGGTGCACGGATTGCCACGACGAGACGGGAACCGTCGACGGTGCTCAGCACCAGTTGGAGGCGAAGGTTCTTCGTGACACGCCATCGTTGCGCTACGTGGTCGGAACGGCGCCCTACTTCCACGACGGGCGTTACGCCACTTTGAGTGAAATGCTCGAACACTCGCAAGGCATTATGGGGCAAGAAGTGCCCTTGAGCGACGCGGCTCGGGCGGACTTGGTCGCATACTTGCGTACGCTGTGAAGTGAACGCCGTACCCGAGTCCAGTGCTTCGAACGAAGTGACGCGAACGCCGTGCATCCAGCGCACGCCAACGTTCAGCGATCGACGATCAGGCCGCTGGCGCCTTCTTCGTCGGGCAACCAGCGCACGCCATGCCAGCCCTCTGGAATCCGAGGCTCGGTGAAGTCGAACAACCACTTGCCGTCTTTGGGGGAGACGTTGAGGCAGCCGCCACTCTTCGGCTTGCCGAACTCGTCGTGCCAGTACGCGCCATGGAGCGCGTAAGGGCCCTTGAAGTTCTGCGCCCAAGGTACGGCGCTGTGCACCAGGTCGTTGGGGGCAATCATCGTCGCGGTGACGAACTTGCCCGTTATCTTGAACCAACCAGTGGGGGTCGAAGCGGTCTTCAACGTCGGGATGTCGCCGTGGGGTGGTCCGCCCGAGCCAGGAGAGGTCAGGGTAGCGAACACGGGCTTGGTGCCCTCGAACGCCACGAGCCACCCGCCCAGAATGCTCACGTGCATCCAGGTGTGTCGGCCCTTCGGGCCTTTCCCCGTTTCGTCGGGAGCATACAGTGGCGCGCCCCAGGGCGTTTCCTCGCGTGGTTCGGGGATGACTGCTTGATCGACGCGCAGCCACTCGCCTTGCCGGGTCTTGGCGAATTCGTGTTCGCCCGAGGTCGCACGTTCGTCGCTGAGCTGAACCCACGACAGGCGTTCGTAGGTTTGCTCGAGCTCGACGAACTCGCCGTCGTCGTTGCGGCGGTATTTCGGACGATCGTCGTCGCGGAAGAACGCGATTGGAAGCTTCACGTCGTCGCTTAGATGGACGCCTTCGAACGTCACGTCGGGGTACGGCACGATGCGGTCCTTCGGTACCCACGTCAGGTCGTCCGCCAACAACAAGGAGCGCCCTTCGTGGACGATCTCTCGCGACCAGGCCACCGCCGAGCGTCGGATCAGGCGCTTGTGCCCTTCGCGGACTCCTCGCGGGAACGTCTCGGGGAGCTCGACGGGCTCGTTGGTCTGCGTCAAGTCGACGCCGAGAAGCGTTTCGTGCAGCTCTCCTCCCGCCAACGCCGTCGCGACGCGCTCCTTGACGAGACGGTAGTCCCACTCGCGGGCGCGCATCTGTTTTTCACTGGGCAAATGGTGGTAGCGCTGCGCATCCAGCGATTCGCCGTAATGCGGATGCGGCGTGGGCGAGTCGGGATTTGGCCCATAACGATAGATTTGCTGCAGGACGGGATCACTTGGGTCGAGCGTCGCTCGCTCTCCGTCGACGCAGACGTACCCGCGAGGCTTTATCGCGTACCAGGTCTTGCAGCCGTGGCCAGGTATGGGGTTTGGATCCTTCAGCTCGACCGAGTTTCCAAACCACAGAAAGCCGATCCACTGCGTGTCCGTCGTTGGTTTGCCACGCACCCAGACGTTGCGTGACTTGGCGTAAACTCTTGGCACGCCGTCCGTGGGAGGCATACGCTCGACCGTTTTGCCTTCCTCGTCACTGCTAGTCGGTTCGCTTGCGGCGGTCGCGGCGTTGCTGAGCTCAGGGGCCGTGGCGGGTTCTTCCGCCACGAGTTCGTCGACCGCGCGTTTGGGGGGCGCAGGCTCGGGCCCCGAGCGCGTCGTTTCCTCGTTCGTGTGGGAACGGTTCTCGGTCGCCGTGTTTGCGCTGTCTCGTGTTCGCGTGGCGTCCTCGCTGCTCGCCTGGGTCGAGTCGCAGCCACCCAACAAACCGACGCACAACAGGCCAACCAAAGTCGCGCTTACGCTGGCAGCTGGAGCAGTGCTGGGGGGAGGCAGGTCGTGGGGCCACCTAGGAACCGTCATCTGCGGACAGGGGTAGCCGCTGTTCCTCGAGCGGGCAAGTTGGGAGCCCCGCTCGTGGCCGGCATCGAGGCAAACTTCGGTGAGCCTCGACCCTCGCGACTGAAGGTGGAGGCGAGTTCGCTCGAACGTCGCGGCACGTTGCGATGCCAAGATGGGCTGGAACTCCGAACGATTTCATAGGGCTTCAGCTGCGGGCGCCCCGCACCCGACTTCGACGCGCGCAGGGACTGCCATCCGTGACTGCGCTGTGGTCAATTCACGGCGTGACGGACACGCTGGGAGCACCCTCGTCGGAAGCCGACCTGCTATCGAGAGCCGAGCGACTCGCGGGGCAAACGCTCGGCCAGGTTGCAGAAGAATTCGGCCAAACCGTACCGGGTGATCTGACGCGCTCGAAAGGGTTCGTCGGCCAGTTACTGGAGCGGGCGCTCGGCGCTACCGCGGGTAGCAAAGCTGTGCCCGACTTCGAGCGGATTGGCGTCGAGCTGAAGTCGATTCCCGTGGACCACGAGGGGTTTCCCGTGGAGACGACGTTCGTCTGTACCATTCCGCTGCTCGACGTGGGTAGCGTAGAGTGGGAGCGCTCGCGGGTGCGAAGCAAGCTGCAGCGGGTGTTGTGGGTCCCGGTTATCGGTGTGCGTGGCGTGCCAGTGTCTACGCGAGTGATCGGCTCGCCGCTACTGTGGAGCCCGAGCCCGCGAGACGAAGCCGACTTGCGTTGGGACTGGGAGCAGCTGGCTGGAATCATCGGTACGGGCGGCGTGGAAGAGATCACGGGTCACATGGGGCGATATCTCCAGGTGCGCCCCAAGGCCCGTGATTCGAAGGCGCGCAGGCGCGCCGTGGACCCGGATGGCCGCCGCATTCAAGCTCTGCCTCGGGGGTTTTATCTGCGTACGGCGTTTACGGCCCGCCTGCTCGAACAGCATTTTCTCATGCCGAATCGCTGACTTCCGACACTCGGGCCAGCGCGTGCAGCGGCGGGGTTGACAGCTCTTCTGTCGTGTTCAGCTTGGAATACGGCTCGCCTTTGCGCTGCCCGAAGTAGCGCGACGAACGGGGCGTGCCAACGAGGCCAAGCCGTGAGCGCCAACGACTACTACAACACTCTGCAAGTTGCGCGATCCGCGACGCAAGACGAAATCAGTGCCGCGTATCGCAAGTTGGCGCGTAAATACCATCCCGACGTGTGCAAGGCGCCCGATGCCGAACGTCGTTTCAAGGAGCTGGGTGAAGCATACGCCGTGCTGAGGGACCCAGAAAAGCGCGCGTTGTACGACCAGTTCGGGCCATCTTGGGAGGCCGTAGGGCGAGTCGATCCGAGTCGTGAGCCCGACATCCGCAGTTCCGGGTTTTCGGTGAACATGGGCGACTTGGGAGACATGGGGGCCGTGTTCGAGCAGTTCTTCGGACGAGCATCGGGCAGAGCCCGCGGGGCCGGTTGGCCTGATGCGGAGCGTGGGGTCGACCTCGAATCACACTTGCAGTTGTCAGTCGAGCAGGCGTTTCGCGGCGGGCGACAGCGCATCGAAGTTCCAGCGCTCGATGGCAGCGGCAACTCGCGCACCTTGAACGTGAAAATCCCCCCGGGCGTGCAGCCCGGTCAGCGCATTCGCCTCGCCGGGCAAGGGTCGACTGCTGCATCCGGCAGCCAGACTGGGGACCTCATTCTTCGAGTCCAAATTCGTGATAGTGAGCGCTTTCGGCTCGAGGGCGACGACGTGATAGCCGCATTCAAGCTGCAGCCATGGCAGGCCGCGCTAGGCGCTTCCATCGCTTTCCAAACGTTGGACTCCGAAGTGCGGCTTTCGGTGCCAGCAGGAACGAGTAGCGGCCGCCGCTTTCGCATGCGTGGGAAAGGTTACCCTGACGCGACTGGCAAACGTGGTGACCTGTACGCTGAAGCCTGTGTCGTCGTTCCGACCAGCTTGTCGGCGGAGCAGCGCGAGTTGTACGCGAGACTCGCGACACTCGACGGCGCGTCCGAAGGGCAGAGCAGCGCCGCGTGATGACGTCAGAGCTGGAAGCTCGCGCTTCGACGAGTGCCCGTACGGGCTCACGAACCTGACGCGGGCGGCTCAGGCGTCTACTGCTCCAGGCGCCAACGCGCTCGCGAGGCGAGCTGCGTCCACGACTGGAAACTCGTCGAGTGCGCGATCGTCTCCGCCTACGTACTGCGAAATAGCTCGATACAGTTGCATCCCCGTCTGTCCGAAGTGTCGAGTGGCCTCGGTGAGGTAGAGTGTTCGTTCCAGTTGCTTGCCTTGCTGTTGCGCAATGCCAGCGCGTAACAGGTGAGCCCAGGGTCGAGCGTGAGGTGGCTGTTCTTTCATCAGGCGCGACGCTTGTTTTTCGGCGAGCTTGAGCCAGCGCTGTCGCTCTTTGCCGTCGCTCAACGTCGCGCGCGCGAGTGCCGCGCGTCCCCTGACGTGAAGCAGTTCGACGCGAGCACCCGCCAATCGCATGGTTTGGCTGCTCTTGATTTGCGGCCAAAGCGCTTCGATACGTTCGGAGGCTTGTTCTGCGTCGCCCTGGTACAGCTGAGCGGGGATGGCCGCCACCAGATAGGAATAGGTTTGAAGGTGGTGCCTCACGTGTTGGGACGCGACCTCGGCTTGGGTGGCGTGGGCGAGTGCGTGGGCGGGTTCGTCGCGACACAACCACAGCAGGCTGTGCTGGCCTAGGCGATACTGGTTTGCAGCGAACAGATCTTCGCGATCCAGCGCGTCCTCGAGCAGTTCTGGAAGGCGCTGCTGAAGCTCGTGTACCTTACCAGCATGAGTTAACGAGGAGAGACGAAAAACTTCGGTCGTGGCTTGTTCCCACGCCGCTCCCTGGCACTGTTCGACGAAGATACGCGCGGCAGTATCACAGTGACGTGCGGCCGCCTCCCAGTCGCAGCGGCACCATGCGCAACAACCTTCGGCCAACTCGACCCACGCCAAGTCGTATGGATCGTCGGTCCGCCGTGCCAGTTCGGCGGCCTGCTCGATGATGTTTCTGGAGCGTCGTAGCAACCAGTCTCCACCGACGCAGGCCTCGCACACCGCCTCGTAGGCTAGGGCGCGGACGAGACGTGACGGGCCTCCGTCACTGAGCGCTTCTCCCAGATGCTGAACGCCAAATGCATCCGCGTACACGGGGGATACCATCGACAAGCTGGTGGTTGCCGTCCACAGCGCGTCCAGACGCTGGCGCACACTCTCGTTTTCGTGGCTACTCGCCAGCTTGGGGTGTAATCCTTTCGCGAGCAGCCACAGTCGCCTGGACCCGCTGATACGTGCAGCGTGGGCGGGAGACTTCGGCATCCTGAGGTTGGTCAGGCTCAGACAGTCTTGGAGCAGGTCCTGGCCCTTTTCGAAGCGGCCACTGCGCAGGTACTGTTCGGCGGATCGCAACCGCAGGTCGAACGCACGTCCGCTTTCGCCCGCCGCCAAGTGATTGGCCGCGGCCTCGTAACTTTCCGCGGCCTCGGCTCCCCTGCCAGCGTTTGCCTGGGACGCGCCCAAGCGTCGATATAGTTCGGCCTTCGGCAGTGGCGAGTGCTCCTGCGTGAGCGCTAATCGATAACGTTGAGCTGCGCGATCGAACGCCAACGTCTGGTCAGCGCGCTCGGCCGCGAGGATCGTCCAGTAGGCGCCGCGCTTCAGGTCGTTTGCGCCCAGGTGATGTGTCATCAGCGCTTCGGGATCTGGGTCCTGCGTGCCTTCGAGGGTGTCCGCGAGCCTTCGATGATAGTCGCGCAGCATCTCTGCCGTAGCTCGAGACAACACCGTTTCTCGAATGCGGTGATGGTACGCTTCGACCGCCGCAGCGCCATCGACTTTCGTCAGCCGCAAGAGACAGCTCTTCTCCAGGCGGTGCACTAGTGGGCGCCCATGTTCGCCCAACGAAGCGGCTTCGAGCGCGACGCTGCGCGGAAGTGGTCCTCCAGCAACGGCTACCACGCCGAGTAGCGTTTCCGACTCCTTGACGAAGCGCTGCATACGCTTGGTAACCAGTGACGACAGGGACGGCCGATCCGCTGCGAGCAAGTCCAGCCCACTGTCGTGGGCTAGCTCACCCAAGAAGAACGGAGAACCACCTGCTTCGCGCACGATCGCCTCGATGCGTTCCTCGGGCGCTTTCGCACCGAGCAGACGCCGCGCCAGCAGGCGAGCGGCGTCGGGGTCCAAGGGTTCCACGGGCAGGTGCAGGTGTCGCCCGTTTGGCAGCGCCGAGACGACTTCTTCCAGGCTCTCCAAGAAGCGAAAGTGTTCTCCGACGCGACCCCGGTAACTGACCACGAACAAACACTCGGGAGCGTCCTCAGCCAGAACGAGTTCACGAAGCAGCGCGGCGCTATCACGATCACCCCACTGCGCGTCGTCGAGCCACAACACCACACGTTGATTGAGACACAGCCTTCCGAACAGTTCACTCAGGGCCGCGAAACCCTGCCGACGAAGCTCCCGTGGTTCGGGAGTCGGACCTGCCTGCCCCTCGTCGCGCAGGGACTCGACGTTGCGCAGCACGGGAAACAGCTGAAGCAGCGCGCGCACGCGCCTTGGACGCAGGGCCCGCACCCGGGCAGGATCCTGGTGCTCCAAGTGTCGGCTCAGTGAGTCGACCAGCGCATCGAAGGCGTTGTAGGGGATCGACTCGTTGGGATGGCAGCGTCCCCTGAGCACCAAGGCACCATCACGTTCCAGCTGCTCGCTGAAATGGCCTAGCAGCGTGGACTTGCCCACGCCTGACTCGCCGTCAACGGTGACGACGGACGTTCGCGAGCGCGCCGTTTCGGCGTACGCATGGAGTGTGTCGAGTTCACGCTTGCGCCCGACGAACGCGCTGCCGACGCTCGGGTCCGACGACGCTTCGACTATTTCGAACCCGCTCATCACGTCAGACAGAGTCGCGCGCGTCGTCGGATCTGGATCGAGCAACGCGACGATGATCGAACTGATGGGTTCTGCGAGCGAAGGCACCAACTCGCGAGGCGTAGCGAGTTCGTACGCCTGCTTCGCTTCGAGGTTGTCTGTAGGGTTGTCCTGATCGAACGGTAACTGGCCTGTCACCAGTTCGTACAACAGCACACCGAGAGCGTAACAATCGTTGGCTGGCGTCGGTTCCGCACCCCATAGCTGCTCAGGGGGC
Source organism: uncultured bacterium (assembly GCA_965651905.1). Classification (GTDB taxonomy): domain Bacteria; phylum Myxococcota_A; class Polyangia; order Polyangiales; family Polyangiaceae; genus SZUA-265. Next base: position 44,602 of record CBFGUG010000046.1, on the reverse strand, counting down.
ATGTACGGCAGAGTCCCGACCATGGATGGCCCGGCCATAGCGTCGGCGGCGACGCCAAAGCGCGTGACCAATCCGAAGTCCAGAATCACGACTCGGTCTTCGCTGACCAGGATGTTGGGCGGCTTGATGTCGCGGTGGAGCTTGCCGGCGCCGTGCAGGTAGCTGAGGCCTGCGCACAGTTGGCGAACCACTTCGCCTAGGCGCTTGCGCTGCTGACTGCCACTCGAAAAGTCGCGGACTTCGGCGTCCTGCAAGACGTAGCGGTCGAGGGTTTCGCCTTCGATCAGTTCGAGGGTGAAGAAACAGTTGTCACCGTCGACGAACAGCTCGTACAGCTCTACGAGGTTGCGATGAGACATCCCGAGCAGCGCGCGAAACTCGCTCTTGAGCTGGAGCATCTGTTCGGCGTCGAGGTGGTGGAGCGTCTTGAGAGCCACCTCCAGCTTCATCTCTCGGTCGTGCGCTCGGTAAACCCGTCCCATGCCCCCAACGCCGAGCACCGCGCGCAGCTCGTAGCGGTTGAGCGTGACGGGAGGTCCGACATCGGTCGCTTTTCGCGCTCGGCTCCGAGTCTGCAGCGGAGCCTCTAGCGTGTCCGATAGGGCATCGAATTCGGGCTTGTCCACGGGGGCCACTAAGCTTGCACTGTAGTGGAAGACCCGCCCACTTTGGCGAGTCTCTCGCCTTCACTTGCTGAGGAGCGAATGTAGGTTTTTCTCCCCGGCGGGCGTGGTGAGCCTCCCACGTCGCGAACGTTTCGGTCCAAACGACAGCGCCCAGGCTAGACTGCGAGGGCGCTGAAGTTTCCACGAGAGGTCGTGGGGCTTTCGCTGGTGTGGAGCAGGTACTGATCAAGCGCGTAGGGGTAGGTACAACGTGCGCAGTAGGTCGAAGCGATTACGCGCTCCAGCCTTGCGCAGCAGCGACGCGACCTGATTCTCGACCGTGTGTAATGAGGTGCTGCGCAAACGCGCGATCTCCTGGTTCGGTTTCCCTTGGACTAGCAGACGAGTGATGTCTACTTCGCTGTTCGTCAGCGTGGGCACGCGCGACCAATCGACCTGATGCGTGGCCGCAAGTATGAACTCGCCGTTGGCTACGGAGTACACTGGGGGCCTTCCTGTAACGGGGTGAGGGAACTCGTGGCTGAGGATCAGGGCCGCAATCGGTGCTGTGTGACGCTGCGATGGAAATCCCATCTTGAGCAGTGCAGATTTCAGCGACGCGCCGATGGTCGAAGGCGAGAGGTTCTGTCCGCACGCGATCTGCTTCTGGCTGTCTCCTTCCAACGTTTTCTGGAGGACGAACAGTTCACGGTCAGTCAGAGAAAATTGACGAACATTCGAACGGCTTTCATGGAAGACGACCACGCAACGGTCGTTGCCCCACAAGGTAGATCGGAAGCGCACTCGGGCCTCGACGAGTTGCTCCCAGACCTTGCCCCACGTCATCGATACGCGATCAAGCGGCGCGGACGAACCGACTGAGAGTGAGGAGAGGTCTACGGGAAGGGCTTGAGAGACGAAGGGGACGGCATCTGTCATCATGCCGAGGGGGTAAGCAATGCTCGGGCCAATGCCGTCGGGTTGAGTTTTCGGCTGAATCGCGCTGCGTGCCGCGCAGTCCAGTGAACACCAGCGCGTAGGAGTGTTCACTGCATTGAACACTACCTACCACGGACTACAGGCTAACCCACATGAGCTACGTACGTGTTGGACGGGCTCGTCGATAAGTCAATCCAGCGCATTCCCGGTCCGTGCACTGAAGTACCACGGTGCGTTGCTCACTCGACGAGTGTGAAGCTCACGCTGCTGAGATCGCAGTCCCTCGAACTGCCTCCAACCAAGACGTCGAACTCTCCCGCTTCGAGCACTGGTTTGCCATCTCGCCCGATGTAGCTGAGGTCGGCGTCCGTGAGTTCGAACCGCAGGCGTTCGCTTTGTCCGGGCTCGAGTGACGTTCTCGCGAAGCGCCGCAACGTCTTGCTTGGACTGCTCAGTGTCGTGAAGCGATCGTTGATGTAAAGCTGCGTTACCTCCGTGCCCTCTCGCGCACCGACGTTCGTCACGGTGACGTTCACGGCGAGCGCTTGGCCAGGGCGAACTTCGGTTTGGTCCAGCTCCAGATCGGAGTACGCGAACTGTGTGTAACTCAGGCCGAACCCGAAGGCATACAGCGGTTCGGCGTCGTAGTGTCCGTGTTTGCTGCCGTGCCAGCCTGGGATCTGTTGATAGTTGACGGGTGTTTGTCCGACGCTCTTGGCGAACGACACGGTGAGCTTGCCCATGGGCGTGACATCTCCGAACAGCAGTGCCGCGATCGCTTCCCCGCCGCGCATACCTGGGTTGAAGGCTTCGAGAATCGCGTCGGCGTTGTCGGCCACCCATGGAATACACAGTGGCTTGCTGTTGACGAGCACCACGACCAGCGGCGTGCCCGTTCGCTTAACGGCTTCGAGTAAACGCTGCTGTCCTTCACCCAAGTCGAGGTCCGAGCGATCACACTCTTCGCCGATTTGTTCGATCGTGTCGCCCACCACCACGATCGCCAGGTCTGCCGCGGCAGCCAGCTTCGCAGCCTGGTCGACCTCACTGAGATCAGGGGTCAGGATCTGAGCTCCTCGACAGTAGTCGACCTCGATGCTCGCGCTAGCGGCGCGCCCTCGAACTCCGTCGAGTACGGTCACGACTTTGTCGCGGGGGTGCGCACCCGTCTTCAGGCCCGCTTGCCCGCTGCCAAAAGACCAATCGCCGAGCTGAGCGAGGGTGTCGTCGGCGTTGGGTCCGAGTACCGCGATCTTGCGCACGTTGCTGCTGATGGGCAGCGTCGCATCACCCGACGGCGACTTGCCGTTCTTCAGCAGCACGCATGACTCGAGAGCGGCGGGTAACAGATGCTCGCGGTGTTCGTCGCAACCAACCAATTCGGGAATGCGATCGATCTGGGGGTAGCGCTTGTGATCGAACAGACCGAGCTCGAACTTTTGCAGCAGGATGCGCCGCGCAGCTTGTTCGATGTCCTGGGCGTCGACTCGCCCTTCGTCGATTTGCGCCAGGCAAGCGCCGTAGAACTCGGGCGTCACCATGATCATGTCGTTACCCGCGTGCACGGCGTCGGGCACCGCCGCTTCGATTGACGGGTACAAACCCTGCATCTTGTGGGCGCGACCGACATTGTCCCAATCGGTGACGACAAACCCGTCGAACCCCCACTCGTCGCGCAGCACGTCGGTGAGCAGCCAGCGGTTCATTGCACACGGCACGCCGTCGATACATTGGTACGCGGTCATGAACGTGCGGCAGCCGGCGCGCGCGACGTCTTCGAATGGAGGCAAGAAGTAGGTTCGGAGCTTACGCTCCGAGATTTCGGCCTCCGTAGCGTCCTTGCCGCCCACGGTTTCCGAGTAACCCGCGTAATGTTTGGCGCAGGCGAGCACACTGTCAGGCGCACTCACTTCGTCGCCTTGGTAACCTTTGACCGCAGCCTTGGCGAGCACGCCTATCAGGTACGGGTCCTCACCGAACGTTTCCCCGACGCGTCCCCAACGCAAGTCGCGCGTCAGGCAAAGTACGGGAGAAAATGTCCAGTGCAGGCCAGTGCACAACATCTCTTTGGCGGTGACTCGACCCATCTGCTCGACGAGCTGCGGGTTCCAGGCGCACGAAAGCGCGAGCTGCGTAGGAAATACCGTGGCTCCAGGCCAGAACCCGTGGCCGTGAATCGCATCGATGCCGAAGATCAGAGGAATACCCAGCCCTGTTCGTTCGGCTTGTTTTTGCAGCTCGACGGTGGTCTCGCCCAAAATGTGAAGGAACGAGCCGACACGTTGTTCGGCAACCTGCAGCTGTGCGTCGTGTCGACCGTCCGCTTGGACCATCTGTCCGACTTTCTGGGCGGTGCTCATACGGCCGAGCAGATCGCGGGTGCGTTCTGCTGAGCTCAACTCGGGGTCCATGTACGGGAGGCGGTCGGTCATTTGGCGTTCCAGCTGGTACTCGATGTCGACGGGGATGTGGGCTAGCTCGTTGCAGTCACGCGTGCGTTGTCGAGTCGCTCGCGGCATTGCGCACTACCCGAGACCCTCGCGCTCTGGCAATAACCCAATCGACTGCTCTGCGCCGAGTGGTAGGAAGGGAACGCTACTCGAAATCAGCTGCTGGCCGATCTCTTCAGCGGGTGTTTCCTGGCAGATGGGAGCGTTTCCAATTGTCGCCACTGCGACCTTGTGAGATGACTGCGCTCGTTCAATCGCCGAGGGTTCGGAACGACACATGGCACGCGTACTGCTCGAAAAAGTCGACAAGGTTTACGAGGGTGAGGTGAAGGTCGTGGATGACTTCAACCTCGACATCGCCGACGGAGAATTCATCGTGTTGGTAGGCCCGTCCGGCTGCGGAAAGTCCACCACCCTGCGCATGGTCGCGGGGCTCGAGGACATCACCCGAGGGACGATTCAGATCGGAGACAAGGTCGTCAACCAGGTCCCGCCCAAGGACCGCGACATTGCGATGGTGTTTCAGAGCTACGCGCTCTACCCGCACATGACCGTGCGCGAAAACATGGCCTTTGCGCTCAAACTGCGGCGCGCCTCCAAGAGCGAGATAGAGACAAAGGTTGCCAAGGCCGCCGAGATACTCGGAATCCGTGAACTGCTCGATCGCTTGCCTCGCGCCCTTTCAGGAGGCCAGCGACAGCGCGTGGCACTCGGTCGCGCCATCGTTCGCGATCCGCAGTGTTTCTTGTTCGACGAACCGCTCAGTAACTTGGACGCGAAGTTGCGCGTGGAGATGCGCGCTGAGATCAAGCAACTCCACAATAGCTTGGGCGCGACGACCATCTACGTCACTCACGACCAAGAAGAAGCCATGACGCTCGGCGATCGGGTCGTCGTGATGCGCGGGGGCGTGATTCAGCAGGTGGGAAGCGCCGCTGAGATCTACCATGCACCGATCAACCGCTTCGTGGCGGGTTTTCTGGGTAGCCCGCCTATGAACTTTTTCGAGGGCAAGCTGGTGCGTGATGGAGGTGAACTATTTTTCGACGAGGGCGCGGCAAAGTTACCTGTGCCCGCTTGGGCGCGAGCTGAGCTCGACGAAGCGGGGGCCGAGAAGTTGGTGATGGGCGTTCGGCCCGAGCTGATCTCGGACGCAGCCAGTGCACGATTCGACACCAACGGCAACCACCTGCCCGTCGAGATCAAGCTAGTGCAGCCTCTGGGCGAACGTTGCAACGTCTATTTTTCGACGAGTCATCACGACAAAGGCGTCGCGCAACTGCCCGCGTTTTCCGACGTGTCTTCTGGAGGGCGCTCGAAGCTCTACATCGACATGAACCGCGTGCACTTCTTCTCTTCGTCCAGCGTCGGAGAGGCCCTGGCGCTCAATCGTTCGGCGATACCCGGTCTGAGTTAACGTACCCCCGCAAGCGCCCCCGATGCGCGCAACCATCCGACCGCTTGCTGAATCTCTCAGCGACGCGTTCGCCCGCGAGAGGTCACCGAGGCCAAGAGCCGAGGCGGCCTCAGCACCGCGCGCCAGCGCACGCGAGGAGCGCAGCCGACTTTCTGCGGTGGGCCTGACGAGACGAAGTACCCGAGGCCAAGGGCCGAGGCGGCCTCAGCACCGCGCTCGAGCGCCAGCGAGAGCCCGGAGCGCAGCCGGTTTTGGGGGAGCCTCGCGAGGAATTCACTTCCGAGTGAGTGGGGCTTTTGAAAAAGCCCCACAAGAATCAGTCGCCTTCGTTCAGGAAAATCGGATAGGTGACGCTGACGATGCCGCCGCTGGGCGGGGGAAACTCGAGCGCGTAAAATCCCTGGGCTACACAGTCGATCACGTCCAGATCGGGCAGGTCCGAACCCGCGTCTGCAACGCGTAGGACGCGGCCGTCGTCACCGATCGTGAAGCGCAGCAACACACGCCCCCTCAGCTTGATGTTGCGATCGAGCCCCGAACGAAGGCAGTGCGCGTAGATGCGAAAGCCCGCTTCAGCCACACTCTCGATTCGACTCGTAGGGAGCTCGCCGAGGGACCGCTCGTCGACTCGCGCGCCTTCTGAGCGGCCTGGTTCGTGTTTGGCGTGACGCCCCTTGGCCAGTTTCCGGCGTTTCTCAGCGCGTTCGAGTACGGAGGCATCACCGACGCCGCGTACGAACGTCCAGTCGGCGCGACCAGCGCGTGCTCGCTGCGGGTACTTCAATCCCTCGACGAAACGCGTCAGGCAATTGGTGACGCCCTCGTGCTCGATGGTCGATCGCTGGATCGTCGCGTCGTCGACACTGCCGGACGGGGCGACGGTCCACTGCATCCGCACCAAGCCGTGGAAGGTCGACTCGCTCCGCTCGAAATCCGAGAAGCAGCGGCGTGCGTCGTTCTCCTTGTGGCGTAAACCAAACGCCACATCCTCCGCTGGCATGATCTCGAGCCGTCGCGTCGTCGTTTGTTCGGGAGCCGATGGTTCGAGGTTGGGAGGTGCAGCATTAGGGTTAGAGGCACATGAACTGGCCAATGTCCCGTAGACCAATGTCCCGTAGACCACTGTCCCGAATGCCAACGTCCTCAATGCCAGCGCGCGCACGCTGGTCGCCCATGACTCAAACGACGAAAGTGCTATGGGCATGCGGGAGCTGCAGTTTCTTCAGCCGCGCCTCACCGCGAATGTGCGCGGGCCAGATCGCCTGGCGTGCGGCGGGCGCGAAACTAGTGCTCCCTGGTGAAGTGCGCAAGCACACCGAAGCGATCGCCACACGCTTACGGCCTGGTCAGAAGACTGCAACGTGCGCTGACTGATCAGGCGGCTTGCGGCCAAACGTGTGAGGAGTGCAGGGGGGCGGCCGCGCCCGGGACCAGCTCGATTTCGGTGGGGGAGCCCGTCAGCAGCGGGCTGAGCGTTTCAGCGAGTGCGGCCAAGTCTAAACGGCCGCGGCGCGTCGTCGTCAACGCTCCGCCGAGTGCAAGGGACGACGTGCGACGCCCTTGCATGCTGCTGAGCAGCACACGCGCGAGGGCGAAACGTCGCGCTGTTGACGCCGCGCCGCGCGCTGCCGAGACCCACAGGCCAGTGCGTTCCACGCGAAGCCCGCGCGCGAATGCGTGGGCCAAATCGCGAGCGACTCGCTGGGAGAAGCTCCGCGCGCTTTCCCCAGAACGCTGCTGCAGGATCAATGGGCTGACCTCGCCGTCGCCAAACCTAGGCAACTCAGCTCCGTGTTCAGCAACCAGTACATCCAGGTTCGAAACGCTCATGCCGCAACGTTAAGCACGACGCATGCCAGTGGAGCAGAGACCCGGCCTGTCGGTCCAGAACTGCTCAAACGCGCCGTCCGTGCTGCCAGGCCCTGCGTTCAAGTCATTGATACGAAAAGACATTTTCTTTTGGTTCGAGGCGCGCAAGCGTCCGAACTGGCCACGCTGGCTGTGTCGGAATGCGCCGCGGGCGGTGTGCACTGTCACACCCGAACCGCGGGCTGCAACAGGCTGCACCCAATTTGGAGCAGCGGATTTGAGCGCTCGATCGGGAAACGTGGTGGAAAAGAGCGCGTTGCTAGCTTGGCCGCACCGCCTACGTTGGGCGCGCACAGCGCCGCCGACTGAGAAAAAGACACCCGATGCGTTACCGATACTACACAGTTGATGCCTTCACCGACCGCGCGTTCGAGGGGGCACAAATTGCGGTTCTGCCCGATGCCCGTGGCCTCAATGACACGATGATGCGGAAGATCGCCCGCGAGTTCAACGTGTCGGAAACCGTCTTCGTTTTCCCACCGATGAGCCCCGGCAACGCCCGCCGCTTGCGGATCTTCACTCCGCACAAGGAGATCCCGTTTGGCGGCCACCCCACGTTGGCCGCCGCTCACGTGCTGTCCACCATAGGCGAGATCACGGGCGCCGAGGAGAACGTCACCGCCAAGGACGACTCCCTGATCTTTGCCTTCGAAGAAAACATCGGCCCCATCAAGATCACGGTCAGCTGGCGCGAGGGCCAGCGTCGGTTCTGCGAATGGGGCCTCGAGTCGAACTACTCCATCGATCGCTATACGCCTCCCGATCGTGAACTCGCACGAATTTTCTCGCTGTCGGAGAGCGACTTGGGAATCGCGGGTTACCAGCCGATGGTAGTGGCGACGGAGTTTCCATACTTGGTCGTGCCCGTCGCGTCGTTTGCGGCCGTGCGAAAGGCGAAGTTCGACTACCGCGCCTGGTCGGAGTCGTCAGCGCCCGCGAGCCTTTCGCACGAGGCGTTGCTATTCAGTGTGGAGACCGAGTTCGAGGAGTCGGGCTACCATTGCCGTCTGCTGGGGCCGAACATCGGTGTGCACGAGGATCCGCCGATCGGCTCGTCCGTGCCCTCGTTTTCCGCCTACCTATGCGAACTCCAGGGTCCGGAACATCGGTTTGCGGCCGAGCGCGGTGCTGGAGAGCACCGCCGCAGCTTGCTGCACGTGCGAGCAGAGAAGCGCGGATCCGGCAAAGTTGCGGTGCGCGTTGGGGGCACTGCCGTCTTGATGTGTGACGGCCATCTGCACATCTGACCTTGCCATCGCGGGCTGAACGTCCCACAAGACGCAGCTATGTCCCGGCGGCAGAACTGGTGGCGCAAGTTGATCGGAAGGCCTGAGACTGCGGCCGAGGCCACGCCTAAGCAAGTCCTGGTCGCGCACTTGCGCGAACTCGCGCAGCGCAGCGCTCCTCGCTCGGCTGGTGCACTGCGTGTTCTGGACGAACGCGGAGAAGAGCGTGTAGCCGTCGAGGCTGGACTGAAGCGTGTCGAGATCTTTTGCGTCGGACCCAACGCGTTTTCGGTTCAGGTAGGCAGTGGTTGCTTCCTGGATTCCGTCGATACTCCCGAGGAAGTCAAACGTCGGCGAGTGCAGCTCACGGAGCTCTCGCTGCTGCGCGCCAGCGAGTCGAAGGACTTCAGTGTCGAGCTCGAAGGAGATATGTCTCGTCTGCCTGAGCGTGTTGCGGAACGTGTCGAGCAGATTCTGGTGGGACTCTTCGAATGGCCGCAGGACGCTTTCTACTCGGTTGCCATCGAGCGTGCGCGTCGCTTGGACAGTGAAGCCTTGCTAGACAGTTTTCGCGAGCTTGCGGCCAAGCGGGATATGGAAACGCGACGCGTCGTCTACCAGAACATCATCAACTCGTATTGGATCGTGCCTTTCAGAGCCACACCAGACGTGCTGGCGTTGGCGGAGGTCGAAGCGTGGCCCGAGCCGCTCGGTGGGCAACCCGTGTGGGCCGTGTTCAGCGATCACGACGCGCTCGAAGACGTGCGAACGCTGGATCTCCCGTTCGAGATCGTTTCTGGAATCTCCGTGGTACGCGCCGCGGTTCGACGAAAGTTAGGAGCCCTCAAAATGAACCCCAAGTCGAAGGTGGGCGGAGAGCTATACGCGGGTGAGCTGCAAACCTTGAGCGACTACCTGGACAAGGTTGGCGTTCGCTGAGCCCAGCTCAGCTGCGGACGCAAGGTAACGTCAATCGAAATAGCACTCGCTGCGGGCCCGCTTGCACCAGATCGACTTGCCCGCGGTGGGCTTCGGCAACGGCGCGAACGATCGCCAAACCCAGCCCCGAACCCCCCTTGTCTGCGCGTGTAGTCACGAAGCGTCGAAAGATGTGGGAGCGCGTGTGACGCGCGATGGCGCCGTCGTTGCCCACTTCCAGAATCACGAGTTCCCCGGTCGCGCGCACTACGACGTCTACGGCGCCCTGACCGTGTACCAAGGCGTTGTCCACCAGGTTACCGACCGCGCGAGTGAGCCAGTGTTCGTCGGCGCGCACCCGGGCATCCGACGCAATCTCGACGGTGACGGCGCTGGGCTCGCGGCTCGCCGCAACAGAAGCCTTCACGAGTCGAGCGAGGCTCAATGGTTCGAAATGTTCCACGCCCCGCGCTTCGATGCGAGCCAGGCTGAGGAGTTCCGAAAGCAGTCGTTCGATACGCGTCGTCGCCTCGTGGATGCGGCGTACGAACCTGCGGGCTTCCTCGGGTTCCTCGAGCGCGCTCTCGTCGAGGACCTCCGCGCTAGCTCGAATTGCGGCGACTGGGTTCTTCAGTTCGTGAGACAAGTCTGCAGCAAAGGTTTCCACGAAAGGCCGACCTTCGAGCTGTCGACGCATCGAGTCGAGGGCGGCCGACAGCCGCCCGACTTCACGTCCAGGTGTGTGGGCTGGCACCGTGGCACCACTTTGCCCGGCGGCGACCTGCTCACTGAACTGTGTCAGCGCCATGATCGGCTGCGCGATGGTTTGCCCAATCCACGCTGCCGCTAGCGCCGCGGCGGCACCCAGCACCAGGCTGATCACCAGCACTGTTGGTGCAAAGTCGCGAAGCAAGCGCTCAATCGCGATCGTCATCTTGGTCACGCGGACCGTACCGCGCAGGGTGCCCGAAGCGATGATGGGCGCTTCGGCAGCGACCGTTACCTCTCCCGCTGCATGGCTGGCCATTGGCGCCCCGAACACGCTGTGCCCTTCATCCGTCAGGAGTTGGACTCCTTGGAGCGCGTCTTGTTCACGTAAGCGTGCGGCGATGTCTTCGAGGGTTGCGGGGCGTTGCGCCTCCAGCTGTGCGCTGATCAGGTTGGCCATCATGGTGGCCTGTTCGGTGGCCGCCAAGCTGGCGAAGCGGTGAGCACGCGCTTCGATACGATCGATCACCATCAGCCCCAGCCCGAATGCGAACCCGCCGACGATGGCCGCCAGTGCGATGAACATCTGCAGTCGGATCGACATGCCGCTGCGACGGCTGCGCAGTACGCGACTGGTGAACAACGTGACCAGTAAGATCAGCCCGATGCACGCACCAGCGACGACGATCAGGCGGATCACTCGCTGGAGTCCTGTGGTTCGTCGCTCAGGCGTACCCGATAACCTACGCCGCGGACCGTCTCGATGAGTTGAGGAGGGCCGCCTGCGGCGGCCACTTTGCGCCGCAGGGACTTCACGTGGCTGTCGATCGTGCGATCGGTGATCGCGAAACCGCTGCCCCAAATCCGATCGATCAGTTCAGAGCGAGCGAACACTCGCTCTGGCGCTGCCACCATCTCTGCGAGGAGGTCGAACTCCACTCGCGTGAGTTCCAGCGGCGTATCGCGGTAGAGCGCGCGCCGAGTCGTCGAGTCGGCACTGAGCAGAGCGGTGTTGCGGTGCTGCTCGTCCGAGGCGCGTCTCAGTACCGCACGCACACGCGCTACGATCTCGCGCGGTGAGAACGGCTTGGTCACGTAGTCGTCCGCGCCGCTCTCGAGCGCGCGCACGCGGTCGGATTCGTCGTCGCGGCTCGAAAGCACGATCACCGCGGGCGCTTGGTTCGACGAGCGCAAGCCCTCGATCAGCTCGAACCCGCTGCCGTCGGGTAACATCAAGTCCAGGACGAGCAACTGCGCTTCGCCCAACCTTTGGCGAGCGGTCTCGAGGTCCGCAGCGATGTCTGTGATGAACCCCTCACGGCGCAGTGCGTAGGCAACTGACTCGGCGATCGCGGGCTCGTCCTCGACGACCAGAATGTGCGCGGGTCTGTTCATGTTGAGTCTCCGCTCGCGTGCGAATGCAGGGAACGGGCCAGCCTGACTTGTATATATCCTGTACCGAATCGCAACGATAGGCCGCGCCAGGTTGAATCGAGGTCGGAAGCCATTGGCGTGGAATTCCGCGGGACTGTCTCGTACGGAACCACGGTTCGCCTGTCCGCGCGCTGCGCCCGAGCTGTGGGTGGCGCCCGCGAGTTGGTTGATGGTATGAGCCTGAAGATGCCCTCGATCCTCCCCCCGAAGCGAGATGTCGCCCTGGCGCTCTTGGACCGAGCCTCCGTTTTCATCCACTTCGATCCCCGCAGCGAAGAAGTGATGGTGCCGTCGTGGCTCAAGAAGCAAGCTCAGCTCGTACTTCAAGTCGGTCGAAACATGGCGGTTCGCATCCCCGATCTGGAGGTTGAGGAGGAGGCCGTTGCGTGCACGCTCAGCTTCAATCGCAGTCCGCACTACTGTTACGTGCCGTGGCGTTTCGTTTACGCGCTGGTGGGTGAAGATGGACGGGGCATGGTGTGGCCCGACGATATTCCGCCCGAAGTATCGGCGGCGTCCCTCGCTCAGTCGGGCCCCCGTTTGCGTTCGATTGCAGGCGGGCAGGGCGCTAGCAAGCAGTCGGGCGAAGGTAAACGCAACGACCGCGACCGCGAGAGTGATGGCGGCGAGTTCGACGCAGCCCGAGGCCAGCCGCACATCGGGGCCCTGATGGAGCCCAGCTCGGCGTCTGGCGAGGTCGTCAGGCCTGGCGTTTCTCCCAAGAAGGTCGCCGAGGGACAGGTCGCGGCTGGGCCCGCGGGTGGAGAGAGCCGCTCGCACGTCGACGAGTCCGTGGGGCAACTGCGAGCGTCCGAACGTCCCTATCTGCGACTGGTTCGCTGAACCCGTTCAGGGGCTGCGCCGACCACGCGATGCCCCGCCGCGCTGGTGACGCGAGACCTCTGGTTACGGTTTGCCAACTACCGCGACCCACATGGGCGAAGAGTCGTAATTTCTCCCGTGTCTTGTGGGGTGCGAGTGGTGTCACCTCGAATTGTCGATCGGACGGCCAACTTCCAGCGCGTTACGGAGGAAGGACCTTGGGTGCGTGCTCCGCCGTGCTAGCGTCACGAGAGCCCCCTTCTGGGCCGATTTCCGAGCGCTTTCCATCATGCTAGTCGTCTGCGGTCGTTGCGAAACCGAGTACGAGTTCGACGACACCCTGCTTTCTGAACGGGGCACGACCGTCAAGTGCACGAATTGCGGCTACCAGTTCCGTGTCAAGGCGCCGCGAGGCATGCGTACAGGCCTCGAGCGCTGGGAAGTGCGGAAGGCAAGTGGCGCACGGATCACGCTCGGCTCGTTGCGAGAATTGCGCAAAGCCATCGAAGAAGATCGAGTCAGCGTAGACGACGAGTTGTCTCGTCAGGGTGGCCCGTTCAGACCGCTTCGCTCGGTTGCCGAGCTCGAGGCGCTTTTTCAGCGCAAGCGACCGCCGCAACCGCGCTTGAACCAAACGTTGATGGGGGTCGGAAACCCGGGTGGCAGTGGCGAGTTACCAGCGACGAAGCCAGCCGTCGCCTCGATGCCCGTCAAGGTGCCGATGCCTTCGCCACAGGCTGCGCCCGCCAGGACCCCCACTTACCAGCCAGCGCCTCGCCAAGCCAGTGCGGAGCCCACTGCGCGTGCCCCACAACGTCGCGAAACGCTCGCGGGCCCATCTCCGGACCTCTCCCGTGGGGCGGAGCAGGTGGACCCCAACGAGGTAGATCCCAGCGAAGCTGAAACCATTCCGCCTGCCCCGCGCTCTTCATCCCCACCCCAACGCGCTCCACGCCATTCACCCCCGCCACCGCGTCGCTGGACGACCACTCAGCAGAGTGCAGTTGGCGACGACCGACGTACTCCGACGGGCTCTTCGGCTGTCTATGAGTCGTTTTCGTCGGAGGACCGCAAGTCCGCGTCGTTTACGAGCGTGCCGCCGCCAGGGCCAGACGCCGCAGCAGCCAAACAAAGCACGCACGGGGGGCAGCAAGACGCTAGCGGGCTAGCGCCCACCGTTCTTTCCGTCGAGGCGGAAAAGCCCCAGGTCGCGGCCGCCCAACCGAGTGGCGAGGCTGACGCGCCTGCAGATCGACGGGCCATTGCTTCCTCGGTGAAGTTCGCGTCGGTTCCGCCGTCGCCAGGTGAAGCCCAGCGTTCACCTGGTCCGGCTACGCCACCTGGTGCGCCGCGCAGCATGCCCCCGGCGCCGCTGTCCGTACCGCCGCCTCCGAGGCGTGCGGGTGGTTTGCGTTGGGTCGTGGGGTTCGTGTTGCTGGGGGGCGTCGGTCTGCTCGCAGGAACCGTCGGGAAAGACTACTTGATGCAGTTCGTAAGACCCGGTGTCGCTTCCGTGGCAGACGAACGTGTCGAAGCCATGCTCGCCTCCGCGGGTGAACTCTATTCGGCAGGCGAGCTGGACGCAGCCAAGGCTGAGTACGACCGGGCGAGTGTGCTCGCGGAGAACGAGCCGCGAATCGCGTTCGGGCTCGCGCGTTTGGCTGCGGCTCGCGCCGACCAAGAATGGCTGCGCTTGCGCCTGATCGCGTCGGACGCGGACGCAGTCAAGGCTCGGGTCGAGCGTGAACTCGAGCGCCGCAAGGAACAGCTGGCGGCTGCCATGGCCGAGCTCGACGAGTCGGATACCAGCCACCGTGCGGCGCTACTCGAGACCGACGCGGCACGCATACGTGGTGAGGTGGACGCCGCGCGGCAGCGAGTTCACGACTCGGCGTTCGACGTCACGGAGCCAGAGGTCGCCTACGTGCTCGCCATGCTCGATCTCACGGGGGACTCACCCGGGTGGTCGACGGTGATCGAACGACTGCGTACCGCCCTAGTCGCCGAGGGAGGGTTGGGGCGTGCCCGGTCGGCGCTGGTCTTTGCGCTGGCCTCGTCTGGCAACGCTGGTGAGGCGCGTCGGGAACTCGAGCAGTTGGCGGAGAGCCAGCAGCGCCACCCGCTGTTGGAAGATCTGAAGGTGTTCGTCTCCAACCAGGTCGACGAGCAGCTCGCCGCTGAGGAGGCGGAAGGAACGGAGCCTGCGCTGGGGCAACAGCCTGCGGAGCCCGTCGAAATCGACGGCGATGACTCCGCAGCCGACGGACCTCAGGGAAAGTCGACGGCATCCGCAGAGTGGTTCTTGCACGAAGCGGCGGCTGCACGGCGGTCTGGTGATCTGAACGGGGCCAAGAAGCGATACGCTCGCGCGCTACAACTCAAGCCCGGTAACATTTCGGCACTATCTGGGCTGGGAGCGATCGCGCGCATGCAGGGTAACTACCAGGAAGCCAAGAAGCATTACGATAGCGTGTTGGCGCAGAGTCCGAGCAACGCGCAGGCGCTGGCTGGAGGAGCCGATGCGCGCTGGCTCATGGGCTCCCGAGAAGCGGCGGTGCAGATGTATCGAAAAATCCCCGCTGGTACGGTGTACTCTGCCGTGGCTCAACGACGCATCGCGGAGTTGAGTGGGACCGATGCCCCAAAGGCAGCGGCGGACGAGCAAGGGCCCGGCGAGACCGCGGACTCCAAGAAGACAGCGCCCTCCAGCGACTCGGATGACGCCAAACCTGGGAACAGTGGTGCGGGGTCGTCTGGTTCGGAGGCTGCGGATACGCAGTCGTCCGACAGTGAGTCATCTGACTCCAAGGCAGCGCCCAAGCCAGCTCCAGGAAAGTCCGAGGGTGATAGCCTGCCTGGTAGCGACGAGTCCAAGCCCGAACCGAAGTCGAGCGGACCGCAGGCGGCGCCCGACACGGAACCCGAGGTTACTCCTCCGAAGCCCAACCCGGCGAGCCAGAAGCCTGCGCCATCCGAAGCGCAACCGTGAGGTTCGGGCTAGGTTTCATGCAACGTTCCGTCGCGATCATCGCTTGGGTCCTTGCGCTCGGCAGCGTCAGCTGTGACGGTCGCACGCGCAGCTCGTACTCCGAGCGGCCACTTGGCGTGTTGGATGAACAAGGCGAGCTGCTCGTCTTCGACATCTCCGAACCGACGCCAGAGAGCACGCTGAGCGGTGGGTTCTTCCCACTCCCCCCAGAGCGGACGTTCGCGGGCTTGGTCAGCGCGCTAGAGCAAGCCAAACGACACCCCGCACCCGGCTACTTCGTGCGCTTCGGGGCTGCCGACTTCAATTGGGCGCAAGCTGAGGAGCTTGGGCGCTCGTTCGGAGCATTGCGTGGCGACGGTGGTCCCGTGTTTTGCCATGGGCATAGTTTCTCGAACGCGTCCATGTGGCTCGCCGCTGCGGCATGCGACGAGATTTGGCTGAGCCCAGGGGGAACTGTCGAGACGGTGGGGATCGCGGGGCAGAGTATTTACCTCAAGCGGCTACTGGAGCGCTTCGACATTCGCGCCGACTTCCTCCACGTGGGCAAGTACAAGAGCGCGGCGGAAACCCTGACTCAAGACGGACCCAGCGAGGCCGCCGAAGAGAGCATGGTGTCCGTGCTCGCGTCGATGCGTCAGGCGTGGCTGGCAGGTATTGCCGAGTCGCGCACTGATCCCCAGGCCGTTGGTGCGGCGGAGAATGGTCCGTGGGTGCCGAAAGCGGCCGCTGCGATCGGGCTCATCGATCACATCGGCTACGAGTCGGACGTCAAGCGTGCGCTGCGAGACAAGAGCGGCAAGTCGGCTTTCGAATCCGCCTTCTCGGCGCAGAAGCGACGTGAAGAGGCCCTCGACATTTCCCGTGTGCTGCGTGCGCTGACTGGCGCAGACGATGTCGATGGGTCTCCGCACATTGCGGTTCTCCCAGCGGAAGGCGGAATCTCCATGGAGGAGGGAAGCGGCTACTCCCAAGAAGGCATCGTCGCGAAGCCGATGACTGAAACCATTCGGCGGCTCGCCAAGGACGACAGCGTCAAAGCCGTGGTGTTGCGTATCGACTCTCCGGGCGGTTCGGCGTTAGCCAGCGACCTGTTGTGGCACGAACTCGCGCAGCTCCGAGAGAAGAAGCCACTGATCGCGTCAGTCGGCAGTATGGCGGCCAGCGGGGGATATTACCTCGCAAGCGCGGCGGACGAAATCGTCGCCGAGCGCACCAGCATCGTGGGTTCGATCGGCGTCGTCGGCGGCAAAATCGTCCTGGGCCACGCCCTCGATCGGTTTGGCGTGAGTTCCCACACCTTCGCCGCGAGTGATCAACCCGACGCGGGAGCGCGAGCCGCCTACCTTTCAGTGCTCACCGAGTGGGACGACGTTACTCGGCAGCGCGTACAAGCGTTGATGGACGCAATCTACGAACTGTTCTTGGAGCGGGTAGCCTCGGGGCGCGAGATGAGTCGTGATGCCGTGCACGAAGTAGCCCAGGGGAGGATCTGGTCTGGCGCTCAGGGACACGAGCGCGGCTTGGTCGATCACTTGGGAGGCCTATCGCACGCTCTGGAAGTGGCGCGGACACGAGCAGGGCTTCCCGACGACGTTCCCGTTCGTCTCGAAGGACCTCATCCGTCATTGCTGAAGCTGCTCGGGTTGGACGAGACTTCGGACGAAGGGGACGTGCGCGAAGCACTGGCCAGACTGCAGGCCGCGGGGCCTAGTTGGATGGGCGCTGTGAGTCCACATCAGCGCCGATACCTCGAAGCGATCCAACCGATGTTGTCTGGGGAGCACGTGCTCACGGTCGTGCCGTTCGCCTTCGAGGCGCGCTGACTTTGCGACGGGACCCGCTGGCAGACTTGTAGTTCGGCTGCGGTCCGAGTTTGCCTTCGCCTCACGGACTCAGCTCGCTGCGGCCCGGGGCTGTCCTCGGTTTCGACGTCGTTCCAAGCGACATGCGAACCGTCCGGCCGCGTGACGCCGTACGAAAGGCCATTAGCCAGCGAAGACACTTGACGATCTATCGCCAGCGGGTAGTTTCCGGGAGCTTTTCGAAAGCCGGAGAGGTGACCGAGTGGCCGATGGTACCCGCTTGCTAAGCGGGCGTAGGGCAACCTACCGCGGGTTCGAATCCCGCCCTCTCCGCGAAAAGTCTGACCGAGCGGTTCAGGCCGATTCAAGCAGTCGAAGTTCGCGGCGGGGTGGGCAGGGCGGCGTTTGTCCTATGCGCCTTCAAAGGCCTCGAGCGTTGGGTGAAGGCGGTTCGTAGACGCCGGTCCGCCCGAACGACGAACAGGCGAGAGTCTTGCTCTCTCTCCGATGGCGAGCGCGCGTGCTACCACTGGCGGCATGGACTGGAAGCTCACTGTGACGACGTTCGGAGCGGTTTTCCTTGCGGAGCTGGGCGACAAGACGCAGCTGGCAACGTTCGCGCTGGCGGGCGGCGGTCGCTCGAAACTCGCCGTGTTCGTCGGCGCGGCTTGCGCGCTCGTCGCGACGAGTGCGCTGGCGGTGGCTGGCGCGGACGTCGTATCGCGTTGGCTTTCGCCTCAGTGGATTCAGCGCATTGCGGGCGGGTTGCTGGTCGCGATAGGCGTCTGGTTACTAGTCAGCGGAGACTGACCGAACCACCATTAACCTGCGACGACTGCGCAAACGCCCTCCGCGTTGCGCAGGTGCGTCAGCGCGCGATGGTTGCTGGGCGAACCGAGGTTTCGCAACCCAGAACGATGTCGATCTGGGCACGCGGATCTTCGGTGACTGCGTCACATGCCTCGGGACACAGCAAGATGCGTGTCTCGGTTTCGTTGTAGTACCAGGCTCCGAGATCTTCGCATTCGTTCGGACCTGGAACCTGGCCCAGCTCGGTTTCGACGCCTGAAAGCGTTAGCGTGACGTTGACCTCGCTGGTGTCGACGGTTTGGCCATCGGCTGCTTGGGGCACGACGATATCGCAGGACGCGACCTCGCCGCGGATCTGGTTCAGGGCAGCGAGCAGGTCTTGTTCGGTGTTTTGACCATCGATGAAGATCGCCTGAGTGCCGCCAGCTGAAGCGATGGCGTTCATCATGCTCTCTTCAGAACCTTCGAGGCCAATGGCGTAGGTGAGCACTCCCTCCCCCAACGCATCACCAGCGATTTCGGCGATTGAGTCCTCGTCGGATGGGCAGCTGTCCTCAGGTCTAGGTACGCCATCCGTGACGAACAACACCACGACTTGCTCTTCGGCGTTCGAGCTCTGGCGCTGGACCGCCCATTGGGTGGCGCCGCTGAGGGCCGCGTACAAGGGGGTGCCAGCCACGTTGGGCCCCTGCGCGTTGACCGCGTCGATCAGCGCCGTCTCTTGGGGGTCGTCGTCTTGTTCGGACAGGGTTCCGAGCGGCACTTCGGGTTGCGCGCACGACGCGACACTGTCGTTATCGCAGGCTTGCTCGTTGCATCCCCCTCCACTTTCTGGGGCATCGAAGAAGCGCAGCGCGATGCTCATGCCTCCAGTCGACGGGTCGCGGAAGAACGCGTTCATCGCTTGCGTTGCGTTGCCCCATTTGTTCTGCTGATCCATCGACAGCGAGTTGTCGATCACGACGAACATGCTGACTGGCGTGAGCTCGCCAGTGTCGCGGGACGTGGCGCAGGAATCCAGAGTGCCGCCCCCTGAGCCACTGCTAGACTCATCGTCCGCGAGGATCTCGTCATCGCTGAAGCCGTCGGTTGGCACGGCGATCGTGACCTGACGTGTCCCGTTGCATCGGCCCGCCGCGCTGCACGTGCCGTTGCAGCCAGTCGACTCGGTGCACTCCGCGTAACACTCGTTCTCGTTCGAGCAGTGCTGGCCGTCCGGGCACGCCGAATCCGACACGCATTCTCCACCACACTCGATTTCTTCTCCGCAGACCTCGACCGTCTGCGGAACCGCGGACGTGTCATCGTCGTCCTCACCATCGTCGTCGCTACACGCGAAGGGCAGGGCTGAGAGCACTGAGAGCAGGACCAGCTTGCTCGCAAGAGACCAGGTGTTGAGGATGGGTGAGCCTTTTGGGGCCCCTTGGGTGTTTGTCGTCATGTCGTGCAGTGCCTTTGGTCACGGACCTCGGTATTTCCCTATTCTAGTGGCCGACAGGCGAGCGCCCATGCGTCTGACCAATCGCGGCCTCCGCTGAGCCGCGATTCCAACACCCACACCTTGATTTTCTGGGCTGATTGTCGCTCGAACGCACTCGAGCTCGTGCCAAACCAACAAAGTGCGGCCGGCTGGCCCTGCTGAGCGCATGTAACCCCGTGTCGTAGGCGCCCGCCGCAGCAGGGGGCCAGACACGCCTTGGCCGCTCACCCAACGCCAGCAGGGCGCGGAAACGCTTCTACCCGACCCATGGCCGAATGCCGTCGACGGCCAGCAGTTACGACACGAACTGGATCACGGGCAGTTCACCTCGTTCGCGTTGCAGAACTCTTCGCCCGAGCAACTGCCGTTGCCGTTGCAGTTCACGTTACACGCTCCCGCGCTACAGCTCACGTTGCCCGAACACGCTCCGTCCCCGTTGCACGAGGTGGTGCTGGTGTTGGCTTCGGTGACCACCGCTCCGCAGCCGTCCCCCGTGCACGCGCAGCTCCCAGGGCCGTCGCAGCTGACGGAACACTCCTGCGCGCCACAGCGTACCGCGGTGCAGCCTGGTTGATCACAGCTGCAGCTTCCGCCACCCGAACAGCTGACGTTCATGTTGTCGGAGACGCCGCCAACACCGCTGCCGCAGCTACCCCCACCCGAGCACATGATGTTGCAAAGCGCCCCCGTGCAGATGACTGGACCCTGGCAAGACTCTTCGCCGCAGCTCACTTCGCAGGTGCTGGTTTCACTTTCTGGACAATCGATCCTTCCAGTGCAGGCGTTGTCGCCGCAGTTGATCGAACAGTCGAAGGCAGATGGACACACGATGTCGCCGCAGGGTTCGGCTTCACTGCATTCGAAGACGCACCCGCCATCGACGCACTGCCCGCCTGCGGCTTCACACGCGTCCGCGCAGTCGCCGGACGGCATGTCGCCGCCCCCACCACCGCCGTCGCCGCTCATCATGTCGCCGCCATCTGCGCTCAGGGTCGTCCCTCCGTCGTTTCCTGCGCCGTCCACGTCGGCGGTCTCCGAACCGTCGCCTGCGTCGCTTTCGGGCGTGCCGCCGTCGTTCGCGGCGCCGTCAGCAGCATCGTCCGCGCTGGCGTCGTCGGTCGTGTCGTCGGTGCTGGTGTCGTCAACAGGAGCGTCCGTCGAATCGTCAGCCGTCGGCTCGTCGAGCGTGGAATCGTCCGTCGTCGAGTCGTCGGCTCGAGCGCTCTCGTCGACCATCGCCGAGTCGTCTGCAGTGCCGTCGTCGATAGTCGCGCCGTCGTCCTGAGCTGCGTTGTCATCACCCGAGCTCGGGACCATCGTATCCTCGCGTTCGGAGCCACCTTTGGAGCAGCCGAGTGCCAGCAGCAGCGCGGCCGCACCAACCACTACCGAGACAGCTCGCGGCCGTCTGTCGATAACGGGTGTCGTGCCCGAGGGGCGTGCAAGGGAAGCAGTAAGAATCGAAAAAGCGCTATGGATGCAGGGAGAATCGCTCATCCGTCGACTGTACGAGTTGCCACACTAGCCGTCGTGAACAACCTCCAGGCGTCGAGGGTTTGTAGGACGAATGTGGAAATAGTTCGTCATCGTGAAACGCAACTGACGATCGAACGTCTGAGGAGCCATCGTCGGATCGCGCCTGAGAGCGATCACCTGGTGCAGAAAAGCGTTCGAGTGCCACGAGCACTTCATGATGCTCGAGGCATCGAAGGCCGCCGAGTTCGATGACCAGTTTCGAGTTTTGCTGCTGCGTATTATGTCCCGAAAATGCTGCGATGGTTGTTTTGGGTGTTGTTGTTGCCGATCTGGTTCCCCTGGCGTTTGCTTCGTGCACTGATCGAGCGTGCGAGGCCGCCCAGTGCCCTCGTGATATCCCTCAAGGGATCGCTGCCAGATGCGCCAGCTAGGTCCGGGCCCTTCGGCAGCCAAGAGGCATTGCTACCGATCCTCGAGTCGCTCCGCGAGTGTCGCACTGACCAAAGGTTGAAGTGGGTGGTCGTCCTCGTCGACAACTTCGCTGGCGGTCTCGGGCGCGCCGAGGAGCTGCGTCAAGCGCTAAACGAAGCGAAGTTGGCGGGCAAGCAAGTCGTCGTCGTCGCCGATGCGCTTTCATTGTCGGGCTACTGGTTGGCACTGGGGGCCAGCCGCATCGTCGTCAGCCCTGCAGGCTCGTTGGACGTCGCGGGAGTCGCTTCCGAGTTTACACTCGTCAAGGGCCTGCTCGACAAGTTGGGGATACGTGCCAGCCTGAAAGCGCGTGGCAAGTACAAGAGCATGCGCGAGATGTTCTGCGAAGAGCAGATGAGCGCCGCCAATCGCGAAATGGTCGAGGCCCTGGTGGCGAACTTGTACGAGCAGTTGTGCACGCGCATCTCTAGCGCGCGGAACATCCCCAAGGAACGCGTGGCCGAGGTTCTGGACCAAGGTCCATTTCGCGCCGAACGGGCGCTGTCGTACCGGTTGGTCGATCAGCTCACGTACCGCGGACAGCTAACGAAAGAGTTCGACGACGACAAGACCTTTCGAGCGATATCACCACGGAGCTACTTGAAGCGTCGTCGTAGGTCGTGGCTGCCCAAGAAGCGCAAGCGCGTCGCCGTGCTCCACGTCGAGGGATCGATCGGTATGGGCGACGACAGCTTTGGCTCTTCGGGCAAACGTTCTACTGGAGCCCGTTCGTTCGTTCGATTGGCTCGCCGCATCGAGCGTGATCGACACATCGACGCGATCTTGCTTCGAGTGAACTCACCCGGGGGCAGTGCTTTGGCGAGCGACCTGATGCACGACGCGCTCACTCGAGCCAAAGGGGATCGACCACTGGTGGTGAGTATGGTGAACGTCGCGGCCTCGGGCGGCTACTACGTCAGCGGTGTCAAAGGTGCCGTGATCTTCGCGAACTCTTGTACGGTCACTGGCTCGATCGGTGTGCTGGGAGGCAAGCTGGACGTGAGCGCGTTGCTCGAGAAACTCGGTGTGCGGCGAGAAGTCGTATCGCGTGGGGTGAACGCCGACTTTCACTCGCCGACGAGTGAGTGGAGCCCTGCCCAGTTGGCGAAAATGGAGAGCGACATCGATGCGCTGTACGAAGATTTCGTCGCGAAAATGGCGCACGGACGCGGCATCTCGAAAGCAGACCTCGAGACTGCGGCACAGGGGCGTGTGTGGACGGGAAGCCACGCCCTCAGCCATCGGCTCGTCGATCAGCTCGGTGGACTTCTCGATGCACAAAGTGAACTCGAGAAAGTGTTGTCGACACCTTCGGACGCACGGCTTTCGTACGTTCACTACGGCAAGCCGAGCTTGCCAGCGTTGCTGCGCTCGCGGTTGAACCCGACGAGCTTGCTCACGACTCGGCTCGGCGTCGACGAGCTGGTGGCAGAATCGAGTCCGCGGCAACTCCTTTGGTGCCGCCTGCCCTTCGATTTGCGCTTCGACTGACGGCTCGACGCTCAGCACGAAAAAGCAGACCTGCCGCCAGTGATGACGGCAGGTCGCTGTGCTAGCGCGAGGTCGCGTGCGCTTCAGTCGCTCATTCGTCGAGCAAGAGGCCGCGCTCTTTGAGCACGTCTGCGATCTTGCCCGCGAGGCGTTCGGGGTCCGTCGAGCCGACCGTTACCTTGCGACCATCAACAGTTAGCCCATCGCCCAGATCCGCTACCACGCTGCGCTCCCGACCCAGCAGTTCGGTTGCGGACTCTTGCGCCGCTTCGTCAACAGCGCCCGATGCGATCACGAGCAGACCAGCTCGCGTCAATCGATGCAGCAGCTGGTCCGCTTCACTCGGCAGCTTGCCGAGCTTTCGAGTGGTGGCGTCGTTGGTGTCGAGCACGGTGGCAAGCTGACCGCGATCGAACAACGTGCGTTCCAGCGCAAAGGCGAGCTCGCTCGAGCGCTCGCCGCGTAGCCAAACCACGCTACCTAGCTGCTTGAGACGTTCCGCACGTTCGAGCGCGCTGACTTGGCTGCCCGAAGCTTCGACGGTTTCCATACCAGCAGCTTTGGACGAGACGGGCGCGGGCGCATCGATCATGCCTGCAGCGACGGTGTTGTTCGTCAGCGAGTCGATCAAAATGAACGCACCCGTCGCACGACTCCGCTGATACGGGTCGAAGTAGAGCGGCTGATGCGTTTCCAAGCGAAGTTGCCCGATGTCGTTCAACTCCAGCCTGTCGGTCGGGCGCGGCTCGAGTGAACTCAGATCCGTGACTGAAATCACGTCCGCGATCTTGGCGCGCACCATCCGCGTCGAGTGTTTCAGCAGGTAGCTCTTGTTCGGGTCGAGTGCTCGCTCGCTCATCCACACGACGTGCGCGTCGAAGCGTCGCCCGACGTGGGGCACGTTGTCTGGGTGCACCAGCATGTCACCACGGCTGACGTCCACTTCGTCCGCCAGACGCAAGCTGACGGCCTGGGATGGGCCCGCAGCTGGTAACTCGCCGTCGAAGGTATCGATACCGACCACGGTTGACTGCTTGCGTGAGGGCAACACCATCACTTTGTCGCCCTTCTTGACCGTTCCCGCGGCGACTTCACCCGCGAACCCGCGGTAGTCGAGGTTTGGACGCAACACGACCTGCACGGGTAACCTGAAGTCGTCCTGATTTCGATCTGATGCGATCGGCACCGTCTCCAGGTACTGCAGGAGGGTGGTCTCCTTGTACCAGGGCGTGTTGTCGCTGTGCCGCACGACGTTGTCGCCGACTTTGGCGCTGATCGGAATGAAGGTGACGTCCTTGAAGTTGAGACGAGCGGTGACCTTCTTGAAGTCTTCGCGAATCGTCTCGAACACGGTTCGGTCGTAGTTCTTCAGATCGAGCTTGTTGATGGCTACGAGCAAATGCGGGATGCCGAGCAGCGATGCGATGTAAGCGTGGCGACGTGATTGGGGCAGCACACCCAGACGCGCGTCAATCAGGATGATGGCTACGTTCGCCGTCGAGGCCCCCGTCGCCATGTTGCGCGTGTACTGTTCGTGACCAGGCGTGTCCGCGATGATGAACTTGCGCTTGTCCGTGGAGAAGTAGCGGTAGGCGACGTCGATCGTGATGCCCTGTTCACGTTCGGCGCGCAAGCCGTCGGTGAAGAGCGAAAAGTCGATCTCCATCTCTCCCATGTTCGACGCCTTTTTCACGGCGCTGAGCTGATCTTCGTAGATGCCCTTGGTGTCGTGCAGCAAGCGACCGATCAACGTCGACTTGCCGTCGTCCACGGAACCCACGGCGACGAAACGCAACAGCTCTTTTTCTTGATGCTGCTGCAGGTACTGTTCGATGTTCTCTGGGCTGACCAGTTCGTTTTCGGTAGGCATCAGAAGTAACCCTCACGCTTTTTGACTTCCATCGATCCTTCTTCGTCGTAGTCGATGAGTCGACCAGACCGTTCGGAGTTCCTGGTGAGCAGCATCTCCTTGATGATCTCGGGAAGGGTGGCGGCTGGGGACTTGTCCGCAGCAGTTAACGGGTAGCAGCCGAGGGTCCTGAAGCGCACCACTTCCATGCGTGGCTTCTCGCCCGGTTGCAGGGGAATGCGGTCATCGTCGACCATGAGCAGCTGGCCGTTGCGTTCGACCACGGGGCGCTCCTTCGCGAAGTAGAGCGGCACGATCGGGATCTCTTCGAGGTGGATGTAGAGCCAGATGTCGAGCTCAGTCCAGTTCGAGAGTGGGAAAGCACGAATGCTTTCACCCTGAGTGATCTTCGCGTTGTACAGGTTCCAGAGTTCCGGACGCTGATTCTTCGGATCCCACTGGCCGTACTTGTCGCGGAAAGAATAGATGCGCTCCTTGGCGCGAGACTTCTCTTCGTCGCGACGTGCCCCGCCGAATGCAGCGTCATAGCCGCCTTTGGCTAACGCTTGCAGCAGTGCATGGGTCTTCATGATCGTGGTGTACTTGTTACTACCGTGATCAAACGGGTTGATGTTTTCGGCGACACCCTCTTGATTGGTGTGGACCACCATCTCGATGCCGTGACGCTTCGCGAAGTCATCGCGGAAGGCGATCATCTCCTTGAACTTCCACGTCGTGTCGATGTGCAAAAAGGGAAAGGGCGGCTTGCCTGGATGAAAGGCTTTGCGCGCGAGATGGGCCATCACACTCGAGTCTTTTCCGATCGAGTACATCATCACGGGGTTGTCGAACTCGGCGGCGACCTCGCGGATGATGTGAATGGCCTCGGCCTCGAGCGTTTTCAAATGAGAGAGGCGCTGGTTGATCAGCGGTTGCACTGTTTGGCTCCTTGCTGCGTTGGTTCGGTACCCTGGTTCAGCACCAGGTGGGACGGATTTATCAGTTTTCAGGTCGGTTTTGTCAAGAACTAATTATGTAGTTGAAATTACTGAGCTTTAGCCGTTGCTCATCACTCGGATGGTGACGACCACGCGGCGCGATCCACCGCGGGGCGCGGCCGTACGGGGGCGCCACAATCGCCTAGGAAAGCGTTGCCGCGAGCTCCGTATGCACGAGCCCGCGCGGATTGCGGCGTTTCGCTCAGCCGGGCGTCAGCTCGGCGCGGCGTTCAGCCAGCGACCTGCTGACCTTCAGACGAATTGGCCGGGGCGCCACGGAGATCGCCCAGCTCGGCTGCGACGCGAAGCAACAACGGTTCCCACGCTCCCGCGCGCTCCTGACGAAACAAACGCACGCTCGAGTACCATGGCGAATCATTACGCTCGAGCAGCCAACGCCAGTTGGCCTGTTCATCTAAAAGCAGCCACGTGGGACGGCCGAGTGCACCAGCGAGATGAGCGGCGGCGGTATCGACCGTCAGCAGCAGGTCGACGTGCTGCAGCAACTGCGCGGTGTCTTGAAAGTCGGTGACGTGAGCGGACAGGTCGGTGACGCGCAAGCGGAGCGGTGTATGCAGCTGCTCGCGTGCGGGACCGAGCTGTAAGCTGAACCAGCTGACGCCGGGTACGTCCGCGAGCATGTCGAGCGTCGCGAGCGGGATTGAACGATGGCGGTCCGCAGGATTGGTGGGGTCACCTGCCCAAACCAGTGCGACCTTGAGCCCCGGCGCAGCAGCGACTTCAGCTGCGGGCGCCGATGGAGGCACCTGCATATAGGGGACTTCGCTGGGGATGGTGTGCGGAGTGGTTGCCATCAAGTGAGGTAAGCTCGGAATGGCGGCGAAGTGGTCGTACGGCGGCTGGTCATCGTCTCCGTCATAGACGGCGTCGATGTACGGCTGCGCGATCAGCAAGCGATGCAGTGCGGCTTTGCAGTCGACGATGACTCGCGCGCCGCGCTCCTTGAGCAACTTCGCGTAGCGAATGAACTGAAGCGTGTCGCCGAAGTACTCTTCCGCGTAGAGCGCGATGGTGCTGCCAGTGAGATCCTGCCCCGACCACATCGTTCCGGGGTAGCGGTCCATGTACTTTCGCGCGCCAGGTAGGAAGCGTCGCCACTCGAACTCGGTCCAACCCTGGTCGAAGTCGCCGAGTTGTAACAACTGACACCCATAAAGGTGGTGCGGCTGAGGGAAGTTCGGCGACAGCGTGATCGCTTGGCGATACAGTCCCAACGCTTCGTCGCGGCGGCGCATTGCGTCGTACGCTTGCGCCAGACCCGTTACTGCCCTCGGGTTGTTTGGCTCGAGCTCGAGCGCCTTGTTGTGCGCAGCGAGCGCGCCCTGAGCGTCGCCCGCTTCTAGCAGCGTGTTGCCCAAGCTGATGAACGCTTCGGTCAGCCGCGGAGCCAGGTCCGTGGCTCGACGCTGCAGCGCGATGGCGTTCGGGTAGTCTTTGAGTGCGGCGTAGGCTGCGCCCAAGTTCACATGGGCGTTGGCGTGATTGGGGTCGAGCTGCAGCGCGACGCGACCTGCATCACGAGCCTCTTCGTTGCGACCCAGCTGGAGGTAGGCGACGCAGCGGTTGGCCTCCAAGCCAGCACTGCGGTGTCCCAGTCGGCGGCAGGCCTCCATCGCCCACAGTGCTTTGGCGGGTGTGCCTGCACCTAGGTAGTGCCCAGCGAGGGAGATGTAGTGATTCAGAGCTGTCTGCACGTCACCTTGCTTTTCGCAAAGCTCCGCTAGCGTCTCGAACGCGGGGGCGTGGTCCCGCGTCATGTTGAACAGCCGTTCGAGAGCGCGCTGGGCCTCCTGAACTCGCCCCTCGTTCAAGAGCACCTTTGCCAGGTTGTTGAGGGCGGCGGGGAAGCGAGGCTGCAAGACCAAGGCACGGTGGTAACAGTCGATTGCGTCGCGACTGCGACCCTTGTCGGCCAAGGCGCTGCCCAAATTGTTGTGAACGAAGGCGAGCTTGGGATCGAGGTCGAGCGCCCGCTGGTAGTGGGAGATCGCTGGATCGAGCATTCCCAACGCGCGTTCCGCGGCGGCCAGATCGCTGAAGACATCAGCACTATCGGGATAAAGCTGGCTAGCCAGCGTCAGAACTTTCAATGCAGGGCTCCACCGCTCTTTTTTCAAGAACTCGTGAGCATTACGTTGCAGTTCGGCCAGCGTCGGGTTGGGTTCGGATTCGCTCATGCGCGCGCAACTGCTCGTGTAGCAAACCGAAGTGGTGCTTGTGCAGTCTAGTGCAGTCTAGCTCAGCATTTTTTCGGCGGAAAGAGCGCCGAGCGGAGAGACCAACGTCAGGTCCGACAAGTCGACGGATTTGGGGCGCTCAGCCGCGAGCCTGGCCAGATACTGATGTCGGGGGATCTCGGTCGCCCCCAGAGTCGCCAGGTGGGCGGTCAGAAACTGAACGTCGAATAGCCCGATCCCTGCGCGATTCAGGCTCGCGGCCGACACCAGTAGGGCGACCTTCGACATGTTCGGTGCCCTATGAAACATGCTTTCTGCGGCGAACAGCCCACCTCGCTGTACCCCGTAGAGTCCGCCGACGAGCGTCTGCTTGTCCCACACCTCAATACTGAAGGCGTGTCCCGCCTCGTGTAGGTCGAGATATGCGGCGATCATCTCGGGCACCAACCACGTACCCTCCGAGCGTCCGGCCCCACACTCCCTGAGCACCTGCTCGTACGCCTGATTCCAAGTCACCGTGAACCGCTCTTGGCGCAGCACGCGACGCATCGAGCGCGACACGCGCACCGCGTCGAGCGGCAAGATGGCGCGTGGGTTCGGGCACCACCACAGCGGCGGATAGTTTTCGCTGTACCAAGGGAAGATGCCCTGGTCGTACGCCGCAAGCAGTCTGCGGCGCGATAGATCACCGCCGATCGCCACCAGCCCCTCGTCATCCATCTGTGTGGGGTCAGGAAAGCGCGGAGGGCTACGGGAGGTGAGGAACCGGGGTTGCACCGCAACCCCAACGATAACACCCGAAGTCACTCAGAGGAGAAGCCTCAGCTCGTCCAGCTGGCAGAGATCGAAATGTCGTCTTCCGTCTTGAAGCGACCATCGCCACCCGCGGAGTGCACTCGAACTTCGTTCGCGCCGCACGCGATTCGGTAACGTCCGCCCCATGGATCGTCGGCGCGAGCGCCTACGGGCACAGTCTGATCCCTTCGCAGCTGGCTGAAGCTGGGACAGCCTTTGGTCTGATGCTGCTTCTTCCATTCGGCGGCGGCGCTCAACAACTTCTCTGCGTCGACGATTGCCGCGGCGCGTTCCGAAGACCCCGCAGAATCTGAGAAGAACCACAGGCCGACACTCGCCACCACGGCGGTGAAGGTGGTGATGAGGATGATCTCCAGGCGGGTCGCTCCACGAGTGCTGCTGCGCATGGCCTGCGTACGAAGCAAGGCCCGTGCCGAGTGACGAACAGCGCGAAAAGCCATCAGGGTGGGGGCCCTGGGGCCCGAAATCGTGACACTGTGACGGCTCTCGAAGTGACGCAGCGCTGTGGCTTGCCAGATTGACAATCGGCTGGACGCCGCTCGCCTGGCGGCCGAATCGCAATCGCTCACGGGCCGTTCGGTTGACCTGACTGCGCCAAGCGACTCCGGACTTTGCGTGCTTGGAAAAAGCTGTCGCGTGTGGTCCCTTGCGACTCGCATGGCCCGGATTCTCGTGGTCGAAGACGAAGTCGACCTGCAGGAGGTACTCAAGTTCAACCTGCAGCAGGCCGGTCACGACGTGCTGCTCGCGAGTTCGGGGAGCGACGGGATCCGCATGGTCAAGAAACACCGCCCCGAGCTGGTGCTTCTGGACGTGATGCTGCCTGACATTCTCGGCACCGAGGTTTGTCGCACGCTCAAGGCTGACGAGGAAACCAGAGGCACGCCCATCGTCATGCTGACCGCCAAGGCTGAGGAGCAGAACCGCGTCGAGGGGTTCGAACTCGGTGCGGACGATTACGTGACCAAACCGTTTTCCGTCCGCGAGCTACTGCTGCGGGTGAGCGCCATCCTGCGTCGTGCGGGACAAGAAGACGAGTCGGGCGATCAGATTGTATTCGGCAAATTGCGGGTCGATCCGCAAGCGCACCGTGCGTGGGTCGAGGGCGAACTCGTCGAACTTTCCGCGCTCGAGTTTCGTTTGCTGATCAATCTCTACAAGCGACGCAATCGTGTGCAGTCGCGGTCGCGATTGTTGGACGACGTGTGGGGCGTGACCGCTGACGTGACGACGCGCACCGTCGACACCCACGTCAAACGTCTGCGTGAAAAGTTGGGAGCCGCTCGCAACTACATCGAGACGGTTCGGGGCGTGGGCTACCGCTTCGTCGGCAGTCCAGATCTCGAAGCCGAGTGAGCGTTCGGGCCCCACACGCGGGCACCGAGCGGCCCGGCGGTTGGGCTGGTATGACCAATCGAGCCTAAAGTGCCTCGGTCCATCGTCGGCCGCCGATCCGAAGTGGGGTTCGGGAAGCTAGCAGCCTACCCGATCTTCGATGTAGGTGGCTGCCTGAGAAAGCTCAGTATGATCGAATTTCAGCCAATCCGTTGCCTGGCCATCGTCAATCGCGGAGAAGCCGCAATGCGCTGCATTCGCGCGGTGAAATCGTTGCGTGCGCTAGAGGGGCAGGAGCTGCGTGTGGTGGCCCTGTACACTGCCGCCGATCGTGATGCGCCGTTCGTACGCCACGCCGACCAGGCCATCGAACTCCCGATCAAGACGACGCCCGTAGCGGCCTACCTGGACCATGACCTGCTGCTGTCCGTGCTGCGTCGGGTCGGCGCTGACGCGGTGTGGCCTGGATGGGGTTTCGTGGCGGAGTCCCCTCAGTTCGTCGACAAGCTGGCAGCCGCTGGGATCCGTTTCCTAGGTCCGAGCGCCGCCACGATGCGCGCACTCGGAGACAAGATTTCGTCCAAGCTCCTGGCGGAAGACGTCGACGTTCCCGTGACGGACTGGAGCGGTGGCGAAGTCGATCTGGCGGGCGCGCGTGAACACGCCGAACGCATCGGCTTTCCCGTGGTGATCAAAGCCTCCGCGGGAGGTGGCGGACGCGGCATCCGCGTAGCTCGTGATCCGAAGGACTTCGACGAGCTATTTCGATCGGCACAATCCGAAGCCCTCTCCGCGTTCGGCGACGGACGCATGTTCGTCGAAGCGATGGTGCAGGGTGGCCGCCACACCGAGGTGCAGATCATCGCTGACCAGCATGGAAACGTGGTGGCACTCGGTTGTCGCGACTGTTCGGTGCAGCGACGTCACCAAAAGGTCATCGAAGAAGCGCCGCCCGTCGGATTGCCCGATTTGATGATCCGCGCACTCAAGGAGTCGGCAGTCTCCCTGGCCAAACAAGTGGGCTACGTGGGTGCGGGTACCGTGGAGTTTCTGGTCGAGAATGCCGACTACTTCTTCCTCGAGATGAACCCCCGACTGCAAGTGGAACACGGCATCACGGAGGAGATCACGGGGACCGACCTGGTGCAGTTGCAGATCCGCGTGGCGCGAGGGGAGGAGCTACCGCAACTCGAGTTCCGTGAGCGCGGCTATGCGATCGAGGTGCGAGTTTGCGCAGAAGACCCCGACGCGGGGTTTCTGCCCGCTCCAGGCCGAATTGCGCGCTTCGATCCCGCCCTCGGGCCACGTCTTCGCGTGGACACGGGGGTCGCTTCGGAGTCTACGGTTCCTGCAGCGTTCGACTCGTTGATCGCCAAAGTGATCGCTAGCGGCGACACCCGCGAGGAGGCGCGTGCACGACTAGTCTGTGCGCTCAGAGATTTCGACTTGGTGATCGAAGGTGGTGCGACCAACAAGGGATACTTGCTCGAAATCCTCGAAGCCGAGGACTTCACTCGTGGTGGCGTCGACACGACTTGGCTCGATCGCTACAACGAAGCCAGGCCGCGCGTTCGCGAATACGCTGGTGAAGGATTGTTATTGGCCGCGATTCTCGCCTACCAGCTCAACCGCGCGACGCTGCGAACGAGCTTCTACGTCGATTCAGGCAACATCACGCAGGACAACGTTCCCGCAAGCGCTGGCGAAGAGTTCGATCTCACGTACTTCGGCAAGCCGTATCGAGTGCACGTTTACGCGTCGGGCGCATCGCGCTACCGAGTGCACTACGAGGGCAAAGCTGTCGGGGTCAAGTTAGCGGTGTCTGGCACGAACGCAGCTCGATTGCTGGTGGGTGGGCAAGACCTACGCGCGCTGTACGACGTCACCGACGCCAACATTCGCGTCGAGATCGAGGGACGCGTGCACCAGTTTGGACGGCAGATGGCTGGTCAGGTGCGCGCCAACGCGCCGTCGATGGTGGTCTCGCTCAACGTTGCAGCGGGCGACAAGGTCAAAGCGGGAGACACGCTCGGCTTACTCGAAGCCATGAAGATGGAAATCGGGTTCGACGCTCCCGTGAGCGGCACGGTGACGGAGATTCGCGCCAAGAAAGGCCAGCAGCTGGCTGCGGGCGACGTGATCTTGGTCATCGATCCCGCGAGCGAAGAGGCAGGCCAGGAGCCTGACGAGCCGTTGGTCACGATGCCTGCGGTCAGCGACCCGCTCGCCCCGTTGTTCACGCGCACCGAGAGCGGCTTGGGACAGCCCGACTTGATGGGCGCGGCTAACGCCAGTCACGTCGAGCAAGCGGATGCCATGGCAGCGGTGAGCGACGAGATCCGACGTATCGTGCTCGGCTACGACGCGTTCAAGCCCCGGGTAGAGCTGCTGATCAGTTTTCTCGAGGCCCCGATCCCCGATCAACTGCCCGACGACTTCCGACAGCAGTTGGCTGCGGTGCGTTCGCATCTTTCCGTGTTCGTCGACATCGACAACCTATTCACTCGCTCCACGCGGCGGCGGTTGGGTAGCGGTGAGCTGGATCAGCTCAGCAACAACGCCTTGATGCGGTT
This sequence comes from uncultured bacterium, assembly GCA_965651905.1. Lineage (GTDB taxonomy): Bacteria > Myxococcota_A > Polyangia > Polyangiales > Polyangiaceae > SZUA-265. The sequence goes on along the minus strand of CBFGUG010000046.1, from coordinate 11,926 downwards.
TTTCGTGCGCCGCATGCGCGCTGCTGGCGTCGGTTTGCCAGAGCCGTTCTTGAAAGTGCTCGAACGTGCGGTTGCTCACTACGATGGCGTGTTCGGGCTCGACTACACGGATGCGTTGGAGCGAGCCGTGGTGCGCATGTTCGCCTCCCAAGCGGACAAGACGTTACGCATTCGTCTGGTGCAGGCGGTCCTGGCTCGGGTCGTGGCGATCGCGAGTGCTGGTTTCCCGTTGCACGAAGACAAGGAATTGCGGGAGACGCTCGACAGCATTTCGGGTCTGCGCGGTCACGTGCCGAACGCTCTGGCGGACGCTGCCGTAGAGGCCATCTACGTCATCTACCAACGTCCCCTGCTCGAACGATCTGCCGAGCAAACGAAGCGCCAAGTCGAGCACTGGCTGTCGCTCGAGGGTGCAGACCTGGCGTCAGCGCCACACCTGGACGATTTGGCGTTGGCACCTCCAGGACGGTTCACGCGTGTGCTCGGGTGGTTCTTCGACGACAACCTGCGGCGTCGCTCCGTAGCACTCAACGCGCTGGTGCGTCGGCTGTATGCTCCTAAAGTTGCGGTGTCCGTTCGTAACGAGACGCCAGCCATCGAATGCTTGTCGTTTGGTAGAGGCGCACAGGTTCGAGCAACCATCGCTTCCCCCTCGCGGGTGGCAGAACGACTGCGGGACTTGCTCGCAACGGAGATGGCTCCGAACACCGCGCTCGAGTTGTTCGTGCCCCTCGCGGAGAGTGACTCGAGCGACGCGTGCTGGGAGACGATCGTCGGTGCGGTCACACCCGCGGGTGGGGCCAAGTACCTGACCGTGACGTTCATCAGCGAAACCTTCGACGTCACACATCGAAGCTTGGAGCTTCCGCGCACGAAGGGTGAGGCACCCGTGGAGTTGACGCTTCACGGGCTACACCCCGAGACGGCGGAGCGCATCGAGTTTCATCGCTATCAGAGCTTCGAGCTGGAACGGCTGGAAGCGGAAGAAGGCATCTACTGTTTCCACGGTCGTAGTCGCGACGTCCCTGACGATGAGCGCTTCTTCGTGCTCGCTGAGGTGCGTGGTCGTCCGCGCGATCCGAGACCTCACGCCCAGGCCTACGTTCCCTTGTTCGAACGCAGCTTTTACGCGGCGGCGCGTGCCTTGCGTCAGATGATCGGTCTGCGCGACCCTCGCCGTAGACTGCAGTGGAACCGCATCGTGTTGTTCGTGGCGCATCCCGTCGTGTTCGAGGAGGGACTCGACGAGATGCTGGCGCAGAAGCTGTACTCTGCGACCCGACACTTGGGGTTGGAACGTGTCGGCGTGCGGCTCAAGGTGTTGCGCGCCGAGGGCGACACGGGCGCGCGGGAAGTCGAGGTGATCATCTCGGACCCAACGGGTAGTCGCATGGAAGTCCAGTGGCGCGAACCGCACACCGCTGCGTTGATTCCCGTGGAAGCCTACGAGAGGAGCGTGGTTACCGCGCGACGTCGCGGTCTAATCTATCCGTACGAGATCACGCGGATGCTAGCGCCAAACGACGGGGAGTCGGGCGTCAGTTCTTCGCCGTCTGCCATCAGGCTACCCCAAGGCAGCTTCGACGAGCACGACCTGGACCCCAACGCCAGTGTACCCACGGCGGTCAGCGTTTTGGGGCGTAGGCCTGGTCAGAACCAGAGCGCAATCGTCTTCGGCATCATTTCGACACCGACCGAGAAGGTGCCCGAAGGTATGCGGCGTGTCCTCATTCTCAGCGATCCGACTCGAGGGATGGGCGCGCTCGCAGGTGGTGAATGTGATCGAATCGTTGCGGCCATCAATCTCGCCGAGCAGCTGAAGTTGCCAGTCGAGTGGCTGCCCGTTTCAAGCGGCGCACGCATCGCCATGGATAGCGGAACGGAGAACCTCGACGCCACTGCGCGCGTCGTGCGGCGCATCGTGACGTTCACCCAGAGCGGTGGCGTGATTCACATCATCGTCGCTGGGGTGAACGTCGGCGCGCAGAGCTACTGGGACTCGCTGGCGACCATGCTCAATCATACGCGCGGCATCTTGATCATGACCCCGCGAGCGTCGATGGTGCTCACTGGGCGCGCGGCGCTCGCCGCCAGTGGCTCCGTCTCGGCCGAAGACGAAGTGGCGATCGGTGGTTACGAGCGTGTGATGGGCCCCAACGGCCAGGCGCAGTACTACGCTGAAGATCTAGGCGACGCGTACGCGATCCTCTACGAGCACTACTCTTATACGTACGTCGTACCTGGCGAAAAGTCGCCGCGTCGTCGGAAAACGGAAGACTCCAAGGGCCGAAACGTTTGCGAGACGCCGTACGCGGGTGGTGCCGACTTCTCGAAGATCGGCGACATCTTCGACCCAGCGAGCAACCCTGGGCGAAAGCGCCCGTTCGCGATGCGTGAGCTGATGCGCGCGGTCACGGACGAGGGCAGCTCCTCGCTGGAGCGCTGGCAAGCGCAAGTCGGCGCAGAAACTGTGATCGTTTGGGATTCACATTTGGGCGGCATCCCCGTTTGTCTGATCGGAATCGAAAGCCAAAACGTGTCGCGCTGGGGATACCGACCGCTCGATGGTCCCGCGGACTGGAACGGCGGAACACTCTTCCCGATGTCCTCCAAGAAAATGGCTCGTGCCATCAACTCGTCGAGCGGCAACCGTCCAGTGGTGATTTTGGCAAACCTATCGGGCTTCGATGGTTCACCCGAGTCGATGCGCAAACTGCAGCTCGAGTACGGCGCCGAGATCGCCCGGGCCGTCGTGAACTTCGAAGGTCCGCTCGTGTTTTTGGTCGTGTCTCGTTACCACGGCGGCGCCTATGTCGTTTTCTCACGTGAACTGAACCCGAACCTGCGGGCGTACGCGCTCGAGGGCTCGTTCGCGTCGGTCATCGGTGGTGGTCCGGCAGCAGCAGTGGTTTTTCCGCGTGAGGTCGAGTCTCGCGTCAGCAAAGACGAGCGGGTGCGTGACGTGCGCAAGCGGCGTATGGCAGGCACGGTCGAAGAACGCGAGGCTGTCGAGCGGTTGATCTCGGAGGTACGCTTGCAGAAGCAAGCAGAAGTGGCCGCCGAGTTCGACCAGGTGCACAGCGTCGAGCGGGCGCGTGACGTTGGTTCGCTCGAAGGCATCATCAATGCCGCCAACATGCGGCAGTTCTTGATCGACGCGATCGACACCGAATGACCGCACGGCACGTTCAGAGTCCCTGGCATTAGGGTTCTGTCGGGCTAGTGAGTGCCGCACGCGTGTGGGTCTAGGCTCAGCGGCGGCTGGGGGGAAGGCTGGCGGGACCGGCCAAGCTGCGTAGACCCAGGTGTCCATAGCGATGGTAGCGAACGCACACGGACTGTTCCCGCAATACCTCCAGCAGCCCGAGGCGGCCGTGCGGGCGTAGGGGAGAAACCATCACGTGCATTCCGCGCTGGCGCGTTCGTTCCGAAAGCGCGGGTGATAGCGGTTGATCACTGCGCACTCGCTCCGCTCGGGTCAGTTCCAGTGCACGCAACAGGTCCTCTTCGTCCCTGAAGGGTGTGGCGTCCAGCACTCTTGCGATCGCGAGCGTGGCATCACTCGCGCCCTCATGCGCGTAAACCTCCAGCGGGCACGCTGCGACACTAGCGCACAAGGCGACCTGCGCCAAGAACTCAGCGTCGCAGCGTTCACTGCAGATGACGAACAACGCGTCTAGCGGCCTGTAGCGTAGCCAATTGTCTTCGCCTCGAACGTTGCTTGCGTCGAATGCGCTGGCGTACCATCGCGTATGCGCCTGCATGAACTCGCCAGCGAGCTTGGCCAGCCGTGTCGCGGCGTCGGGCGAGAGCTGCGAAGTGATGCGTGACAGCAAGCGTTCCACGCGTTTGGGGGGACGCACTTGCGACCCGCTGTGTTCTTCACTCATGGGTTTCGGTAGGGCAGTGCTCCTGGGTTCGATGTGGTTGAACTGCGCGACGTAGTTGGGGCCACCTGCTTTGGCGCCAGGCCCGAAGCTCGACTCCTTCCAGCCGCCGAAGGGTTGTCGCCGTACTACCGCACCAGTGATGCGACGATTGACGTAAACGTTTCCCGCCTCAATACGCTGGATGAACAGTTCTTGTTCCCGCTCGTCCAGGCTGTGGATGCCCGCGGTGAGACCGTACCTGGTGTTGTTCAGGATCTCGACGCCCTGCGCGACGTCGTCGGCGCACAACACGGAGAGCAGCGGACAGAAATACTCAGTCTGTTGTGCTGGGCTCCCTGGGGCAACGCCGAGCTTGATTCCCGGGCTGACGAGGCGAGGGTTGCTGGCGTCGAATCGTGGTTGTACGAGCCACGACTCGCCGCGGCGTAACTCGGAGAGCGCCTCTCGCTGCAGGGGGGACGGCGGTGCGATCAGCGGCGTGACCACGGACCCGAGGTCCCACGCGGAGCCGACGCGCAAGCTGAGCGTGGCGTCCGCTAGGTTAGCCATGAAGGTTTCGCTCTCGTACAACTCGCGGTCGAGCACGAGCTGGCTGAGGGCGCTGCACTTCTGGCCGCTGTGTCCGAAGGCCGACCCCACGATGTCCAGGATCGCCTGTTCGTGATCCGACATCGCGGACACGTACATTCCGTTCTTCCCTCCCGTTTCTGCGAATAGCTCCAGATCTGGTCGCAGGTCGAGAAACGTTCGCGCGGTGGAGGTGGCTCCCGTCAGCACCACGACACGTGTCGTCGGGCTGGTGATTAGTTCCGTGGCTACCTCGTCATCGCAAACCAGAAACTGCAGCACGTCCTTTGGGATACCAGCGCTCCACAATAGCTGACACGCTCGCTGCGCCACGAGCGGTGTTTCGAGTGCGGGTTTGAGAATTACGGGGTTTCCCGCCACGAGCGCTGCGAAGACTCCGCCGAGAGGGATCGCGAGAGGGAAGTTCCACGGTGGGGTGACCACCACGGGGCCTTTGGGTCGCAGCGAAAGACTTGCATCTCGCTCGAGCTCCGCTTGGCTGCGCGCGTAGTACTCCGCGAAGTCGATCGCCTCGGACACCTCGACGTCGCTTTCTTCGGCGCGCTTGCCCGCGTCCAGCGCCATCAACGCAATGAGTTCGTGGCGCGCTTCTCGCAGCGCGCCTGCCGCTCGCAGTAGCCACTGCTGGCGTTGTTCCGCTGGTGCGGCGGGATGGGCGAAGCGATCAGCGGCGACACTCAGTGCCGTGCGAACGTCTGAAGCGCTAGCCAGCGTGATGGTGTAGGGTTCGTGACCCGGCCGAGACGGATCCACACCAGCAACTCGCATTGGTGTGGCGGTCTCGGTGCCTGCCACCACGGAAGCTACCGCGTACTCAGCGCCCTTGACCCGTTCGAACCAGTCGTAGAGGCGAGATCGGCAACTGCTCGAGGCGAAGTCTGTGTCGCTTTCGTTGACGAACGCCGTGTCCAGCGAGCGTATTCCAGCGCTCTCGGTGTGGCGCGCGCGGGGTTCGGTGCTGACGCTTTGGGCTGCCGCGTGCGCGTCGCGGAACTGACTTTCCTGGTCGTTCCATGCGGCGCTCTCGGGCGTCATCGAGAAGCTGTGGGGCAAGTAATTCTCTGGCGCCGTGTTTTCGTCGAGTCGCCGCGCGAGGTAGGCGATGGCGCTGGGAAACTCGTCTTCCGACACGATCGGCGAATACAGCAGCAAGGGGATGTCCAGCTGTCGTAGCGTGGTGAGCAGTGGTCCCGCCATCCCCTCCAAGAGCTCGATCACCACGTCGCTTTCGACTTCGTTGGCCGCGCGCAGAAGGAGAGCGAAACTGACGTCGAACAAGTTGTGGCTGCCGATGCCGACGCGGGCACTGCACGTGAACCGAGGTTGGCAGGCGCGGAGCAGCACGTGCTTGAAGTGAGCATCCACCTCGGCCTTGCTGAGATAGGTCGGAACTTGCCAGCCGTGGAGTGCGGACTCCACGCGTTCCATTGCCAGGTTAGCGCCTTTCACGATCCGCGTGCGGATGGGCGTGCCTCCACTCTCGCGACGTCGCTCTGCCCACGAAAGCAAATCCTGATGCCAGTGGCTGGTGTGGGGCAAGTAGGTCTGTAACGCGATGCCCGCTCGACAGTCACGAAACTCGGGTAGCTCCAGCGTTCGTTTGAACGCTTCCATGGTGAGCTCCGCGTCCCGAAACGCTTCCATGTCGAGCATCACGAGTTTTGGGCGACCTTCGTCGTCTGAGTTGGCGTTCGCGGCGGAGAATATTCGACCCAATCGATCGACGAGGGATCGCACGTTTGCATCGAAATCCAGTGCGCCCAGTTGGCTGTGAATCGACGAGATCTTGACACTCAAGGTATCGATACCGCGACGTTCGAGCAGCCGGACGTAGTTGTCGATGCGTCGTTGGGCTTCGGCTTCCCCCAGTACCTCTTCGCCCAGGTGGTTGATGTTGACGTCCGCACCTTGTTCGCGTCGTCGCTCCAAGTACTCGCCGAGCTGTTCATCAGCGGGTAAGATGAACGCACTGCTCTCTTCGCGTAGGCGGTCGAGCATGGCCGTGCCGCTCAACGTAGGTAACCACGTGCCGATACTGCGCAATGCCTGCAAACCCCAGCGCTCATAGCGACCGACGTACTCGGGTGCGCCCAAGAGTTCGAGCAGGTACCGCGCTTGTTCGACGGCACGCTTCTTGGAGTTGCTTCGGTAGGCTCGATCCGTGAGCAGTGTCGTGAAAATCTGGCCGCGTTTGTCCAACATCAGACGGCTCAGGACCTCCGCTTGCTCCACTTCGCGTTCGCTGGCGTTCATCTCGCACAGTGATGCGAGCAGGGTCGCGAGTCGGACTGTGCGGTCGGCAGCGTCGGTCGTGGTGCAGTCCTGGCCGCGCGAACTTTCGAGGAGGTCGCGCGCTCGTTCGAGTAACGCGTCGCGCGGACCATCTTCCATGCTGCCATTATGCATGCGGCGCTCAGCAAAGTCTCCCGTAGCCATCTTGCACGTGCGGGTGCGCTTCGTCAGCGCGACCGAGCAAGCCGCCGACTAATAGCCTCGAGGAACCGAGTCGCGACGGCCCTCGCTCGAAACGTTGTCCGCAAGTGGGCTGGGTTTCGTCGAGACGTAGCCCAAGCCTCGACGGTTGATCCGCCGTCACCGCTTCGCACGTTCGAGCGGTTGCTCCGACAGCTGCGTGGCACATGAATTTGTCAATAGAATCATAGGCTACGCACGCCCGTCGAAAAGCAGCATGCGGGGCTCGAGGCGCGTCGCGCCGCGTGTACGGAGCGCAACCAGTCGCGCTTGGCGGGCCGCTGGGTCAGGTATCCGCCCGAAGCACGTTTGTGGCGAGAAGGGGCTGTGCTCCTAGTGGGGCGACGTGCCACGCTTGTGATTGATGAAGCCGTTCGTTCTCGTTCGCGAACCTCCCACGCTGTCGCGAACGACTTGGTCATTACGTTGCCTCGCCTTGCTGGGGGTTGTGGCGTTTGCCGTCAGCGTCAGCTCCGAAGCCGCCGCGTATTGCCGCGCCCGATCTTGCCAGGACGATCTCGCGAAAGGGAAACTGTGCGAGCGCAACTCGCGTGACTGCATCACCGAAGGCAACGAGCTGTACTGGGGAACGAACTGCCTGAGTTTTGCGGTCGCGAAGGGGCAAGCTGCGGCGGTCGGGTTGAGCGATCGTGAGTTCGAATCCATCGTCGAAGTAGCGTTCGAGCGCTGGAGTTCCGTCGACTGCGGCGATGGCAAGGCGCCGGGCTTCGACATTTCCAGCGCGGGCGTCGTGGACGTAGACGAAGCGTTCTTCTGCGAAGAGGTGTCGCTGAACCTCAGCGTGTGGTTGCTCGATGACGAATGGGAACACTCGCAGAGCATCCTCGGGTACACGACCAGTACCTACGCGGAAGACGACGCGGAAGTGTTCGACGCGGACGTCGAGCTGAACCTGGAGCGCGTAGAAAACGAACTCTCGGGGGAGAGTCCCGAAGATGTGTTGCTGTCCATCGTCACCCACGAAGCAGGCCACTTCCTCGGCCTGGCTCACTCTGACGAGGACGACGCGGTGATGGCAGCGTCGTACAGTCCGCGCGATCTGGTCGGGCGCGAACTGACCCAGGATGACATCGACGGCATCTGCGCCATCTTTCCCCCCGAAGAAGAGCCTGACGAGTGTTCGGAACCCGGCGTCAGCGAGGCGGCCATCGACCGCGACGCGTGTGACGAGGTTTTGGCGGTAGAACCCGTTTCGGGATGTAGCGTCGCGACGCGTGTAGGGGGCCTGCCTTCTTCGCGCAGTGCGAGCAGTACTTGGTTGATGCTGGCGGGCCTGATGGTACTGGGTCGACGTCGGCAAGCACGACGTTGAGCGAGGACACGCTCATCCCGCTGCTCGCCGCGGCGGTGTCGTTTCCCGTACTCGGCGTCTTGTCTCACGCGTGCCAGCGTCTGCCTGATGGGAGTTTGCGCCTTGGGGTAACATTGGCGCTGCTCGCGATCGTGCTGGCGTTGCCTTGCCTCATCACGCCCGAGCAGCAGGTGTTGCGCTTTTTCGCGAGTCTCGCCGCGATGCTGGTGTTCGTGCGGGTTTGGCAAACGTATCGAGGGCTCCATCCGAGTGAAAGCCGTCGCCGACTGGGATGTTACCTGGCGTTCTTCATGAGCCTTCCCGATCTCGAAGTGTCTGCGACGGCTCAGCAGCGACGGGACGCGCGGCGACGGGCGCGACACTGGTTCGGGCGGTGCTTGGTCAAGGTGGCTGCATTGTTCGGCCTGTTCGTCATCAGTAGCGCGTGCCCCGCGATGCACGACTACTCTGTGTTTCAGGTGTACTGGTACTTGTTCGCGGCGTACGTAGCGACCAGCGGATACGCGGACGCGCACGGCGCGCTCGTGATGTTGCTCTCGGGGCACCGCGCGCGGCCCGTGTTCGATTCGCCCGTTTTGGCCACGTCACCCCGCGACTTCTGGGGGCGACGATGGAACCTCATGTTTCGGAACTCGGCGCACGCGTTGATTTTCGAACCGCTCGGTGGGGCGAGCCGCCCACTGCTCTCCGTGACTGCCGTGTTCGTCTGGAGTGCGTTGGCTCACGAGTACTTGGTATGGGTTCCGCTAGGACATACGCTCGGATACATGTCGGGGTTTTTTGCCATTCACTGTCTGGGAACCCTCGCCAACGGCTGGTACCCGAACCTAGTCCGACGTCGGTGGCTGTCGGTTGCCCTTCACTGGTTGTGGCTGGGGGCTACGGCTCCGCTGTTTTTCACGCCGCTCAAATTGCTACTTCCCGCTCACACTTGGCGGCTGTGGTGACGTCGCTTGCGCGGTTGACGTAGCCTCACCGCTGCCGAGCGGGCTCACTGCGAAAGAAAAAGCGGGTGGCCCGCGTAACCGTTCGGCGCTAGCCTTCGTATCGTTGACTGTGCCGCCGACTTCGTTGCTCGTTCTGATCGTGCTTGGGCTCGGGCTGATGTTTGGCTGCCAGACCAGTGGGACGGCTGCCGCCGAGGTTGATACGAAAGCGGTCAGTGACCGCGACGGTCACACGCGCACGTCAGCCGATGCAGAACGACCCGCCTTGCCGGCGGGCACGATGACGGCTGAGTTGATGGTCGAGGGGGTGAGCTGCGCGAGCTGTGATCTCGGGTTGCGTCGCAATCTTCGGAAGCTCGGTGGTGTCGTTCGCATTCGCGAGGGGAGCACCAAACAACACTTGCTCGTGGACTTCTTGCCCGACGAGTTAGCTTCTGATCGCATCATCGAGGCTGTCTACGACTCGGGGTATTCGGCGGAGGTACTGGTGCGCGACACGGAGTCGTAGCGCTGCAGTTGACAGTTGGGGGGCCGAGTGTCACGACACACGAGCCTGATGTTGCGAGCGTTGATTCGAATCGAGGGTGGGGCACTTGCCGTGATAGTCGCGTTGGGTGCGGCAACGGTTCTCGGGAGTTGTGCTGAGGACGATCCCGCGTCGCAGAGTGGCATCACTTGCAGCGAGTTTTGCGAGCGTCACATCGATTGCGATTCGGATCCCGATGGACGCTGCCCCCTCGCGTGCTCGATCCTGCGAGAAAGGTGTCACGATCTCGCGAGAGACTTGGCAGAGTGTTTGATGTCACGCCCCGACTCTGACTTCGAGTGCAACGAAGACGAAGTCACTCGTCCTAAGGCTGGCGTGTGCCAAGAGCAGCAAGACGCGATCAGCGACTGCGCCGAAGGCCTCTTGACGGAATGACGAGAGCGCGGTGCCCTGTCGCTGGGTGAGCGGCTGGGCTGAGTGAGGCGGCTGGGCTGAGTGAGGCGGCTGGGCTGAGTGAGGCGGCTGGGCTGAGTGAGGCGGCTGGGCTGGTGCGTCGCGCGTGCGTAACTGCTTCGCCGGATCAGTGTTTTGGTCCCAGTCGCTCGGCCGCCGCCGCGATGGCGTCTTCGAGCAAGCTATCGTTGCGCAAACATCCGAAACAGTCGTCCTTCTTGCTCGCGCCGCAGCCGCGCTTGTTGCGGAGCTTGGCCATCGGGTTCAGGCTGCGCGTGTCGCCGTATTCCTTCGCCTGTTCGAGCAAGGTGCGCAGTTCGTTGCAGGAGTGTGACTTGCGAAGCGCAAGCGCCAAAGTAACAGCCTTGGAGGCCTTCTTCTGCACTCGCTCCGACTTCAGGTAGCGTTCGGCAAGGGCGCTGGCTGGCGTGCGCTTGGCGGTGCCTGCCCAAGTGTGGAAAAGAATGTTCACCCCGCGCGCGCCCATGGACTCTGCCGCAACGGCGATCGCTTTCTTCATGGTCTTCATGTCTTTGACCGCGAGCTGAACGTTCTCCGCGATCTTGATGTTGTCGGCCAGCTCGGGTAGGTGCGCGATGGCTTCCTGATAGATGTCGAGTGCCTCGTCGGTTCGTTGCGATTTCATGTAACCCGCGCCCAACGTGAGCCACAGGTCGGGCTTGCGCTCCGCAGGTGGAATCTTCAGAAGTTCCTGCAAGGCAGGTTCTTCGCCGAACTCCGCTGCGGACATCAGCTCGAGCCAGCGGTCGGGTTCTGGGATGTCTGGTGGTTGTGTCGTTGGCTCTGCGGCGATCGCGGGCTCCGCAACTGTGATGACTGGCGCCGGACGTTCATCACCACCGCTCAAGATGAGTCCCACCGTGAAGATCAGGATGAACGCCACCGCAGGTAGCACGAGCGCCCAGGTTGGCGCCTTGAACCTGCCAACACTCACACTGCGCTCCAGCCAGGGAGGGATCATCGACTCTCGAGGGGGGGCCAACATCTGTTCCAAGATCGTGGCCACCACGGACGCTGAAGGTGGACGCCCCTCACGCTCCTTGTTCAACAGCTGGGCAACGAGCTCACGCAATACCTCGGGAACCTGCGGTTCTAGCGGTTCGGGCTGTTCGGTAACCTGTCGACGCAACACGTCTTTGACGTCGCGCCCGTCGTACGCACGCTTGCCAGCAAGCATCTCGTACAGGATTAACCCCAGACAGTAGAGGTCAGCACGTCCGTCGACGTCCCCACCCGTGACTTGTTCTGGGGAAATGTAGTGGGGCGTCCCGAATACCGAACCTTCCGTGACCGGTCTTCCCTCACTGGATTTGGAGCGCAACTTCGCCAGCCCGAAGTCGAGCACCTTCGCCTGTTCGTCGCCCTCTGCCGTGCGCGCGAGCATGATGTTGTGCGGCTTGAGGTCGCGGTGCACGATGCCCTGGGAGTGGGCGGCATCGAGCGCGCTCGCCACTTGCAACGCGATGGTTGCGGCTCGCAGTGGCTCGAAGGGTTGTGTCGACGCGGCGAGGACCTGCGCGAGATCGCGACCTTCCACGTACTGGAGCGCCAAGTAGTACGCTCCGTTATCCAACTTTCCGAAGTCGGTTGCGTTGACCACGTTCGGGTGATCGATGCGGGCCAGCGCAACCGCCTCGTGTTGAAAGCGCTCCATCACGCTGCTCACGACCGCCAACGTGGGGTGCAAGATCTTCAGCGCGACCTTCTTCTCCATCAGCACGTGTTCGGCGAGGTA
>CBFGUG010000045.1:0-60789 GCA_965651905.1 uncultured bacterium | reverse complement strand
TCGCACTCCTTATACTGGAGTTTGTTGGAGTCACGTTCCGACTGAGGCAGAACATCTGCGGGTCGCACACCTGATCGCACTCGTCTGGCACTGCCATCGCCTTCCTGAACGATGTTTCAAATGGAAGGGTGCGCCTATGCCGCTGTGCGCCCGATGCTTCGGGGTTGCGATGGGTCACGCGTGCGCAGTGCTGACAGCCACATTTGGCATCGCGACCGATGCATTCCCGTCGTGGCTGATACCGCTAGGCCTCGCAGGCATGTTGGCCTGTTTTGCGGATTGGGCACTTCAATCGTGGTGTGGAGTACCATCCACCAACCGGCGACGGGTAATCACCGGCGCCGCTGGTGGCTGGGGTACGATCGCCGCGCCCGTAGCGTTCATCGCCCTGTCGATCATGCAATAGAATCGATTCTGGGCAGACTCGTGAACGCTGCGCACTTGGGGGGTGCCCGGTATCCCCTACTTGAACGCACGTTCTTCCGGTCGGGGGCGGGGCGCCGGGGGTGGCCCTTATCGACGACTCTGTGGTGGACGCACCGCCATGACGTCGCACGCCGTATCGTGAAACGATTGAACGATGTTGCGGAAAAGTGCAGGCGACAAAGGCGTATGCCGATCAGCCGCAACGTACCCTGACTAGGACACGTCGAGTAGAGCACGTGGCTCACACGTCACGCTCTCCACGACTTCTCTTCGGGAGACAGAAATAGTGAAACCATCTGCCTTGGCCCTCGCCCTCCTGTCGTCCGTTGCCTTCGCTTGCACCGCAAAGGACGAGACTCACGACGAAACGACAGACGCGAAAGATGATAGCGCTGAAGAGGACTCCGGCGCTGGTTCGTCCGACGACGACACGCCTGCTGAAGAGGGGGGTACTGGGGACGGCGGCGTCCCGAGCGACGTCATCGAAACGGATGGCAGTGCGCCGATGGCTGACAGTAGCACCACTGGGGCTGATGCTACAGCGGACGCAGGGGCAATTAGGCCAGATGCCGGCGCTATCGCTGACGGTGGCAGCGACGGGGGTATGGCTTCCGCATGGCTGGAGATTGAAGCAGACGAGAACCATATCTTCGAGAAACTCACGAACGAGTTTCTGCCGCTGCCGCAGGCCGTTCAGCTGCCACCGTTTGAACACATCGTTCAGTCGCCAACCGGTGACCACTACCTTCTTACGAAGGCGGCGAACGAGGGGCAGCGTGTTGAGGTCTTCGACCCGAGTTGGGATCACTTGTGGACCAGTGACGTGATCACCACGAGTTCAGGTCAGCCGGCAAGCATGGGCGCGCTCGCGGTCAGCGCGGATGGCACTGTCTACGCTGGAGGCGAAGGCGGAACGGGCCCAGGTGACGAAGTATTAACGCTGCTCGCACGCATCGATGAGGACGACGTCTCCGTGACCGAACACATGGGCATGTATGGACCCCAATGCGGCGAAGGCGATGCACCCAACATTGCACTAGGGGCTCTTCCCGATGGAAGAATACGTGTTCATCACCACGTTAATCTAATGGATGTGGACAAGGAAGGTTGGATGGAGTTCCGGGGGCTCGCCGCGTGCGGCGCGCGTGACCAGCACTCGCTGACCGTGGACGCAGACGGCAATACCTACTACGCTTCCCCAACCATCGAGAGCGAGCTAGACCTGATCAAATTGGGTGCCGACGGCGCACATCTCGGGCTGCCCGGCTCGATCGTTGTCGAGGAGGAATCGGAGCCCTATTCGCTCGTGTACTTGGACTTCACCGCCGGTGTCGCGTGGGACGAGCCATCGGACGACCTGTTCGTCTTTGGAAGCAGTACACTATACCGACTCAGCAGCGACGGTACGCTCGTTTGGGGGCGAACAGCACACAGGACTCTGGTGGTTGAAGGGCATCCGGAACTGGGAGTCTACGCAATTGGTGCATTTGGCAATCCCGGCAGTCCGACCACTCTGGGGCTCTCTGGCGACACCTTGTGGGTTGCCGGCACCTCTGACGTTACGTTCTACAACGACATCGAAGGTACCTCCGAAGGAGCCGCAGGCCTGTTCATTGCTGCCTACGACAAAGACGGTACGGCTCGTTGGTTGCGAATGTACGACACGCAGGGCACGACAGACGCCGAGATCTATCCGCAGGCGCTCGTTCCGAACACAGCAGGTGGCTTTGACGTTGTTTGGAACAACGGCGGCGCTGGGTGGGTGTTAGCTCTCGACGAGAACGGGCGATCCAACGCGCCGCCTGCAGATCCCGCGATCGTTGAAGTCGATCTCTGCGGCGAGTTCCTGGCCCCGCTGGAAACCATGGCGGATGTGAACGCGACGATACCAATCAGTGTCTCGGGGTCGATCGTGGACAAGGTGGAAGGTCTTCGTGTTTGCCCTTTCTTCCGAGACTTGTCCGACGTGCTGGAGCCGATCGACATGGGCGACTACATTGACGACCCCCAGCTGTCGCTGGGTTTGATTCGTGATCCGGTGACGGGTGGACGCATCCTCTTCGCGTATGTCGAGGCCATCAGCTACTGCGACGGATTTGGCTGTCCTGTTGTCCTCTACGGCGAGCTGGATGGTGAGTTCGTCAGGTTAGATCCAGTGCGCGCCCAGGGTTATGGGTACCCCGACGGTGCTCTGGCGCTGGCAGTCTACGACGATCCCTCCGAGCCACCGCGTTGGTACCAGGTCCAGTTTGATGATGCCGGCAACGTCACGGGACTCGAACTGGGAGACCTTGCTGAATAGCCCAGTCTACTGTTGGGTTTGAGCGCCAGGCATAACCGTCACTTCGGCGAGCTGTTCTCGACTCACTGAATTGGGTTAGTGCTTTGGCCTGCATGTTCAAGGGATGGCGGCGGTTGAACGATCTTGCGGAAATGGTCTTCGTCCCCGACTTCGGACGAATGTCCGACGGCGTCATCTAAAGCTGCGCTGACCAAGGCGACAACATCTTGCTGCTGACGTACGACCGCTAGTCCACGGATTCCCAACAAGGAGAAGCGTATGAACAACCGAATCTTGGCTTTGACCGTCTTGCTGAGCTGCGTTCCTAGCTGCGTGGTGGAGAGTACCGACGACGATACGGCCGACAACAAGGCTGATCAGCAAACGCAGGACGACGGTGAGCGCTCCGATGGGGGCTCTAACCACGACGATGATTCAGACGACGACACTGAGGTTAGCGATGCCGGTGCTGACGACGTTGTTTCGAAGAACGACGATGACGATAGCGACGCCGGAGTCGAGAACGCCCCTGATAGCGCACTGGGTAGGGATGCAACTGATGCAGGGAGCGAAAGTTTGGTGCGTGACGGTGGAGACACGCAAGGTTCGAGCTTCGATGCGGGCCGCACGAACGTCAGCACAGATGACGAGACCGACGCAGCTCTTCCGTCCGCCGATGCATCAGACGCTGGCTCCCTGGAGGGCGGTGTTCCTCCGACCTGTGAAGACTTCATCAACGAACAGCTGGAAGGCTCGGAACCGCCGCCGGCGCCTCCTCCGCTGAGCCCCGCCGCTCTTCACACGTTTTCCGCCCCCGGCAAGCTGGTGCTGGAGTCCTGTGCCTTCATGGATGAGGCGCTCAGCCCATTTGACACGGGAGAGCCTGATGCGCCGTTGGACGAGCCAGACGCTGAGGTGGGCGTTCACTCGGATCCAGAGACCGGGCTGGACCTCCTTGTGGTCACCCGCATGAGTCCGTTCTCGTGTGGCTCGGCGGGTTGCAGCGTCTATGTGTACGTCGACGCGGGAGCGGGGTATGAACTCGCGGGCTGGGTTACCGCGCAGGTGGTCGAGGGCACGATGCATTTCGGAGGACTGCTCAGCCTGGTGTTCTGGCAGCGCGGCGAGGAGGGTCCGGACGCCTACCCATTCGTCTACCGGATAGAAACGAGCGGTCCCAGCCCAGAGCTCGTGTATTTTGGTCCTCTCGCCGGATAGCGCGGGGAGACAGCGCACTATGGCGCCGCCCGGACACAGGACTCTGCGACCTCGACCTCTAGGACCAACCCAGGCACCATTGGTTTCGCGCCAAGACCCCACCCCACCCGCGCTCCCAACATCAACACCACGGAATAGTCCAAGTGCGCGCCCCGAGTGCAGAGCTGTCCAGGTGTAGTCGAGTTCTGCCAGCAGCACCGGGGCGGAGGGCGCCTTGGGTTCCGACGTTGGTGTCGGGTGAATGTCGAAGGCGATGGTTCCTCTGGTGCCGACCTGGAGACTCAGCAGGTCCGTCGGTTCGCCGCGGTCGTCACAACTCCACTCCCAGTTCGCGTACTCTCTCCAGCGATGGGAAGTCGGGGTAGCGTTTTTTTAGCTCGCGCCAGTGTTTGATGGCGGCGGCTCGATTGCCGAGTTGGAAGTGGCAGTTGCCGGCGTTGAAGAGTGCGTTCGAGGTTGCCACGCCTACGTGGGGGAACGTCTCGAGGTAGTCGTCGAGCTGTTTGGCGCATGCTGCGAACTTGCCGTCGGTGCGATCGTAGATGTGGCCGGCTTTCGACATGGCCAGAGATTCGCGCAGCGAGTCTGGCAGATCGCCATAGTTTTGGTACGACACGATGCGATCGATGAGCGCCTCAGACGGCTCGGTCTTTCGCTCGTGCTTGAGCTGTAGCAGCAGCTGCAGTGCCGATGCGCGAATGGGTTCGGTGGTCGTCAGGCGCAGGACAGCCTCGTAGCTCTGCTCAGCTTGGGCAAAGTCCTCCCTGCAATGGTGATGTTTGGCGAGCTCGTAGTGGGCGTTGGCTTGCGTCAGACGTTTTGGGCTCGCAACGAGGCGTGCGAGCGCCGCGGAGACGAGTTGATGAGCCTCGGCGTCACGAGCGAGGATGCAGCTGTTCGAACGTTGGATGGCGGCGAGGCACTCCGCCGCGCTATCGTCGTCGAGTGAAGCCCGGGCGTTCGTCAAAGGCGCGCAGCTGGTCGCGAGATCACGGATGTTCTGCGCCTCGTCTCCACAGTCCAGCTTGGCGGGGCGGGGACAATAGGGCTCGTTGGGAGTGTCGTTACAGCGAGCACGCAGGTGCGACTCCGCCTCTTCGCATGTTTCTGGACGCAGCAGCTTTGCCTTGCAGGCGGACACCCACTGTTCTGCAGTCAACAGTTCGGGAAGGCAGTGTTGCTCGACGGGCTTGACCTCGAACTCCGCGAAGATGTCCTCGACGAGTGAACAATACTGCGCCGGAAGCAGCACGACGAGACGACCGCTGCATGACACGAGGGTGTGCTTGAATCGTCGTCTCCAAGGGTCCAAGCGCTGACGCACTTCCTGCGTGTCTGGGAACTCTGCTACCCCGAGCGCGTTTGGGCTGGTCCGAGTGTTAGCCCAACGTTCCTCTTGGGTAGCTGACCGCGACTCGAGCGCCAAGCAGACGGCAGTTTCGACGTTTGGTGCCGGTGGTCGGCGGATATCGCCAAGCACCTTGCGTTGACGCGGCTCGCACAAGAAGTCGTCGCTCGGCGGAGTGCAAGCCTCCTGCCAGCCCTCGGCGTACTCTTTGCAGGTTCGACTGCTGTTTCTTCCACACCAGCAGCCGACCAGTTCCTCTTTTAGCCGCTCGTCTAGTGGTGAAGTTTCGGGTGCGGCCGGCGCCGTGGTGTCGTTCGCCGCGGGTTCACTCGCGACGTCTGGATTCGGCGTTGTGCGGTGCGCCTGAGGATCTGACTGACGACAGCTCAGCAACACCGCGACGGGCAGTAGCCCAAAGGCGAGATGCGGTAGGCTGAACGCCGCAGAGCGGCATCTTCGAGTTCGACGTGACCGCGATGCTCCCATGTGCCCCGAGAGCATACTCGATTAATACACGTCGAACAGGGGCCAGGGATCCCAGAGTCGTCGCCAAACTTGGGTTCGACGACGCGCCCTTTCAGGACAAAAGGCAAGTCGAACGCAGCGCCTTCGCGTCGACCGCCGTATGCTTGGGGCATGCAGCAGATTCATTGGCTCGAGCACATTGCCCTGTGCGGGATCCTCACGGCGCTTGCGACGGTGGCGTGCAGCGACGAGTCGGACGGCGACGAGTCTACTCGGCAAGCTGACACACGAGAGCGGGGCGATGGTGCTGATGGGAACGGCAGCAGCGACGACGACGAGGACGGTGAGGATGCTCTGGGACCACCAACGGTGACCGACGCAGGCGTGACGTGCAATCCGGGATACACCTGCGCTGACGATCGCGATTCGGAGATCACTTGGGTGATGAAGAATGACGGAAACGTCAACGGCCCGAGCTGTCAGGACGTATGCGAGGCGGCGCTCGATCAGAATTGTCAGTACCACGCCTGTCAAGACGGGCACCCAGCTCCGGCCATGAATCAGGACGACTTCGCGCCCATCGCTGCGGGTTTGGGGTTTTCATGTCGCGCTGGTGGTTGTTGGGATTCCGAGGCGCCGGGCGAAGGTATGATCATGGTTTCGATCGAGACGTCCGAGGATGGAACCAAGTCGTGCTTCTTTCCGGATGAAGAAAGCCTCGTCTGCGACACGCATCCTGGCAATGCCAACTGCTTCGGTGAGCGTTACTCGACGGTGTGCGCGTGTAAGGCGAAACCGCTGGACGAGGCTTGCACGGCAGAGTGCGGCCCGCATAACACGACTCGCGCCACTTGGAAGACGGAGGGCACGAGCTGTCTGGCCCGGATAAACTACTGGAGAATGCGTGCGTGCGAGGAAGGCTGGGTGGAGTGCCCGCCTGCGGGGCTGCCGCCGATGACCGAATGTGTTGCGTGCCACGAGTGCGCCAACTCCGAGGCGGAACACGACAAAGACAACGGCTCGCACGCTTCGTTCAAACGTTGCGGCGAGTCGGCTCAAGGCCAAGGGGGTGGGGCGACCTGTGCGGACGTGATCGACAGCTTCGTCTCTGAGCGAGCTCCCGACGAGGAGGGCGTGATGCGTTGTCAGGGCCACTGCGGTCCGATACTCAGGCCCGGCTGCCGCTCGTTCAGCTGGGGCAAGGACCGCGATTCAGGCTTCCACACCCTCAACTGGGGCGGCTGCAACCCGGAGACCTGCGAGAGCTACTGCGATGAGCACCCCGACCAATGTTTCACAGTCGAGAGCTCCCCATCGCTCGAGTGTGACGATCCAGACGAAGACGCCGAGCCAAACCCGCCGATCGCGCTGTGTGAGTAGGGCGCCGAAACCATCACAACTTTGTGGTGCCGACGCACATGCGGCCGTCACCCACGAGAAACTGCCTGTCTTTTCGTCTGCCTCGGTCACGATTTGCGGATGGTCGTGATCTGCGGGCTGTGTTGCTGCACTAAGCGGTGCACCGTCTGCTGACGGCGCTTTTGATGGTGTGATTACCCAACGCAGTCGTTGGAAGGTAACCGCACTGACGTGATCTGGATTGCAAGACGATGTACCGCCAACGCTCAGCTTCACCCTTAGCCTTCAACTTCGCCGTGGTGGGCTTGCTCCTAGCAAGTGCCTGCAGCGACGATCGTACGGATGAGGAGAATCAGGGCGTCACTGGCCCGACCGATAGCGCATCCAGCACTACGACGTCGACGTCGAGTGCAGGCGATGAAACGGCGAGCGGCGGTTCGTCCTCTCCTGCCGCGACAGACACGAGCGACACGACGGCAGGCGCGACCGCGACGAACACCACCCCCCAGATGAACACGGGCTCGATGTCCAGCGGTGCTGGTGGCATGATGAACGCTGGTGGCGCTGGGGGCACGACGAATGCGGAAGATGTCGAGGGCGCTGGCGGTGGGATGAACGCTGACGACACGATCACCGACGATATCGCGGCCGCTGACGACGCGACGGACGACAGCGTGATTGACGATACGGCGATGGACGACATCATGGTTGACGACGACAGCGTCGCGGTCGACGACGTGGACGACGACGGCGCGATGAACGCTGACGACGCCATCAACGCTGATGACGCTGCGTCTGACGACGATGACATGGCAAACGCCGACGACTCGATGAGTCCAGGCGACGACCCGACGGGGCTCTGTCAAGCCATGGGCTGGGCCACCCGCGACGGTCGCAATGGGGGCGAAGTCGCCGTCACGGGCGGCGGTAACGCTGAGCCCGTAGTCGTCAGTTCCTTCGGCGACTTGCAAATGTACGCCCAGGACGGGCAGCCGCGAGTGATCCACGTGGATGGCGACGTGGGTAGCGGCTGGAGCGGAACCAGCGGAGACCGACTGAAGGTCGGCTCCAACAAGACCATCATCGGCATACGTCCGGGTACGGAGTTGCGCGCCCCGATTCACATCAACGACTCCACCAACGTCATCGTGCGCAACCTGGTGATCCGTGGCCCGGGCTCCAACTCCGATCAAGCTTGGGACAACATCAACATCGAAGGCAGCTCGAAGAACGTCTGGATCGATCACTGCGAGTTCTGGGACGGCCAGGACGGCAACGCCGACGTGGTCAAGGGCGCCGACAACGTCACGTTTACCTGGAACATCTTCGGATACCGCACGGGCGGCGAACACAACTTCTCGAACTTGGTGGCCTCATCCGACGACGAACCTGAGAGCGAAGGTAAGTTGAACATCACGTTGATGTTCAACTGGTTCACGGGAGTCGCCCAACGTCAGCCGCGCTGTCGATATGGCAACATCCACGTGGTGAACAACCTGTTCTCCAGAGACGGTCAAGCGTCCGACTACGGAATTTCTGCGGGCAAAGACTGCAAGGTGCTCACCGAGGCCAATCACTTCATCGAGATCAACACGCCGATCTACACGAGCCATGCCAGCGGCAGCTCCGCCAACGAACTGCGTGGCGACAACATCTTCGAGAACACCAGCGGCAACACCGACGGCTACGGCACCGCGTTCGAGCCGCCCTACGAATACGCATCCCAGCTCGTGCCGGCGAACGAAGTCAAGGCCCTGGTGGAAGCCAGCGTCGGCGCAACGCTCGACGCCCCTCCAGACTGCAACTAGGTTTCTGCAGAAGCCGGGGCTATCGGCGCGAGGTTCCCGCCCCGGATTCGCTGACTCCACCCACCGCAGCCCACGGTCCCCGCGAAGTGTCGGGCGTGGCCACGTCAGGTTTCGGCACTGTCGCGGGCAGAGAAGACGTCTCGATGCGGCCCGCAACGCAACACTTCGCGTAGCTCGTGCAGCTCGACTGAAGCGCACGCAACTCCGCTCGAACATTCTCGGGGTTGCTACCAGCTACGAATTGACAACGTACGAAAGTTCTCCCCTCATGCGGGCCATGGCTTTCCGACTTTCCCCACTAACACTACCAATCTTCGCTCTTACCCTGGGTGTTGCTACTTCGGCCCATGCTGACGTCTACAGCTACGTGGACTGGGAAGAGGCCGATCCCTCCGCGGGTACAGCGAGCGGTACCATCACGCTGAGTGACGACTCGACGGTCACCGTCACCTTCGAGGCCGTCAACCCAGACGGCTCAGCTGGTACGCTCTACGGCGCTCAGGTCGACGGTGGCACCAACTACTGGGAGCCCGACGCTCCCTATATCAGCGACGAAGTGGAGAACGCGCCGCCGCTGCCAGATCTGTTGCAGCTCAGCGGGGGTGATGACCAGGTCTACATGGTCGGCCTGTCCGAGCCCATCAAAGATCCCGTGATGGCTTTGGTCAGCCTGGGTGCGCCCGGCAACCCCATCACCTACGACTTCGACTCGCCGTTCACCATCGTCAGTCAGGGCGCGGGCTATTGGGGCGGTTCGGATACGGCGCTCGAGCAGCAAGACGGTGACGTGTTATGGGGCGAAGAGGGCCACGGCACGATTCGCTTTCTCGGGACCTTCGACTCGTTCTCGTGGACGGCTCCCTCGCCCGAGTCGTGGCACGGGTTCACATTTGCGATCCGCACGACCGAACGCCTGGAGCCGACGCTGCCCGACGCTGGCGCAGATGACGCAGGCTCCGATGCCGGGTCAGCTGCCGACGCGGGCGCACCGACCGAGGCAGGCGCGGATCCCGACGCGGATGGGGGTAGCGACGGCGACGCGGCAGCTGACGACGAGACCGAAGACGATTCGACGGACGACGACACTTCAGATGACGCAGCGGATGACGAGGACGCGGGGGGTGCCGACGACGAGGACGCGGGAGCTGTCGACGACGATGCGGACGAAGACGACGACAGCGACGACGACACCGACGAAGACGATACCGCCGAGGCTGGCGCTGACGACGAAGACGACACCGATGACGACGTGGACAGCGGAGGCTCCACCGTCAGTTGCTCGTGTAAGGTCGTCGGCGCTCCTTCCCACGCGCCTGTCGGCGGAGCGTTGCTCGCACTGGGCCTGGGCGCGGCGTGTTTGCTGCGCCGTCGCCGAAACTGACGTGCAATCGGCGGAGCGGCGTTGTCGCGCCGCTCCGCGGTCCGTGACCAGGACGGACGAGGCTAGCGCCTTACGCGAGCTTTGCTGCCAAACGGATCAGTGTACGTTGCGTGCGAATCGTCATCGTGCCGAGGGCATCTGCCAGCGCCTTGTGATCGATCTCCGACTCGGACAGGCCGCCCTTGGGTAGCCAGTAGAGTTCGCGATCGTCGAGATGCAGCAAGTCGTCGGGAGTGTGATGAGACGATACGGTCTTTCTGCTCTTTGCCGTGGGCGTCTGAGCCAGCATCGCGACCTGAACCTTGCCATTGGATGCGGCGAGTTGTTTGGCGTCGAAGGGTGTGCGCTCGGCGATCGCTTTCACCTCCTTTGCACTACGCACGAAGGTCTTCACCTCGTAGTCGAAGCGCTGTTTCAGCGCGGCTTCTATCTTGGGCTCGAGCTTTTTCGTGCTTGTGGCGTTAGTGCTGAACAGCACGTTGCCGCTTGCCAGGAACGCCGACACGTCGCCGAAGCCCAAGCCTTCGAATACCTCGCATAGCTCCTCGTTCTTGACGCGGCGCTTGCCTAGATTCATTCCACGCAGAAAGGCGACGAACATGCCCATCTCGCGAGACTACGCGATGTCCACGTCCGTCGCCAGCTGCGACTGGGGCGGTCGGCAGTGAAGCCGTTAATCAGAACGCCGCGTCGAGAGCTACGCTGCCCTCGACGGCAACCTGGTACGCCGACGCGCGGCGTTCGAAGAAGTTCGTCAGCTCTTGCACGTCTTGCAGGTCCAGGAAGTCGAACGGGTTGTCGACGCCGTAACGTGGCCGAAAACCGAGCACGGACAGGCGCGCGTCCGCCACATACTTCAGGTATTGCTCGACCGCCGCTTCGCTCAGGCCGGAGACCCCTTCGCTCAGCAGATCGCGCGCAAACTGCAGCTCACACTCGATGGCTTCTGCGAGCATCTCGCTGACCTGGGCCTCGAGTTCGGCGTCGAACAGGCCTGGCTCTTCTCGCCGCACCGTGTCGATCACCTCGAAGGCAAACGCCATGTGCATGCTCTCGTCGCGGAACACCCAGTTGGTGCCTGATGCCAAGCCGTGTAGCAATCCCTTGGAGCGCAGGAAGTAAACGTACGCGAACGCGCCGAAGAAGAACAGCCCTTCGATACACGCGGCGAAACAGATCAAGTTGAGCAAGAACTGCCGTCGCTGCTCGCGAGTCTGCAGACTGTCTAGGTTGTCGATCGATTCCATCCACTTGAAGCAGAAGGCGGCCTTTTGCTGAATTGAAGGGATGTTGTCGACGGCCGCAAACGCCGCCGCGCGTTGTTTCGGATCGGGCAGGTAGGTGTCCAGCAAGGTCAGGTAGAACTGAACGTGTAATGCCTCTTCGTACAGCTGCCTCGATAGGTACATGCGCGCTTCGGGCGCGTTGATGTGCTTGTAGAGGTTCAGCACCAAGTTGTTGGCGACGATCGAATCGCCCGTGGCGAAGAACGCGACCAAGCGTTGGATCAGGTGGCGTTCACCCTCCGTCACCTTCTGGTTCAGATCCGCGGTGTCCGTCGAGAAGTCGACCTCTTCTACCGTCCAGGTGTTGCGAATGGCGTCGCGGTACATGTCGTAGAACTGCGGGTAGGCCATCGGGCGCAGCGTCAGATTCATTCCTGGGTCGAGCAGGCGCCGCGGCTCGGGCGCTAAGTTGTCGATGGTGTTCATTGGCAGGCCTCACAGCTCTCGGGGTTTTCGAGGGAGCAAGCCACGGCTTCAGCATCATCTTTGGGTTTGCTGGGCGGCTTGCTGGTCGTGGTTTGTGCGATGCGGGTCGCGGGACGCGAACGCAGATAGTAGGTGGTCTTCAAACCCTGTTTCCACGCGAAGTAGTACATCGACGAAAGTGCGCCGATGTTCGGACTCTCGACGAACAGGTTGAGCGACTGGCTCTGATCGATGAACGCTCCGCGATCGGCGGCCATCTCGATCACGCTGCGCATGGGGAGTTCCCACGCCGTGCGATAAACCGCTCGCACGTGCTCGGGCAGTGCCTCCAGACCCTGAACGGAGCCGTTTTCGGTCTTCAGCTGGGTGCGCACCTCGGGGGTCCACAGCCCACGCGCCTGAAGTTCACGCACCAAGTAGCGGTTGATTTGAATGAAGTCGCCAGACAGCGTTTCGCGTTTGAACAGGTTGGAGACCTGCGGCTCGATGCACTCGTAACACCCCGCGATGGCCGCGATGGTAGCGGTGGGGGCGATCGCCACGAGCAGAGAATTGCGCAAGCCGACGCGCTTGACGCGCTCGCGAAGGAGATCCCAACGCGTGCTGTTCGCAGGCGTGATACCCCAGGCGTCGAATTGCAGTTCACCGCGCGCGGCTCGCGTGTGTTCGAACGCCGTGTGCTTGCCGCGAGTTTCCGCCAAGTCCGCGGACGTCGAGAGTGCCGCGTAGTAGATCTCTTCGAAAATTTGGCGATTGATGGCGCGTGCCTGCTCCGAGTCGAACGCAACACCCAACTGAAAGAACACGTCCTGTAGACCCATCACGCCGAGTCCAATCGGACGCCAGCGGTCGTTGGAGGCGCGAGCTTCCTGCGTGGGGTAGTAGTTGAGGTCGATCACGCGGTCGAGAGCGCGTACTGCAGTGCGCACGGCTCCGTGCAGTTTGTTGACGTCGAGCGCGCCGTCTATGACGAAGCGCGAAAGATTGAGCGAGCCCAGGTTGCACACTGCGGTTTCACCTGCGGACGTGACTTCGATGATTTCCGTGCACAGGTTGGACAAGTGCACGCAGTGCTCACCGCTGGCCGTTTGGTTGCACGTCAGGTTGCAGCGGTCTTTGAACGTCATCCAGCCGTTGCCGGTTTCAGCAAGCGTGCGGATCATGCGGCCGTACAAGTCGCGCGCGGGCACCTGCTTGGTGAACAGGCCCTGGGCCTCCGCCTGCTCGTAGGCGCGCTCGAACGCCCCGCCGTATAGATCGGTCAAATGCGGCACGCGTTTGGGATCGAACAACGACCAGCTCTCGTTCTGCTCGACGCGACGCATGAACAGGTCCGAGACCCAGTTGGCCAAGTTGAGGTTGTGGGTGCGGCGCGCCTCGTCACCCGTGTTGTCGCGTAGCTCGAGAAACTCTTCGATGTCGGCGTGCCAGGTCTCGAGGTACACGCAGCAGGCGCCCTTGCGCTTGCCGCCTTGGTTGACGGCGGCCACCGACGAATCCAGCGTTCGCAACCATGGTACGATACCGCTGCTGTGGCCGTTGGTGGATTCGATGAGCGAGCCACGACTGCGCACTCGGTGAAACGCGAGACCGATACCGCCGCTGAACTTCGAGAGCCGGGCGACGGACTTGTAAGCGTCGTAGATGCTGTCGAGGTGGTCCGCGGGTGAGTCCATCAGAAAACACGACGACATCTGCTCGCGCTGCGTGCCCGCATTGAACAGCGTGGGCGAACTCGGCAAGTAGTGGAGGCTCGACATCAGCCCGTAAACCGCGAGGGCTTCATCGAGATTCTCGCCGAGCACGCATGCTACCCGCATGAAGAACTGCAGCGGAGTTTCGGTGACCGTGCGCTCCGTGGGATTACGCAAAAGATAGCGGTCGTAGACCGTCTTCAGTCCGAAGTACTCGAAACCCGGATCAGGCGTCTGTCGGACCTTTTCGTCGAGGACTGCCGCGTGGGTTGTAACGAAGTTCGCTAGGCGCTCGTTGATCAGTCCCAACCTCTGACCGAGTACCACGGACTCCGAAAACGTGTTCACTCCCTGCGCGCGCGTCTCTTGCTCGATGTAGTCGGTGAGCAGGCGCGCTGCCAAACGGGAATACTGCGGCTCTTCACCCGCCAAGGTGGCGGCCGTTTGAATCGACAGCTGATCGAGTTGGCGAGTGGTCGAACCGTCGCGCAACGCGCCGATCGTCTTGGTGGCCACGCGCAGCGGGTCGACGAGTTCGAGCCCGTGAGACTGTGCTCCCACGGCGCGAGTGATGCGATTCAGATCGACCGGCTCACTACTGCCGTCGCGCTTGACGACGCGCATCGGCGAGTTGGCTGCTGGGTTCGGTGGGGCGTGCCCGGATACGACGTTGCTGCCTTCGACTATACTCTGCATTTGGGTGTCCCTTTCTGCCGCCTCCCCGGCGGGCTGTCATGGGCGAGCAATGGACACCGATGCGCCGTCTGCCCAATGGCAAGACTACTGCGTCGCGACCATTCCCCGCGGAACGTCGGCCTACACCACCCCTTTGTGTGGGATGGTCGCCGTTGGCAGGTCTTCGGACTCGTCGGCTTCGCGAAGGGTGTTGTGTTAACCCGAGGGCGACCTACTGGTCATCGCTTCCCACCACGATGCCGAAAGACGTCCCGTCGCCGCAGTTGCGTTTCGAATTGCCGTCCGCGCTAGCCTTGGCCACCGCGTTCGTTGCAATTCTCAATGGCCTGGGGTTAAGGCCCAAGGGACGCCTCGCCAACGAGGCAGTGCTGGTGATGATGTTCGTTCCGACTTACCGCTGCGGGGCAGTTCCGGAGTTCCACCGGATTCCCTTTTGCTCCGTGTCTCGAACCCGCGTGGAGCCCCGAATCGCCCTAGTCGCGATACTGAACCCAATTTGGTGAACGAGTGCACAGACCAACAGCGTCGGCGAACATATTGGGCTGAACAGGTGTTGTCAACCCAACATATTGGGGTGCTCGCTTGATCAGGATTTTCAGGTCGGTCACTTGCTTGGCGCACACGCGACCACCGTGGCATTGGGGTACACATGACCCGAATTGGTGAGTGCAGGTGCTGCCTCCAGGCGAAGCAAATCAGCGCTGGATTGTGCGTCGAGTGCGTCGATCGCCTGGGCGCTCGGGCTGCTGCACTCGTTGCGCGGGCTCGCCGCGACTCGGAGTTCGCAAGTAGGTGCATGAAATCGATGAGTGCGGAAGGGGCCGCCCTGTTCGCCGTCGAGTGTGGCTTCGATCTGGTCAAGCTGTGGAAACACGGTGCACATCCAGGGTTGCGCAAGTGCGGCCGTGAGCGAGCGCCGTTGCATCTCGTGCACTCGGGTTAACGAACCATTCCGCTCCGTTCGCGCAGTTGCCGCGCAGCTTGCACCATGTGGCAGCGGCGACCGAGTCCGCTCATGAGGCCCCATGATTGAACGTCATCACCTAGCCATCTTGCTCGAGGTCGACCGTCGGGGCTCGCTGACGGCGGCGGCGGATGCACTGTCGCTCACGCAATCGGCGCTCAGTCACAGCATTCGCAAACTCGAAGGTTTGGTCGGGACCGAGTTGTGGCGCAAGGACGGCAGGGGCCTGGCGTTCACCCAAGCGGGTGCATACTTGCTCTCTGTGGCGCAACGCTTGCTCCCGCAGCTAGAGCACGCTGACGCGGTCGTGCAGCAGATCGCGGCGGGTCAACGCGGCACGTTACGCATAGGCGTGGAGTGTCACCCATGCCATCACTGGCTGCTCGGTGTGGTCGCGCCGTTCTTGGAGCAGTGGCCCGACGTCGATCTCGACGTCAAGCAGAAGTTCAGGTTTGGCGGGATCGGGGCACTCTACGGACGGGAAATCGATCTGCTGATCACCCCGGACCCACTAGCAAAGGATGAGTTGGTGTTCGAACCCGTGATGGCTTACGAGCAGGTGTTGGCAGTCGCGGGCAGTCACCCCCTTGCTGAGCGCCCGCACGTCGTACCGCGAGACTTGGCCGAGCTCACCTTGATCACGTATCCCGTCGACGTCGGTCGACTCGATGTCTACACGGACTTCTTGCTGCCTGCGAACTGTCGTCCCAAGCGTCGCAAGGTGATCGAGAGTGCCGACGTGCTCTTGCAGATGGTGCTCGCTGGACGCGGCGTTGCCGCGCTACCCGCGTGGTTGGTGAGCGAATACGCTGAGCGCTTTCCCGTCATCGGCGTGCGACTGGGTGAAGGCGGAGTGCACAAGCAACTATTCGTCGGCTTGCGTGAGGAAGACGCCGGGGTGGATCATGTTGCTGGATTCTTACGACTGGCCAGATCCACGCTGCCGCGAAACAACGTGTCAACGCACTGACTCAGGCGAGTGCGCTGACGCGTTTCGCGTCCAATGTCACTATTTAGTCCCAGTGACCGCGTGTCGCGCAATGCGCGCGTCGCCTGACCAATCGGAGTCGAAACCGTGTCCAGTGTGGGGCTGGTTACCACTTGCGCGGTCGGGTCTATCATGAGCACCCGACTCGTGAGCGGAGTATTGGGCGTTGTTGAATCGAGCGTTGTCGACGAGATTCTCGCGTGCCACGTCTCGGGGTAAGTCGCTGCGAGATGGTGGTGGCACCGTGGGGGGTTCGCGGTGCTTGGCGAGGTCGTTCACGTTCGGCGCAGCGTCTGTGCGTACGCGTGCGAGAAGCTTTCGAATCACCGACTCGTAGTGCAGCATTCTGCGCTGATACGTTATCTTTTCTGCGGCAGAGACGACCAGTGTTCCTAGCGTGAGCAGCGCGAGGAAGACCGGACCGAAGCCGTAGACGAGAAAGATCACGACCCCCCCGACTACGACCAGCGTACTCAGGATGATTCCGCGCGTCCGCCGCACCAGCTCGTCCTTGCGCATCGAATTGTCGATGGCCTCGACTTCCGCTTCATCCAGGTCGGCAAGCTTTGCGTGGTTCGGGTTCATGTGTGTTTTCCTTTCGTATGGACCGCGTGACGTCGGAATGCGACGCACACTTCGAAGACGTGCAAGATGAGCGCCAAACTGCTCGGAGCACGGCGCACACGAACGAACGGACCCCTTGTGGCAGCTTTGGGGTTGCGGGACTGACACAGCGTGGCGCGCTGCCTCGGCGATCCAAACGCATCGCTCCAGTCATGGCGGGGTTCCGGGGTTGGCACATCGGTTGCCTCCATACTGATTGCCTCAGTGAAGGGCAGGAGAATGTCATGTTGATCAGTGCGAAGGATACTCAGGGTTACGTTTTGGACGCGATAGACGGTGAGTTGGGGCGTTGCCGCGACTTCTTGTTCGACGACCAACACTGGAAGATTCGCTACATGGTTGCGAATACGCGTGCCTGGTTACCGGGTCGAAAGGTGCTGATCTCGCCGCAGCAGCTGGATAACCCCAACTGGGAGCAGAACAAGATCCCCGTCGCGCTCACCAAAGACGAGATCAAAGGCGCGCCACACATCGACGAAAGTGCGCCCGTGTCTCGCATCAACGAACGCGCCTGGGCGGACTACTTCGGGTACGCACGGTACTGGGCGGGACCCGCATCTTGGGGCCCAATCGGCGGTGCGGTACCCGCGTCGCTCGGCATGCCCACGGGCACGCCAGATGTGGGAACCCCAGATGCAGGTTCAGACGAACGGCACTTCGATGACGACGACGTACGTGTGCGCTCGTGTCACGAGTTGATCGGCTACCAAGTCGACGCCAGTAACGGCGAGTTCGGTACGGTCGAAGACGTTCTGATCGACACCGTGGGATGGGCCGTGCACAAATGGGTGCTGAGCTCACCTCACTTGCCTTCCGACGCGCGTGTGTTGTGCTCCCCCGAACGCACCATCGACGTCAGCTGGGGACGGCGCACCGTCAAGGTAGACCGCACGCGTGAAAAGCTCGCCAAGGGTTGGCGTGAACCCATGCCAAGTATCCCAGACAGACCTTGACGTTCGCGCCGCGCGTGTAGATGGGCCGTTTATCAACAACGAGGTCGGGCGTCTGCCCCATCGCGCCATAGCCGACCGTGGCCAAGAGTAGCGAGAGCTCCAGCTCGAAGTGGTGTCCGCGGGGGAGGGTTCTCAGTTCTGGCTTTGTGAGCTTTCTGCGGGGCCGCTGCCGGAGATGGCGTTCTGGTTGTTCTTGACGACGATCTTGTCGGCAATGAAGCCGTCTTCTCGTGCCCACAGGCTGATCACGTGGTTGCCTGTGGCGTTGATGTTGATCGGACCCTGTGAGCTCCAACCACGCACACCACTTGCTCCTGCAAAACTGAAGTGGGTGCCAAATACGTCGCCATCGAGCCCAGCCCAACAAGAGTTGTCACCTTCGGGGTTTCCAGCGCCTGCGTCACCGCGGACGAAGATCCAAAACTGCCCAGTGCTGGTGAAGTTGACGTTGAAGTCCATGCGTGGCGACGTACTCGCGACGCCTCCGTACGCCGACCACTCGTTGTTGTTGGCGACTGGCGCGACCTCCATGCCCTTGCCGCCCGACATGTTGCTGTCGTTCTTTTCTTGCCACGAGTCGCTGGAACCGTTGGACGACTTGGCATGGAAGTGTTCGGCTTCCATCACCACTTCGCCGCTCGACATTTGAAACACTGGCGTGAAGCAGCTGGCGTCGTTGTCGTTGGCCGTGATCTGGCCTGTTGGGCATGCCGTGCACTGTCGGTTCGTCGTGGTGCTTGGCGCACCGCTTTGGCGAAAGCTAGGGGCCGCACACGTGGCCCATGCGGTGCAGCTCGAGGCGTTGCTGGTGCTCGAAAAGTGACTTGATGGACAGTTGCTGCACTGTCGATTGGTGGACGCCGTACCCATGACCGAAACGTAACTTCCAGCGCTGCAGTTACTCCATTGCATGCAGCTCATCGCGTTGGTCGTCGTGCTGTAGTGGTTGCTGGCGCAGGCTGAGCAACTGCGATTGGTGGTTGCGTTTCCGTTGGATTGAACGTGTTGACCTGGCGCGCAGTCAGTCTTGTTCACACACGGCGTCGCGGGATCTGTGTCGTCATCCCAGGTGCCGCTCGAGCAGGCTACTTCAGGCGCGCCGCCACCTGCACAGAAGGTGCCGGGGGAACACGGCTCACACTCTGCGGGGGCGCTGTCCG
Source organism: uncultured bacterium (assembly GCA_965651905.1). Classification (GTDB taxonomy): domain Bacteria; phylum Myxococcota_A; class Polyangia; order Polyangiales; family Polyangiaceae; genus SZUA-265. The sequence continues at coordinate 41,712 of CBFGUG010000045.1, read as the reverse complement.
TTGCGGGCGCTACTTCGACGGTGCCGGGAGCACACGCATTGGCCTCGACACATGAGCCTGCGTTGATGCTCGCGCTGTATTGCCCATCGGGACACTCGGCGCAACTTCGGTCCATGCTCGCGCCGCCAGGGTTCGAAACGTATTGCCCAGGCTGGCAGTTGGTTTGAGTCATGCACGTAGCAGTGTTCGTGCCGCTACTGAACGATCCAGAAGGGCAGCCCACGCAACTGACGTTGCTCGTGGAGCTGCCCTCTGCTTGTACGTAGGTGCCTGGTTCACACTGTCGCCAGGCTTGGCAGCTGAGCACGTTGACGTCGACGCTGAAGCTGCCCGCAGAGCAGGCGCTGCATACCTGATCGTTCAGACTGTCGCCCGCTTGCGCGACGTAGGTGCCCGCCAAGCACTGGGTGTGTTCGGCGCACGGTGTTGCGGGGTCTTCGTCGTGGTCCCAGGTGCCGCCGGAACACTCGACCGCAGGTGTGTCGGAGCCTGCACAATACTCACCAGCCATGCAGTCGGAGCAATCGGGTGGTGCGGTATCCGTGCCAGGGGCGGTTTGTTCCGTGCCCGCAGGACAGTCGTCGTTGGAGAGGCAGCTAGCCGCGTTCAACGTCGAGGACGACGAGTCTTCGGGGCAGTCTTCGCACGCCTGATCACTCGTTGCGGTGCCCGGTACGTCCACGAACTCTCCCGGTTGGCACTGCGTCCACTGTTCACACGAAGCAAGGTTGGCCTCTGCGCTGAAGCTACCTGATGCGCACCCGTTGCACGTTTGATCGCTGGTACCATCACCACTCGACTCGACGAAGCTGCCCGGCGCGCAACTACTCCAGGCTTGGCATTCCATGGCGTTGGTTTCCAGCGTGAACGTTCCGGAGTCACATGCGCTGCAACTGCGATCGGTCGTGCTGTCGCCAGAACTCTCCACGAAGCTGCCAGGGGCGCAGTTGGTCTTCAGGATGCAGTCCGTCGCTGGATCTCCATCGTGGTCCCACTCTTCGTCGGGGCACGGGTGGGCGGCGGAGTCTCCACCTGCGCAGAAGTTGCCGGGCTCGCACGCTTCGCACTCTGGCGGGTCGTCGCCTTCGCCGGGTGCGATTTGGACCGTTCCACTTGGGCACGCGTCCAACGGCAAGCACGCACCTGCGTTATTCGTGGTGGTGGTAAACCCATCCATGCAGGACGTGCACTGTTGGTCTTGGGAGGCGCTGCCCGTTTGGTTTACGAACTCGCCCGGTTCGCATGTCGACCAGTTTTCGCACTCGTTGGCGTTGGCCTCGTCAGTGAACGTGCCAGATGCGCAGCCTTCACACTTACGGTTCGATTCGGGACTGCCCTCTTCCGACACACGTGTTCCAGGTTCACATACGCGCCAGGGCATGCAGTCACCACCGCTGCTGAACGTGCCTTCGGCACACGGCTCGGGTACGACGCCGCCGCCATCTGGTTTGGGGGGACCGGGTTCATCGGGCCCGCCACCAGGGCGAGCGCCCCCTTCTTTTTCAGCGCCAGCGTCCGTCGCCACATCATCGGCGATGATCGGTTCACCAGAGCTTCTCCAGTCGTCATCTAGACTCGACTGGCATGCGAGCAGAGCGAGTCCCAGGAGCAGTGCGGAGAGTGCGGTGAACTTTTTCGATGTCGATTGGAACAAGGTAGTGCGAATGGGGGTGATTGGCTGGATCGCGTACCCAGAGAGCTTGGATCAAGATTGCTCCACGCGCAGTTGCAAAGCTTTCCTGTTCGGCCGAGCGTGAACGTCGCTGGCGGTGATGCGGTAGGCTAACAGCCCACATCCGCAGTCATGTAGGAATGGCGGTTCAATCCACGATGCGCCCGTCGCTCGTCACAATCCCTGGCAGTGCAGCGTCGCCTACCAGTGTTTTCATCGAGTCGAAGATCGCCGAGCGCTCCTGGCGCAGGCGCGTGATCGCCGTGCGCCGCTTTCGGCGCGTCAATCGGACTCTCGCTGCGCGCATCGTTTGGCGCGCGAGCCGCAGATAACGCAACGCGACCGCGCCTCCGAGCGCGCCGAGGAGTCCAGTGGTCACGCCAGCCGCAATGGGCGTCGCGGGATAATTGGGAAACGTGACTGCTAGCCAATCGAAGCCATTCGCGACGGCGAGTCCCGCGGCGACCCAGGTTGCTGGAAAGAGTAACGCGCCTCCCAACAGCTTGATCGTGGCCTCGTCTTTGACGTCTCTGGCCATCCGTCTGCACGCGAGCATGAGTAGCGCCGCGGTGGGCAAGTTGATCAGGTACCCCACCAGCAAAATGGGAGGCAGCAACAAGAACACCAAGACCAATTGCAGGGCGACGAGCGCACCCAGCCAGGGCGACGCCAGCCGTGGGTCGCGGTCCAGCTCGTGGTCGTCGAGCCCGAGCACCTGTAGATCTGCGTCGTACTCCTGCAGACGTCGTCTGAGTTTCTGGGTCTCTTCTGGATGGGTCTGCGCCCGCAGGTTGTACGCTTTGCGCACCCGCGCGAAGCCCAATGCGCGTTCCCTCATCAACGGCTTTTCCAATCGCGAGTGCGCACGCGCGGCGCGCTCGGCGCGGAACAACTTGCGTACGCGCTGGATCAGGTGATGAACGTACCAGTCTTCGGTTGCGCCGATCACTTCGTGCAGGTCGTCGTTGATCAACGTGGTGAGTGCCGTTTGACGAGCGACGCCGCTCACTTCGTCCTCATCCTCGTCGGGGGTGACGTCGAGGTCGGGTGGGAGTTTCAGTGGTGGGTAGAACTGCACCAGCGCATTGGAACGAAACGCGTGCTTTTCGTCATAGTGTAAGCCCACTGGGATGATCACGGGCGGCGCGTCACTCAGCGCGAGTTGGCGTGCGCGATAGTAGAGCCGCGCCACCCCACGGCGCAGTTCGCGCAAGTGAGGCGCGTCGTGGCTGACGCCTTCGGGGAATAGGGCTGAGAAAGAACCCCGAGCTACCCGCTCGGCGAGGGCGTCCAAGCTTCGTTGATTGGCGGCGCGCCGCGCCTCGTCAGACGCCCCGCCGGGCATGTCTGCCGCGCGGTAAACGGGCACCGTTCCCAGGCCGCGCATCAACCACCCGAGTACGGGGACGCGAAACAGCCCGTGGCGCGCACCAAATACGATTTGCCCCGGAAAGCGCGTGATGATGAGCGACGGATCGATCAGCCCGTTGGGATGCCACGAAACCACGATTCCACCTCCCGAACGCGGCAAGTGCTCGAGCCCCGCCACCTCCACGCGACGAAAGAACGCCGTAAGCAGCGTGCGCGCGACGAACACCACGAAGCGATACTGGACGGTGGTGCGCATCAACGCGGGCGCCCGGTCGCTGGCTTTCTCCATGGTCAATGATGACGGCCCGAACCCGCGGGGGCGCCGCAGCTGGGGCAGTTAGTTCCTGGCGCGCACACGAACAAGGCCGAGCAGAATGGACAGTGCGTCGGCTGATCGTAGCCGAACGGGAGCCCCAGCTCAGGGCGCAGCGCGCGCAAGCGCAGAGTGGATGCCAACAGCACGTCACGCAACGCAGCGCCGAAGCTTTCCACCTTGGATAGCCGCATCCAGCGCGTGCTCTGATGACCCACGATGCGTAACGCTGGGCCCCGCCGAGTGACGTCCTTGTCGAAGCCGAGGCTGTCCGAAAACGCGAAGCCCAACAGCTCACTGCCCGTCAACAGGTCTTCGTGTAACACGACATCGCCGCGAGTTTCCCGCATGCGTACTCCTTCGGCGCGCACTTCAATCTTGTGGGTTTCTGGTGCGACGCCACGCGCGTCGAGCCAGACGCGTCTGAGCGACTGCCTAGCAAAGATGCTGAGCGGCACCGCGAATAGCAACAACACCAGCCACGCGAGCGCACGGCTGCGTGGCGGTGCGCTCACTCCGACTTGGAGTGCGTCCGCCGTGCGAATGACGCTCAGTCCAGCAAACTCGAGCTCGGCAATGGCGCGCGCCTCGTCGATCGCGCGCGGCGTTTCGAACAAAGGGGAGCCGCCGAACCATGCACTCATCGACTCTCGAGACGCGGCACCTTCACCCGCTTCCAACTCCTCGAACACGACGCGTTGCTGCGCTCTCGCCCACGACAGCAGCGTGCTCAACGCGCGGTCCATCGTCGCTTGGTCTGGCGCCACGAAGTTACCTCGTGCGATCACCTGTCCCCCAGCGTCCAACCCAGCGATGTCGACGCGGTGGTGGTAGTTGAACAGGCGAAACTTCGGAAGCCCCGCTTCGCCATCTGCGTCACCTTCGGACAAGACCAAGACCACAGGCAACAGCGCCAGGAAGCAACAGCCAAACAGAGGGACTTCGAAAAGCGACGATACCCGAAAGCGTCGCCCGCGGCGGTGAACCAGAAGCACACTGGTCGCGTGCGTCAGACACTCGGAAGCAAAACTCGCGAGCGCGTCGGGAGAGTTGGCCAGAGGTCTGTCGATCTCCCTGCTCACGTATCGCAGTATCTTCGGGGCTCGTCGTTTCGTCTACCGTGAACCCTTGTTGCCGCGCGTCAGCCGCTCTAACATGCAGGGCCAGTCACTCTCATGCATCCCGCGTTCGCTCGACTCGATCACCGTCCGTGGCCTCTGCCAGCCAGCCCATGGGTGTGGCGCCAGGCCTGGCTCGACCTGTTGTTCGCGCATTGGCCCGTGCCCACGGCAGCAGTACGCCAGCTTGTTCCCGAGGTTCTCGAGATCGATTGTTTCGAGGGGCAGACGTACGTCGGGCTCGTACCTTTTCGGATGAGCGGTGTGATGCGTCGCCCCTTACCAGACCTGCCGTGGATCTCCGCCTTCCCCGAGGTGAACGTGCGTGTGTACGTTCGCTACCAGGGTAAGCCGGGCGTTTATTTCCTCAGCTTGGACGCGCCGAACCCGCTTGCGGTGTGGACCGCGCGCAGGTTCTTTCATCTGCCTTACTATCGTTCGAACATCACGTTCACACAGAGCGAACAATCCATTCAGTATCATTCGCAGCGTTTGGCAGACGGACCCAGTTTCCAGGGAAGTTACGCTCCGACGGGGCCTACGTACGAAGCGGCGCCGGGGAGTTTGGAGCATTGGCTCACCGAGCGGTACTGTTTGTACGCGCTGTCGCCCCGCAACCACTTGTTCTGCTGTGACGTGCACCACCTGCCGTGGCCGTTGCAGCCAGCGCGCGCGCAAGTCGACGTCAGTTCGTTGGTCTCCGTGCACGCGTTGGGTGCGGAGGGGCCACCACCGCTGCTACACTTCGCTCGCGGGGTCGACGTGGTGATGTGGGCACCCGTTCGCGTCGCCTGAGCACGGGGCGGCTTCGTGAAAACTGTTGGCTCGGCTTCTTTTGTGTTCCAGACAGCCGAGCCAACCGATCATCGCATCACCCTTTCACTCACAGAACGCATCCACGTCGGGGCACTCGCCATCACGTGGGTCGCGCATCCCGAACGGCATGCATCCGGCGGGCAGCACCCAACACGCGTCGTTCAAGTCGACCGCCAAACGTAGATCGCCCGTACACCCGAAAGCGGCGTTGACGCACGCCACGGGTTCCATTTCCACTTCGTAACAGCGCTCTGCGTCGTTCAGTGGGTACGCGTTGAAATGACCGCAGTCTGCGTCGTCGAGGCACTCGTCGACACTTCGAACGTCGCACAAGTCTTCGTCGCAGAACCCGCCCTCGCTTTGGCAGCTCGTGCCATCTGCTGCCGTGAAGCCAGGGGGAAGACACGTGTCAGGCAATAGCCAACACTCGCCGTGTTCGTCGAGCGCAGGCGTTTCCGCGTCGCCGCAGCCCCCGGGGTCGTCACGGCAGGCAACATCCAAAAAGCCCGATGCAAAACACTCTTGACCGCGATGATAGCCGTGAGCGCGTGCGACCATACAGTTGCCGTCGAGTTCGCAGCTCTCGGGCGTACGTGCGGCACATGCCTGAGTCTGGCCTGCTACGGCACACAGGCCCTGCTCACACACGGGCACCTGGAGGGCGCAGTCTGCGATCACTTGTGGGCAGTCGGCGTTTGCGTAACCCTCGCAGTAGTCGTCGGATAGTTGTTCGATGGCTTGCTCAGCCGCACTGACGCTGTCAGTTCCGATGATTAACGGACACAGGGTCGCGCACTCGGTGGCTGGAGTGACGAGAGTGCAGTCATCGTCCACTTCACACTGTTTCAAATCGCTTCGTGCGTCGAGCACGTCGAGTGCAGCTGCGTGTCGCGTCAGGGCGTCCGTACAGTCGACGCACTCACCATCAGAAAGCACCATTTCGCACATGCCAGACGGCTGTTGCGGCCTGTTGGAGCATTGCCCCTCCACGCACGTTGCAATGGGCTGTTGGCATTGTGTCTGGACCCTCGGGCATTGCGTCGAGTTGGCTGCCCCGCAGAACGTCTGATCGAGCGCTGCCAGCTCTGCTTCGAACTGCGCTCCAGCGGACTCGCCGATGACGGTGTTGCACGCGGGGGCGCAGCTGGTCGAGGTGGAAGCCACCACGCAGTCCGCATCGGAACTGCAAGAGGCTGCGCCAAAGAGGTCGAGCAACTCGCCACGTGCGTCGACTTCACTTGCGCGCAGCTCATTGCACGAGAGGCAATCGTCACCCACCGAAAACGTGTCAGCCTCGCAGCCGTTGCCACAGGTCCCCAAGTCTGGAGAACACTCGCTACCAGCTGGTGCCGCAGTGAAGCCTGGCGGGATGCAGCTGGTCGAGAACAGCCAGCATGTGCCCGCCTCATCGAGCGCAGTCGTGCGCACGATTTCGTCGAGGCTTCCGCTCGCACAACCCGTTTCGCCAACGCTCTCGGGCAGGCTGAAACATCCCTCTGCTTCGATGAGACTGCGCCCCAGAATTTCGGGTAGGGACGGGTCGGCCGTATCGTCGTCGGTGGCGCTGTCGTCGTTGGTGACGCTGTCGTCGTCGCTGTTCACGTCATCGTCAGCTGAGTCGTCGTCGTCGGGATCGTCGTCGTCGCCAACCGAGTCATCGTCGTCGGCATCGTCATCTGTCGAGACATCATCCCGAACGCTGTCGTCGTCGGAGCCGTCGTCCGTCGTGCTCGAAGTGTCGTCGTCGTCGTCGTCACCATCGGGCTCGCCTATGGAGTCATCGTCGCTATCGGGCTCGCCTATGGAGTCGTCTTCACCCCCCGCGCTCATGCAGATCCGTTCGAGTGAGGGGCTGCAGCCGTTCGTATCGAGCGGTGTGTCTTCCAGAAGCTCGCAGGTTGCGTCGGCGCTCAGCTGGTTACACTCGGAGTCTGACGTGCAGCCGCTGACGCAGCGCTCGCAAACACACGACTCGCCGTCCCCGCACTCCGACTCGGTTTCGCAGCTCACCCAATGTGTCTCTCCGCCCACGCGCGGACTCGAATCGTCTTTGCATCCAGTACTCGACCACGCGAAGGCCACGCACAACAGCCAAGGTAAACAAAGTGCCCGTATTGTGTTGGTTCGAAGTAACATCTTCTCTTCATTCTCCGTCGGGGTCGTCGATGCCTCGGCGTCGGGGCTAGGTCTCGCCGTGCTCCGAGGCGGCGTGGGCTGCGTTCGCAGCGGGCCCACCTGATCCACATTCGCTTTCTGGCGTCGCCGCGCGCTCCTCGCCGATCACGTTCTGCCCGACGTAGAACACGACGCGATAGCTTTCTGCTTCGTTCGGCCTGGGGTGATCGTCGACGTGTTGGCGTAGTTGGCTTGCTCGTTCTCTCACTTCACCTAGCAGGCGCAGCACCTCCGCTTCCGCCGGGTGGCCGTGATACAGGTCGAAGTGATAGGTGCTTCCACCCAGCGCCTCTCGTGGCAGGGCCCGGCTGTGCCCGCGTCTCAGCTTGTTCACCATGGCTGTGACCATGGCCTGGTAGTGATCGAATAGGGCTGCTTCCCAGCCATGCTCGGAGCCGTAGGGGATCACGCACTCGTCCGCGACGTAGGCGTCGAGCGTTTCGTCGAATCGCACATGTCCGGATTCGCTGAGGGTAGAGAGGGAACTCCGTAGATCGACGGGCAGCAGTCCGCTCTGCTCGGCTAGCTGTTCCACGCTCAACGGTCCTTGCTGATGCAACATCACGAGCAACAACGAGGCCGCGACGAGTTGTGGATCCCTTCTCAGCGCGTGCCCGAGTTCTTCGGTGCTCGCTGCGCGATACGTCGTCGCGTCTTCACGTCCAGACTTGAAGAGCAGCCCGCTATCGACCAGATCCTTGAGCACCCCTCGGACACTGACTTCATCGTCTGCGTGGAAACGCTTCAGGAGCTGTGCGCGACCCACCAAACCGTTGGCGCGCACGTATTCGAGAACCGCTTCCCAGAGCGAAACCCCGCGGTCCGTCGCGCTTTCGGAGAGCCGTCGGACGCGGTCATGATAGGTGCGCAACGCCAACCCGAACATGTCGGCGATAACCTTGTGCCCCAAACCTTGCGCCTTGAGCTCTTTCACCAACTCCAAGAAGACCTGGCCAGCCACGTGGGCGAGTGGGGCGCGCCCACCCGACGCGGTCGCCAACTGTGCGATCAGCAACGTGGTCTGACGTACGATGTTGTCGATGAGCAAGTTGACGTTCACGGCTCAGTGCACGCTAGCTCATCGCTCGATGCCTACCTAGTGAGGATTCTCGCATCAGGTAGGTCGAGTTACGCGCGCGACCATGGAGCCCGAAAGCGAGGATGGATTCGAAAGCGACGAAGTCGGCGCGCTGATAGCGCGCTCCACAGTTCGACGAAAGTTGTCGAGTGCTGCGGCTGTAATCCCTGGGTGTATGCTGTTTCGTGCATGCCTCCGACTTGTCGCGCTGCCTAGACTTCGTTTGGTTGGGCGAAGTACGACCATTCCCAGCGGTTGCAGCCCCGTCGGAGCAGTGTTGACAAGCGCTTCGTCCGCGGACCATGTGCGATCTTCCGAGTCTTTTGGAGCGCGGCACGCTGCCACGAAATCACGATCCGAGACACGGGGCGCACCACGTCGTTGAAACTCCTTGGGCACGCTGCTGGCGCGTGCCAGGTTTTCGTCGTGACTTGGAAGGCTGCCGTGCTGGCTATCTGTGTGAGTTGCCCGCTTGCTTGTACCACTGACCTGGGAGAACAGTTCGGTACGGATCAGCAGCTCACGGCTGACGATGACGCTCTCGCCGAGAGTGACGATGATGCAGAACCTGCAGCAGCCGTCTCGGACGACATACTCACGAACTCGGACGTGTCGGAGGACGAGTTGGACGCAGCAGCGCCCAACGACCCGTTGACCTCCGATGACCGCGCGATCGGTGTCCAGATGGACGCAAGCGTTTCACGAACGTTCGAGGCTGGAAGTGATCCCATCAGTGACGTCCAGCCCCCCGTCGAGGGGCCTCCCATGTCAGCTGACGAGCCGCAGGTCACTCCAGGGGATGCGACTTCAGAAGCGGGAGCGGTACCGACCGTAAACACGCAGGACGACCCCGAGCTCTCGCCGCCGACGGATGACGACTCGTTCGTCACGGACGCAGGTGCGAGCCAGCCGACAGAGGCTGGAGTGTCGGAACAGCCCACAGCAGACGCCGCCTGTGGTGATGAACCCAGTCAGTCCGATTGTGCGCCAGTCGACGCGTGTCCAGATGATCCTGACAAGGTCGAGCCGGGAGTATGCGGTTGCGGTGTCGCGGATCTGGATTCTGACGCTGACGGAGCTTTGGATTGCCTAGACGACTGTCCGCAAGACGTGAACAAGGTCGAGGCGGGGCATTGCGGATGTGGAATTTCGGATGCGGAGGACGCGGACTCGGATGGAGAGCCCGACTGCACGGACGAATGCCCCGACGACGTCGCGAAGGTGCTTCCTGGCAATTGCGGCTGCGGCACCGCAGAGAGCGTTTGCGAAGGTTTGGCTGAGGCGCTCGTTCATCGCTATTCGTTCAACGGTACCAGCGCTACCCTGCTCGACAGCGTAGGCGGCGCGGACGGCGCTGCGATGGAAACCACCCTGACGGGCAATGGACGCCTCGAGCTCGAGGGAAGGGGTAGCGGGCAGTACGGACAGTTGCCGACGGCGGTGCTCGACGGGTTGATCGACGCAACGTTCGAAGTTTGGCTCGAGTGGAACGGTGAGGCTGGCGCATGGGAGCGGATTCTCGACATCGGAAGAGGTGGTCCGGTTAACCCAGGAGAGCCCGGAGTCGATTTTTTCTTCGTTTCGGTAGATGGTGCGGGGAGCGTCGGCTTGTCTGCTGGCGTTTTCTTGGATGGTCGCAGTGAGGATCAGGTGGATGTCGCCAACTCGTTGCCGCGGGAAACGCTGGAACACGTGGTCGTCGTGTTCGACGATACGGGTAACACGTTGGACTTATATCGCGACGGCCAGCTACTGGCGTCTGCCGCGCTGTCGAGCAGTTTCCAGGAAATCAACGCCGAGTTTTTTTGGTTGGGTCAGTCCCAATTTTCGGGGGACCCGACGTTTCTTGGAGCGTACGAGGAGCTTCGCATCTACTCGAAGGCTCTGTCCCCTGCGGAAATTGCCGCGAGTGCGCGTCGCGGGCCCGACGCGACCATCGAGTAGCTTCACAGTAGGGCTGTTTCCTGGACCTGTCCGTGCTACAGCTAGCCTGGATGGCGGCGTCGCTTGCGTTGATTTCGGACCTGCACGCAAACCTCGTGGCTCTCGACCTCGTGCTGTCCGACATCGAGCGGCGCAAAGTCGATCAACTCGTTTGCTTGGGGGATGTAGCGACGCTTGGACCAAAGCCGAGAGAAGTCATCGGTCGTTTGAGGGAACTCGGATGTCCGTGCATCCTCGGCAATCACGACGCGTTCATGTTGGACGAGCAGCTGATTCACTCTTATACCGAGGCGCAGGTCGTCGTGGATGCCGTCACGTGGTGCCGGTCCCAATTGCGAGATGCTGACATCGAGTTCTTGGCGTCGTTCGTGAACACGCTCGAGATGAACGTGGGGAACTCGAAGGTTTATCTGTACCACGGTACACCACACTCGCACATGGTAGAGCTGCTCGCAGACAGCCCTGGAGAAATGCTCGATCGCGAACTCTCCGAAGTAGATGCCGACGTGTACGCGGGTGGGCATACCCACCTGCAGATGCTGCGTCAGCACCGTGGACGTTGGGTGCTCAATCCCGGGAGTGTCGGCATGCCTTTTCGTGAGTCTGCTCACGGCAAAGCTCCCACGATTCTTCCCCATGCCGAGTACGCCATCGTCAGCGATGAGCAGGGTACTTCGACCGTCTCCCTTCATCGTCTTCCGATCGACCCGGCAGTATTGTTCGCGCAAGCCGCTTCCGCGCCAGACAACCCGATAACCGCCGACCTGAAGCGATCGTATTCTTGAAGCGCCGCGGAGGCAGACGCGTCGCGAAGGTGATCGACTCAGCTACTCGTCGAGCGCGGCCGACGAGTAGCGCTCACACTAGCGTGCCGCGCATCGCCGTACTCACGTAGTGCTCCACTGCGCTCAGGGCTTCGTCGGTGACCGTGGCGGGGCCGGGCACGTCGGGCGCAACCCAGAAGAAGTCTACGGCCTCGGGTTCGGGTAAGACGTTTCGGGTATAGATTTGAGCGCTGCGAATCACGAGCTGTTGGCGCGCGAATGCGGCCGTGATGAACGACAGCAGCCCCCCGCGGTCCGCGGCGACGACGCACACCACTGCCACGTCGCCGGGGAGCGTTCGCCAACGTTCGACATGCACCAGCTTGCTACGGCGGTGCGCGACGATTTCCCCGTGATCGTAGGCCGCGGCGGCGTCGAACACGCGAGAGTACGTCTCTGGCATCGTCAGTTCGAAAGCCTTGTCCTGCATACTCGCAAGTCTGAGCGCGCGTGGATTTCGTGGGCGTTTCGCGATTCGTTCAACGCGGACACACAGCGTGCGGAACCCTCGAAGGATCGGGGCAGGCTACGGTTTTTTTCGTCAGCCTGTGGTCTCTCGTTGCGGCGAACCGAGGCGTCTAGCGCCTACTTGGCTCTGCCCTTGGAGGAGGTGCGAGGACGCGCGCGCACCATACCGAGGGATTTTTTGATCTCATGCACGGTCGGGTACGAAACGCCGTAGTCGCGCGCAACTTGGGAACCTGATGTGCCAGCCTTGAGCGCCTTGGCGATTCCTTTGCGCTCCTGGGCGGTCAGCTTGCGACCCCGCCGCGGCTCCAGCACGGCCGTTCTTTTTTCCCCCGCGTGCGCTGGGCCTCGGCGATCACGTGCCGCGGCAAGTATCGCCTCGGCTAGCGCTTCTGCCGAGCTGTAGCCGAGGTCTAGATGCAGGGTTGCCAGAGCTTGCCTCTTGGCCGTTTCAGCTTGGACGATCTTCTCGAGTGAGCCCATTGATGCCTCAAGTTAGGAGAAGTCGTGCGAGTTAGAAAGTGCACATCTTCAACACTCCATAGCCGAACTGGGCTATAGGGCCGTCGGGCTGCAACAATGTTCTGGACGTGCAGTGAACAGCGTCACGAGAACCCGGTGACTCGTCGCGGCTACCTAGTGCTGGATCGACTCGCCAGAACCAACGACGAACACGGTCAGTTTCCTGGAGCTGGATAACCGCGGGCTTCCGTCATCGATTCGATCCACGCTCGAACCGCGGCGACACCCGACTCATCCACCAGGTTCGTTCCCAATCGGGGCATGGCTGCGTCCTCGTTGCGCCGCTGCATCCGCACCAGCACGAGGCTGTGTTCGGTGTCCAGAGGTCGGAGGTCGACGTAGCTGGCTCCCTCGGAACTCGGGGGGAGGTCCGAAAGCGGTGCGTTGGGGCTAGGTTGCCGTTCGAGACCAGTAGTGAAGGTGTTCGTTTGCTGCACTGTGCCACCCAGGGTGGCCGCGTCGAGCCTGGTAAAGAATCCAGTTTCGAGTGCAAGGGCGTTGCTCGTGCGGTTGTGACAGCTCACGCCGCAGTTGGCGTGCAAGTAGCCCAGCGCAGCCCGTTCGACGTCATCGCCTGGAATATCCAGTGACAGCGGCGTCGGAACGTTCGCGTCCTCGCCTTCCCACGTGATCAGTCCGCGTTCCACCAGTGTTTCACGGGTTAGCCCCGCCGAGCCAGGGCCTAGCATCACGGCGTCCCATCCTAGGATGAAGTCTGGCCGCCCAGAGTGGCATTCTTTGCACTGATCTCGAGTGGGAACCGTGTGCCCGCTGCCGTGAAGATCCTGCACTCCGAAATTCTCTTGGATGGCGTTGCTCTCGTCATCCGTCCAGACGTACGTTGTGTAAATCCATCCGCGATCGAGACGTCGCATCAGCCGCGTCTCCGCGAGTTTGCCGTCGGGGTGACGGAACTCTTTCCAAAATTGTGTGCCCACGGGGTAAACGAAAGCGTCGGGGTCGGTCACATCGACCCGCGAACCTGAAGGGAGCCAAACATAACGTGGCTTGTCGAGGCCGTCGGACCAAAGCGGGTATGCGGGCTCGTAGGACATCACTCCGCAGTACAAGGTCCGGCTCTGCCAGTCCGAATACAGCCCCGTGCAGCGCAACTCCTCTGGAAGCACGGCGTTTTCGGGGATCACGCAGTTGTCGGGCATTTCGAAGGGAGGGCAGCCGCTGCCTGCGTCGGCCTGACTCGCGGCCGGGCCCGCGTCCAGCGCAGCAGAGGTGTCGGCCTGCGTCGTGCGGTCATCGTCAGCTGCGTCGTCGAGCTGGCCTTCGTCGGTGTGTTCGTCGTCGGCAGTGACGTCGTCGGCAGTGACGTCGTCGGCAGTGACGTCGTCGGCAGTGATGTCGTCGGCAGTGATGTCGTCGGCAGTGACGTCGTCGCTCGGCGTTTGCTGAGTGTCATGTGCGCTTGGCATTCCGTCGTCGCGTACGTCGCGCGCCGTCGTATCAGCGCTCGCGATCGGGTTAGTCATCGTGGCACCGTTCGAGCTGCCCGCAGTCCCCGAAGCAGCCTGCGAGCCCGTCGTGGTACTCGACGTCGCACTCTCTGCGGCCGCTCCGCTGGACGTGTCACCTCCGCCGCTCTGGCAAGAGGCGAACCCCAACAACACCCACTGCCAGGTGGGGAAGCGCTTTTTTCCAAGAACCCTCACGGCGCAGGTACGATCTTGAGCAGCGCGTTGCCGTTGGCTGTCACGTAGAGTTCACCATCCGCGGCAGCCTCGATTGAGGTGATGTTTTGGATGTTGGGTACGCCCTCGCCCACTTTTTCGAGATAGCCGTTGTTCGGCAGGTTCAGATCGAGTTCGTAGTCGATCACCTGAACCTCGGACGTTACCCCATCGCAGTGATATAGCGCGGCCAAGTTGTTGCCCGCCCAGTCTCCGAACAAGTATGCACCGCGCAGCGACTCGACGGAACTTCCCCGATAGACCGCGCCGCCGACGATCGCGCTGTAGTCGCAAAAGGCCGAGGAGGAACAAGCTGGAGCGAATCCCCCACCTCCGTGTGTGGAAAAGAAGATGGGCTTTACGTCCTGGCTGCCGGTCGCGAGGGAGCCCGCGTTGCATGTCCCCTCATCACCCTCCACTGCAGGCCAACCGAAGTTCAAGCCAGCGCTACCTGCTGGGGCCACGTTGATCTCTTCGTGGGTGTCTTGGCCGACCTCCCCGAAGTAGAAGTCGTCAGTGAGAGGATCCCAGCTGAATCGAAAAGGGTTGCGCACGCCATAGTGAAAGACACGAGGATCGCCGCTGCCTACGAACGGGTTGTCTGCCGCAGCATAGGGCTCGGGTTGATTCAAGTCGAAACGCAAGATCTTGCCGACGGGTGAGTTGATGTCTTGAGGTAATCCCTCAAAGCCCGGCGCGTTGTTGCACTCACCACCGCCATCACCCATGCCGACGTAGAGCATGCCGTCGGGGCCGAACTTGGCCATATACGCATTGTGAATGTTGTCGAGTAACCCACTCGCGGTGGTGCCCTCCAAGCTGAGCAACTCTCGGGCGGGGACCGGGTCGGCGACGTATTCGTCAGCTTCCGATCGGCGATACTCGAACAACAGATCCCGATTGGCGAGCGCACCCGTGGTCGGCGTCGCGACTACGTAGAATAGACCACTTTCCGCGTAGTCGGGAGCAAACGCCAGCGAGTGGAGGCCGCGCTCGTCGTACGTCGGGCTCAAGCTGATTTCGTCGCTCATGTCGAAGAACGGGGTGGGACGCAGGCTACCGTCAGACACCACCATGATTCGACCGCGCTGCTCGACGAGATACCAGTCGTCGGAGCCCGGCGGCTGTACGGCGTAACTGACCGTACTGAGTTCCGGGCTGGAGAAGACGAGCTCGATGCCCAGCGCGCCGATCGCGGGTGCGGCGGTTGCGTCACACGCCGTGGGCTCGTCGCTAGCAGCGTCATCCCCAGCCGAGTCGTCGGTCGCCGCGTCGTCCAGAGCTTCCCCGTCGTCAGCTCCATCATCGATGGCGGCGTCGTCTGCGGTCGGACCATCGTCCATCACGCTATCGTCCATGGACGAGACGTCCGTCGAGGTGTCGTCGGCGGCAACGTCGTCTGAAGCCGTCGTGTCGTCTGAGGTCGGATCATCCGTTCCCGGGACGCCAGTGTCGTCTGCTGCTGCGTCGTCTCTTTCGGATGGATCGTCGGACGTTGCGTTTCCTGCAGCGTCATCTGACGTCGAACCTGACGTGGTGTTGTCGTCGGCACTCGGGCTCTGATTGGTGGCGCCACCACCTGTAGTGCCAGCTGCGCGGTCGTCGCTTTCCTCGAACGTGTCGTCGGTGGCTGCGCCGCTCGTGGTGCTCGACCCGAGATCTGAGCTGGCAGCCTCATCAGTCGTGGAGCTTCCCTCATCATCTCCCGTGCACGACGAAAGCCCGAGCGCTAGTGCCATGAGGATAACGTCTCGGGTGAAGCCAAACTGGCTGCTTGCGCCATCGTGGCGAAGATCCGACTCCATGGGGCGCACTCTACGGGTTTGCTAGGCCCTCACAAGTCCGCAGAAAGAGCGCGGTCGAGCCAAGGGGCTGCACGCCGTGCGAGCTTTCGTGTGCACTCCGCGCGGAGTGCGCATTCTCTGTCGGCGTGAGCTGGTCGTTCAACTCAGACCCTGGCTCAATCTGTGCCACCAGTGTGTCCCCGCTGGCGGGGAACGGTCTGCCCTGGGAGGCCAAAGCGGCGGCTCTCCGAGCCTGGACCCTGAGCAACACTCGCGAAAAGGCGGCGATTTCTCGGCGAGCGACGTCATCTGTGGTTGCTGTCGCCCCTGGCGCAGAACTTGCTCCACCCGGTTGTCGACAGGTGTATCTCATGAAGACTCAAAAGATTCTGCGTTCCCGCGATCCACTTGCGGGCTCATCGAAACAACCCCGGTGGATGCTGCTCTCGGTAGCTGCCGTCGCGCTCAGTCTCGTAGCTTGCGGTGACGAATCAGGCAGCGGCGCTTCGAACGTGGCTGACGACTCGATCGCCGACGACTCGGCGATGGATGATCCGACCGCAGACGATTCTTCAGGCGCGGGGCAGGAGTTGCCGGAAGGGGTTTACGAGTCAGCCCACCCCTCGGGCGATCCGAACGGCGAGAGTGAGGCGCCAGGTAGAGCTAGCAGTAGTAGCACGGGTGACGCCGCGGGCGGCGCCTACGACGAAAGTGGTGATGATGGCGCCGGGTTCGACGGCGATCCGGGCAGCGTCGATCAGAACGCTGGAGAGCCGACGGAGGCCGACGACGAAGAGCCTCCGTCCGCCGCACGGGCGATCGAAGAGGCCGACATCATCAAGTTGGAAGGCGACAGACTTTACGCGTTGTCTCAGGTCGGAGGACTCAGTGTCGTGGATGTTTCCGATCCCGACGATCTACAGCTACTCGGTCGCTACCGCAGCACTGCCACTCCGTTCGAGATGTACGTGCGCGATGGGAACGTCTTCGTGCTCTACAACGGCTACGGCGAATACGAGTACGATGAAGCCGACGACTACTGGACGTTCTACCAGACGAGTTACGTCGTTTCCCTCGACGCTGCGAATCCCAAGAACATCAAAGAAAATCAAAAGTTCGAGATCGCTGGCTACATCTCGGATTCGCGCTTGATCGGCGATTCGATGTACGTCGTCGCCTATGACGACAGCTACTGCTACCGTTGCGGCAGCGTCGCGGAGACCAACGTTCTATCGCTCGACGTGAGCGATCCCGACTCGATGTCAAAGGTCGACGAACTGACGTTCGCGGAACGTCAAGACGAGTGGGGCTGGCGGCGCAGTCTCAGCGCGACGGACGAACGGCTCTACATCGCGGGGCCTCGTTACGGAAGTGGTGCGGAGCCCGAGGGTTCGATCATTCAGGTGGTGGACGTTTCGTCAGGGGACGGTGACATGGAGCCGGGCGACAGCATCGAAGTAGCTGGGCAGATCAACAGCCGCTGGCAGATGGATGAGTACGAAGGCGTACTTCGCGTCGTCAGTCAGCCGATGTGGTGGCGAGACAACAGCGTGCCCGTGGTCGAGACGTTCCAGATCGAGTCTTCGAGCGAGCTCGTGGCGCTTGCTCAGCTGCCGATGGTGCTGCCGCGTCCCGAAGAGCTGCAAGCCGTACGCTTCGATGGTACACGGGGCTACGCGATCACATTCGAACGAACGGATCCGCTGTTTACCCTCGACTTGAGTGATCCGGAAAACCCCGTGCAAGCGGGTGAGCTCGAGATCCCTGGCTGGGTCTATCACATGGAGCCGCGCGGGGACCGCGTGATCGGGCTCGGTTTCGATCAAGGCAACGCCGAGGGGTCGCTCACCGTTTCGATCTTCGACGTGAGTGACTTCAGCGCGCCCACGATGATCGACCGCGTCAACTTTGGCGGCGACTGGGCCAACTTAGCTGAGGATCAGGACCGCATTCACAAGTCCTTTCAGGTGTTGGATGCCCACAACCTGATTTTGGTGCCGTTTTCGGGTTGGACTTGGGAGGAATCTGCGTCCGAATGTCGTGAGTCCAACGTGTTCGTCTCTGGCGTTCAGTTGATCGACTGGAGTGACGACGAGCTGACCGCACGTGGCATCGCGCAGAGCCAAGGTCAGTCGCGACGGGCGTTCATCCTCGAAGAGCGCTTGCTCACGATGAGTGACGAACGCCTGGAAGCGTTCGACATCAGCGACCGCAGTGAACCTCAATCGACGTCGAAGGTCGACCTGGCTCAAATCGTCGACCAGTTGGCGACCGCAGGAGACACCGTCGTGCGCATCGGCAACGGCTGGTACGGCGACACGCTCGAGGCCACCGTGTCGTCTCTGGAGGCACTAGAAAACTTCGAGCCAGGGGTTACGGTCGAGTTGCCCAACATCAACCGCTGGGATTGCAACAGCGAGAGCTGGCTCGAATCGATCATGAGCAGCGGCGACCACGCGTACTTCTTGTATCGCTACTACAACTGGCAAGAAGGCGACGCCAAGGACGAGATGAAGGTGCTGACACTCGATGTCACTGAGCCCGACTCGCCGAAGGTCGCAGGGGACGTGTCGATCGGCTTTAGCCCGAGTTACGGGCGTAGCTACGTACCAGGCATGGTAGACAATGGTGTCCCCGCGATCGCCGTGGGTGACAGCCTGGTATTCGCTGAACACGACACGCAGTACAACGACCGAGGCTTCATCATCAAGAGTGGCTACACGGTGGAGGTCGTCGACTTCTCCGACCCGGCTGAACCCGTACGTTCCACTGTGACCATGCCCGAGTCCATCGGCTCCACGGGCTTGCTCGTCAGTGGCGACATAGTCGCAACGAGTCACTTCGAGGTTTCGCCAACCAACTCCGGCTCCGTGCGCTTCTACCTCGATCGCGTAGACGTCAGCGATCCGAGTGACCCCGAGCTGCTCGATCCGATCAACATTCCCGGATCGCTGCTGGCGTACGACCACGAAAGCTCGCGCGCGCTCAGCGTGGACTACAAGTACGTGCGCATCGAAGACATCTCGCCGCAGCAGTGTTACGAGGAGGAGTTTGGGCAGTTCTTGACCGACGACCCGTCGCGATTGGAATACGAGAACGCGCGCGGCGAGTGTACAGCCATTCGCTACACGCTCCAGTTGCTCGAGATCGACGACGACGTGGCCACGATCGTCGGGAGTTTCGAAGCGGACAAGGGCGTGCAAATCACGAGCGTCGCGGTCGGTGCGGATCGCATCTTCATCGGCACGGGCGCCACTCGCGGCTACCGCGACGGCGGTTATGACGACGTAGGCGACGTCGCGATCGGTCGCGGCGGTGGCGGCTACATCGGCTACTACTCGTACGGGTTCGAGACCGGGGAGTCGAAACTGCTCGTGGCTAGCGGCCTGACGACGGGTGAACTCGAAGTCGCTTCGCTCACGGTCGACACCACCAGCGACTTCAACGGTTTCAGTGGCATGTTAGCCAAAGGCACTACCGCGGTGGTGTCCACGGGTTGGCAAGGCCGCCTCAGTGTGATCGATGCGTCTGACCCCAGCGATCCCGTGGTTCGCGACTCTGCGGAGCTCGGGGGCTACGTTCGGGATCTGGACTTGGCGGGCAACGTCGCCGTCGCGGCGCTAGGTCAGTCAGGCGTGCAGACCATCGAGCTGGGAGACGATTGACTACGGGCGAGACTGCAAGCGTCGCTAGTCGGAGTTTCGTTCTCCTTGGCCGACTAGCAGCGTGAGCTGGGTCTCCTTCGGGGGCTGGGTGAGCGATCACTCAGCCCCCGCTCCTTATTTCGGAGCATGGGTCTCGGATCGTGTTGCGTTGGGATCGGCGTCGAACCATGCGTGCACGCGGGTGCCCGTTTGGTCGCTGCTCAGCTCGACGCCGCCGCCGTGATTCTGCGCCGTGGCTTGGACGATCGCGAGGCCGAGCCCCGTGCCTCCCGCGTCGCGCTCTGTCGTGAAGAAACGTTCGAAGAGTCGCGCTTGATTGTCGGGGCTGATGCCGGGGCCGTCGTCACTCACGTAGATGTGCAGCCGGCCCGAGTCGCTCTTGACTCGGACACTCACGGGCGCGTCCCTGCGATAGCGTAGGCCATTCTCGACGAGGTTCGTCACGATGGACTCGAGCGCACTGGCGCTGCAGGTCGAATCAGGGGCGCACTCGAGCTGTAGGCTAACTGTGTCAGGGTAACGATCGGTCATTCCCATCGCCCACTCGACGACGCGGACCCGCTCATCGTCGGGTTCACGTTGGGTGTCCAATCGCGCGAGTTGCAGCAACCGCGATACCAAGCGATCCGTACGGGTGACCGCAGCTTCGATGTTCGACAGAAAACGACGTCGCTGCGCGTCGTCCATTTGGTCGCCTTGTTCCTGAAGCAGCTCGACTGCGCCGCGAATCGACGTCAGCGGCGTCTTGAGCTCGTGACTCACGTTCGCCGCAAACTCCCCGATGTAACGGCTCTTCGCGTGGAGCTCGGCCGTGCGTTCGTCGAGCGCAGCGCCCAACGTGTGGATCTCGACGGGAGCGCTGATCTCCCGAAGGCGCAAGTCGGATCCTCTGCCTGACGCGAGGCGCTGCTTCATCAAGAACAGGGGGCGGGTTATCAGCCGAGAAAACAGAAAGCTGACCGCTACTGCGGCAGCCAAGACCACGAGCAGGGCCATGAACAGGTCGCGTCGCTGCTTGACCAGCCACTCGAGCCCGGACTCGGCCGTGCGCGACAGCAAGACGGCGCCCACCAGTTCGGCGTCGTCGAACACGGGTAGGGCCACGAAGACTCGTAAATCTCCGCGGCGACTCAGCGAGCTGAACGCAGGTTTGGGCTCATCGCTCACTCGACGACGAAGTGCCGAGCTTGCTTTGCCACGGAGTGCGGCCGCGACCTCCGGGAGCGCTGCGTAACACTCGTCGACCACGCTCGTCGACGCGACCCCGCAACCTCGTGCATCCAACACACGCACCGCGCTCAGGTTGAACAGCTGAGCCGCTTCGAGGGCCTGGCTCAGGTTGGCGTAGGCATCGCGATGAGCTACTGGAAGAGCGTCATCGCGTCTGGGGAGGGGTTCGGGGGTTGGGGGCGTCAGGTCGGACAAGTCCCGAATCCGGGACGTGAGCGGCGTATAGCTTTGTTCTAGCTTGCCTCGTGGACGAGGATTGCCCGGAGACTTGCCGTTCAGTTCCGCCCAGGTTCGCTGATACGCGGCCGCGATGACGGCACCTTGCGCGTTGAGCTCGCGTTCGGTTTGGCGAACGAGGATCGCGTCGAAGCTTCGCAGTGCGATGAACGCGACTAGCGGCAGTACCAGCGCCGTGGTAGCGACGCCGAGCAACACCCAACGAATCGATAGCCGCCCCACTTGCTCAGCTTGCTTCCACGAGTCGGTAACCTACTCCGTAAACTGTCTCGATGCATTCGTGCCCTGCAGACTTGAGCTTCTTGCGAATGCGTCTCACGTGGCTGTCGATTGTCCTGTCGGAAAGAAAGTGATCCGTTCCGTAGGCCCGCTCGACGAGTTGTTGTCGGCTCAGTACGCGTCCCGGGCAGCCGAGCAACGCTTCCAACAAGCCGAACTCGCTGACCGTCAGCACCAGCGGGCGCCCATGGACGCGGCACTCGTGGCGAGTCGGGCTCAGTTCCAATGGGCCATGGGTCAGCATTGGTTCAGCTGGCGGGCTAGCGGTGCTTCCATGCGGTGCGGCTCTGAGAAGTGCTTGTACTTCATCATATCGACGCAACGTTGCTTTCACGCGTGCCACGAGCTCACGCGGCGAGAACGGCTTGGTGATGTAGTCGTCCGCGCCGAGTTCGAGGCCGAGCACGCGATCGAGCTCTTCGTCCCGGCTCGAGAGGAATATCAGAGGCACCCGGCTGCGTTCTCGAATCCTGCGGCAGACGTCGAGTCCATCCAGGCCAGGCATCACGATGTCTAGAACCACGAGATCGAATGCATCAGGAGCACTCTCGAACGTCGTCCAGGCTGCGCGCCCGTCACTCGCCTCGCGCACTTGGTAGCCAGCGCTCGTCAGGGCGAAACGTACGACCTCACGGATGTGGCCGTCGTCGTCGACCACGAGCAGCTGCCTCTGGCGTTCGGCTTCGTTCGTCGTGTTCACGTCGTGCATCGGGCGTCCTCATCGCAGGGTGCTGAGCTGAGTTTGACAGGGTTTTTTCGCGGAGGGGAGTCGTTGCACGAGACTTGCACAATCATTGGTGCAGATCTGCACCAGGCTGCGTCGGGCTTTGCACGAGCGCGAACTAGGCTGAGTCGAATAAGCGGCCATCGCGCCCAACAGACCCAGGAGAGCAGTAATGTCGATCAAACGCCTAGTCGGCCTCATTTTCGTCTACGTCGTCACATGCGCGGCGTGGATGATCCTCGCAGGAGTTACGGAGCTGCGGACTTCAGAACAAACCCGCCAGCTTCGTGGTCAGGTGAGTAGCCTGTGGGGTGAACCCCAAGCGCAGTCCGCTCCGAACCTGACTTTCCGTGCTGTGGTCCCTTCCGAGCAGTACGTTTCGGCGTCGGAGGTGATGTCCGTCGAAGAAGCTGCGCTGTTGGGCATCGAGGCACCAAAACCAAAGCAGGACGATTCGGCGAAGGAAAAGGGCAAGGAGAAGCCGACCCCAAAGGCTGCGAACTCTACTTCGGACAGCGCTGAGGAAGAGCCACCCAAGATTTGGGTGCTGCGCTCCTCAGCTGAGCCTGTCGCGCTCGCGGCGTCCAAGATCGATGCCAAACTGGGCTCCGATCCACGTCGCAAGGGCTTGGTTTGGTACTCCCTCTATGACGTTCGCTTTGGAGGTGAGTACGCCTACGAGCACACGCGTGCCGAAGTGGGTTACTTGGACATTCAGTTCACGTTACCAACGCACTCGGCGCTCTACGACGAGCTCGTGTTCGAGGTGAATGGAGAGGATAGGCGCGCTGCGCTGGATCCCAATACGGGTGTTTTTCGCGTGTCGTTGCCCGTGCGCCCGGGTAACAAGCTGGCGTTCCGCGTGGGCTACGTCAGCCGCGGCTCGGAGACGTGGACATATGTTCCAGGCACTGGGGTTCAGCAGCTCGAAAACTTCGAGCTGAGCATGCTGACTGACTTCAGCGACATCGATTTTCCGGGACAGACTCTGTCTCCGACGGAGAAGGTCGCGACCGAAGACGGATGGAAGCTCGACTGGAGCTTCAAGTCGACGGTGACTGGGCATGGCATGGGCATGATTTTGCCGCAGCGCATCCAGCCCGGCGAGCTGTCGACGGCGTTGATTCTTTCCGCTCCCGTCAGCCTGCTGTTCTTCTTTTTCATGCTGTTCGTGCTGGCCACACTGCGCAAACTCGACATCCATCCGATCAACTACGCGTTGCTTGGCGGCGCCTTCTTCGCGTTTCATCTGCTGTTCTCGTATTCGGCGGACCATCTCTCCGTGCCTTGGGCATTCGGGATCAGCAGCGTCGTCAGCTTGACGCTGGTGATCAGTTACTTGCGCCTGGTGGTCTCGCCCAAGTTTGCACTACGAGAAGCGGCCCTTGGGCAACTGGTTTACCTGATCGGATTCTCTTTGGCGCACTTCTGGGATGGGTTCACCGGGCTGACGATCACGGTTCTGGCAATCGTGACGCTGTTCTTGCTGATGCAGGCGACGGGTCGCATGCGCTGGTCGGAGATTCTTGCGAGCGCTCCGAAGTCACCAACCCCGCCTCAGGGACCTTCCGGGCCCTACTCTCCGCAGGCTGGTTACCCCGTTCAGCCGACGCCGCAAGGAACCTGAGAACTCGGGTGAGCTAGCGACCCAGCTAGGGGCTGTCCCACGTCGAGGCTTCATCGTGTGTTGACCACGATGAAGCCTCGCGTGGTATTGGAGCCCGAGTCGACGGTGTCGAGTGCAGACCACAGGTCGTTGGCTTTCACCCAGAACGGCGGATACTTGTAGCGCGCCACGTCGAACACGAGAAATGAGTCGGACGCGGCGTGGTAGGCGCCAACTGGAGAGAAATGGCCACCCCCTTGCCCGTCGTCACTGAGCGGGGCTCGCGAGAAGTTGGCGATCAGGTAGCTGTTGGGCGCCTCCAACGTCGACTTTGCCAGCGCCATGAATTCTTCGCCAGAAGCGAAGCCGGCACAGGGGGGAGGCGCAGAAACCGTGACGCTCGTTGCTACCGACCGAGCCGACGTATCGGTGTCAATCGACGTTTCTGATGCCTGCGATGTGGCCCCGTCCGTCAGGGTGTTCGCGTGGTAACAAGTCGCGGTGACACCGGGTTGTGCGTTGAGCAGCCACGTCGTTTGTGCAAGGGTCATTCCCTGTTCTTCCACGGTTACGATGTCGATATGGCGGCGCGCCTCCTCGTTGAACACGTTGTACTGCGTATAGAAGGCGTAGGGAGCGTAGGGCGGCGTCACGGGCTTGGCGGCGCTGCTGCTGTTGAGCACCATGACACTGCTGGCGACGCCACAGAAGGCTTGGGTGTACTGAGAGAGATACTTGGCGTGCAGGGCTGCTACCCCATTGCATGCAGTGCACTCCCGAAGTCTGGTCTGCCCTTCGAGCGACAGCAGGTCGACGAGCTTCTTGGGCAGAGCTCCCGCGGGTGAGGCTTCCACGTGCAGTCGGGTCACGCATTCGAAGCCAACCTGTTCTCGAGGGGGTGCATCCGCCGAGGGCCCAACGCCGTTCGACCCTGGACTGAGAGTGTTCTCCGTGGCTGTTGCGTCGGTGTGGGCGCGGATTGGCTCTGGTTCGTCCGGACACGACGGACCTCCGCACGCGCCCAACGTGATGACGCAGCCCCAGTTCGAAACCGTTCCTGAGACCAGACGACGAGCCCGCCCCATTGTTCTCCCCATCATGGCGCGAGGGTGCCCTAGTTTGGGTTGATGACACAACACCGAATGTGTGATGCTGCGCACGGGGGCGTGCCACGCGCGGTGTGTGGCTGAACGCGAGGGTGAAGAGATGTGTCGACTATTGGGATACTCGGGACCGTCGATCGGACTCAGCGATCTTCTGCTGACCTCCAACAACTCGTTGGTCAATCAGGCACGCACTGATCAGGGTTATCACCCAGGCGAGCGTGGCGAGCGACAAGCCGTCGACGGTGATGGCTTCGGTTTCGGTTTCTATTCCTCTCGCGCACGCCCTAGTGCGACGCGTTTTGCCGACGTGGCCCCAGCCTGGAACAATCGCAACTTGTGCGATCTCGCTGGGGCACTCGAGTCCCATCACCTCGTTGCCCACATCCGAGCGGCGCCGCCAGGCGCGAGCATCTCGAGAGACAACTGCCATCCGTTCGCTCACGACCAATACCTGTTCGCGCACAATGGCTGGGTGGGCAGCATGGACAAACTGCGGCGTCGTTTCTACGCGGAGCGTCTCGGAAACGAACCGTTGATTCTCGACCCTTACTTTCGAGCGATCCGCGGGACGACGGACAGTGAAGTGTGTTTTGCACTGCTGATGAGCTATCTAGAACGTGTCGGGGGTAGCGGCGTGGAGCGGCTGGAGAACGCCGTGCAGGAGACCGTGACCAAGCTGGTATCCTCTGGCGTGGATGTCGGAGACGAGTTTGGGTCGAAGTTGAACTTCGTTCTGTGTGATGGTCAGTCGCTGGTTGCTACGCGATGTTTGTACGTGGCACCAGGTGCTGAAACGAGACCATGGCCCTTTGAGCACTACGACCCGACCCACGCGCTCACGCTGTACACGTCGGCTGCTGCACGTTTCGAACTCGACGCGGACGGCAATCTCAGACCGCGCGGCGTGGGGGAGCGAGGGGCGTTTCTGGTCGCGTCAGAGCCGCTGACGAAGCCGCCACAGGCGGGACCAAGTGACCTGCAGGGGGCTCTCGAGCTCGGTTGGTCTAGCGTGGGCGTCAATCAGATGGTCAGTTGCTCACCAGAGTACGAGATCAAGACGGAACGCTTGTCGGTTTTCGATCGCTTGGACTAGCCTCTTGCCGGACAGACGTGACTTGGTCGTCGTTGTGCCGCGTGCAGATTCGTCACAGCGCCTCAGCAGCATACGGAGTTTGAAACATGATAGTCGTGCACGTTGCCGTCGTGGTGAGAGATGATTGCGTTCGAGCCTTCGTCGAAGCGACGAAGAAGAATGCAGCCGCCAGTTTGGAAGAGCCTGGAGTCGTGCGTTTCGACGTGATTCAGAGTTCGGATGATCCGACGAACTTCGTCCTGGTTGAAGTCTACGAGAATGATGACGCACCTGCGGCGCACAAGGCGACGGAACACTACGCCGAGTGGCGAGACACGGTAGCGGAAATGATGGCCATTCCCCGCGTGAGTTCGAAGTACGTCGAAGTGTATCCCGACGCCATGCGTTGGAGAACGCCCGACGCCTGAATGATCGCGTTTCCAACCAGGAGCATCGAGTGTTCGAGTTCTCTACAGCGACGAAGATCATTTTCGGGCGGGGTAGCAGTGCCCAGCTGGGTAATCTCGCGCGTGGTTTCGGCGGGCGTGCGCTCGTAGTCACTGGCGCAACTCCTTCGCGGGTGAGCTCACACATCGCGGAGTTGGAGCGAGCTTGCGTCTCGACATGTCAGTTGAGCGTCCCGGGCGAACCGCGTATCGATGTCGTCGTGAGCGGTGTTACCCTTGCTCGTCAGCATGCCGTTGACGTGGTCGTCGGTATTGGTGGTGGGAGCGCGATCGACGCGGCCAAGGCGATTGCAGCGCTGACGACGAATCATGGAGATCCCCTGGACTACCTCGAAGTGGTCGGTCGTGGACTACCATTGGTGGCAGCGCCGATGCCATTCATCGCGGTGCCGACCACGGCGGGCACGGGCGCCGAAGTGACGAAGAACGCCGTGCTCTGCTCGACCGAACATGGGGTAAAGGTGAGCTTGCGCAGTGATTCGATGTTACCCGACGTCGCAGTGGTCGACTCCCAGCTCACGCATAGCGTGAGTCGGGAGGTGACCGTGGCGACGGGGCTCGACGCGCTGACTCAGGTGATAGAGCCGTACGTCTCTCGTGTGGCCAACCCTCTGACGGATGCGCTGTGCATAGAGGCCATACGCCGAGCTCGCGTCGCGCTTCCACGAGTCGTTCGGGATGGCAACGACGCCGAGGCGCGCGACGACATGGCGCTGGTGAGTCTGTTTGGGGGCTTGGCTCTCGCCAACGCCAAGTTGGGGGCCGTGCACGGATTCGCGGGGCCGCTCGGCGGGATGTACGATGCACCTCACGGCGCCATTTGCGCACGTCTGCTTCCTGAAGTCATGGAGCAGAACGCGGCAGCCCTGCAGCGGCGACAGCTAGATGGTGTTCACCTTCGGCGGTATCTACACGTGGCGCAAATTCTCACTGGCGACGACTCAGCCACGATCGCAGACGGCGTTCGATGGGTGCGTCGATTGGTCGACTCGTTCGATGTCCCCAAACTCGGAAGTTACGGAGTCCGCGACGCGCACATCGATGACATAGTGACCAAAGCGGCGCGCGCTAGCAGCATGAAGGGTAACCCGATTGAGCTCGATCACGAGGAGTTGGCGGCGGTGTTACGCGCCGCGATCTGAGCTTGACGGGTGTGCGAGTCTCGAGCGCTAGATCATCGAAGCTCGGCTTGCACGCGTCGTGCGAGGAGGTCCAGGGTATACGGCTTGGGTAACCAAGGCAGTCCTCGAGCCTTGGCGGCTGCGCGGTGTTCTTGGCTCGCGTGACCGCTCGCGAGGATCGTGCGAAACCCGGGAGCTATGGATTGGAGCTGCTCCCGCAACTGCAATCCGTCCGCACCTCCCCCGAGTAGCACGTCCAGGATCACGACATCGTACGGCGGGATCAGGCCCGAGCGCACACTCTCGAAGTAGCGAATGGCATCCTCCTCGTTGGGAACCACGTCTACGTCGTATCCCAGATGCCTGAGCACGCGTTCTGCCGTCAGGCGTTGCGACGGTTCGTCATCAACCACTAGTACCCTTGCCTTGCCAACGGGGACGTCGGAACGAGGTGGCGCGGACTCCAACATCACGCGTTCGAAGGGGATGTAACAAGTAAACGTCGTGCCAGCGTCGGAGCTGGTCACGTCCAAGTAGCCTTCGTGCTCTTTGATTACACCGTGCACGATGGCAAGCCCCAATCCCGTGCCACTTTGTTCGGCGGCTTTCTTGGTGCTGAAGAACGGTTCGAAAATTTGCATCATCGCCTCGGGCGAGATGCCGCTTCCCGTATCACTCACGGTGAGTAGCACGTATTCACCAGGTGCAACCACCTCGTACCCAGAGTGGGCGCTGGTCAGGCGTTTGCGATCCGTGCGAATGGTGATCGTACCCTCGTTGGCGATGGCTTCGATAGCATTGCGGATCAGGTTCTCCACGGCGCGGACCAGTTGGTTTTCCGCGCCTTTGACGGTCAGGCGTGCGGCGCTCAGCTCGGTGAGGACGCGGATTCTCGCGTCCGCGCCTGGAACTTGCGCTAGAGGGTTGGCGCGCAGGCAGCCATTGACGATCTCGCCGATGTCCACGGGGGCCTTGCGGGTGCGGCCTTGACGTCCCAGCGCGAGGAGGTTTCTCACGGTTTGTGCAGTTCTCAGCGCAGCCGTTTTGATCATCGTCAGATCCGCGGCGACTTGGGTCATCAGTTTGGGGTCTGAGATTTTTCCTTCGAGCTGAGCTTCGAGCAACTCGGGAAGCGCGACGATGGGCCCAAGCGTGTTGTTCAAGTCGTGCGCTACGCCACCTGCCAAGGCGCTCAGCGACTCCATCCGTTTCGCCGTCGCGACCTTCTCTCCCAGGCTGCGCTCGTGTTCTCGCGTGCGGTGAACGATTTCTGCGTGCATGCGCACTGCGCGTAGGGCCGGCGCCAGCTGGTCACGGAGGATCAGCTGCACGGGTGGATCGTTACTCTCGAAACGATATACCGCAACGCCAAATACCTCGGTCTCGAACACGATCGGGAAGACCATGTAAGCTCCGGGCACGTCGGTCGCTTCGGGCGGGATCAACAGTTCGCGATCGAAGCTGCGCTCCACCAGATCGAGTTCCCTGCTGTCTTCCATGCTCAAGAAGGACGTCAATCGGCCTGTCGGACCCTCTGCGAAGTGGGAAAGGTATGCCGTTTGTACGCCGAGGTTGGGCAGACTCGCCAGCAGTCCTATCGCGAGAGCGTCGAGGTCTAGTGAGCCAGCGGTGCGCTCGGCCGCAACCAGCAGGTTCCAATTCATCTCGTCCAGCGTGATGCGATGTTGTGCTTGCCACGATGCCTCCGCTCGACCAATCAGGTCGCGCGCCTCATGCCAAACGTCTTCCAGTTCAGGACTGGAAACGGCTCGGAACTCTTGGCGTAAGCACGCGATCGCATCCTGCAATGCTCGGCAGATTTCCGTGTCGGCGGAGTGCTTCTGGAGTGTGGCTTGTATCCACGAGAGCAAACTTCCGGGCTTGTCCGTCAGATCAGACGTTAGGGCGTCTATGACTTGTCCCGCTTGGTGTTCAGCGTCCCAACGAGTACACGCCATGGAGTGTTCTAGGTAACTGGTCAGCTGCTTTCGACGTCGCTCCAAGTGGCTCGCCGCACTGGAGACTGGTCCGGGCGCCGAACTCGGCCCTGCCAGAGGCCTGAACCCGCACCCGCAGGAGCGCCGAAACATGGGCTTCGCAGGCAGGCGGATTACGCTCGGCGCGTCCCCTCCATGGAGCTGTACCAAGATCGTGTCTACCGCGCGTGCAGCGAGTGCATGGAACGGTTGCGCGACTGTCGTCAGTGGTGGGTTCGCGCGCGGTGAGACGCCGAGGTCGTCGAACCCCGTGACGGAAACTCGACCAGGCACGTCGATGCCTCGCTCCTGCAGAGTGCGCACTACACTCAGGGCCATGGTGTCGCTCGCAGCTACGATGGCGTCGGGCAGTTCGCTCGTCGCTAGAATCTTGGCCGTGGCAAACGCAGCGCCCTGAGCCGTGAAGTCACCGTCGAGATCCCACTCGGGACGCAGCGTCAGGCCGTGCCGTTGCAGACAAGACTTCAATGCTGCACGCCTATCGCGGGACTCCGGGTTACCGGGTACGCCACCAATGAATGCGAAACGTGACCGCTGGTGCTGGGTTATCATATGGTCGACGAGTTCGTTGATCGCCCGCTCTCCGTCGACGAGTACTGTTGGGACTCCAGGTAGTTCTAGCGCTACACTACAGAGCGGTAGTGGTTGCAAGTCTTCCGCAAGCTGCAACAGGCGATCCACGCCGCAGTGGGCGGAGAGACTCGAAGAAAGTAGGATAGCGCCGTCGAGTCGTCGCGGGGACGCCATGGTGAATAGCGTGTTGTGTGCGCGGGCAGGGGGGTGCGGGTCGTCCAGCCCTCGCCCGTACATCATGAACACCTGAATCTTGCGGCGTTCTGCGAGTTCGGTGAACGCTTTGCGTAGTTGCTCCTCGTAGCCTCCAGCAAAGCCGTTCATGTAGTCGATGAGTACGCCGATCGACGGGTACTTCCGCCCGTACGTCATTGCCACTCAAACCTCGCGTTCTGCGAGTTCGGCGGTGTTGTCGAGATCGCCTGTATTGCTCCAGCGCGCCGCGCCGAAGCCGCACCAGGCCTGAACCTCGGCGAGCTGAGCGCCGAGGCGAGTGTTCGACCGCGATGCATCAGGGCCACACGATAGCACGCAGATCGTGCGTTGATCGGCAGAGATAGCCTCGCTCCGTGTCTCGTCCCCCATGCCGACGTCGTCGATGGCGATGCGGTATGTGTGCGGGAGGTCGACCACCCACCGCATCCGACATTCGTCCCAACGGCGTAGTCGCTCTCAGCGATGTGACATGCTGCCGTCGAGCCACGCGACGTCGTGCGCACTGAGCTCTACGTCGAGTGCGTTCATGCATTGCCGAAACTGCGACGAGGTACGACACCCAACGACCGCAAGTGCGTTCAGGCGGTGACTGAAGACGTAGGCAATTGCCAACTGCGCGACGCTGACCTTCAGCTCGTCGGCAAGTCGTCGAGCGCGGGACAGACGCGCGAAGTTCGCATCGCAAGCATAGAACTCTCCGACTTGCTGCAGGTACGCGTCGTCCGTGCCCGCGTCGCTTTGGAAGTGTCCCGACAGGAAGCCTGCCGCGAGGGGTGACCATCCCAGCAGGGGGAAGCCTTGCTGTCTATACCACGCTAGAGTTTCGTCATCGTCAGGAGTCGTCAGGTTTACGCAGCCAGGCCAACTGTTCACAGCTTTGGCCAGCGACAAGCCCGGGCTACTGACCACGAACCCGCGAAGCCCCGCTCTGGCGGCGTAAGCGTTAGCTTCTTCGATTCTCTGATGCGTCCAGTTGGAGACTCCTAGGGCTGCGACGCGGCCAGCCTCCAACTGTCTGTTCAATGCGTCGACAATCTCCGAAACGGGGACTGTCTGATCGTCACGATGAAGTAGGTATAGGTCGATTTGTTCGACCTGGAGTGCTTCGAGTGAACTAGCGACATCTTCCTCCAGACATTCGGGTCGCATCCTGGCGCGTCCGCCTCGGGGATGGCAGCCCTTGGAGATGACGACAACTTCGTTACGTACGCCACGACGCTGAAGCCATCGCCCTAGGTTTCGTTCCGCGTCGCCCGAAGCGTATACACGCGCTGTGTCGAAAGCCGTGCAGCCGAGTTCGAACACCTCGTCGAAGAGTCGGCTGTCGGCGTCTGCGTCGGGTATTCCAAGAGTGCCCTGGACCAGTCTGGAGATGGGCTTGTTCAGGCCAGGTATGACAATCGAGTCCAAGGCGTCTGGATGGTGTTATGGGGTGTAGTGAATCCGGTTGGCCCTGGCGACACGTGGCGCGCTCAGAAGCGAAGTCCGGGATACTGCAGCCGATCGAGCTTCGAGTCGATAGCGCAGCAGTGGAGTGCCACTGACCTCGTTGCCCATCACGGGCAGACCGCTGGCGTTCGGCCGCCAACGAAGATTGGGCTATCGATTGGGCTTCTGGATCTGTAGGCTGCCGCGCATGAGACCGCTCCTCGTTGCCCTCGATCGTCTTTCGTCCGTCAGCGCTGTGTCGCGCTGCGTGGCTCTCGCCCTGTTGGGCGCGGGGCTCTTGAGCTGCAACGAACCCCAGGGCAGGGAACGTGCGTCCGTAGACGACCGGCGAGAAGCGCTACCCGAGGGAGTGAAGCCCCAGACGCCTGTTCAGGGCTCAGACTCAGCGGCGCGACGGCCTGGGCCAGCGCCTGGATTGGAGTCGACCGGGACGCCCGGGGCCGAACAGGATCCACCACGCGTGGATGCTCCCGAGGCCGATGAGAGCGGAGGCCCCGCAGCCGAAGAATCGATGCGCCTGTTGTCGCCGGGGTCCACACCGCGCAGCGCACTGCGTTTACTTCCAGCGGTGGGA
Source organism: uncultured bacterium (assembly GCA_965651905.1). Taxonomy (GTDB): domain Bacteria; phylum Myxococcota_A; class Polyangia; order Polyangiales; family Polyangiaceae; genus SZUA-265. Next base: position 9,629 of record CBFGUG010000045.1, on the reverse strand, counting down.
TCGACGGCAAAGGTGCAGATCACGAACGTGCCCAGCGTCAAGGTAACCGTCGACGGCAAGCTAGCGCCTCAGCAGGTGGCACCGGGCAGTGAAATAACGATGGCGTTCACCGTCACGGAGGTGAAGCCTGAGCAGTCGATTCACTACACGTACGAGATTCTCGACTCGGCGGTGGCTGGCACTGGCCTCAACCCTCAGCTTGCAGCTGCGGCCAACAAGTCCTACGCCTTGCTCGAAGGTTTGACGGGTTGGGCTCGACTCACCAGTAGAGGTCAGCAGCAAGACGCAGGCGTGAAATTTCCCGACGGCATCCCCGAGGCCGCGCGCGCGGGACTGCAAATGATGGAGCAGAGCGTGCGGCCGATGGTCCCCCCTTTGCCCGAAGCCGAAGTAGGGGTCGGCGCCAAGTGGCAACACACACAGACTGTCCAGCAAGGACCCATGCGCCTGCAGCAGATCTCGGAGTACTTGCTCAAGAGCCATGCGGGGGGCTTGTTGGTCTTGGAAATGAAGATCGAACAAAACGCTTCAGCTCAAGAGCTGCCTGGTCCAAATGGCCAGAGCGTGAAGATGGGAGAAATGAAAGGAACAGGCACTGGGCTCGTGCAGATGTCGCTCGATTCCGTCGTTCCTCGTTCTGCTCGCCTCCAGGTCACGACCGTGGGCGAGATGAGTTCGCAAGGGCAGACTGCGAAAATCGAATCCACCCAGACGATGACGATGAAGCCTGTGGCTGCCGTGGGTAGCGGCTCCAAGACCCAAGTCGTGAACGCGTCGGCGAAGTGATGTCGGGTCACTCGGGCCTGGACTTCGGGTCTTTGCGCTGGGTCATCCACACGCGCGCGCACACCCGAACGCGCTGTTTCTTGCGCGTCACGCCAGCGTTGTAGGACTTCGCGGGCTGCTCGGATACGGAACGAGCTCGAGCCGCAAACCTGCGAAAGTTCGACTCCGCTGCAGTGACCTACGCCCGCGCGGTCGCACGAGTTCGCGCCAGATACGGAAGTACTTGATTTGGGTTGCTGAATGTAGGCGAGTGTGGGGTTCTGTGCTGGGTGCACCGATTGGCGCGTACCCAGACGCGAGTCCCCACCCCCACCCCCAAGGACCTGGAAATGCTTCACTCCAACACCGCTTACGCTTCCCCCGCCCCAACTCCCAGCAAGGAAGAAGGTTTGGATATCACTGGTGTACTGAGTGTTGCCACTTCGCTGATAGGGCTTGGCACGGTGTCCGTCCTGTCGCTGCTACGCATCGTCGGACTCGTCGGCTGAGCTCATTCGCCCGACCCGATCGGAGGAGGCCCGTTGGGCTCGCTACGGGCCCTGCATCGGCGGGGAGCCGCCAGCGGCCAGGCCCTGGCTAACTCGGGTCAGCCGCTGACGATCAACTCGCGCAAGTAATACTGCGAATCCAAGCGTCGCGTGCGGACGTTTGGATCGGGCACCCGTAGGACAACGGGGTAAACGCCCGGGCCGGGTGCCTCCCAGCGCGTCGACCAAAGCATCCAAGTGGCGTTGGTGGGCATTGCTGAGCAAACGTCGACGCGCTGCCACGGGCCGTCACCGAGGCGAAGCTCGAGAGTGTCGACGGGCTGCTCGCCGCCCCACACGATACCGACGATGCGGTGGGCGGTGCGTTCACCCACACGCCAACGCTCGACTCGAATGGGCATCGCTGCCACGTCCATTCGGGCGGGAGAGAACTCTCGCGCAAGGTCGTGAACGGCGCTTTGGTGAGTGCGGCTGGCGAACTCACGCATTTGGGACGTCGAGGGTTCGTCTTCGCCTACGATACGAATCCTGTCCACCCACTTGATGCACGTGCACCCGTACCAACCTGGCATCACCAGCCGCACGGGCGCGCCGTGATCTGCGGGTAGAGGTTCACCGTTCATGCGGGTGGCCAAGAAGGCGCCGTGCTTGCGCAACTGATCGAACGTAAATATCCAGCTGGCTCCCGGCGTGGAGTGGTCGCCCGCGGAAGGCTGGGAATGTTCGTCGAACCCCGCGACGAGCACGCTGGTCGCGCCTTCTCGCAGCTCTGCGCGTTCGATCAATTCGAGGAGTGGTACGCCAGACCACTCGGCGCTACTCATCAAACCAAAGCTGGCTCCACTACTGTTGCCGCTGCACTCTAGCAGGTGAACGCCCTGTTCGCGCTCCTGCGCGATCAGTGATTCGAGAGAGACGTCGAGTTCCGTTTCGACCAAGCCTTCGAGACGAATCGACCAGGGGGCGTCAGGGTCGAGTTGGTCGGGGTACCTCGTGCGAATGTAAAACGCGTCGTTGGGGATGAGCGGCCGTTCCTCCGAGAGCTTGCTCAAGTCCGTGTAGAGACGTCCGTCGAGGCCTTCGTTGAACGGCACTTCGAACAGATCGTGGTCTTCGTCGATGAAACGCTCATTGTCGAGAAACGTAGCGCCCGCGAAAGGGTCCTCACAGCCAGCTGGATTGGGAGCCGCGGCGTCGGGGGCGTTGGCGTCAGCTGCATTCGTGGTGAGCCGTGGCTCGTCCCTGCCGAGGCAGCCCACGAACAACGGACCGCTTAGGCACAGCCCGCTCTGCAGAAACGTGCGACGCGTCGGCATCACCCACTGTACCCCGCTGCGAGCAATCGGTTACGCCGAATTGTCCTCGCAACCCGGACGCAGCGTCAGCAACTCAGAAATGAGGAAGGGCGACGCAGCATCGCGTCGCCCTTCTTCGTGAACGGGGCCTGTGTGTTCAGCCTTCCATCTGCTCCAGTTCGCGTCCGCGCGTTTCGTGCACGAACTTGATCACGAACCAAACGGAGATCGCCGCGCACACCGCGTAGAACGAATACGCACCAGCGAGACCGATCGACGTGAGCATCATCGGGAAGGTCATGGTGATGGCGAAGTTGGAGACCCACTGGAAGAGGCCCGAGACGGCAAGACCCGAACCGCGGATCTGGTTGGGGAACATCTCGCCGAGCATCACCCACATGCAAGGGCCCCAAGAGAAGTTGAAGCAGATGACGTACACGTTGGCCGCGAGGAACGCCAGTACGCCCATGCCGTCACTGAGGCTCGGGTTGCCTGCTTCGTCCAAAGTAGACGTCGAGAAAGCGATGGCGGCTAGGGCCAAAGTGATCGCCATACCCGCTGAACCGATCCAGAGCAGCGGCTTGCGCCCTACCTTGTCGATCAGCAGCAGGGCAACGACCACCGCTGCGATGCTGACGGAGCCCGAGACCACGTTGATGAGCAGGGCGTCGCTCTCGGAGAAGCCCACAGACTGCCACAACACGGCTCCGTAGTAGAAAATGACGTTGATGCCGACGAGCTGTTGAAAGCTGGCTAGACCAATGCCGACCCACAGGATCGGTCGGATACGCCCGGCTTTCTTGTCATAGAGATCGGACAGCTTCGGCTTGTGGTGGTCCGCCGCCAGTGACGCGTCGATCTCGGCGACTTTTTCTGTCCCTTCCCGCTCGCCGTAGAGCTTCACCAGGACGGCCTTGGCCTTCTCTTTGTTACCTGAAGCAACCAAGAAGCGCGGACTCTCGGGGATGATGAGCAGAGCGAACAAGAACACACCCGCTGGGAACAGCTCGATCCAGAACATCCATCGCCACGTGGCGTAACCCATCCACAACGGCTCCAGCGTCGAGCCCGAAATCTGCGCGAGCGTGTAGTTGCTCAAGAACGCGGCGGTGAGACCGACGATGATTGCCACCTGCTGTACCGTCGACATGCGTCCACGGTAGCTGGCTTTGGCTACCTCGCTGATGTACGCGGGGGCCATCACGGACGCTGCACCTACAGCGATGCCGCCGATGACTCGGTAGACGATGAATTCGGGCGAGGTTTCTGCGATTCCCGAGCCCCACGCCGAGATGATGAAGAAAACGGCAGAGACAATCAGCACCGCACGTCGTCCGAACTTGTCCGCCAGCGTTCCAGCGAAGAACGCGCCCGCTGCGCAGCCGAGCAACATCGACGCTACGCTGAAGCCCGTGCCCACCGAGTCCGAGTTGAACGCCGATTGCAGTCCGTCCACCGTGCCGTTGATGACGCCGCTATCGAAACCAAAGAGGAATCCCCCGATGGTTGCCACGCAGCTGATCAGGATGACGTAAAGGACGTTCCCCTGGTCTGATTCTGTTGCAGTTGACATCTTTTGATCCTTAGTCGAGAAGCTCGCGCGACTGATGCCACGCGTCCAGCGCCGTGCGGTTCGTTCGAGCCAGTACTAGTTGAAGTTTACCCAGCACATGCAATTACAGTCGTCGGACTATCTGCGCGCGTTGGGTGAGCGAGCTGCGCCCGCGTCGGTGCTGCCTGATGTTGACCTCGTTCACGCAGCACGAGGCTGCGTCCTCGCACGCGACTTGGCCGCGAGCAGCCGGGAGTAAATCAGAAGTCCGACGCGGCCGCTAGTGCCTGTCTGGAAGCGGTTTCAATCGATGGCCGATCGGTAACCACGTGGCGTGTCACCGTCGAGGCTGAGGCTCAACCAGCGCAGAAAGATCCACGCAGCGTCGGCAATCGACCCAGGCCCGCCCTATTCGAGATCGAAACTCGTCGCTGGGGGCCGTCAGCCTTCGCTCGTCTCGAGGCGCTCCGCCAGCCCTGGGCCAAACCGCTGTTCGAGCCACTCGCGCCACTCTTGTGAGGTCATGGGCGAATGGTGCTCTTCCTGGTCGTCCCACTGGATGCGCCAGCCGTTCTCTTCGTCACTGAGTACACGGACGGCGGGCAACGAGCCCAAACCGAAGTTGTTGTTCAGTTCCTGTACGTACTCTTGAGCCTGATCTGCAGAGAGGGCGACGCTGGAATCTGTCATGCTGCGACTTTCGGGGCTTGGGAGACGGATCGTTCCGGGATCAGCATCCGGGTACCTTGTGGTCGTAGCGCCATACGGCGGGCGGCGCTACCCGGCAATCACCCCGAATTCTCCAAGCGCCTGGCCCGCACGGGCTAGGGGAGGCTCCGCTGTTCGTTTCGCCCGGATCTGCCGGACATCACTCGCCGTCGGCCGTTGGTCCCGGGAGCTTGTGTGCGAACTCGCCCGCGTAGGAGAATCTGTTACGGTCGGGACGAAATGGGTCGGTCCCTGTTCGCGTGCGAGGTAGTAGATGGCTGAGCGAGAATTCATCCAAGAGCTCGCGGACGCGGAAATCAGCGCGTTGGTCGAGGTGATGTTCTTGGCCGCCGAGTCTGACGGCGAAGTGACGGACGACGAAATCTTGTCACTTTCCCAGACCACGGAGCGAGTGACCAACGGGCAGGTGACCCAACAGCGTGCCCACGAGTTGCTTCAGAATGCGAAACGAGAGCTTGCCTCTTCGGATCGCGAGTCTCGATTGCAAGCCGTCAAGGCAGCGCTCGCACCAGAGCGCAGGCGTCATGCACTGCTGCTTGCAATTCAAGTCACGCACGCTGATGGAGTAATCCGCACCGCGGAGCGGGAACTGATCATGCAGACTGCCGAGGCTCTCGGCGTCGACGGCAACGTTGCTGCTGATCTCGTCAAGGTCGTCGCAAGTTAGCGAACATCTGGACCACACAGTCGGTGCAAAAAGTACCGCGCGAAGACGCGGGAGCAGGTGAGCGAAACACATGGACGCATCACCGCAGATCGCACCATCGAAGATGGCGCACTCGGGCGATGCGTACACCCGCAGCCTTGCTCGAAATATTGCAGAGGCTTTGGAGCGGGTTCTCGTTGCTGCGACGTGCGCATTCGGCTGGTCGGGTCACATCCTGTGGAAACCTGTGCGAAGCTGCGGCGGACGGGTACGATGCTCGCGTGTTAGCGAGGAACCTATCCAGGAAGTCCGTCGAGATTCGAGTCGCGTCGTTCGTGTTCGGCTTGGCGTTGGGGTGCGGAAGAACCGAGCGTGCTGACGAAGGTGTGAGTGGCGCCGACGCTGGACTTGCTGGAGGCGGATCGGACGAGCTCACGCCAGAGGGTGAGGTTCTGCTCTCGACTGAAGAGGACCCGCGCTGCGGAGACGCTCGTGTGGACGAGGAGGAACTCGGCGAACGCTGTGATGACGGCAACGAAGAGTCGGGTGACGGTTGTAGCGCAGACTGTCTCGAGGTTGAGCTCGGTTTCGTTTGTCGCATCCCGGGCGGGGACTGCGAGCGTGTGCGCGTCTGTGGCGATGGGCGGCAGACCGACGACGAGCAGTGTGACGACGGCAATACCGACTCGGACGATGGTTGCAACTCGAGCTGCCTGCTCGAAACGGACTACGCTTGTCCTGAGCCTGGTGAGCCGTGTGTTTCGGTCGTCGAGTGTGGGGACTCGCTCGTCAGCGGTACAGAAACCTGTGACGACGGCAATGACGACGATGGAGACGGATGCGACTCTGCATGCTCGGCCGAGCTTGGATGGGTTTGCGAGAACGCCGGCGCCGCTTGTCGTCCCCAGTGTGGCGATGGTGTGGTCGTCGGGCGAGAGATCTGTGACGACGGCAACGACGCGGATGGTGATGGCTGCTCGTCACACTGCTTTCTGGAGTTCGGGTGGGCGTGTGATGAACCGGGTGAAGCTTGCACGGAGACCACGTGTGGAGACGGCGTCGTGGAAGGCAGCGAGCCCTGCGACGATGGCGACGACATCATCGTAGGTGACGGCTGCAGTCCGGGTTGCATTCTCGAGCCGACTTGTGACGACGGCGCTTGCACGTCGGTATGCGGTGACGGACTGATGCTCGCGGGGGATGATGAACAGTGCGACGATGGTAACGACGTCGGTGGGGACGGTTGCAGCCCCACATGCCAGCTGGAAGACGGTTGGGCTTGCGAGACGGTCATGCCAGACCCACCCCAGGAACTAGAGCTGCCCGTCGTGTATCGCGACTTCATTCACAAGCCAGCAGAGCTGAGTCACCCGGACTTCGAAGCCTACTCGGGAGATGCCGCCACGCTGGGGCTTGTCGAGTCCAGGTTGGGCGCTGACGGTAAGCCCGTCTACACGGGCGCGTGCGAGTCAGAAGAAGAGACCACGGCGTGTCCCTACGGCGCGCAGACGACGTCGAAATCAGACTTCGACGAATGGTATCGAGACGCGGACAGCAACATCACCGTGCTCGGATCCCTCACGTTCGCACCTCGAGACGATGGCACGTTCGTGTTCGACAGTGGTGGCGGGTTGTTTCCGCTCGAAGGGCAGGGTTGGGTCGCGGAAGGATCCGAGGAGACCAGCGCCGAAGCGAACCTGAACTACGGATTCACGACCGAGTTGCGTCACTGGTTCGAGTTCACGGGGGACGAGTTCTTGGAGTTCTCGGGCGACGACGACGTCTGGGTGTTCATCGGCGGCAACCTAGTGGTCGACATCGGAGGGCTCCATCCACGAACGGTGGGGAGTGTGACCCTCGACGAAGCGACGGCGTCGGAATTCGACTTGGTCACCGGGCACGTGTACGAGATCGCGTTGTTCCACGCCGAACGACACACCTACGAGTCCAATTTCCGGCTGACGCTGAAGGGCTTCAACGGCAATCGTACCGAGTGCACTACTTCTTGCGGTGACGGGATTACGGCTGGGAACGAGGCGTGCGATGACGGCAAAGATAATGGCAGCGGCTATGGATACTGTTCTGAGGATTGTCAGCTAGGACCGCGTTGTGGCGATGGCGTCGTCGAAGAAGACAGAGAAGTGTGTGACAACGGTCTCAACCTCGACGCTTACGATACTGGCGAAGACGCGTGCGCGCCCGGCTGCGTCCGTCCACCCTATTGCGGTGATGGCCAGGTCGACGCGGGGTTCGGTGAAGAGTGTGACGACGGTGACAACGATGGAGAGTACGGCGGCTGCAACGAAGACTGCACGCTAGCTCCCCGCTGCGGTGACGGTGAAGTCAACAGCGAAGACGAAGAGTGCGACGACGGTAACCGTCAGAACGACGACGCTTGCGATACCGAGTGCCGAGACTTGCGCCTCGGGCCTGCGTTCTGACGACCTCGACCATCTCGATTCACAGTGCTGTGCGCAGGTTAACATTGGCCTGACGCTTGCATTCGTCGAGCAACCGTGATATATTGAACATTCCGCTGGAGGCACCACCGCGACCTTCATCGCATGGTGTGCCGTGTGTGAGCGCTGATCGACCGATGTCGAACGCGGCTCCACGGACAATCAGCGGATTGGCTGCAATCCTCCGCGCGCCGCGGAGACGTCACCACCCCCACGTTCGACCTGGGTTGCGGGTCGGCATGAGCAGGAGAGTGCATGCAACGAGTTTCGCCCGTCATCAGTCCAACCGAACATTCAGTCGCCAACATCGAAGCTTTTTCGGCGAAGTCCGCTTCTGACAGCCAACGCACGCCGCGCCGCGCGAAGACATCATCGCGTTCGCGCGGCGTTTCGTCGTCTGCTAGCCCGAACCCTGACGCTTTGTCCCGTTACCTCGGTGAGCTCGGGCGGCATTCGACGTTCACCCGCAAGCAGGAGCTGGAGGCAGCGGAGCAAATCGCTCGACTCGAACTCGATTTTTGGACGCAGTCGCTCACTTGCCCGGCCGCTCTGGGAAGTTGTAGGTCGAGGCTGCACCAGACGTTGGAGAACGACGAGCTAGCGGGCGAAGCGCGCGAATCCGACTTGCTGCGCCGTCTGCTCGAGCCGAAGGGGAGCGCTGCCGATGCGGTCGAGTCACCGCTGAGTGCTGCGGAAACGGACGCACTGGTGAGGCGGCTTCGTGAATGCGACAAGGACCGTTCGAGTTTGCGTGCAGTCTACGACGCCACGCTGAGCTGGTGTGACTGGGCGACCTCGTCAGAGCAACTCGCGCTGCGACAACTGTCGAGAAAACACGAACGAAAGGTACGCAAAGCGTTTCGGCTGCAGAGTGAGGCCAAGCAACGATTCGCTGCTGCCAATTTGCGCTTGGTCGTGTCGATGGCGAAGCGCTACAACCGCGGTGGCTTACCCCTCGTGGATCTGATCCAAGAAGGTAACCTGGGGCTGATGACGGCGATTGAGCGCTTCGATCCCGAGCAGGGCTGCCGCTTCAGCACCTACGCTGGGTGGTGGATTCGCCACGCGGTCAGTCGCGCGATTGCCGACAAGTCTAGGACGGTTCGCATTCCCGTGCACAAGCAGGAACTGCGACAAAGGCTCGCGCGCTTGGAGCGAAAGTCACTTTCTCGCTTCGGGCGTAAACCCACGATCGAAGAACTAGTGCAACAGACGGGAGTTTCCGAGCGAAAGTTGCGGCTAGTGGTGAACGAGCCTCAACAGCGGAGCCTGGCACTGGATCGCAGCGTGGGCGACGACGATGGGCTGACGTTCCTCGACCTGCTGGTGGACGAAAGTGCTCCCGCGCCCGACGAGACGCTTGCATCTGATCAGTGGAAGGGGCTGCTCGAACGCCACTTGTCGGCGTTGCGAGCCATCGAGTCTCACATCTTGCGCTATCGCTTCGGCTTGAACGGCGCTGAAGAGCGTACGCTCAAGCAGCTGGGGGATGAGCTTTCGCTGTCGAGAGAGCGAGTGCGTCAACTGCAGAATCGCGCGCTCGAGACGTTGCGGCGTCGCATCGACGCAGAAGAGGAATCGCCCGTCCAGCAAGCCGCCGCGAGTTGACGCGATTCGAACGGTGGGCTGCGGTGGGGGAGATCAGCGAACGGGGCGCGGGCACCTAGCGCCGTG
>CBFGUG010000044.1:0-61025 GCA_965651905.1 uncultured bacterium | reverse complement strand
CGCGCAGCGACTGACGTCCGCGTGAGTGGCGTCCGCGTGAGTGGCGTCCGCGTGATCAACAGTGCGCCGCGGCCGATTGACTCACGGCCGTTCCACCCGCGGCCCGTCGACTTACAGCCAAGGGTTGACGGACATCGCGGGGGCTGGCTGTCTTTGACGCTGCAGTAGTCGCAGTAGCAATCCGACGCTCACGAGCGCGCTACTGAGTAGCAGGGTCCACGTACTCGCGCTTTCCAGCCACGCGGGCCAGCTTCCCGATGCCCATACCAAGTCCAACAGTGCGGCGATCAGCGAGAGGGGCAGCAGCCAACGCCAGAATACGGGAGCCACGGAGCGTTCTGGCACTCGGGGAACGAGGGTTCTCAGCCAGGTGATGGCTATGAAGATCAACGTCAGCTTCAGCTGAAACACCAGCGGACCCAGCAGCTGACTCTTGGGGGCCAGGGCACTCAACGGCTCGGGAACCTGCCACCCGCCGAGGTAGACGGCTGTGAGCAGCCCGGCCAGTACCCAGGTGTCCGTGTCGAGCAGTGCTTGGGTCAGACGCGGACGTCGCTCGGTCCCTTCGGAAGTGTGCGGCGAGTCGTCGAAACGCATCAGTCCCAGCAGCACCACCAAACACAACAGCGTCAGGCTCGAAAAGTAGGAGCCCACGGAGCGGAATGCGTGAAAGTCCCAAGGCGCTCCTCCCTGGGCGGACGCCACTTCGAGCATCGAAAAGCTGGCGTGATTGAAGATCGCAGCGCTCACGGCTAGTGCGGCGGTGACCTGAACGCCTATGCCGCGCGCGATGGAGGTCAGCGCTTTGGCTAGGGACCAACGTCCCAGCTGTCGTCCGCCGCCGAGCAATTGTGCGGTCAGCAGTAGCGCTGCACCGCTGGCATGAACCAGCAATATGTCGAAGTCGGCGAAGCCGCGAGAAACACCCAGACCGCTGCAGGCGAACAGGGCACTCACTGCCAAGAACGGCACCAAGCCGCCTAGGCTCGGTCGTTGCTCTCTGCGTTCTCGCTTGGTGTCGCGCGCGATGCGTTTGCGCAAACGCGCACTGAGTTTCGCCTCGATCAACGATAGGGCCGTAGCGAGCGGACTACGGCACACGATGATGCCCGAGGCGATCATGGCGCAAAGAACCAACGGCCACTGCCAGACTGCCGCTTGTCGTGGGCGTAACCCGTCGAGCTCGAGCTGGGCCGTTCGCAGCGTCTTGGTAGTTGCCGACACGATCTGCAGGCTGGCACTCCGCTGGCCTGGTGCGGGCGTCAAGTCGCGACTCGAAAAGACGTTGAGGCCTGCAAAGGTTTCGATGCAATCGCCCGCGGCGAGCGGACTCTCGCGAGGCGCTTCGCGCAGCTCGCTCACACACACACCACCCGGGACGCGTCGCTCCAGCGTCCAGCCATAACCCCGTACCAAAGCGTCGACGTACGGAAGTTCGTCAGGCGTCTCTCCAGACTCATCGGCGCGGCGAAACACGTCGAGCACCACGTCCTGCATCACGCCGCTGATGGGTGGCGCTCCCGAGGTGAGTGGCGCAAACGACGTGCGAACCGTGCCGCGAAAAGTCGCGTGGTCGGTGTTTGGATCTTCGCCCAGCATGCGCTCGATGAATTCCGAGCTGACTTCGGCTTCCGTCAGTTGTCGTGAGTGCGGCTTGGTTTCGATGGTGGCGCGCACCTGGGCGGCATGCGCGCCGACGCGATGTACGGTGCCCTCGAAGACCAGCTGCCCAGCAGATCTGTCCGAGAACCCGTCGCCATGCACCAGCACGACGTCGCCACTTTCGACCGCCCGTGGCTCCAATTGGTCCACTTGCAGCAACAGCGGAGCCCCGTCGCCACAGCTCATGAGCAGCAGCACGAAGCCAAGCAGAAGCGCGGGTCGCATCGTCTGCGCCTCATAGCTCGGTGCTCTCTCAACGGCCTAAATTCCCGCGTTTCGACCGCCGTCGAGGGCAGACTTCGCGCGATTTCTTGTCCCGCTTTTGTCGTGTCCCGTAGCTTCGCCGCGTGAACTCGCATACTCCTGACTGGGTCAAGCACGTCGCGGAGATTCGCCGCATCCACACCGAGCTGCGTCGATCGGCGCCCTACCGAGACGACGGTTTGGTACCAAACCCTGCAGCTACTCCCACGCGGATAGAAGCCGCCGAGTCGCGCCTCGGTTTGCAGCTGCCGCCGAGCTATCGGCAGTTCCTCCTACGGCACGATGGCTGGCCCCGCTTCTTCGATGGCGCAGACATGCTGAGCTCTGAACAGCTGGGCTGTGGCGAGCACTCGAGGGCCGCACGTGCCTTACTTCGCGCGACTTCGAGCACTGGTTGGGGCGAGCAGAGACGCCTATTGCCGTTTGCGGTGGACTCTCAGTTGTGTAGCGTTTTTGCGTTCGACGTGAGCCACACGTCCGCCGAGAAGCCGGTCGTCGCTTGGGTGGGGGAACTAGGGGTCAAGTCAGGCAATTTTACAGACTTCCTGCAACTGTTGGCCGAGGTGGCGGCTGCGGAGCTGCATTCTTCGCAGCTGGACAGTCCCGTGAATCTGCGGACAGCCGCGGCATCAAGCGCAGCTTGACGGCATCTGAGAGAATTGTTCTTCTTCGAACCTACGTTGTGGCTGAGGGTGCGAGCCTTCGGCGATTTGTGGGGTGAAGAGGGCAATGCTCGAATCTGTACCGTTTGACAAAGCAGGTGAGCCAGAGGCTCGTGTGATCAAGCGGTATTCCAACCGCAAGCTCTACGACACTCAGAGCAGCAAGTACGTTACCCTGCTGGCGATCGCGGAGATGGTGCGCGCTGGAGATCAAGTACAGATCATCGACAACCGCACCAAGGAAGACAAGACCGAGGTTACGCTCGCGCTGATCATCTCGGAGGAGTTGAAGAACTCGCCCGGTGGCATCCCGCTTCAGACGTTGCGCGCGCTAATCCGCCAAGATACGGATCTCGCCGCGGTCGTCGCTGGGGAGTCGGGCGTGCCGTCGGGAGTTCACACCAAGTTGGAGGCGAAATTGGCACAGTCTTCGAACGCGCACTCGGACACGCGCACCAAGCTCGAACAATGGCAGGCCGCGATGGATGAGCGGCTTCGCTCCCTGCCCGACTCGGCAACCGTGGCGGAACTGCAAGGACAAGTTCAACTGCTGAACGACCGGCTTGCCGAGCTGGAGCGGCGATTCGGCAAGTCATCGGAATAGGCCAGTAGGCTGACGGGTTCGCCCCGACGTGGTGGAAGAACCGAGCGAACAAACCGCCAATCGCGTGGGCGACTTCTCTTCGGAGTTGTTGCTGCATGCAGGGGCTTTGCTAGCCCGGGCGCGGCGTTTGACGCGCGACGAGAGCCAGGCCGAAGACTTGGTTCAGGACACGCTCGTCAAGGCCTTGCGGGCGCGGGAGCAGTACCAGGAAGGCACGAACCTGCGTGCATGGCTGCTCAAGATTCAGCGAAACGCGTTCATCACGCGCTACCATCGCAAACAGCTCGAGAAGGTTTCGACGGACGTTTCGCTTGCTGAACCGTTGATTGACGGCTGGGTTGGTGCCGCGAGCATGCGCGCCATGCGCGACCCAGAGGCAAATGCACTGCGTCCCGACATGGAGCGACGGATCCGCTCGGCGGTAGACGCGTTGCCAGAAGATTTTCGCCAAGTCGTGTTGTTGGCGGACGTCGAGGGATACGCCTACCGCGAGATCGCCGACGAACTGGGCTGCCCCATCGGCACGGTGATGTCGCGCTTGTATCGCGCCAGGCGTCAGTTGCGCTCGTCACTTGAGCAGCACGCACTCGACCTGGGCTTAATCGATGCTCGATCTGCCGAGCCGTCCGCGCAGCGGCCAGCGGCTGAGGAGCGCTCGGTGCCGATCAACCTCGAAGCGTTTCGGGCTGGTACACGGAGGTCACGCTGATGGGAACGCCGCTCAGTTGCCGTGAAGTCGAACCCTTGCTGGACACCTTCGCCGATGGTGAGCTGGATGCGTCCGACACCGTATGGGTCGAGAGCCACTTGGCGGCTTGTCCCGAATGTGTGGAGCGTCTGCGTTTCGCTTTTGCGACCAAAGCGAGCATTCAGCGGGTGTTCGAAAGCGACGCCGACGAGGAACTTCCGAACGGTTTTCTCGCGCGCGTGGGAACCGCGCTCGCTGACGAGCAAGCGCGCACGAACGGCAAGAACGCCAAGGCTGTCTTGGTGAAGGGGCCTCGCGCTTGGTGGCAACGTTGGGACAGCCTCACCCCAGTGCTTGCAGTCGCCGCAGGGTTTTTGCTGTGGATTAATCTGCAACCGTCGCCGAAGTTGGCAGACGTCGTCAAGCGAGATACCCGACCATCTGAACGAGTTGAGGTGGCCTCGCTACCCACGAGCCCGAGCCCTGGGGCGTCGTCTACTGAAGACGACCTTGAGGAGCCAGACGCTCTGGAAGCAGAACTTGCTCAGGCCGACGAAGCTGAGCTCGAGCAAGCGCCGAGAAAGCGTTCCGCGACGGCTCATGCCGTCGAGTCTCGGCGCTTGCTCGACCCAGCGCTCGATCGGTTGATCGACTATCACACTTCTCCGCCACAGCCGCAGGTGACCGAAGCGCGCCTGCTTCCAGCGTTCGAGCCCACGGTGGGGGTGCGCTTGCGCTTGCCCAGTTTGGCGCGCGCCAAGTGGCAAGGTGCAAACCTGGTTCCCGTGGTCAATCACCAAGCGGCTTCGCTGCGTTACCAGATGCCAGGTCGGCGTCAGGTTACCGTGTGGGTATTCGATCCTCGCAAGGTCAGTCTACGCGAGCCACTCAGTAAGCACGTGGTGGAGGGTAACCCCATTTACGTCGGTGAGTGGCGCGGCTACTCCGTGGCGGCGAAGGAGAACCGCGGCATTGGCTACGCCATGGCCGCAGATCTGGACGCCAAGTCGCTCACTCAGCTGATCACGTCGATTCACTGAGGTGCGCCCAGCTGAACGCGACGCGGAGCCCGCCGACAGTTCTGGTCATGGGCCGCTAGGTGACGGCGGCGTTTGGATCGCTGGCGCAGGGACGGCCGTCTTGGGTGCGTCGCCCACCTCAGCCAGTCCGAACTTGCGAGGATCAGAAGCCGCCGCCCTATCACCGCCACGTGCCGTGATGAGTTGCACGGCCGTGCTCGTGAAGCGCACGTCGCCCACGACTTCGCCGCGCTGTTTCAGACTCTCCACGTGCGCCTTGCCCGCGTTCTTCGGCACCAGAATGGTCGCGTCTTGAACGGGCAATTGGAATCGCGGCGCGTCCAGAATCTGCTTGGGGGGCAGATCGAACGCCAAGTGCGCCAGCACCGCCTGTGTCGTGTTGGTGGCGATGGTGAGCCCTCCCGAGCCTCCTGCCGTCAAGATCACTTCGCCATCCTTCAGTACCAACGTGGGCGTCATGCTCGATACGGGGCGGGCATGGGCGCGAGCGCGATTGGGGCTTTGCTGCATGCCAAAGTGCTTCATCAGGCCATTGCTGGTGAAGTCGTCGAGCTCGTCGTTGAGCAGGATACCCGAGCTTGGGGCCATCAGCTTGGCGCCAAACGCGCGGTTGACGGTCGTCGTGAGCGCAACCGCGTTGCCTTCACCATCGACGGTCGTCAGGTGGTGCGTGCCGTGTTCTTCCATTGCAAACTCGGGAATCGTGCGGGTCTCGTTCGGCACGATGAGTTCGCGACGTTTGCGCAGTCGACGTTCGTCGAGCAACGTTGCCAGCGGAACCTGCTCGTGATCGGGATCACCGACGAAAAGCATGCGGTCGGCAAAAGCCGCTCGGAAACTCTCCGCCAACATGTGCTGATAGGCGGGCGTGTTGAAGCCGAGTTGTTGGAGTTCTCCTTTGGAGTACAGCGCCAGCGTTTGCAACAACATCAGGCCCCCCGCAGATGGGGGCGGCATCGTCACGATCTCGTAGCCTGCCCACTTCTTGCGTAGCGGCGCTCGCCACTTGGGTTTGTAGGCGAGCAGATCTGCGGTCGTCAGCGCTCCGCCAGCTGACGTCGCGGTCTTGCTGAGCTCGGCGGCAATCGCGCCTTCGTACAGTGCTTTGGGGCCTTCCGCGGCGATTCTCGTCAGAGTCTTCGCGAGGCGAGGGTTCTTGGCTCGAGAGCCCGCGGGAAACGGTCGTCCGAGCCACAACGCTTTCAAATTCGGATCGGCGGCAAGCGCGTCCTTCGACCAGCCGATGGCGCGCGCCATGTGCTGGCTCACTTCGAACCCTTGCTCCGCGCTGTCGATGGCTGGCTGCACGACCTCGGCCCACGAACGCTTTCCGAAACGCGAATGCAGCTCATACAACCCCGCAAGTTCACCAGGGACACCCACCCACTTACCGCGCGCCTCGGTATCGAACGGTCGGTTTTCGAAGTCTTGCGGCACGATGTTGGCGGGGGCCACTTCGCGCGCATCCAAGATGTAGACGTTGCCAGAGCTGCGGTCGAAGTAGTTGATGAAGCAACCGCCGCCCAAGCCGCTCGACGTCGGGTTGGCGACACCTGCGACGAGAGCTGCGGTGACCGCCGCGTCCACGGCGTTGCCACCAGCCTGCAACTGCTCGAACGCCGCCTTGGTCGACGTGGGATTTTCCGTCGCGACTGCCACCTGACTGGGCGTGTCTGCGGCCTCGAGCCTTGGAGGGGTGGCGAGTAACAGAAGCACTGCGC
This sequence comes from uncultured bacterium, assembly GCA_965651905.1. GTDB lineage: Bacteria > Myxococcota_A > Polyangia > Polyangiales > Polyangiaceae > SZUA-265. Next base: position 54,384 of record CBFGUG010000044.1, on the reverse strand, counting down.
ACGCGGCCAACGGAACACTCCACACGCCGCGGCGGGGGCCCAAACTTGCAACCCAGCTCATGTGGACGGTTATGTCCCTCACGTATCGGCTCGTCAATCGGTTGCAGGGTCGACCGGGCCGCGGGCAGCTTCGGGTGTTTCGCCCATCGCCTCTATTCAAACCCCGCCACCGAGCTCGACGAGCGGGTTTGGCGACATGCCAGACAACACGCGGCGATGGGTGATTCCTATCAGACCGATCAGCAGTATGCTGGCGGAGCCATGCAGTTTCTCTTCATCATGGATCCGTTCGCGGGGATGCTTCCCGACAAGGACACGAGCTTCGCGCTGATGCGCGCAGCGGGAGCGCGGGGGCACCGCTGCCTGCACTGCCAGCCGCATCAGATCTCGAACGCAGGAACTGCCGTGTTTGCCGACGTGCGTCCTCTGACTGTCAGCGACTCAGCACCACACTTTGCGGCAGGTGCGCCCGAGCGAGTGGAATTAGCGAGCCTCGACGCGGTGTTCATTCGCAAGGACCCACCGTTCGACTCGGCGTATCTCCACCTGACCCAGCAGCTCGATCTGATCGAAGAACAAGTGCTCGTGATCAATGGCGCGCGCGCTTTGCGCAATGCGAACGAGAAACTCTACGCGTTTCATTTCTCGCAGTTCATGCCCGAGACGCTGGTCACTAGCAGCACGCCGCAGATGCTCGAGTTCATTACCCGAGTGGGCGGACAAGCCGTCGTCAAACCCCTGGACGGCGCTGGCGGAGCTGGCGTCATCGGAGTGCGGGGCGGCGACCGCAACGCGCGCGGCATTCTGGACTTCATCACGAAGGAAGGCTCGCAGCTGGCGCTGATTCAGGCGTTTCAGCCCGAGGTCGTGGGCGGCGACAAGCGAGTGCTCTTGCTCGACGGCAAGTTGTTGGGCGCCATCCGTCGCGTCCCGCGCGAAGACGACATCCGCGCCAACATTCACGTCGGTGGACGCGTGGAAGCGTGCGACCTCACCCCTGCAGAAACCGCGTTGGTCGAGGCAATAGGGCCGCGCTTGCGAGACGATCGCCTGTTTTTCGTTGGTTTGGATCTCATCGCCGAGAAGCTGATCGAGATCAACGTGACCAGTCCCACGGGAATCCAAGAGCTGGGGCGATTGACCCAGACGCAGCCGGAAGTCGACGTGATCACTTGGGTGGAAGAGCGCAGCGCGGCGCGTTGAACTTCTGGCGGCAGGTACACAAACTTGCCCAGCCGCTGTGCACGGCGCAGATTCATCGGGTGACGCGGCTGTGTGAGGTGTGTCGGCCAGGGCAAGCGGGAAGTTCGCTCTCGGTGCGATTCGTTCGCTTCGGACGACGCGTGGTCGCGCTGTGCGCAAACCACCACGCCGAGCTGCAGCGAGCGGGAGCCACGACGCTGGAGCAAGCGCGCGCAGTCTTCCGTGAGGTTGGCGGACACCGCAGTCGTTTGCCTCGCCGTGACGCGCGTGATCGTCGGGTATTTCCGCAGCGTGTCGGCGGCGAACGCAGACGTCACGACCGCCGCACTGGCCAGTGACTCGAACGTCCCGAAATTCCGTCTCGTTCGCCGCGAAAGTGCAGTGACGGGCGAAATGCCTGACGATCCGTTCCAGCTTGGTTGCGCCAGCACGCTTGGGCAAACTCCCCCTTGAAGGTGGGCGTGAGCCTAGCGATCTTGCGGCGCTCCACTGAGCATAGGAACCCGATGGCAAACGACACGAATCTTTACCAGGACGTCCCACCCATCAACTCGGTCGCCCCCGCGCCAGGAGCGCGCGTCGGCATGGATCCGAGGATGCTCAAGCGTGCCGTGCTGGATCACGTACTGTTCACCTGCGCCAAGAGTATCGAGGACGCGACGGCGGCGGATATGTACGACGCGCTGACTCACGCCATTCGTGACAGGCTGGTACACCGTTGGTTGGCCACGGAACACGCCTTCGAGGAGCTCGACGCCAAGCGCGCCTACTACTTGTCGAGCGAGTTTCTCGTGGGGCGCTCACTGGGGCTGTGCCTGATCAATCTCGGGCTGTATCGAGCCGCCTCGGACCTGCTTTCGGAACGTGGCTTCTCCTTGGAGGAAATCCTCGAGCAAGAACGTGACCCGGGCCTGGGCAACGGTGGTTTGGGGCGACTCGCAGCTTGTTTCATGGACAGCATGGCGACCCTCGAGCTGCCCGCGGTCGGTTACGGCATTCGCTACGACTACGGCATTTTCGAACAGTTGATCGAAAACGGCTACCAAGTCGAGCGCCGTGACGATTGGCTTGCGAAAGGCAACTCTTGGGAGCTGGTGCGTCACGACCTGACGCAAATGGTGCGTTTCTACGGGCGCACGGAAACCCACCGCGACGAGCGCGGGCGCGACCGAGTGGAATGGCTGGACACGACCGAGGTGATCGGCGTGCCACACGACTCTTTCATCGTCGGGCACGGCGTGAACACGGTGAACACCCTGCGCTTGTGGACGGCGCGCGCCACCCGAGACTTCAACCTGCAGCTGTTCAACGAAGGCGACTTCCGACGTGCGGTCGAGCAGAAAATCGACAGCGAGAACATCTCGAAGGTGCTCTATCCCGACGACAGCACGATGGAGGGCAAAGAGCTGCGCCTCAAGCAACAGTACTTCTTCGTGGCGTGTTCGGTGGCGGACATCTTGCGTTCGTACAAGGAACGTCATCGCTCGTTTCACGAACTGCCCGACAAGGTGGTGATGCAGCTGAACGACACGCACCCCGCGATCGCCGTGGCTGAGCTCATGCGCGTGTTGGTGGACGACGAGCGCCTCGACTGGGATCTGGCGTGGAGCATCACCCACCGAACCTGCGCCTACACGAATCACACGCTGTTACCCGAAGCGCTCGAGAAGTGGCCGCTGTCGATGTTCGAACGCGTGCTGCCACGGCACATCGAGATCATCTTCGAGATCAATCGACGCTTCTTGCGCCAAGTCGAGATTCGCTGGCCGGGAGATGGCGAACGCCTGGCGCGTATGTCCCTGATCGAAGAGGGGCCGCAAAAACAAGTGCGAATGGCGCACTTGGCAACAGTCGGTTCGTTCAGTGTCAACGGCGTCGCCGAGCTGCACTCGAAGCTCATTCAAACGGATCTGATGCCCGACTTCTACGAGCTTTGGCCCGAGCGTTTCAACAACAAGACCAATGGCGTCACGCCGCGACGTTGGGTCGTGCATGCCAACCCCGGCCTGACCGAGCTGATAACCCGTCGCATCGGCACGTCGTGGATCGACGACGGCTTCAAGTTCGTCGACCAGCTGCGCAGCTTCGTGGATGACGACGCGACTCTCGACGAACTGTGGGACGTCAAGCAACGCAACAAGCAGCGCCTGGCGCGGGTCGTCGGAGAAAAGGCAGGGACCTACGTTTCACCGAACTCGATGTTCATCGTTCAGGTCAAGCGTCTGCACGAGTACAAGCGGCAGCTGATGGCGTGCCTGGCCGTGATCGCCCACTACATCGACGTGCGGCGGAACTCGAACGACGCGATCCCATCTCGGACGTACATTTTCGCGGGCAAGGCTGCGGCGGGTTACGCCACCGCGAAACTGCACATCAAGTTGCTCAACTCGGTGGCAGACGTGGTCAACTTCGATCCAGAGGTCCGAGGCTTGTTGAAGCTGGCGTTCGTTCCGAACTACGGCGTTTCGCTGGCCGAGACGATCATTCCCGCAGCCGATCTGTCCGTGCAGATTTCTCTCGCGGGCAAAGAGGCGAGCGGCACGGGCAACATGAAGTTCGCGATGAACGGTGCCCTGACCATCGGAACGCTGGACGGCGCGAACGTCGAGATTCGCCGCGACGTCGGACCCGACAACTTCTATCTGTTCGGCTTGCACGAAGATCAGGTCAAGGCGCTTAGGGCGAGCGGTTACAACCCTTCGTCGTACATCGATCGCAGTGAACGCCTGCGCGAAGTCATCGAACTGCTCGAGTCGGGCTTTTTCAATCCTGGCGCCCCCGACCTGTTCAAGCCCCTCACGGAGTCGCTGCGCCACCACGATCCGTACATGGTGTGCGCGGACTTCGACGCGTACCTGCAGGCTGAAGAGCAGGCAGCGCGAGATTATCAGGACAAGCGCGCGTGGTCGCGTAAAGCGCTGCTCAACATCGCCGGGTCGGGTCGCTTCTCCAGCGACGAAACCATCCGCGCCTATGCTGCAGGGATTTGGAACCTTCGAAGCCTCCCCGTCGCACTGCTCGACGAAGGCTGACGCCTTTCGACTTTGCATGAACGCGTCTTGGCGTGAGGTCCATTTTTTCTGGGGAAGGCGAGCTGCGGCCCCTGCGCGGCTCCCTCTATGGAACTTTTGGTGAGGTGCGGGCTCGCGCGTGCAGACGTCTGACGGCGCGCTAGCTGCCTCGGGGGCCCCAGTTCATGGGTTGACACACTTCGGTAGGTTGGCGAACGCGTTTGCAGTCACGTGAAGTACCACGCGCAAACCGCTCGGCGAGGATGTGCGATTGCTCGGCTCGTGTGTCAGTCGGCGTACCAAGCCGAGAACCGCTCGGCGAGGATCCGTGCGTGTTCGGCTCGCGCGGTTTCGCGATGCAGTTCGTGGAATTGGCCCTCAGCTATTTCCAGGGTGGCCTCGGCACTGCCGACGCGCTGCATGAAACGTTTGGTCGTCTGAAGGTTTGCGATGCGGTCGTCGCCGGCCGCTCGGCAATAGATCGGGAGCTGCAGCTGCGGAGCGGACTCCATCGCGCGTTCAGTTGCCGCCATTAATTCAGTGAAGAGGCGCAGCGAGATCTTGTTGTTGGCGAGGGGATCCGCAGCGTTGGCCGCCGCTAGTTCACGATCGTGCGTCAGGTCGAAGGGATCGATACCCGTCGGCTGATACAGTCCGGGCAACGCGCGGGTGAGCGAACGCGCCAGCAGCTTCCGCCAGCGTGGTGCATCCAACTGGAGGCCCAAGAACGGCGACATCAGGCCTAGCGCACGAAATCGACGAGGGGCTTTCAATGCCGCCAAGATACCGATCAGGGCGCCCGTGCTGTGCCCACAATGGATCGCGGGGCTGGCTGCGCCCCAGTCGTCACGCTTCTCCAATTCGGCGGCGACGAACAGCGCGTCGTCGACGAACTCCGAAAACCGATCGACGTATGCTCGGCGGCCCTCGGAGCGGCCCTGCCCACGCAGGTCCCAGCACGCGACCAAGAAACCATCACGAGCAAGCAGTGCGCACACTTCGTCGTGACGCTCCACGTTCTCGTCCAGGCCCGTGGTCATCAGCACGGCACCCTTTGGCGTGCCTTGCACCTGGTACTCGCGCAGCCGCAGGGCTGGTTGTCCGTCGCGTCTCAACAAGCGATCCATGCGGGCGGCAGCCTACACGAAAAAAGATCCGCAATCGCGACGTGCGACGACCGACGTGGGGGGATGCATGAATTCATACCAGGCGGGCTGCCCGCCGATGCCCAAGTGGTAGGGCGCAGCGGAGAAAGCGTGCGTGCGACAGCTGTCGACGTCGACATGTCATTTCCGAAGCTTCACGAAGCGTCTGCGGGCGAGCTCGTGCAGGTTGCGCTCGGCTTGTTCGAAAATGAGCGATTTCGTGAGTCGGCGGCGCTCTTGCGTTACGTGCTCGTGTTTCGTAGTCGCGCCGTGCCCGTTTGGGCATGGCTCGGTCGCTGCCACGAGTTGCTCGGCGAGTTCTCGACGGCTGCGACGATTTACGAGGCAGCGGCAGTCGTAGCGCCCGAGGGGCGCGCCGCTGAGTTGCGACAGTGTGCGGCCCGCGCCCTCGTGCTGTTGCAGGCGCAGAATGGGGGACGCCATGCACGGCGTTGAGCGTTTCGAACGTGCGCCGCTCGATGCCGCTTCGCTCGAAATCGAAAGCATCGAACTGGACGCGCCGCTCGATTGTTACGTCTTCGATCCCGACACGCTGTCGTCCGACTCGAGGCTCGACTCGCATGTCGGGGTTGAGCGAGGTGCATCGACGCCCTCGCGTGCGAATCCCGCGACGGAGGTGGGTGATTCGCACGCGCTTGCTGATGAGATTCATGGCGTGGGTGAAGCCAACGACGCCCTCGAAGGCGAAGTCGCCGCCGAACCATCACGGACGAGTGACGAGGCACCCGAGCCCGAGCACGCAGCACTTTCGAGCGACCCCCTCGGTGGTCGAGCAGGGCAAGGCTCAGGCGCCGCGCAGGGCCGTGCGCACGACGTCGACCAAATCGAGTTTTGGTCCGACGTCGTGGAGCTGCATCGAGTGATCGCCACTGATCCCGGATTGCGAGGCGTGCTCACTCGATTCGGCTCTCCGTTGCACACCGCCATCGTGTGCGTTGCGGTGGGAGCTTCTCACGCAGCGACTCACGGGTCGCCGCCTGGTCGGGCCGAGGGCCTGCAGGTGGGAGTCGTCACGTCGCCTGGTGACTTTCGCGACGCGACCGGGGTACGTGAGCTACTCGATGAACTGCAGGACGCGGGAGCTGCGGCGCTGCTGGTCGCTTACCAACAGCGCGGCTCAGCGTTGCGTGCGGCGGAGGGCAACCGCGGCTGAGACGATCGCAGCGGGCAGGGGTGTCGGGACGGCGCGGCAAGTGTCAATGCAGGCACTTCAGCAGCGGAGCGAAATCGACGCGATCGAGCACTGGTAGGTACTCCTGCAGCGCCTCGCGCTGAAGTCGCTCGCAGTAGCTGGGTCTGAAGAAGTGTTCACCGCTGCGCATCACGTAGTTGAGCAGGAAGAAGCGGTATGCCTCCTTCATGAACAGTACCTCGTTGTCGGCGAGCGGGTACACGCTGTGGTAGGCGCGCAAGAAGCGCTCGAAGCGGGGCTCGAAAAACGGCTCTGTGGAGTAGGTGAATACCGTCATGTCACCTTCTGCACGAACGACGCGCGCGCAAAAGTAGAAGTCGAGCATGCGCGAGTCGATTCGAAACCAGTCGTAGTCCCAACGTGAGAAGAACTTGAAGCCGCTTTCCTCGAGGCCCACGCTGAAGTTGCCGATGTTCCAGTCCACCAAGATCGGGATCTTCGAGAAGCGCTGATAGCCGAGGTTCGTGGCGTTCTCCAGCAGCACGTCACACTGCCTTCGCAGTTCGCGGCCCGCCGCAGTATCCAGACCGCGCTCCTGTCGCCAGTGGGGATTGCCGATGGCGTCATACAGCGCGGCAACGTCGGACCCCAACGTCTTCCAAGACGGGTGCAGACTTTGGGCGGCGGAAAACGACGCGCGGTGGAAACGAGCCATTTCGCGACCGAGCGCTTCGATCTGCGCGTCGTCCAGCACCCGCGGAAGGAAGTCGTAAAACGGGGCCTTCTGATAGAACACCAGCCAGGTGTCGTCCTGGGAGAAGGTGAAGACGTCGTTGCCCTTGAGCACCATCGGCGCGAGGAACTGCGCGAAGCGGGTGCCCTGCAATCGCCGGATCCACATCTTGATCAATTGGTGATCTTGGCGAAAGTGGACGTAGGATCCGTAACTCGAGGTCTTGACGATGAACTCGTGGCCCGTGCTGATGGTGATGCGGTAGACGTAGTTCGTCGACACGTTCGCACTCATGTCGTCGATCTCCACGATCTCTCCGCGCAACCCCAGCGCCTCCCACCCCTGGGCGACGATGGGCGGGATGCCTGCCGAATCGGTCGTCGCGCTCATCTCGTCCAGACTAATACACACTCCGCGCCGTCGCTTCAGTCAACGCCCCGCACCTCTCCCGATTTCGCTCGTGTTTGAGCCGTGTTAGCTCGTTGCTGGCGAAGCCAGCGCCCCGAGGCTAGCTGGCCTCCGAGTGGGCGAGGGCAGGCGTTTTCCCTGCGCTGTGCTCGCGGTTTCACCGACGAGTGCTGTCCTCGCGGAGGTTTGTCGTTGCCCCCGCGCCGGGCGCTTCTGATCAGCGTCCTACAAACCGCAAGAGTCTTTCAAATGACTGTTGTTATTGGGGAATTTGTTGCTCGTCTATTCCCGAGTCCTGCCCTCTTGGTGAGGCGTCCTCTGCACGCCCGTCCAGCCCGGGTAGGCCCGTCGCGCAATCTCATGGAATAGCTTGCGCGTTGCAGAGTCCCCGACTAGGTTTGCCGCCCCTTCAGATGGCACACGCAATATTCAAGGCAGCTGGCAAGCAGTATCGGGCAGCTGAGGGCGAAAGCCTTCGCGTTCCGAGCATGGACGGTGAGCCCGGTCAAAAGGTCACGTTCACCGAGGTGCTCGCCATTGGCGGAGACTCTCCGAAGTTTGGCAAGCCCACGATTTCTGGGGCCAAGGTCGAGGCAGAGATCGTGCGCCAGGGCTTGGACAAGAAGCTCGTGGTCTTCAAGTTCAAGCGCCGCAAGCGTTACATGCGTAAGAACGGCCATCGCCAGAAGTACACTGAAGTCAAAGTCACCAGCATTTCCGCGTGAGGTTCTAGTTCCATGGCACACAAAAAGGGCGGCGGCTCAACTCGCAACGGGCGCGACAGTAACGCGCAACACCGTGGTGTGAAGCGCTTCGGTGGAGAGCAAGTCAACGCGGGCACCATCCTGGTTCGTCAGGTGGGGGAGACCGTTTCGCCCGGTCGCAACGTCGGCAAGGGCAAAGACTTCACGCTGTACTCGCTCGTCGACGGCGTAGTCGCGTTCGAATACAAGACCAAGAAGAAGCAGCGCGTTTCGGTTTACCCAGCCTGAATCGAACGCGTTTCGCGTCGTCTCGACTGTCCTGCTCAGACCATGGTGTCTGGGTTTCGGGCAGTCGATCGCATTTGGGAGCGAGTATCGTAGAGACCCGTCGGGTGGGCTCGCACTTCTCGACGAGCTTTGGCATCCTGCGCCAGGTGTTGGTCGCGTTCGCCGATGTTGCCCCCGCTGGGCTGCCATTCTCCACGGGACGTTACTGAGTGGGTAAGATCGCGCGCCTTTCTTCGGCCTTGGCCAGCCAGATCGCCGCAGGCGAAGTCGTCGAGCGACCCGCGAGCGCGCTCAAGGAGCTGATCGAAAACTCCCTGGATGCGGGCGCGACGCGCTGTGACATCGAAATTGAAGGCGGCGGGATCACGCGTCTGAGCATTCGTGACGACGGCTCGGGCATGGACCGCGAGGATGCGACCCTGTGCGTGGAGCGTCACGCCACGAGCAAGTTGCAGACCTTCGAGCACCTCACACGTATCCCGACGTTTGGCTTTCGAGGAGAGGCGCTGCCCAGTATCGCGTCCGTGAGTCGTTTCACGCTGCTCACGCGGACAGCGGACAGCGACGTCGGAACGCGAGTGGTCGTCGAGGGTGGTGCGCCCTCGCAAGTGAGCGACGTTGGGATCCCCGTCGGGACGCAGATCGATGTTTGCGATTTGTTCTACAACGTCCCCGCGCGCCGCAAGTTCCTCCGCTCGACGGGCACCGAAGCGGGCCACATCACTGAAGTCGTGGAAGCGGCGGCGCTGTCGGCGCCCGAAACGACTTTCACGTTGACTCGCGATGGCCGCAAGGCGCGCGAGTGGCTCAGGGGGCAAGATCGCGCCGAACGCGTCGCGGGTTTGATGCAAGGCGAAGACCTGGCGAGCTGCATTGGCGAACGCGGACCGCTGCGGGTCGAAGCTTACCTCGGGCGCCCCGAGCGCGCGCGCGCGGGTGCTGGGGCGCTCAGGCTGTTCTGCAATTTGCGCCCGATCCGTGACCGGGCCGTGTTGCACACGGTCGCCCAAGCGTACGGCAGTATTCTCGAACGAGGGCGCTATCCGCGTGGTGTCGTCTATTTGGATCTGCCCCCCGAGTTGGTCGACGTCAACGTGCACCCGCAAAAGTCCGAGGTGCGCTTCGCTGATGGCCGGGCGGTCACCGACGCCTTGTACGAGATCATCAGCTCCCAGTTGGCGAAGGCGTTTTCGCTGCCCGCGCCTGTTGGCAATCGTTGGAAGCCCCGTCCAGACGCGGGAAACTGGGTTCGTGGAGGCCAGGGGCGTACGCCGCCCACGGGGAAAGGCTCTGGGGTAGCGTCTTTCGGTGGCGAGCAAGACGACGCGAATGACCGCGTTTCCGAGGTTGGGCCGCTCAGTTTTCATCCCAGTGACGAGTCCGACGCCGAGTTCGAGGAAACCTTGACCGCGCGACGCGACACGTCTGAGGACTCGACGTCAGGCACGCGGGCTGCGGTGTTACTCGACGGCGTGCCCCATCGCCCGAAGCAGCAGAGCTTCATGCGCATCCATGAGGAAGGGCCGACGCCGCCCGCGCGCTTGCCCGAGAGTGATGCGGAGGTCGGGTGGGCTAACTTGCGTTTCGTCGCCCAGGTGCGCGGTACCTACTTGATCTGTGAGGGCCCCGACGGCCTGTTCGTCCTCGACCAGCATGCGGCGGCGGAGCGCGTGAACTTCCATCGCCTGAAACGCGAATACTCCCAGCGCAAGATGCCGTCGCAGGCCCTCTTGTTCCCGGTCGCGCTGGAACTGTCAGCTGAGCAGACGGAGCTGATCGAAACCCGTGCCGACGAGATCCAACGACTGGGGTTCGACGTGCGCGTGCACGGCGAGACCAAGGTGAGTGTACACCGCGTGCCGCAATTGCTGCAGCGGGACAGCACCGAGCGTCTGTTGCGTGAGCTGCTCGCCGAACTGCAGCGCACGGGCCGCGGCTTTTCGGACGCCATCGACTCCGCGCTGGCGACCATCGCGTGCCACGGTTCGATCCGCGCGGGCGACGCGCTCCGACCAGAACGAGCCCACGCGCTGCTCAAAGCGCTTTCCGAGGTCGACTTCGCCGGGCATTGTCCTCACGGCAGGCCCATCGTCACCTTCACGTCGTGGAGCGAACTTGAGCGCAAAGTCGGTCGACGCTGAGCTGCCCGAGCTCGTGGTCGTGGTTGGGCCGACCGCGTCGGGCAAGACGGAGCTGGCGATTCGCCTTGCTGAACTAGCGGGCGGTGAAGTCATCAGTGCGGACAGTGTGCAGATCTATCGGCACTTCGACATCGGCAGTGGCAAGCCGACGCTCGAGGAGCGGCGAGGGATCCCCCATCACTTGATCGACGCCGTCGACCCAGACGACGAACTCGACGCCAGTGTTTTCGCAGAGCGCGCTGCTGAACACATCGAGCAGATTGCGGAGCGTGGGGCGTTGCCCATCGTCTGCGGGGGAACGTTCTTATGGGTGCGGGCACTGCTCTATGGGCTAGCCCCAGCTCCTCCCAAGAACGACGAGATCCGCGCGCAACATCACGCGTTCGTCATGCAGCATTCCCGTGCCGCGTTGCACGAAAAGTTGCTTGCCGTCGATCCAGAGAGCCATCAGCGCTTGATGCCGAACGACTTCGTTCGAGTCAGCCGCGCGCTCGAAGTGTACGAGCTGACCGGGAGACCACTGAGTGAGTACCAAAAACAGCACGGCTTTCGAGAGCCTCGCTATCGCGCTCGCCTGCTCGGTGTACTCCATGAGCGCGAAGTGTTGCATGCTCGCATCGAAGCGCGAGTTCGCCAGATGTTGAACGCGGGTTGGGTAGATGAGGTGCGTGGGCTCATCGAGCGAGGTTACGGCGAGTCTCGTCCGATGAGCAGCGTGGGGTACACGCAGGTCAAGGCGGCAGTTGACGCTGGGGGGCCGATCGATCACGAGCAACTCGCGCAGGCGATCGCACAGGTGACCCGCGTTTTCTCGCGGCGTCAGCGCACGTGGCTTCGGGAGCAGCCCGTCGATTGGCTCAGCGCCGAGCTGCTCAGCGGTTCGGCTGAGGCGTTAGAGGCTGTTCTCGGCCAGCACCCTTCCGCTACACCCCAGGGAGCCCAGTGAAACCAGGGAGCGCAATGAATCGACTAGCAAGAGTGTCGTCTCAACCCGTCGTTCACTTCGCGGCGATTGGGCTCGCTGTGTTCTTATTTCAGATCGCGTTCACGGAGCAGGAGCCCGCAAACGCAGAGCTGTCGTCGAACGCGGCGCGCGATCATCTGCGGAGAGAACTCGAGGGTGAGCTCGGTCGACCACCAAACGCACATGAGCTGGAGACGGCCGTGACGCAGTGGCGGCGGGAAGAAGTGGCGTACCGCGCTGCGCTCGACCGAGGTCTCGGCGATTCGGATCCGCTGGTCCGCACGCGTTTGGCTCAGCGCTTTCGCGATCTGCAGGGAGAGCTTCTCGTCGTGCCAGACCCGACGGACGCCCAGCTGCGTCAATGGATGGCTGCGAACCCAGAGCGTTATTCACCGCCATCGCGTTACGACTTTCGTCATGTGTTTGCCAGCGCCCAGCAGCCGAACGCCAAACAACGCGCGGAGCAGTGGTTGAGGGAGCTGCAAGGCGACGCAGGAGCGCTCCCGCCAGGGGATGATTTTGCCGCTGGCGCGCAGCTCGTCGGCGTGGCGCCGCGTCGAGTGAAGATGTGGTTCGGAAAGGCGTTTGCGTCACGTTTGCCCAACATTGCTCTGCGGGAGTGGTCGTTGGTCGAGTCCAAACTCGGGTGGCACGTCGTGCGCGTAGAATCACGCAGCGGTAGCAAGGCGCCGCCCTTCGAGCAGATTCGCGCTCGGCTGGTTCAAGACTTTCAAGCGGACGCACGCCGCCGCTATGTAGACGATTCGCTCGATGAGCTCGCCGCCGAGTACCTCGACACGCCCTAGGCTCGCGCAGAGTACGTCGACACAGAGTGCGAAAGCTCGTGTCCGCGGCGAATGAACGACCCGCACCAAACGAAAAAACCGCACCAAACGGCGCGGTTTCAGTTCCAGTGGGGAGAGTGGGTCATGAAGGACTTGAACCTTCAACCAATGGATTAAGAGTCCACTGCTCTACCAATTGAGCTAATGACCCGAAAAAAGGGAGCACGCTGATTACCATCGGCAGACCCGATGTCAAGCGCCTTGTGCCTCGCGGCGGGCGCTAGCAACGAGCCATCGTCGAAACCGCTGCCGACGTCGCGATCGCGGAAAAATGTCGGCAAGCGAGCGGCGCAGCGAGTCTCGCGCACGCTCGACTGTGGCCGTCGCTAGGAGTGCTGCTCCCGTTCGAACCTCCAGCGCGATCCGCGTCCATCGCAGTCACCCACCACCATCAGTGCGACTTGGTGCGCGTTCGGCCCAGCCGCTGGCCAGGTGAAATGCAGTCCCCACCAGGCTCGCGATCAGTCCGGACAATACGTAGGGGCGGGCCAAGTCGTGAGGGTTGGGCTCCGCGAAAAACGCCACACCGAACGCGGGTGGGCCGAGCAGTAGCGACGCGGAGCCGAGGTGTTGTAAGCGCGCTGCCCAGGGCGTGCCGCGCGCGCTCCAGCTGCTGCCGAGCAACAAGTGCCCAAGTCCTGACAGCAGGATGTAGACGTGGGCCGAGCGGTACATCATGCGCGCGCCCCGGTCGCCCTGGTGCGCCTCGGGAAATGACAGTTCCATGTAGAAACCCGTCACCACGAAGGCTGCAATGGCACTCCAGCCCATCCAACTGTGCAGAGCTTGCATCTCGGACTCAGTACTCGATTCCTCGGAGATTTGAGGACAATCGCGCGGCTTCACGGGGGACGCTCCGTCAGCTGGACCGAGCTCGATTTGGGCCAGGGGGCAGCCGCAAAAGTCCGTCACCTTGGTCCTCGCACGCCGCGAAGAGCGTCAGCGACAGCTCCTAGGACGCGCGGCCGAAGGCCAATTGTCGAGCCATTCCTGTCGTTTCCTTGACTGCGGCCCCACAGTCAACCTAGCTTTTCGCTTACATTCCTGCACGGAGACGCACGTCATGGGCACCTCGGACAAACGCAAGCAGAGCCTCTACTTCCCCGAAGAAATGCTCAAAGAAATTCAACAGGAGGCCGCGCGCCAGGACCGATCACTTTCCTGGATCGTTCAGAAGTCGTGGCGGCTTTCCCGCAAAGAGATCATGAAGTTCCCCGGAGTCAACGAGATCGATGACGACTCGGATGACGACGTTCGCGGCCAAACTGAGTGATCAGGCTCAATAACCAGACTGAGTGACTGGCTGTGGAGTCGCCTGCGGGCGTACCAGACCACAGGAGTCGGCTAGCGAAAATCGGCGAAGGCCGGGGCCCTGCCTCGGCCTTCGGTCGTTGGGCACGACTTTGCCATGCTCTCTCAGCGTCCGCGCGATGGTGGCGACGCTGATGGACGCATTGACCCTGGGCCAGCATGTACTGGCGGCAGCACGAACTTCCGATCGAAGAGACGCACGCGACGCATCAACAGATCGAGCAAGAAAGCCACGAGCGAAGCCAATAGCAGGCGCGACCACAGATGCTCGTGGGTTTCCAGCTTCTCCTGACCTGGATCGAACAACAGTTCGATGGTGGGGTTCTTGGTTCCGCCCGTCGTTTGAGCGGCGCGCTCGAGACGCTCGACGTCAGCTTCCAGGTTGGCGTACTCGCGCGGGTACGGGTAGGACACGTGACCGTAGCTGGCAGCGACCTGTTTCATGCTCCCGTCAGCCTGTTCCTTCAGGTGTTCGGCTTTGAGGGAGAACGAGCCGTAACTCTCTAGAGGAAACTCCGCCTCGTAGCGGCCGGGCGCGGTCTGACGCATCTGCACCTCGCGGCGCTCGCCTCCCGCGTCGTTCTGGATCCAGAGTTTGGCAGTGATCTCGTTGTCGAAGCGTTCGTCGGGAGTGAACGCGTCCACGACTGCTTTGACGCGGTCGCCCACCACGGACGTGGTCATGTCGATTTCGCGTTCGTGCTTCTTGCGCATGTGCTCACGCACGAGCTGCCCGAAGAAGCGGCTGAAATTCGACCACCTGAGCCAATCGACGGCCCAGTTGTTCTTCACGTCGCTGGTCCATGCCAGCGAGTGACCCAAACCAACCCGCCAGCGAGCGAGAATGGGTTCGCCCTGGTCGCTGGCGAGAATCTGCTGCGCGGGCGGGCCCTTCATTTGGGTGGCGACATAGCCGTGCAGCAGCGGCGCGCTCCCAATCGCGATACCGCGCAGGAAATCGGCGGGAGCGGTCTGCGAGACTGGGAACCATTCCTCGACCGCTGCTTGTCGCGAGATCATCTCAGTCTCGCGGGTGAAGATGCGGGGCAAGCTGTTCGGATCGGGAACGTGATGATAACGACCGCCGCCGTTTTCGGCGATCATGCGCAACATGTCCGCGTCTGCCGAATCGCCCAAGCCCACGGTGGTGACCGTGATCGACTCGGCCACCATGGCCTGCGTCAGATCACGAATGCCACCCGAGTCGGCGCGGCCGTCCGTCAGCAGAATGACGTGCTTCTTGCGTGCCTGAGCAACCGAGAGATCTTGGTACGCCGTGTCCAGAGCGGGAAAGATGGACGTGCCGCCGCCCGCCTGAATCTGCATGATCTCGCTCTGGATGCGGCTGCGATAGCGTGCGGGCTGCAACTTGACGTAACGCTTCGGCGTCGAGTCGAAGGCGATCACTTCGAGCAAATCGTCGGACTGCAAGGTGCCCACGGTGGCGCGGCACGCGGCTTTCGCCATCTCCATTGGTAGTCCCGACATCGAACCGGAACGATCGATCACGAGCGCCATCGCGACGCTGGGCATTTCCTTGCGACGCTCTGCGTCCATGCGCACGGGCAAAATGCGTTCGACGGTGGTGTGCCCCCAACCGCCCAACCCGAATCCGCGCTCGCCCCCTGCGAACAGGAAACCGCCGCCGACGTCTCGCACGTAACGTTCGATCAAGTCTTGCGACGACAGACTCACCTCTTCTGCAGGGACGTCGCTGACGATCAACATGTCGTAACGGGCCATTTCCGCGAGTGACGCTGGGAACGCCGATGCCGGGCGCACTTCGACGTCGAACTGTTGCGCGCTGAGTGCACTGGTCAGATAACTGGCGCGCCGCGGCTGACCTTCGACGTACAGCACCGTGGGGCGCCCGGGCACGTCCAGTTTCACGGCGAGTTCGTTGTTCTGACCGAACTTGTCGACTTTGATTTCGTCGAGCGCGAGCTTGTAGAGCACTTCACCCCCGAAGCGCACCACGCTCTTGAACTTGACTTCGTTCAGCCCTGGTTCGAGTTCCAGCTCACGCACCCCGTCCAGCCCGTTGAGCATTTCACCCTGGTAGAGGCGGGCACGCGCCGTGTTCTTGCGGCTGGCGTAGATGTCCGCGCGAATTTCGAACGGTTCTCCGATCTCTACCTCGTCGGGCATGTGCAGCTTGCGCAGTGCGACTTCGCCGGGTGGTGGTGCCGTGTAGGGCTCGACGTGTAGCCGCACTCCGAAGCGCTCAGCGCGGTTGGCTTCCGCCAGGACATCACCGCTGGTCTCGACGCCATCGCTGAACAGCAGCGCGCGTTTGAGGTAACCTGGGGGGAATACGCCGTAGGCCAACTCCAGCGCGGCTTGGATATCGCTGCCCGCGCTGGGAGCGGTCTCGTTGGTCGTTGGCTGGGTGGATGCTGTGGGATCTTCTGAAAGCGAGGGTTCGTGTCGTAGTCGATCGAGCGCAGGCATCTCGAAACGCGCGTCCCCTTCCCTGGGAGTGAGCGTCTCCAGACGCGGTCGCTGAGCGAACGTGATCAGGCGTACTTCGTCGTCTGGGCGCACTTGCGCGAGCGCAGCGCTCACCTTGGCATGGGCCGCTTTCAATGATTCGTCGGTGACCGACTCGCTGACGTCCACCACGAACACCGTGCACAACTTTTGCTCGAAAGTGGTCGTGACAGGACGGGCGAGGCCAATCGCCAACAGCGCGAAAAATGCCGTTCTCAGAAGTACTGAAGTAACACGCTGCTGCCACGGCAGGTCCGCGAGGGAGTAACGCAAGCCATAGAGCAACAGCGGACAGCCGATGAGCAAGCCCAAGTACAGTGGCTGCAGCAGCTCGTACTCCTTGCCTTCCAGCGTGATCGTCCACGCTCCCTGACGTTCGAGCACCCAACGATCGAAAGCGTACGCTGCCCCCACCATCAGCGCGATGACGAACCCGGTAAACAACAACGCTCGAAGCCAACGGCCTTTCATACCGTGAGCCTCCGATGGTACGAAAACCACTCGAGCAGTGACAGCGCCATCACCGCGATGATCAGCATCATCCAGATCTCTTGACGCGCTCCTGCTGAGAAACCGCCTACAGGACCCGCCGCGGTTTGTCCAAGGGCCAAGCTGGGCGCGGGAGTCAGTCGGCTTTCTTCCAGATCGCTCAAGTTGGCGGCAAACGCGTGAACGACTTGCCCGTCGTTACCCAACAGCTCGTAGAAGCCCGTCGACTCGCCGAACACGACCGCGAAACCGTTCTTGACCGGGACTCTCTGCTGAATGCCCGACGGTGTGTTGAGCCGCGCGAGATCCAGACCAGACGGAGCAGGGATGTGCCAGACCTCGCCCGTTCGGAACGACGAAAGGTAGCGAGAGTCTTCTTCTGCGAACGTGTTGATGGTGTTCAGCAGAAACAATGGCCACGCCACGCGCAGCACGAAGTCACTGTTTCGGGGATCGAAGCCCAACGCCACGAAACGCTTGCCGTCGCGACTCCCGCTGACGAGAATCGGACCGAGCTCGGAGGCGCCGACGACGCTATCGCCCTCTTCGGGCTTCAGGGCGTGCCCGGTCGCCACTTGAATGTTCTCGGGCGCGATGAACGCGAGCAGCGGGCTCTTCTTGTCCCAGGTGTCGAAGCCGAAGCCTTCGATGGCCTTGTCTTTGGCGTAGCCGACGGGCGCGCCTTCCGCGGGCGGATTGAGGTACAGCGCGGCGCCGTGTTTTGCGGCGAGGTTCGGCGCGACCCCGTCGAGGATCGTCACGTCGAATTGCTCGTCGGGCAGCGGCGCTTCTGGATCTGCTGGCGTCACTTCCAGATACTCGTCGAGCAGCAACGCTGCCTGCAGGTACGTGTTCCCTTTGGAGACGAGCAACACTTTCACGCGACGTCGCTCGGGCATGAGCGCGAAGGCGTGATTGTCGGCTTCTAGTTGATCGGCTTTCTCACCCTTCAGGCTGAGCTTGGCTTCGAGTGTCCGACTCGCCCCCGCTAGATCCGGGTAGATGCGCGGCAAGCGTTCGGACGGACCCAAAGATAGCGTGGTCACGTCCACGACGACGCCATCGCCGAGCAGCGTCAGCTCGACCTCGGCGGGTTCGTCGTTGGTGTTGGTGACCTCCAGCAAGACTTCGTATTGGCTCTTGTCGAGCGGGTAGCGCCTCACGGCAAATTCGGTGATGGCAACGTTCTTGCTGTCTTGCCCGATGGGCTCGTAGCTCAGCTTGATGTCCTTCAGATCGACACTGCGCCCGATGCGCTCCGTGTCACCCAGCGCGCCGTCGCTGAGCACGATGATCTCGGGATTTTGCAGTCCACGCAGGCTGTCGCGCGCGAAACGCAGTGCGCGTTCGAAGTCTGCACGGGTCTCGGTCGAGCGCAACTGCTCGATGGACTTCTTCAGTTCTGCGACGTCGCCGCTCATCGTCGACAGCGGGCGTGGCGTCGGCCCCATGTCGGTGATTAGCAGGCGATCGCTGCTCGAGATGCCATCGACGTACTGCGCGAGTTTCTTCTTTGCTGATTCGATCCGAGTGGGCTCCCCGTCCCGCGCTTGCATGGAGGCGCTCGTGTCTACCAGTACGACGATGCTTCGCCCATCTCCCCACGCGTCGGCCAGCCTCGGATCACCGAGGGCGAGCACGATCAGCGCCAGCATAGCCAGCTGCAGCAGCAGTGAGAGCCAGCGTTTGAGCTGGGAGAACAGGTGGGTCGACTCTTTGTCTTTGAGGACCCGCTGCCAGATCGGCGAAAAGGGCACCCGAACGGGACGTCGGCGCAGCTTGAGAATGTAGAGCCCCAGCGTCAGCAGCCCGACGGCCGCTGCGATCGCCCCGAGGGTTGCAGCGCTGAGTCCGGTGAAGATCATCAGCGGAGAAATCCTCCCTTGCGAAACACTCGCAAGATCTGCTCGTCGAACGCGTCCCGTGCATCTGCGCGGAAATACGGCACCTGGTTTTTCGCGCAGAAGCCTTCGATCTCTTCGCTGTACTGTCTGAACGCCTTCTTCAGGTTGGCGAGCACGTCGTCGGTGACCGTCACTTCTTGTTCGGCGCCCGTCTCGCAGTCGTAGATGCGCACGTCGCCTTTGAGGTCGGGCGCCGCTTCAGCGGGATCGGTGACGTGCAGCACGTAGGGTTCGAACTTGTTGTAACGAAGCACGTTGATGCCCGCCTCGAAGCCGTTGGGGTCGTACAGGTCACTGATGATCACGGCCAACCCCCGCCGCTTGTGCTGCGACACGAACACCTTCAGAGCTTCGCCGAGATCCGTACGGGAGTCAGGCGACAGCGCGCTCAGAAAACGGAATATCTTGAAGACTTGGCTCTTGCCACGCGTGGGCGGCATACGGCTGAGCACTTGGTCTCCCACGCCGACGATGGTGACGCGATCCAAATTCGCCAGACCGACGTACGCGAGCGCAGCACACAAGCGGCGCGCTTGATCGAACTTGGCACTATCGCCAAAGCCCATCGACGTCGAACAATCGACGATGAAGTAGATGCTCAGATCTTCTTCTTCTTCGTAGAGGCGAACGAGCAGGCGACCGAAGCGCTGGTAGATGCCCCAGTCGACGAAGCGAAAGTCGTCACCCGCCACGTAGTCCCTATGATCGGCGAACTCGATGCCGCTCCCTTTCTTTTTGGTGCGGCGTTCTGCCTTTTGGCGCCCCGCGAATACACGTCGACTCACGATCGCGAGGGTTTCCAGCTTGCGCTGAAACTCGTCGTCGAACAGTGCTTCACCCGAACGTTTGGGCGGCAACGAATGCCGTCCCTTGGGGAGCACCTGACGGACTCGATCGAGAACGCCCACCGCTTCAGCTCTTGGTTTCGGGTAGCTGCTCGAGGATCTGGCCGAGAATGTCGTCGGCGCTGATGCTTTCCGCTTCACCCTCGAAGTTGAGCAGCACGCGATGCCGCAGTGCGGGGAGCGCAGCCTTGCGGATGTCATCCACTGAGGGCGCGAAACGTCCTGCGATGAGTGCGCCAATCTTCGAAGCGAGGAGTAAGGCCTGCGCACCGCGCGGAGAAGCGCCTGTCCGCACGAAGCGGCTCACCATGTCGGTCGCCTCTTCGCCTTGCGGGTGGGTGGCAAGCACCAGGCGCACCGCATAGTCTTGAACGTGGCGAGGAGCGGGCACTTGCTTGACGAGCTTCTGAAGCTCCACCACGCGTGGGCCGTCGAGCACGGGCGTGAGCTCCGCGTCGTGCACGGCGGTGGTTCGTTCGAGGATCGTGTGCAGTTCGTCGCGTGTGGGGAAGGGCACCTGTAGCTTGAAGAAAAAGCGATCGAGTTGAGCTTCAGGCAACGGATAGGTGCCTTCCATCTCGATCGGGTTTTGCGTGGCCAGCACGAAGTAGGGCTCGACCAGCTTGTGGGTCACTCCGCCGACGGTCACGTGATGTTCCTGCATGGCTTCGAGCAAAGCGCTTTGGGTCTTCGGCGTGGCGCGGTTGATTTCGTCGGCCAGCACCATGTTGGCGAACAGCGGCCCCTTGCGGAACTCGATCACCTGACCGCCGCCCTTGGACTCCTCGATCACGGTGGTGCCGATGATGTCTGCGGGCATCAGATCAGGCGTGAACTGGATGCGTGAAAAATCGAGGCTCATGCTTTGCGAAAGCGTACGAACGAGCATCGTCTTGCCCAGGCCGGGCACGCCTTCCAAGAGCGCGTGAGAGCCTGCCAGCATGCACGTCAACACGCCGTCGACGATGTCGCGATGGCCGACGATGATCTTGCCGACCTGTTCGCGCACTTCGGAAATGTTCTTCTGAAACGCTTCGACGTCGCGTTTGGTGTCTGCAGATTCTGTCATTGCGTTCTTTCCGTTTGCTGTCGTCTGCGCTGGAAGTCGTCACCCGAGCGTGGCGATTCAGTCGCGTGGGCGAATGAGTTGAAAGTAGCGTCGCACGTAGAACTTGTACCCCGGAGGTATCTCGTCCGTTTGAATCACTTCTTCGGCGACGGTCTTGTAGTCCGTGTAAACCTTTTGATAGCCGCGGCCAGTGAAGCCGCGTTCGGCCGCGCCGTAAACGACTTCGCTCGACGCCATGCCCTCGCCGCTGTCGATTCCCGCTGCTGCCACGTCTTGCACCTTGCCAGACGGATCCGTTTCGGCACCCCGCACTTGCGAGTCGCTGCCCGAGCCCGCGGAGTCACCCCCTTGGCCTGACCCGTCGCTTTGGCTTTCGCCTTTGCCTTGCCCCTGGCCGCTGCCCGCCCCCGGGATTGGCACGTTCACCGCAGAGCCGCCTGAGCCCGGACGCAGCGATAGCTGCCCTTTGCCTTTGCCCTTGCCGTCTTTGCCTTCGCCTTGTTGGCCTTGCCCGGCCTTGCCACCTTGCCCGCCCGGTTGGCCGCGAGCCATTTGGCGAAAGCGTTCCAGCATCTCTTTGCGCTTCTCGCTGTTGCCAGCGTTTTGTCGCAACATTTGACGCAGCTCTTCCAGTTGCTTCTTGAGGGCCTTCTTTTCCTCGTCGCTCAGCTGCTGCTGCTTCATGCGATTCAGATCTTCGGCGCCACGTTCGAGGCTTTCCCCAGCGCTGCCCATTTCGTCCATCAGCTGACGAGCGGCTTCCGCGAGCTCCTGGTCCAGTTTGGACATCTGCTGCTGGGCCTTCTCGGAGCGCTTTTTCTGGCGGTCCAAACGTTTCAACTCACGCTGCGAGCGTTCGAGTTCTTGGTTCTCTTTGTTGCTGAGCTTTTCGCCCTTTTTTTTCTTGTCGAGCAGGCGTCGGCGTCCCTCTTCGACTTCGCGGCGGCGTTCCTCCACACGCTTGAGCCGTTCCGAGCTCTGCTTGGAGGCTTCCGAGAGCGCTTTGCGCAGACGTTCCAGCTCTGCCTTGTTGGCTTTGGGTGTGCCCTTCTTCAGGCGTTCGGCGAGCTCGCGCATCGCTTCCTCGGCGTCGTCGAGCTTCTTTTGTTTCAGAGCCTGGGCGGCGGGTTTCGTCAGGCCGCTCTTTTCGAGTTCTTTACCGAGTCCTTCCAGCCCTTCATCCAGGGCTTCGGCGTCCAACGCGCTCTGCTCCATCAAACTCTGCTCCAGCTCTTCGAGGCGACGAAACACCTCTTGGCGATCCAAACGTCGTTCTGCGACGTCTTCGATCAGCTGGTTGAAGCGGCGTACGGCCGTGAGCAACTCGGGATCCCGACTATTCGTCTCCAACTCGTCGGCCACATCGCGCAGCAGTTCGACGTCGTCTGCGGGGAGCTCGAGCGGGACGAAGGTGCTGACTTGTGCGGGGACGAAACGTTGGGTGCGGACCTCCAACTGCGAGAGCGCGAACACTCCAGCGGCGAGGCCCACGCTGAATAGTGCCCCCCGAGGAACACGGATCGGCGCAGCGCGTCGAGGTGACAGCGTTCCACAGTTGGCGACCGCGTCGTCGATCGCGGCGTCCATCAGCGGAGTGCGCTGCGGTTCAGAGCCGAACGCCAAGGCATTGGCAACTCTGCCCTTCAGCTCGTGGTGCCGATCCAGGGTTTGCGCACCCCATAGCCGCGGACGCGAGCGAAGCAGCCCGAAGCCTAGCCCTCCGAGGGGGACCAAACACGCGCCCACGAATCCGATGATGAACCAGTGTTGTACCTCTGTGGGTGGTTGCACTACTTTGATCCACGTCAGCGACACCGCCGCGTAGATCAAGGGAACTGGCAGCAGGAGCGTGGCGCTGTGAAGGGCCCTGCCGACCACTAACCGAAGCGTGGTTCGGCTGGCTGCGGCTTTCATCCGCTCCAGCTTCTTGTTGCGGTCGGGCGCCATCGTGCTCATCGCCATGATACCTCAGAAAGCCCGTCGAGCTTTCCCTTTGGTCCACAAATACGGCGCGACGGCCTCAATGCCTCACCCCGGGTCCTCGGCACTGAGCCACCGCGAAAGGTGCAGAGGTGGGGCTCGTGGGGTGACGTCATGATGTGCGAGGCCTCGTGCGATTCAGCTTGGCGACCACCAATGCACTCTTTGCGGTGACAAAGGCTTGACCGCTGGGGCTGGCTGAACTCGAATAGCAACGCTCCGGAGCAGAAACTTATGTCGAACAACGAAGAAACTCTCGTACTCGTCGCCGATGACGAGCCAAGCACTCTCGCGCTCGTCACCGCGCACGTCCGCTCGAAAGGCTTCAAGGTCGTCGAAGCGTCGGACGGCGACATGGCGTGGCAGCTCGCTCACGAACACCTTCCCGACTTGGTGATCTTGGACGTGATGATGCCAGGCATGAGCGGTTGGGAGGTCTGTCGAAAGATTCGCGAGTCACTGCCGCTGGCACACACGGGCGTGATCATGCTCACGGGGATTGGCGAAAACCTGAACGAGATGACTTCGCCTTTGTATGGGGCAGACACTCACGTCGACAAGCCCTTCGAGTTCAGCGATCTGGACGAGAAGATCGAAGAAACGCTGACGCGACGCCGCGAAGGGTCCTTCGGGCGTCCTGACCACGCTGACGAAGTGTCTTCGGAAGATGCCGAGATCCGAACGCCCGTTGCGACGCAGCCGAGCCCGCCCATCAGCGGTGACGAGCCGCCAGTGTCCGATGCTGATGATGAGGAAGCGACGTCTGAAGCTGAGCAGGCTGCACCCGCTGCTCCTGCAAAAAAGAAAGCGACCAAGGCGAAAGCCGCCGCAGCTCCGAAGAAGGCCGCGACTGAAGATGAGGCAGCTGATGCTCCTGCCAAGAAGAAGGTCGCGAAGAAAGTGACCAAGAAGAAGGCGGCTGCGAAAAAGAAGACGGCCAAGAAGGCAGCTGCGAAGAAGAAGGCTCCCGCGAAGAAGAAGACGGCCAAGAAGGCAGCTGCGAAGAAGAAGGCTCCCGCGAAGAAGAAGACGGCCAAGAAGGCAGCTGCGAAGAAGAAGACCGCCAAGAAGGCAGCTGCGAAGAAGAAGACCGCTAAGCAGGCCCCCGCGAAGAAAAAGGCCGGCAAGAAGGCGCCAGCGAAGAAGGCTGGCAAAAAGGTCACTAAGAAGACTGCCAAGAAGGTGCCCGCGAAAGTGACCAAGAAGAAGGCCGCCAAGAAGGTCGCGAAAAAGGTGACCAAGAAGAAGACGGCCAAGAAGCCCGCAGCGGGTAAGAGCAAGAAAAAGGCTGCGAAGAAACGCGCGCGCAAGAAGTGAACGCTGTGTGCGTTCGGCTCGGTGTCGCTGATGGCCTAGATCTGTTGGCAGTTGGGATCTCTTGGCCGCTTGGGATCCCTGGCGCTGCGATTCCGTGGCAGTTGGGGGGCTAGCGGTTTCGGGCAATGCGGCAGGGGTTTCGGCGCGCGACTGCGCTCGTCGGCTCACAGATGGCGCGCCGAGGCAGGCGTGCGGTCGCTCACCTGACGCTCTCCAAGAACGCGACGACCTGCTCGCGTGAAGTCGTGCGCCTTGCGGGAGGCAACTGACTGAGCAGGCGCTGCCCGTATCCCTTGCTGTGCACCCGGGAGTCGAGCAGGGTCACCACTCCACGGTCCTGTTGGGTCCTGATCAGGCGCCCAAACCCTTGTTTCAAGCTCATCTGTGCGAGGGGCAGGAACAACGCGTTGAACGGTCTTTCGCCTTCAGCCTCGAGCGCCGCCGAACGCGCTTGCAGGATCGGATCCGACGGCACGCTGAACGGAACCTTTTCCAGGATCACGAGTCGTAGCGCGTTGCCGGGGACGTCGACCCCCTCCCAGAAGCTCATCGTCGCGATCAGAACGGCGCGACCGTCGTGGCGAAAGGCCGATAGCAGCGCCTGTTTCGGCGCGGCGCCTTGCACTAGCACCTTTCGCTCACCCAACGAGTTCGACAAAGCAGAGTGGAGTGTTCGCATCGAGCGGAGCGATGTGGTGAGCACGAACGCGCCCCCGTCGGACGCTTCCACCAACGTGCGGATTTCAGAGGTGGCTTGGGCGAGGAAGCCCGCGTCGTTCGGCGGGGGCAAATGGCGCGGGAGGTACAGCATCGCGTTGGCGGCGAAGTCGAACGGCGACTCGACGACCAGCTCGTGGACTTCAGGCTCACAGTCGTAGGCGCCGAGTCGCGTACGGCTGAAGGCGAACGGAGAGACTTCGTCGTTTCCTACGCGAGCGGGGCTCGCCGTCAGGGTGGCGCTCGTCAACACGATGCTCGGCACACTGTTGAACAGTCGTTCGCGCAAGATGCCTGATAAGTCGACGGCAGATGAGCTCAACACGGGAGAGCGATTGCCCGACTCGACCCAGGTGACGCGGCCTGGTGCCCCTTCGACGATGGTGGCCAGTGAGTCGCGTACGGCACGCGCGCGTCGGCTGATGGCTTCCCAAGCCCGAGCATCTCCCGAGGCATCCTCGTCGATGACGACCGCGTCATCGGCGGCTGGCGTGCTGCGACGCTCGGCGAACGATTGGATGGCATCCAGCTTGGTGTCGAGATCGAGATAGTAGCGTCGTAGCTCTCCACCCCAGTCGTCGGCTTCGAGTTTGGCGCGTGGGTCCTCCCGCGCCGTGCGTCGTCCAAGTTCGTCGAAAAACACGTCGGACGCTCGGCGTGCGCGCGCCTCCCTCGAGTCGTCGGCGTCACTGCCCAGGCGCAGCCGCTCGACGTCGGATAGCAGCTTGTCGACGCCGCGCTGGGATACGCGAACCCCGAAGAACAGGGTCGCTACGTCCTCGAGCTGGTGTGCTTCGTCGAAAATCACGGCATCGTAGTTCGGTAGCACGCGCCCTGGGTGGGGGCCTCGCAGTGCCAGGTCGGCAAAGAACAGGTGATGGTTGGTGATGATCAGCTCGGCGCTTTCTGCCGCCTGCTTGAGCTGGGTTACGAAACACTCGGCGTGGTGACGGCACTTCGACCCAACGCGTGTGTCACTGGATGAAGAGACTGCCGCCAGCACTTCGTCTCCCTCGGGGATCCCCACCAGTTCGTTCAAGTCTCCGCTCGGGGTGTCGGCTTGCCAAGCGTCTATCGCTCCGAGCTTGAGACGCCAAGCTGGCGTGAGCGAACGCTCGCTGTTGCGGGTTTCGGCGTAACGACGTTTGCACAAGTAGTTGGTGAGCCCCTTCATCACGACAGTGCGCACTCGTCGGCCCAGGGTCTTCTCAGCCAGCGGCACGTCGTGTTCTACGAGTTGGTCTTGCAGCGCGCGCGTCGCGGTGGAGACCACGACTTTCTTCCCGCTCGACAGTGCTGGCAGCAGGTAGGCGATTGTTTTACCCGTGCCCGTGCCCGCTTCACACAACAGCACGTGTTCATGATGCAGCGCGCGCTCCACCGCGGCGGCCATCTCCAGCTGCCCTGGCCGGGCTTCGAAGCCGGGATGCGCCTCGGCGAGCGGCCCGCCAGGAAGGAAGAGCTCACGGCTGCTGGCCATTCGTCGGTCAGAGTAATCACAATCGACCCGCGTCGCGGCATGCCGCGACGCGCTTTGGGCCGGCCAGATGGCGGTCGCGCGAGCCACGGCCCCGCTGCGATTTTGAAGCGCATTCGGTTGACGCGTGGCGGCGGCAACTTCTTATTATGGGCCCGGTCCCTTCGCGAGGTCGTCGAGAACTTTGAAACCCAAAGAATTGAAGCAGATCCTAATCGCCGAGGGGTTCCAAGTGTTTCGGGTGCTGGGCTCCCATGTAGTGCTCGCCGATCGCGTCCGCGAGAACCTGATCATGGATAGCGGCGTTGCGGCCGTGTGTGGTGACCCACACCGCGTGCAATTGGTCGTACGAGCGCAAAGCGCTGACTATCCAGAAGAAAACGAGCAGCAGTTATTCGCGCGAGCGCGTGCCGTCAGTGCCAAAGGAACCGCGCTCGGCTTTGCGGAATTCGAGACCGCTGTCGTCCCCGTTGCTGATCCCGTCGACGAGTCGCGAACGCTCGACACCTGGTACGAGGTTCGCCTCGAGAAAGAAGCGAAAGATCTCGACACACTGTTCCGCGAGTTGAGGGCAGCCCTAGCCCTGCCCAAGCTGGCTTGAGCCACGGTTTCGGGAGCGGGCAGCGTGCGAAATTGCATGCTTTTTCCTACTCATCGGACAGGGCCCCTGCGTGCCTCGTGAGTCGTTTACCCTCGCTCCCGACCGTGGTATGTGCGCCCGCTGCGCCGAGACCGGCGCGCGGAGAAGGACATGCTCAGAGTACTGCGCCAAGGCGGCATAATAAAAGCGTTCATGGGCGGGGTGGTGTTGTTGATCATCGCCGCATTCGCCTTCGGATCTGGTGGGACGGGCGGGGCCTTGATCGACCAGGTTTGTGTGGTCGAAGTCGACGACAGTTGCGTCCATCCCAAAGAGTACCACTCGCTGTTGCGTTTGGTGGCCCCCGCTGGCGCGACCGACAAGGAACTCGAAAAGCGAGGGTTCGCTGGTCACGCCATCAACGCGCTGATTGAACGTGAGCTGCTTCTGCGTGAGGCGCGACGTCTGGGCGTAGCAGTGGGCACTGACGAGCTGGACAACGAGCTGGCGCTCGGGCGCGTTCACTATTCGTGGCCAGTAGATGCACCGTTGCCGATGGCCCTGGCGCAGGGCATGCCCTACCCGCAAACGGGAGCCGCCGACCTGGTGACGTACATCCGCGTGCGCAACAGCGAGACGGGACAGTTCGACTACGACATCTACAAGCGCCAGGTTCAAAATCTGCTGCGCATGAGTCCACGTGAGTTCAAGGAGCTGCAACAGACCGAGATGGAGGCGAGCTTGGTACGCACGATGGTCACCTCGCCCGTGCGCGTTTCGGAGGACGAAGCTTTCGCGGCGTTCGAGCGCGAGCGTAGCAAGGCTACTGTCCGCTCCGTCAGTGTGAAGCGCAGCTGGTTCGAACGGTATGCGGTCGACTTGTCTGACGCCGCGGCTGATGAATACGCCAGCGCCAACGCAGACGCTGTCGAGACCGCGTGGAAGTCCGCGCAGGAGAGCTGGGCGGCAGACTGTCCACTCGTGAGTGAGATCCGCCTGGCGTTTTCTCCTGGCGCGACTCAAGACGAACAGGTCGAACGAGGAGAGAAAGCGCAGGTCGTGAAGGGATTGCTCGACGCTGGGGTTCCCTTTGCGCGACTCGCGCGTGCTTTCGGTGACGGGCCCTCTGCTCGTCATGGCGGGGCCCTCGGCTGTTTGGACGCGGAAAAGTATGGTGCAGGTGGGCAGGAGCTGACCGCCGCGCTCGAGGGGTTGACGACAGGCGCAACCACGGACGTCATCGAAACGCCGCGTGGTTTCCACTTGCTGAAGTTCCACGGCAAGCTGAGCGCGGAGGAAGCGGAGAAGCTCGGCAAGCGCGAAACCGCACGTCGGTTGTTGGCTGAAGCTCTGGCCACGGATGCAGCGCGTGGCTTCGCGGCTGAACTGATCACTCGCGGTAAGTCGGGCACTGAGCTTGCTGAGGCTGTGAGCGGTTTGATCGCCGAGCAGGTACTCGTCGAGGGGCTCAGCGACAGCGCTCGAACCGCGTTGATCGAGGCCGCGAGCGCGGCGTCTGACGCGCCTGAGTTCGAGGTGGGGCGACCTTTTACGCGTGGATCGAGTCCGCTCCCCGGGCTCAAGGAGCGGGACGTCGCCAAACGCGTATTCGAGTTGCCCGAGGTTGACGCGTTCATCGAACAACCCCTCGAGACCTATGCGGGGTTTGCCGTCATTCAGCTCAAAGAGAAGACTGTAGCGACCCGAGAAGAGTTCGATGCCGACAAGGAAGACCTCATGCGTGCGCTCAAAGAGCAAAAGCGCTCTGAGGCGTTGGCTCAGTACATCGGGCGGCTGCGCGAGCGCAGCACGCGCATCGTGATAAACCCGGCCTTCGATCCCAACGTGAAGACGGAAGCCGACTCCGAGACCGCAGACGACACTAACTCGGGTTGAACTCATTGGTGACGGACGCTGAGTTGCAACCGCCCGAGGTGATCCAAAAGCGGTTGCCCAACGGTTTGCGGCTTTGTGCCGTTTCACGTCCGTCCTTGCACCAGGCGGTGCTGCACGCACAGATCCGTGTCGGCTCCCGTTTCGAGTCCGAAGACGACAGCGGCATCAGTCACTTCCTCGAGCACATGCTCTATCGCGGTACGGATGAACACCCATCCGCGCATGCGCTCTCGCTTGCGTTCGAGCAGTGGGGGGGATCACTGGACGCGACTACGTCGTGTGACATCGGCACGCTCTCGCTCAGCGCCCCACCATCTCGGTTGTCCGCGCTGGTCCCGACTTTCGTCGACGTGTTTCGAAGACCACTGTTCGACGGCATCGACATCGAACGCGGCATCGTCAAGGAGGAGATCCTCGAGGCACTCGACGACGAGGGTAAGCGAGTAGACGCGGACGACTTGATCCGTGCATTGGTATTCGACGGTCACGGTTTGGGACGTCCCATCACAGGCACTCTGCGATCGCTTGCTGCTTTCGATACGGATCGCCTGCGAGCCCATCACGCGCGTCATTACACGGCGGCCAACACGGTTGTGGTGGCGGCGGGGGCGATAACCGAAGAACTGATGCGCGTCCTCGATGAACATTTCGGCCGGCTTCCTGAAGGTGAACTGAGTGAAATCGTCTCACCTGCACCGCAGCGAGGCATGCGCTTCCGCCACGTCTCTCACAGTTCCAGTCAAACGAACTTGCGCGTAGCGTTTCGTGCCCCAGGTTGGGATCACCCAGATCAGCGCGCCATGGAGGTGCTCGTTCGGCTACTCGACGACGGTATGTCCACGCGCTTGTATCATCGCATCTGTGACGAACTGGGGCTGTGTTACGACGTTTCTGCAGGCTATGAAGCGTACGCGGATTCAGGACTGCTGGAGCTGTCGGCCGAGACGTCCCACGCGCAAGCCAAGCAAGTGCTGGGTGAACTGCTCGGGATTGTCAGGCAGTTGTGTGATGAGGGACCAAGCGAGGATGAACTCGCCGTCATCCGACGCCGCTATCGTTGGCAGGCCGAATCTATGTTGGACTCTGCGGACGCGCTCGCCGAGTTCGTGGCGGAGTCGCTACACAACGCGCAGAGCACTTCGTTGCAACGACGTTGCGAACAGATAGACGCGGTTACGGTAAGCGACGTGCGCTCGGTCGCCCGCGACTGGTGCACGTTGCAAAACTTGAGCGTGATCGCCGTCGGCGTACACGGCAAGGCTCGCCGTCGAGACCTGGAACAGTGCGCGCGAAGCTCGGGCCTGCGCTGAACAACAGGCTCGAAGCGAGCGACGACTCACGCTTGCTTCGATTGCCGTTCAGTCGCACGAGTATACGGTCAACCACTCCGGGTGTGTCGTGTCGCGCCCTTTGACGATGTCGAAGTAGCGTTCCTGAAGTCGTTTGGTGATCGGTCCGACCGATCCGTCGCTGATCGGGCGGTGGTCTATCTCTCGCACGGGTGTGATCTCAGCGGCAGTGCCCGTGAAGAACACTTCGTCAGCCAGTAGCAGCTCGTCACGAGTGAACAACTCTTCGCGAACGGTGAGTCCCGCCTCTCGCGCGAGTATCATGACTGTGTCGCGGGTGATCCCAGGGAGTATGGCCGCAGCCAGTGGGGGGGTTACCAATTCGCCGTCTCTTACTACGAAGATGTTCTCACCCGACCCCTCCGCAACGTACCCACGCGTGTCCAGCAGAATCGCCTCGTCGAAGCCCGAGAGTTGGGCGTCGCGTTTCGCCATCACACTACTCACGTACTGCCCGATGATCTTTCCGCGGGTGAACGCGACGTTCACGTGGTGGCGCGATAGCGACGAAATTTTGCAACGGATGCCGTGCGTGAGCGCGTCGTTTCCGAGGTACGCGCCCCAACCCCAAGCCGTGATGGTCGTGACTACCTCGTTACCTTGGGGAAGCAAGCCCATGCCACCTCGACCCAGGTAACAAATGGGGCGGATGTAGCCTTCGGACATACCGCTTCGAGCGAGCACATCGACGCAACCTTGGGAAACCTCCTCGAAGGTCACCCGCGGCTGCATCAACACCAACTTGCAGGAGTCGAACAAGCGTCGAATGTGTTCATGCAGTCGAAACACGGCGCTTTCGCCTGCTGCACGTTTGTACGCACGGATACCCTCGAACGCACCCACACCATAATGAAGGGTGTGAGTCAGTAATGAGACCTTGGATGCTTCCTCGTCGGAGCGGAGCTCACCATCAATCCAGAACTTTTCTGCGGGGGTCACCATGGGTCGGAGTTGGTCTGTTGGTCGTTGGGGCCCAAGAAAGACTGACGGGACGAGGATCTACGTCGTGATTCGAGTTGTGTACGACCGCGCCCGCCCAGTGTCGTGCGTCCGCCCACGGTTGTCTCACTGGGGTTAACTATACGTTGTTGGACGTCGGGGTCGAGATGATGGCCCCGAATTGTCGGACTGACTCGTTTTGGGGGTGGACTTCAGCTGGGAACAGTGCCAAAAGTTGCGAGCGGCGCAGTTTTTTCTGCCTCGCCCGGCATGTGGTGCTATTTGCTTGCGAGTTAGCTCGTTTTAGGGCAATTCGCGAAACGCACCAGCTCTCTGATGCGCTGACTCTGAAGAGGCGCAGCGAATCAAAGAGGCGAGCGTGACTAGGCGGTGACTGCCGCACCCACGGAGAACGTTGACGCGCCGGTGACTTCAAGTCCCGTCTACCCCCTCGGAGTTCGTTCAGACTGCCGTATCGGCGCGTGTTGTTGAAGGTAGATGGCATGTCCCAAAGAGGTTCCTTGATGGATGGACAGCGTCAAAGGTCCGGCGGTGGTCGCCGACGTCGACGTAAGGCGAAGGCTGAGCCCAAAGCACCAGTCGAGCCCGTATTGATCGTCGCTCGACGCCCCGATTCCCCGCTTCTCAGTAAGCTCTCCAACCGCAATATCGCGGCTTCGGCTCAGCCGAAGAAGAACAAGGGGCAGCGTGGTAAGCTCAACGGCTACATGGAGCATGGGCCAGCGGCCGTCACCCAGGAGCCACTCCATGATGTTCCGACCGATGGCGTTAGCTCCGCGGATGGGGTAGGCGTCGAGGGGAAGCCCCGTCGCGTGGCGCGAATCGCCCAGACACGGGCCGTAGCTTTGGACGAGCGTCAGGCTCGTCGCCAGCAGCTCTTGGAAAGGTTGACGGTGATCGAGGGGCGAAGCGCCATCTCGCGCGTCGCTGACGAACTACTCGATGAGGCGCCGATCCCGGAAGAACAGCAATACCAAGTGCAACTGCTCGAACACGTGAATGAAGAGCGCGCACTGGCAGCAATCGAAGTACTGAGCCGCTTGCTGAGCGACAAGGCCCCAATCAAGCGCCCGATACTCGAGCGACGTCTGCGCCGACTGGAGGACGAGGCCGAAGAGGCAGCCGTTCGGGAACGTGCGCGGGATCTGCGACGGCAGATCCGGGCTGCGTACCCTCCCGCTCGAGCGTCGTGAACGGTGGTCGAGCCTTGATGGATCAAGGCGCAGCTCGGTAGGTAACGTCGCTGGAGCGTTCGCATGGATCGTCTCACTGCCGCAGAGTTCGAATCCCGATTTCGGGCGCTGAGCAGCTCGCTCGAATCCGGGGCGAACGAGCACTGCGTAGAATGTAGCCGCTGCGTATCATGCAGTAGGTGTACGTTTTGCGGGGATAGCGATCGGTTGGTTGGTTGCCACTATTGCCGCCGCTGCACGGCTTGCACGGATTGTGCTCATTGTCGTGGGTGCGAACGTTTGGTGGGATGCAATCACTGCGTTGCGTCGCGCGATTGCACGTCCAGCGATTATCTGGTGCGCTGCGAGGCGTTATCCAATTGCAGCTATTGCTTTGGCTGCGTGGGTCTCAGCGGCAAGGATTTTCACATTTTGAATGAGCCCTACTCGCGGCAGGATTACTTCCGAATCACCGCGGAGCTGACGCGCCAGCTTCGTCTCGAACGTTGACCAAGGCGAGCGCGACCGAGTAGGCAGCGTCTTGCGCGCGATTCGCAAGCGGGGCAGACGAGGGAACATGTCAGGTTCGAGCGATCGTTCACCAGACTCCGGTCTCGGAGAGTTGCTGGAGCCAGAACTCGCCGCAGCCGCCCGTCGCGTCGACGACGCGTGGGACGTGGAGGCAGGGCACCGAGCGCTGCTCGAGCTGTGCTTCGACGTGAGACGCCAAGCCCAGGTCGCTCGCTGGTATCGAAAACAGTCGGACGAACCGTCCCGACGAGAATTCGCTCACAGGCAACTGGGACGGCTGGCGACGCTGGCACTGTTGCAACTGGACGTCGAGCGCGCTCGACGTCCTGAAGGTTCCTCGAAAAACTCAATAAAACTAGCCAGATACTTTGTCTTCCTGGTGCTCCTGGTGGGTGCGGTGACGCTGCTCACCATGCTCTGAATGACGGACCGATCGTCTCACACGGCTCTTGCTTTGCAGGTGTGACTCTCCTACTTCTCGGGCGATGGAACTGTTTTGGCGGCTTCATCCTGCAGTCCGTGTTCCGTCGCGTCTCACGCGCGGGATCGGGAAGGCCGGACGAGCCGTGTCGGAGCAAATAAAAAGATTTCGAAGGAGGTCGTCGTGAGCAGCCTTAAAGTAGGGACATTTTTCCTGTCGTTGGTCGTACTGAGCGCGTGTGGTGGCGATGATCCACCGCCCGCAGTGCCAGAGCCGCCCCCCCCGCCGCCGGCCGCGCCCCCGCCGCCGCCCGTCCAGCCCGCTGCGCAACCCGCACAGCAGCCTGCACAGCTGGACATCGCTCCAGACATTCGTCGCATCTGCGGCATCACTGAAGCGCAGGCGCTGTTCGCCTACGATTCATCCCGCGTTCAAGCGGGGGATCACCCAGTGCTCGACAAGTTGGCACAGTGCTTCACCACGGGGCCGCTCGCGGGGCGCACCATGCGTCTCGTCGGCCATGCAGATCCGCGAGGCGACGAGGAATACAACATGGCTCTCGGAGGCAAGCGCTCGTCCAGCGTGAAGAGCTACCTCGTGCGTGCAGGGCTGGGCGATGCTCAGGCGGAGACCACGTCGCGCGGCGAGATGGATGCCACAGGCACGGACGAGGCAACTTGGTCTCGCGACCGTCGTGTTCAGGTCGTTCTCGCCGACTAATCGTACGCTCGAACTAAGGTATGCAACCGTCCGAGCAACCCGCAATCAAAGCGATCGATCCCCTTGACCTAGTTCTCGGCTCCTCTGGAGTCGTGCTGGTGGTGCTCATCGTTCTCGTTGTCGCATCGTTCGCGGTGTGGCTGATCTGGTTTCTCAAGGCGTTGCAGATCAAGCGCCTGCGCGCAGCGCAGGCGCAGTTCGAGGATGCTGCGGTCCGAGCAAGGAACGCGGCAGATCTCGAATCGATTGCACGTCAATATCCAGTCGCGCCTGGCGCTCGTGTCGTGATGGCGCTGACTCGGCGCCGCGATCAGCCGCACCTCAGCGCGGAGTTGTTGCTGAGCGTGGCCAAGCGCGCGATCGTCAGCGAACAGCAGCGCGCTTCGTCGTTGATGCCACTACTGTCCAGTATCGCATCCGCTTCTCCGTTCATCGGGTTGTTCGGCACGGTTTGGGGGATCATGGACGCGTTCTTGCAGATCGGCGTGCACAAGAGCGCGTCGTTGCCCGTGGTCGCGCCCGCGATCGGCGAAGCGTTGATCGCTACGGCGTTCGGCTTGGTCGCGGCCATTCCTGCGACGATCGGATTCAACTTCGTCGATCAACGCATCACCGACTTGCTCGGCGAGCTGGAGACCTCCAGCGAGACTTGGGTGGAGACGATCGCTGGCGACCCGCGTATGAATCAGCCCGTCGCGCTGGTGCACCGCAACGCGTCACGAGAGGTGTGAGTGGGCGCGCAGATTGGCGGGCGCGGTCGCAAGGGGTTTCGCGACATCAACATCACTCCCCTCGTGGATGTGATGCTGGTGTTGCTCGTGGTGTTCATGGTGACGGCTCCGCTCCTCACCACTGGATTGAAGATCGACTTACCCGACGTCAAAGCCGCGAACACTCCAGTGAAAGACTCGCGGCTGCTGGTCACCGTGACCAAGAGCGAGCGCGTCATGTTCGGCGATGAAGACGTCACCGGGCGGATTCAGAACGCCCTCGATACAAACCCCCGCGTTCAGAAGGAAAAAGAGCTGTACATTCGGGCGGATAAGAATGCCCGTTACGGGATCGTCGCAGAAGTCGTGGCGGCGGCCCGGTCGAGCGGGGTGGTCTCACTGAACCTGCTCGTAGAACCCAAGGGCGAGGATTTGGAGACCGCGCCTGGCACTGACACGTCGAAGGGCAATGATCCCACGTCAGGATCCAAGGCTGCTCCTGCCAAGGGCTCTAACCCAGCTCCTGGCGGGAAGGCCGCGAAGTAACTGCTCGAACGTTGCCGACAAGTGTCGGCACGGAACGTCCTGAGAAG
Source organism: uncultured bacterium (assembly GCA_965651905.1). Taxonomy (GTDB): domain Bacteria; phylum Myxococcota_A; class Polyangia; order Polyangiales; family Polyangiaceae; genus SZUA-265. Next base: position 19,258 of record CBFGUG010000044.1, on the reverse strand, counting down.
CCCGAGCATGACCACCAGCGTTTTCAGCCCCAGCGAAGTGTCCCTCGCCCTAGGCGGTGCGATCGTGGTCGAGGTGGCGTTGGTGGCTCTGCTGATGGTCGCTGGAGCAGGTACTGCTCTATCGTCTCAGGATGTGGCTCCGCCGCCCGATGTGCCGATCGAGGTGACCCCGGTGATCGAGGACATGCCTCTGCTCAAGCTTGGGAGCAAGTCTGAAAGCCAGCTTCCGGACATGTGGCGCAAGCCGACGCCTAAGAAGCGCTACGAGGACAAGAGCGCGCCTTCCACCAAGGCAGACAAGGACGTGCCCGAGGAACTGCCGACGAACGAACTGGCGAAGTCGGACGAAACTCCCGCGCCAGAGGACGCGGAACTCGCCAAGAAGGTCGACGAAGACATCTTGGAAGATCCGGAACCCGAAGACGCGCCCAACCTCGCAGAGGAGGGGGAGTCTGATGGCGTCGTCGGCGGAACGGAGACGGATCCGCTCAAGGCCTTCGTCATCGACCAGTACAAGGCCAAGCTAATCGCCTGGTTCAAGCGCGGGTTCAGCGCACCTCAGGGGCAGGAATACTGCGACTTGTTCGTGCGGGTGTCTGCCAACGTTTCAGCTGACCGCACGGTGATGAGTTTCACCATGGTGCCGAGCGGCAACGCCAACTTCGACGCCAAGGTCCGGGCGCACATGGACGGCAAGGTTGGCAAACAGTTGCCGCCGCCGCCGCCGAAGTACCCCGAGCTCAGCGAGAGCATCGTTCGGCCGAAATTTGGCGGCGAGAATTCAGCGTGCAAGAAGGGTTCGAGCAAGACGCCGAGTTCCACGAACGAGGGATCTGCGGATGACGAGTCCAGGGCGCCCGAGAACGAGCCACCCAACAACGCGCCGTCCGAACCCAGCCCATCGCCCGACGCCCCTTCACTCGAACCTCCGGAAGATCTCTGATGTATCAATCCCTCCGCCAGTGTTTCCTCTTCACGCTTAGCCTGGTGGCTGCCGCGTTGATGTTTGCCGCCCCAGTGTCGGCGCAAAAAGCTTCCGAGACGCCGGACGAGAGCCTGCTCGGCGAGTTTCTGATCACAGGGTCGGAAGGTGACAATCGTCCTCGCCTTGCGATCCTGCCTTCGCTCTCACCCGACTTGGAGGACGTCATCGTGCGTGGGGTCGTGCGACGAGACTTCGAGCTCACGGGTCTTTACCGCATGATCCCCGACAAGAAGGCCCCGCCCGGGATGTACGGCTTCAGCGACCCCGTGGATGTGGCGGCTTGGCAGAGCCTGGGAGCGCAGGTCGTGATCAAAGTGGCCGCGCGCAAAGAACCAGCGAGTGGTGACATTCAGGTATTCGGGCTCGCGTACCTATTGGCCGCGGGCAAAGACCCGGTGTTCCGCGAGATGATCACGGTCAAGCAGGAAGAAGTTCGCGTCACTGCTCATCGCGTGGTCGACTCGTTACTCGAGGCGTTGACAGGACGCCGTGGTGGTTTTGCCAGTGAGATGACGTTCTCGGGAAAGTGGGCGAAGAACCACACGATTTTTACGGTCGACGCGGATGGACACAGTCTCACCCGGGTGAGCAATCCGGACACGACCAGTATCGCCCCTGCGTGGAATCCTGCTCACGAGCTGTTCTATCTCGAGAGTACGAACTACTCACCGTTTCGGCTCGCCGCGGTTGCGCCCGCCAAGGTCCCATCGCTCCCATTCAAGACATCGATCTACAGCGTTGCTTTCAGCCCCGATGGCAAGCAGATGGCCGTCAGTGTCGACGAAAAGGGCAAGAGCGTCATCTATCTGGGTAACGCAGACGGAAGTGGCATGAAGCGAGTCTCCAAGACCGAGGTCGCCGTTCATCCCGCGTTCAGTCCCAGTGGCAAGCTTGCATGGGTCGGCGGGGCTGCCGATCACGGTGTGCGTCGGGTGTACGTCGACGGCAAGGCCATTTCCCCTAGTGGGTTTTCGGCCTCAGCTCCCGCGTTCTGTGACACGGAAGATGGCGTGCGTGTGGTTTACGCTGTGAACGTCGGTGGCGGGCGCAGTGATCTGGTCTGGTCGAACGAACGCGGCAAGGGCATCGCCCGTCTGACGCAGAACACGGGAACCAACACCTATCCCGCATGCAGTCCCGATGGACGCTTGCTCGCGTACTTTTCGACACGGCGCCAGCAGTCGGGCCTCTACGTGAAGTCGCTCAAGAGCTTTACCGCCCACAAGATCTCTGGGCGCATGGGCGAGTCGCTGCGTTGGGAGCCATTGCCCCCGCCCGAGAAGCCTTGACGCGTGTCCGGTGAGCGCTGCAACACTGCGGTTACCCGCGACGTGTGACTTGCCAGCGGAATCCCGGCCTTCTCCCAGCAGTAACTATGCGTGCGCCAACTGACTATAGGAGCAGTCCGCCCAGCGCCATCGCGATCTCGAGATTGCCGTCGAGAGTCAGGTTGCCGCCCATGAAGAGGTCTACGGGACTGGTTTCTCCGCGTTGAACTCGTTGAAGGTCCGACAGTGAGCAGGTGACGTTGCAACCGGGAGAGTCGAGATCGGAGTTGCCTGGGCCGAGCACGACCTCGTAATCGGCGTGTTCATCACGGACCCGTACGCAGAGTGCCCCCGGAACCTCGGCGATCAAGCGGCAGGTTTCCTCATCGAGCTCGAACAGCTTCAACGCGGAAGGGCTTCCTTCGAGAGACGCGAGTGAGTTCGACAACAGACGCTCGAACGCATCGTTGGTAGTACGCACTCGAAATGTCCACGGACCTTCGCTTGCGCCGCGGGTGACCTTCAGACGACCCTCTTCCACGGCTACCGTCCACGCGCTTTCGCCAACCTCTGCGTAGAGAGAGCAGTTGGCTAGCTTCGATAGATTGGCGTTGCGAGTGAGGGTAGCGTAACGCTCAGGTAGCCAACTCTCGAAGAACGTCTCTGGATTTGACTCGCTCATCAGAATCGTTGGATGCGTGATACCCGACCTCAGGCCAGCTTGGTCAGTGCGTGGGTTTCTCTCGCGCCCAGGCGTCCGAATTGTACGCCGAAGCCCTCAGGCTTGTTCCAACGCACTGTGCAAGCAAGATCGAACGGCTGGGCGTGCCCAGGCAGATACATGCTGACCACCATCTTGGTGCCGAAAGCCGGGTTGTGCTCAGATTCGACGAACATGCCGCCCAAGCTCACGTCGTGCGACATCGCGGTGAACGACTCTCCGCCCTCGGGCGTGCAGGTAATCTCGGTACGGTACTCAACTCGGCGATGTGCACGCTTTTCTTCCACAAGAATCCTCGGTCTCGCGATGCTATCACAAGCCTCCTCAAGCGATGGCCTCACCGCAACCCAAAATGAAGCAGGAAGCCTCGGGCTCGGGCCCCGCGGCTGACACGGGGGCTCAGCCGATGCGCTGGGGCGCGGCCGCATTGTTGCTAACTAGCGTGCTCCTTGCTGCTCGCTTGGCGCTGCCACAGCCGATCGGACCCACCGAGGTTCCATTCCCAAGGGTGGATGCCCAAAGTTTCGAGGTCGAGCAGGCCCGTCGCGCCGAGCTGCTGAGCGACGTGCGCGTGGCGGGGTTGCCGCAGGATTCACGAGCGATTGGAGAACTCGTGCGCCGCATCGGCCGGGCCGAATACCAACGAGACTTCGACGAGACGCAATACCTCGCCGCCGCCCTCACCAAACTCGTGCGCACGCACTTGCGTGCCCAGCGAGAGTCCGAGCTATCGCGCCTTCGTGCGCTCCAAGCCGCGCTGTTGGCTGACGCGCTACTTGGTTGGGATGGACACACGCCGCCCACTTCCGAGCAGATTGAACTGGCGGGCGGATTGCTACACCGCTTGAGCGACGCATGGGGTGGTGGGGTCGTGCTGGTGCGTGAGGAACTCGAGGCCACATCGCGAGTGCGTTGGACTACACTGCTCGGGCTGCAGCACCACCTGCACTTCGCCCCGCTCGTCAACGACACTCGTTTGAGTGCGCGGCTTCAGTTGCGGTTGGCGGAGCACCAGGATCCGGCAGATCGACGCCGCACTGAGCTGAGCGTCGTCGAAAGTGTCGCTGAGGTCGATGGCGACTACCCGAAGCTGCTTGCCAGCGGCGTCGTCCACTTTCGGGCGGGAGACTACCCTCGCGCCTTCGAGAACTTCACACAGCACTTGCGCAAGCATGACGACGGACCCTGGCGTCTGCGCGCGCAGAATTACGCTACCGCCGCCGCGGAACAGCTCGTCGAGCAACAGTGAAACGGGACGCAATCAATTTCGGAGCCCTGCTGGCGGATCTGCCTGCAGGTGAACGTCTGACACAGGTCGAGGGCGTCTCGGGCTGCGCTCCTTCGCTCTTGATCTCCGAATGGCTGCAGTTGCACGGTGGGCCAGTCGTATTCGTGGGCGCCAGCCCAACGATCATGAATCAAGCTGCCGAGGATCTCGGCTTTCTGCAACCAGCCGCCGAGCTCGTTACTGTCGCTGGTTCAGAGACCAGCCCGTACTCCGAAACGGCGCCCAATCGAGATGCGGCCATGCGGCGCATGGCGGGCCTGTCTCAGCTGGCAACCGACCGGCCTTGGGACGTCCTGTTCACCGATGCCGCCGGGTTGATTCGGAAAGTCGTGCCCAACAGTGTCGTCAAACGCGCCACGTTTCGGATCGTCAAAGAAGAACCATTGGATACGGGTGCACTCACCCGCGCGCTGACAGCTTCGGGTTACCTGCGCGTGCCCGTCGTCGAAGACCCTGGGAGTTTCGCTGTGCGCGGTGGCCTGATCGACGTGTGGGGGCCACTCCAGGCCGAGCCAGTCCGTGTGGATCTGTTCGGCGACGAAGTGGTGTCGATCAAGAGTTTCGACGCCGACTCGCAGCGCACGTCCGTCGAACACGCGGAGCTCTGGCTGGCGCCGACCCGCGAGATGCTGCTCCTCGACGACGTGCGGGAGCGTGCTGCGCAACACATTCGTCAGTTGTGTGATGCGGTGAACACGCCGTCGCTCAAGACCCGGCAGTACGTCAGCGAGGTGCTCGACGGACGCCTCGGACTCGGCACGGCAGGATTACTTCCCGCGTGTTACGACTTGCAGCCGCTTTGGGAGTCGATCCCGTCGAACGCGACCGTCATGATCGAGGACCCCGCGTCCGTAATCGGCGAGATTCAGGCGCAACTCGAGCGAGCGAGCGACGAGGAATCGCGGGACACGTCTCGTCCGCGCTACCCAGTAGACGCCTTTTATCTTCTGGAAGGATCGCTTGCAGAACAGCTGAAGGCGCGCAGGACGGTCTCATTGGCGGGGGCGTTCGTCCGTGGCACGCCTGGGTCCGAGCTGGACGAGTTTGCCGTCGCTAGCGGCGAGCCGCGGAGAGTCCAGACCTCGGACCTGTCGGAGTTGAGACGTGCAGTGGCCGCTGCCCGAAGTACTCGTGGAAAGCGGGCTGTACTTGATCCGTTGATCGAGAGCTTGCAGTCGTGGCACGAGCAAGCCCTGAACGTGACTTGCGTGGCCCGCACGGTCACCCAAGCGCGCCGACTGTGCTCGCTGCTATCTCACCGCGGCGTGCGTGTGGTGGCGGACACAGAGCGCATCGGTAACGTGGAGGTGGAGGCACCCGACGACCAGGAGGCCGAGCGATACGGTGAAGTGCGGGTGACGGTCGGTAGTTTGCAGCGCGGCGTGATCGCGCCGTTCGAGCACCGCGTACTGGTCACGGAAGAAGAAATCTTCGGGCAACGAGCGCACCTGTCCGAAGGGCGCCGTGGGCGCAGAGGGCGTGCGGCGCTCGAGGACCTGCGGGCGCTCCAACCAGGAGACTACGTCGTGCACACGGAGCACGGCGTTGGACGTTACGTCGGACTGGAGAACCGTAGCCTGCCTGGCAACGTCCAAATCGAGCTGCTGGTCGTCGAATATGCGGCAGGCAAGTTGTTCCTGCCCGTCTACCGACTGAATCAGATTCAGAAGTACTCGGGGGCTGATCGTCCGAAGCTGGATCGGCTGGGCGGGCAGAGTTTTGCGAAAGCCAAAGCCAAAGCCAAACGCAAAGCGCGTGAGATGGCGGACGAGCTACTGCGTCTCTACGCCGATCGGCACGCTGCAGTTCGCGACCCACTGCCACCCCCTGACGATGACTACGCGGCTTTCGAAGCGGCGTTTCCCTTCGAAGAAACTACGGAACAGGCAGGGGCCATCGCCGACGTGATGGACGACTTGCAAAAGTCCCAAGTGATGGATCGTTTGGTCTGCGGCGATGTGGGGTTCGGTAAGACCGAGGTGGCACTTCGCGCGGCCTTTCGTGCGGCCTCCGTCGGGCGGCAAGTGGCTGTGTTGTGCCCGACCACGGTGCTCGCACAGCAGCACTTCCTGACGTTCTCGAGGCGATTGGCGGATACACCATTCGAGGTGCGTACCCTCAGTCGATTCGTTTCTGCCAAGGACGCGGCAGACACGTTGGCTCGCCTGCGGGATGGCACGGTCGACATCGTGGTCGGCACTCATCGCGTGCTCTCGAAGGACGTACAGTTCAAGGACCTGGGGCTGCTCGTCGTCGACGAAGAGCAGCGCTTCGGCGTGGTGCACAAAGAGCGCATGAAACAACTACGCACGTCCATCGATGTGCTCACGCTGACGGCGACTCCGATTCCGCGAACGCTTCAACTAGCGATCGGTGGGTTGCGTGAGATGTCCATCATCTCCACGCCACCCGTGGATCGTCGCGCGATCCGAACGGTGATCGCGCGAAGTGAAGATGCCGTCATCCAGGAAGCCATCGACCGTGAGCTCAGCCGTGGTGGGCAGGTGTTCTATGTCTACAACCGCATCGAAGGGTTGTCGGAACGAGCGGAGCGCTTGCAGCGTCTGGTCCCGAACGCCAAGATCGCCATCGGTCATGGCCAGATGCGGGAGGCCACTCTGGAGCGAACGATGCTCGACTTCGTCAACGGCGACTACGACATCCTGGTATCGACGGCCATCGTCGAGAGTGGGCTCGACATCCCCCGAGCAAACACCATGCTCATCGACCGAGCAGATACGTTCGGTCTCGCGCAGCTCTATCAACTGCGCGGTAGGGTGGGGCGCTCACGTGAACGAGCGTACTGTTATCTGCTCGTTCCCCCAGCGGACGCCATGTCGGACGACGGGCGCAGTCGGGTTGAAGCGCTGGAACGCTACTCCGAGCTGGGATCTGGATTCCAAATCGCAACACTGGACATGGAGCTGCGTGGTACGGGTGATCTGCTCGGTGCCGAGCAGAGCGGAACTGTGGCAGGCGTAGGCCTCGAGTTGTTCTGTAGAATGCTGGAAGAAGCGACGGCCGAACTGCGTGGACAAGAAGTCGTTCATGATATCGATCCCGACCTTCACTTCGACGTGGAAGGACTCATTCCTCAGGACTACATCGACGAGGTCGGCGTGCGCCTTTCGATGTACAAGCGCTTGTCTGGCGCGCACGACGAAGCAGAAGTGATGCAGCTGGCCGCGGAAATGGAGGATCGATTTGGTCCAGCTCCACAGGCTGCCGTGCGTTTGGTCGAGCTCATGCGTCTCAAAGTCGAGTTGCGTCGATTGCGGGTTCTGGTGTGCGAGGCGACCAGCACGGCAGTGTCCCTGCGCTTCGCAGATGACACGCCACTCGACGTGGCAAAGTTGGCGGGTTTGGTTGCCGAACAGCGCGCAAAGTTTCGCCTGAGTCCCGATGGAAGGCTCACTCGACGTCTCAAGGATGGCGAACGCGCTGCGGACTCCCTGGCCCTGGCCGACAAGATGTTGGACGAATTGCGCCGCGTGCTGGACTCTCGAAGTTGATTTCATTCCACCCCTCGGACGGCTACGCTTTGCCCATGTCAAAGCGTTACGTTCGGGCGACGTGGGCAACGCTCGTCGCTGCAGGTTTGGCGAGCGCGTGCAGCATGACCGCTAGCCAAGTGCCGCTCGACAACGAACGGCCTGAAGGGCCGGAGGTTTACTTCTACGGTCCCGCCGACCGAGGTGGCAAGAAGCTGCGTAGCGAAGAGGCGGAGGACGAACCCCGCAAGCCCGTGGTGCTCCCGAAGCCCCCTTCGCTCGTCAAGCCCAAGAAGGTGGCGAAGGCCGACGAGAAAGAAAAGAAGACTGGCTCAGGGGACGCTGGGGTCGAGGCAGAGACCGAGAGCGCGAAGCCTGCGAGTTGGGCAGGGCGTTATGCCGGGACCGACACCGTGGTCGTCAGCTTTCCTGGCGTGCCCACCGATCCCCAAGTGGACGACAAGGCAAAGATGGATGTGGTGCGCCTGGGTGATACGCGCTTGTCCGTCGCCGTCATCGACAGCCAACGTGGAGTTCCACTGTGTACCGTCGAGGGAGACGTTGCCGAGGGCAAGATCGAACTCGACGAAGGGCAGGAGTGTTTTTCCGACATGCTCGGCATCCCAGTGGATACGTCGCTACTCGGCGGATCGGGCAGTATCGAGGGTGACAAGCTGACGATCGAGTTCGAGGTGGAGATGAGCATCGATACTCCATCTGGAACGATCGAGGGCGGCATCGACTATCACTTCGTGGGGACGAAGACTGAGGGAGCAAACGGCGAGAAGAGTGAAGACGAGAAGGACGACGAGTAGACCGAGCGGCGTCGTCGTGCCTTCGTCGAGACCCCCAATCGACCTCTAGCCTCGCGCGCACACGCTTGCTATTCATCGACGATGGGCTTTGCGGTAGATCACTTCGTTGCGCGGAAACCCACCGACGTTTGGCGAATCGCGACGGATTGGAAGATCGCGGAGTTTTGGCTCGGGGTCAGCAAGTTGCGTATGCGCGAGCCGAAGGCGAAACCCAAGAAGGGGGCGCAATTGTTGTTCGACGTGAGGGGGCAAAGCCACGTCACCACCATCGTCACCTGGGATCCGCCGACTCGACTCGGTCTGTCGTCAACCCAAGGCGGCGTCACCGCGGTTTACGAATACACGTTCACGCCGACTGACGACGGCACGCGCATGCAGCTCGAGGCTCAGTGCAGTGCGTCAGGTTGGGCTTGGAAGCTGATGCTCCCTCTCATCAGTTGGATGATGGAGCGCACGGATCGCAAGCAGCTCGCCGCCTTGGCGCAATTGGTCGAAGCGACCACTGGTGGGGCATGAACTCGCTCGTCGAATTGGTCAGGTCGCTGCATTCGCGTTCGATCGAACGATATCTGTCACGGGTCAACGAGCCAGAAACTCGTCCTTGTCGCGGTTCATCGCGGCCACGATGCGCACGTGATTGATCAGGCTCCACTCGCTCTTGTGTTCACTCGCGTAGTTGAGCCCGTAGGGCCAGAAGTGCTGTCCATCAGCGGTGATGTAGTCGCGCAGAGAGGTTTCGTCGTCGTCACGTTCGCTCACGGGTAGCGCTGCCATCAACTCCACGACGTGGCTACCAGTCCAACGACCATCGCTCATCAGCTCCGCCCAAGGGTAGAAGCCGACTCCCATGGTGTGGCCGATTTCGTGCATCACCGTGGCTGTGACCATGTAGTTGCGGTCGGTGCCAAAGCTGATCCAGCCATCGACGTTGGCTTCGGCGGTTTGCACGCTCGGCTTGTAGTTGATGGTGAGCGAGTGGCTCAGATCGGAGTAGCAATTGTAGTAGTAGAGAGCTTCTTCCAAGGCGGGTGTGATCTTCTCTACGGCGTCGGCGGGCCAGGCCCCGAGATCGTTGAACACATACTCGACGTTGCCCGCGCCTGGGCAGCCGTCAGCGCTTTCCGAGCTGTCGTCGCCGGACGTGTCGTCGTCAGCTGACATGTCATCAGCGGATGGGTCTTCGGTGGTACCTGAACCGCCTGCGCCGGGCGCCCCCGCGTCGTCATCGTCCATGTTTGGAGCGCCGCCGAACCCTTCGTTTCCGTCACCGCCTGCGCCATCGTCGTTCGTGCCGCTCGCGTCGTCATCCAGCGTCGCTGGCTCGACGGGTTCTTCGCTGCTGGAGTCGTCGTCGCCGAACGCGTCGTCCGCCTGACCACCAGCGCCGCCGACGTTCGATGAGCCGTCGTTCGACCGGTTGCCAGTTCCTCCGTTACCTCCAGTTGCGGTGTCGTCTCCTTCGACGGGATCACCTTCCGAGCTGTTACCACTCGCTTGTTGTGTCGAGCTCGCACCACTCTCGGGCGCGGTGGATGTCGGCGAATCGCCCGTTGCCGTACCTTGGCTGTTCATCGTCGCACTTGTCGACGTGCCCGCGCCCGACGACGCTTCAGGATTGGCGGACGCGACGTTCATGGCGTTCGACGACGTACCCCCGTCGCTCCCACACGACACGCTGCTCAGCGACAGCATGACTAGCGCCAGATGAGCGGCGGCCGTGACAGTTCGCCTGCGCGCATCGCTTGTTTGGAGCTGAAGTTGAAAGGGGTGAGTCATCGAGTCGTTCATCTTTGGCATCTTGCGTGCGGTGCGCGCAGCATATCATCGCAGGTCGTGTTCGGTGCCGGGTGCCCTGGGCGAGGACCCAGCGCGCGGCAGTGTGGATCGCTCGCCAAGCGACTTTTGTCGGACGGCTGTACGTTGTCAGCTCCCCACGTTGCCAACCGTCGCGAGTCGGCTCGAGAGCGCGCCGTTCTCGAATCGGTTCTGCGCTGCAAGTCTCACCTCAGGAGCATCGATTGGACGCCTGCTGCAAGTCGAAAAATCGAGCATTTACAGTGTATTGACCGTACGCGCACCCGTGGGGGCGCAGGTGACGCGCGAAGCGGCTCGAATGTCGTCACTGCCACCGCAGACGTTACCCTACGGAACGGTAACGCTTCCAAAACGGTGGGGCTGCGGCCTCGTTGCTGGTAGAAGGGCCGCGTGACGGATTTCACGCCCCGCAAGTTTCCGTTTGGTCAGGTGCCTTTCGCGTTGCTCGTCATCGCGGTGCTATCGGCGGTCGTTTACGTGGCGTCGACGCGGGTTCGCCCCGAGCGACCCGATCTGGTCGTTGCCGTGTTCGCCCGCGCGCATAAGGACGCGTACGATGCGTCGCTGCCCGCGTTCGAGAAGAAGCACGGCGTGAACGTCGAGGTGCAGTTCGTCAACTGGCTCTCACTGGAGACGCGCATGCAGAACGCGATTCTGAGTGGTTCGGCGATTCCCGATCTGACGGAGCTCGGCTTCGGCGCTCTCGGTTTCTTCACCCGAGGCCCGCGTGAAGACATCGGCTTCATGGACCTGACCGAGCGCGTGCGCGAGGAGGGTCTGGACGAACGAGTCGTGGCGTCACGTTTCGCGGGATGGTCGACGCGTGGCCACATCTACGCGCTGCCCCACGACGTACACCCCGTCATGCTCACTTACCGCAAGGACATCATCGAGGACTTGGGCATCGACGTGAGCACGCTCGAGACCTGGGACGATTTCGTCAAGATGGGGCGCGAGATCACCAAAGACCTCGACGGTGACGGCATCCCCGACCGCTACGCCATCGATCTGCATACGGGCGGCGGCGAGTCGCTGCGTATGCTCATCTACCAGCGTGGGGGCGGACTGTTCGACGCCGATGGTCGAGTGATCTTCGACTCCGAGATCGCGGCGAAGACCATCGAGTGGTTCGTGCAGCAGGTGCATGGGCCTACGCGTATCGGCTACGAGGCAGGTTGGGGCCAAACTCAGATGAAGGCCATGACCGATGGTCTGGTGTTATTCTATTGGACTCCAGACTGGCGCACTTACTACTTCGCCGATGAGGGGCCCCACCTCGAGGGCAAGTTGGCGTTGATGCCGCTGCCCGCTTGGGAGAAAGGCGGCCGACGCACCTCCACTTGGGGAGGCACTGGCGTAGCGATCAGCAAGTCGAGCGAACACCCCGAGCTCGCGTGGGAACTCGCCAAGTTTCTGTACTTCGAGAAAAGCGAACTCGGGGCGCGCTTCGAAACGACCAACATCATCCCCCCGCTCAAAGAAGCATGGGAGCTGCCCGAACTCAACGCACCCAACTCATACTACTCGGGTCAGCGCATCGGGCAGCTGTATGCCGAGCTCGCGCCAGAAGTTCCGCCCGTTTACATCAGTTCACTACAGCGCTTGGCCGAAAAGGAGCTCGAGCGCGCCTACGCTCGCGCGTTCGATCACTTCAAGGCCAACGGCCTCGAGGGCATTCAAGACGTCATCCGCAAGGCGCTCAAAGAGTCCGCCGACTACGTGCGTGAGTCTCAAGCGCGCCAGGACCGTCTGGTTGCCAGAGAACTGACGGCAGAAGCCCTCGCTCGCTGACGCTCACTACGGCGACGAGGCCTGACGAGAGATCCGTCAGGCCTCGTGCGCTTCAGAACGTGATGACGCTGCGGATGCTCTTGCCCTCGTGCATCAGATCGAACGCTTCGTTGATCTTCTCCAGGGGTAACTGATGCGTGACGAAGGGATCGATCTTGATCTCTCCACGCATGGCTTGCTCGACCATTGCTGGAAGTTGTGAGCGTCCCTTGACTCCGCCAAACGCCGTGCCGCGCCACACGCGGCCCGTTACGAGTTGGAATGGCCGCGTCGAGATTTCTTGCCCAGCTCCCGCCACGCCGATGATCGTCGACTCGCCCCAGCCTTTGTGACAGCACTCCAGCGCGGCGCGCATGGTGCCCACGTTGCCGATACACTCGAACGAATAGTCGACGCCGCCGCCCGTCATCTCGACGATTACGTCTTGAATCGGAGTGCCTGAGTGGTCTTTCGGGTTAACAACGTCGGTTGCGCCGAGTTGCTGCGCGAGTTCGAATTTCGCCGGGTTCATGTCGATGCCGATGATGCGTTCGGCTTTGGCCATTACCGCGCCCTGCACGACGGCCAACCCAATGCCGCCCAACCCGAACACGGCGACCGTGCTACCAGGAGTCACCTTGGCGGTGTTGAGTACGGCACCGATACCCGTCGTGATGCCGCAACCCAGCAGGCACATCTTCTCCAGCGGTGCGGCGGGATTGATTTTCGCGAGTGAGATCTCGTTGACGACTCCAAACTCACTGAACGTACTCGTGCCCATGTAGTGGAAGATGGACTTGCCGCCCTTCGAGAAGCGTGAGGTCGAGTCGGGCATCAGCCCCTTGCCTTGTGTTGCGCGAACGGACTGACACAGGTTGGTCTTGCCAGACGTGCAGAAGTTACAGCTGCCACACTCGGGCACGTACAGAGGAATGACGTGATCGCCGACCGCGACGCTCTTCACACCTTCGCCAACCTCTACGACTACCGCTCCGCCCTCGTGCCCCAACACGGACGGAAAAATGCCCTCGGGGTCATCGCCGCTGAGAGTGAACGCGTCGGTGTGACACACCCCCGTCGCCTTTACTTGCACCAGCACTTCCCCAGCTTTAGGCCCCTCTACGTCGATCTCTTCGATGGAAAGTGGCTTGCCTGCTTCCCAGGCGACCGCTGCTCGCGTCTTCATCGTGTCCAACTCCCTGCGTCACTCCACGGCACTGCACCGCACGTGGTGCTGACCTTAACGCGTGTGAGCAGTTTGGAAAATAGACGTGACCCGCGTCGAGGCGCGGTTGCACGATGCTGCGCGCTCAGCCCAAACGCGTGAGCAGGTGCCCCAAGCGGTCGCGTTTGACCTCGAGGTACTGCTTCGAGTGTGGATTGGGACGAATCTCGACGGGGATGCGGCCTACACAGCGAACGCGATTGCCCACGAACCCCTGCAGCTTGTCGGGATTGTTGGTCAGCACCTTGACGCTGACCACGCCTAGATCTGCCAGGATACTTTCGGCGGCATCGTAGCGACGTGCGTCGACGGGCAAGTTCAAGCGCTGATTGGCTTCGATGGTGTCGGCGCCGTGGTCTTGGAGCGCATAGGCGCGGATCTTGTTCGCCAAGCCGATGCCGCGGCCTTCTTGACGCAGATAGATGATGCAGCCCTTGCCTTGCTCTTCGATGTAACGCTGGGCCGCGGCCAGCTGCTGTCGACAGTCGCACTTGAGTGACGCGAAGATCTCACCCGTCAGGCACTCGGAGTGTAGGCGCACGGGGAGCTCGAGCGCGCCCGCCACATCACCCTTTACCAGCGCCACGTACTCTTTGCTGAGTGTTGGGTGCGCCTCTGGATCGTGCACCGCGTACACCATGATCCGAAACTCACCGTATTCGGTGGGTAGAGTCGATTCCGCGACGCGTTCGACTTCTGGGGCAGGCGCGGCAACTTTGCTCACCTCTCGTAGCTCCGTGCCAGCGTGGGCAGCCGTGTGGGGGGCTGTAGGTTGCGCTTGGGTTGCGGGAGATTTCGGCACGGCTCTGCAATTCGCTTCGGGTGGTTCGACACCGAGCCCGAAGGGCTATATCGACCGGTTTCCTTAGCATGACTAGTCTCCGCAGACCCCGCTTTCACACAATCTGTGCAGTGCGGGGCAGCACGATCGTGCTGGAAACCTCGCGGCGCCCCGAAAATCATGGAATCGACTGGACTTCTGCACCTGTCCTGAACATCTGGGCGGTCTTTCCGAGGCAGCTCGACCGTGCGGATCACCCAGATTTTCGGCAGGCTACACGTCGCGATGTTGGGCGCCTCAACCATGACCTTTCGGGACGATTGGGAGCTCGTGTGCCGCTTGGCTGAGGAACCCAGCCAGTCGGGCACGCGTTACCGACTGCGTTTGCCCGACAGTGAGCCCTGCGAAGTGATCATCGATTCGCGGTGTCGGCGCGGCTGGCGTGCGGAGGGCAAGCTACCCGCCGAAACCCGCAGGCTGTTCGACGTGTTCGTGCCGCTGTGTGGCCCGGGTACTCGACGTTTGACCATCGCTCAGCTCGGCCAGAGCATCGACGGATTCATCGCAGGCGCGGACGGCGAGTCGCGCACGCTAAACGGCCGCCAAGGTATCGTTCACTTACACCGACTACGCGCGGTGTGCGACGCCGTGGTCGTCGGGCGCCACACGGCAAGCACGGACGATCCTAAGCTGACTACGCGCCTCGTTCCTGGTGAGAACCCCGCCCGGGTGGTGCTCGATGCACAACTACGCTGCGAGCCCAGCTTGGAGATGTTCAACGATGGCGCGGCCCCGACGTTCGTCATCTGCGCGGCGTCTGCGCCTCAGCGCAGCTTTCCTGGGACTACCAAGGTGTTACGTTTGGGCGACGCGAAGTGCAGCATGCGCGCTGCGGTCGAGCGTTTGCACGCAGAAGGCCTCCAACGGATCTTCATCGAGGGCGGGGGCAGCACCGTGTCTGCCAGTTTGAAGGAGGGCGTGCTCGACCGCCTGCACGTCGCGGTCGCACCGATCGTCATCGGTTCGGGCGTTCGTGGGCTGTCGCTCTCACACATCACGTGTTTCGCCGAAGCGCTACGCCCGACGTGTCAACACTTTCCCCTCGGTCGGGACGTGTTGTTCGACTTCGAGTGGTCGCGTTGAGCGTCGTGGACTCAAGAGTGAGCGTCCTGGAACACTTGTTCGTGGTGCCAGACTACACCGCGAGCATTTCGGGCGGAAATCGCTTCAATGCGGGGTTGATCGAGAGCCTGCGCGAGCGTGGCGTGCGCTGCGAAACGACCTTTGCCGCGCGCGATTCCGCCGCGGACGAGCTCGTCAGCCTGATCGGTGACGTGCGTTCACCAAAGACGCTGTGGCTCGATTCGATCTACTTCGAACGTTTCGATGGTTGGCTCGAGCACACGAAAGCCGTGCGTTTGGGCGCGCTCTTGCACTCGCTGCCGAGCCAACTGCGAGCTGCCGCCAATGCCGACGTCATCGTAGCGTCACCCGGCGCCGCTGAAGTCGCCACGCTGTCGCGCTTCGACATGGTGATGGCAACCAGCGTGCTGATGGCCACGCAGCTACAGGATTGCGCTTGCAGAGCTTTCGTGGTCGAGCCTGCGCGACCGACGCACGCGGTCGTTCGTTCCCTTTCCGCGAAGCGTCGCGCGCTTCGAGCGTGTATCGTGAGCCATCTGCTTGCGAACAAACGAGTGGATGAGTTCTTGGTGGCGCTCGCTGAACATACGCCAACAAGCGACTGGCGGCTCGATATCATCGGGCGCAGCGACATCGAGCCCGAGGTGGCGAACACTTGTCGGCAGATCGTCGACGCCTCACCGCACTTGGCGTCGCATGTTCACTTTCTGGGCGGTATGGCGCACGCCGAGACGCTCGACATCGTGGCACGCTCGGACCTGTTCGTCTCGACTTCGCCGTTCGAGTCGTACGGCATGGCGATCGCGGACGCACGGGCACTGGGGGTTCCCGTTCTCGCGCGCGAGGGTGGCAATGTTGCCGCGTTGGTTTCGAGCGAGTCGGGCGGTGAGTTGTGCGGAGACGCCGCGCAGCTGGCGCGCAGCTTCGTCGCACTTGCCAGCGACCCTGCGCGCTTGCCACGGCGAGGTGAACTCGCGCTGGAGATGCGTTTGCCAGGGCGATCATGGCAAGACGTTGCAGAAGATTTCCTGCGCGGCGTCGAGCTGGTCGGACGATGAACGTTCGCGAGCGCCCTCACGCCGAGAGACTGCCTCTGCTCCGTTTTGCGCTACCGCATCAGGCCATCGACGGGTTCGAGCCAGCGACGGGTTCGAGCCAGCGACGGGTTCGGGCCATCGGACCATCGACGCGTTGGAGTCATTGATTTTCGGGCCGACGATGCAGCTGGCGCGCCACGCGTCGAGTTGTGTACGGTAGACACTAAGTGTCGTGGGTAAATGACCTGTCGCCGCGCACAGGCCGCAGTTTCACGTCGCTGTGGCCGCAACTCGCGTGCGGAACTCCACGCGCCTCGGTTTGCGGGCCTCGGATGCAGGTGGGCCGTTTATCAACACTGACGTCACTCGACGGATCCGTCGCCCCAAGCAAGACCACGACGGCCACTTGCGCGACGCTCGTCAGTTGGGTGGGAGCGGCTCGAGCACGGGAGCGTACTCGCGCTTTTGCCGGGCGTCGTCGAAGTAGTAGGAGCGTTGGGCGGTGTACCAACTGCCCAAACGTCGTTTCAGGCTGTCCGTGAGGCTCGCTGCAGACTGGGACATGTCGTGGAGTTCACCCGGGTCGGCTTCCAAATCGAACAGCAGCAGACGCCTCAGGTGCTGGTCGTAGAGCAACTTGTACTTGCCCTGCACCATCGCGATCGCGCGGTTGAACGGGTTGCTGACCGTGATGAACGCTTCGCGTATGCGCGGGCTCTCGTCGATCAGGGAGTGCCCCTGAAAGCCGGGGTGGGGCGAAAGACCGAGCGCATCGATCACGGTTGGCGGCAAATCGACGTGTTGAGCCAGACGAGTATCCGTACGCGGCTCGTGCCCGGGGATCTTCATCACGATCGGTACGCGCACGACCTCGTCGTAGGGCAAGTTGGAATGTCCGACGAAGCCGTGCTCTTTGAAGGCTTGTCCCGTGTCACCCGTGACGATGATCATGGTGCGATCCCACTGCTGGGTTGTCCGCAGGTGTTCGAACAGGCGGCCCAGTTGGGCGTCGACGTAGTTGAGCGCATCCGCGTACGCGTCGCGAGCCAGCGCGACCTCCTCGTCGCTCATCGACTTCATGGAATAGCGGCTGGGAGGTGTCGTTTTCGAGAACCGCCGCGGGTGATCGGCAGGAACCGTGTACGGGATGTGGCTGTTTTGCAAATTGACGTACGCGACGAAGGGCTTGCCGCTTCCATCTCCCGTCCACTTGATCGCTTCGGTGATGGTGAAGCGGTCGTCGATCTTGCCCGCGCGTTTATCGCCCTTGAGCCACTCCTCCAGCGAATCGTCACGCGGGACGTACGTAGGACCAGAATACGTCTCGGAGTGAAGCAGCAGATCGAGCTTTCCCGTGTCCAAGAAGGCGATCATGTTGCCCCAGCGCTCGTTCTGCGACGAGATGATGGCGGTGCGGTAACCAAACCCAGCAAGTAAGTCGTAGATCAGTACGCGCGGATACGGGATCTCGTCGGGGTACGGACCACCAGCGCGCGCTGGATACTGTGAACTCAATATGGACGGGTCAGCGAGGTCCGAGTGTGTCGCAGAGGAGTACGCGTGGGAAAAGCGCAGAGACTCGCGCGCTAGCTCGTCCAGGTGCGGCATCACTGGACGCGGGCCTCCGAACTCTTGGAGTTGGTCGGGGCGCAGCGACTCGACGACGATGAACAGCACGTTGTACGAGTGTTCGAGTTGATTTTCACTCACGTACGTGGCGAGGGGCACGAGCTCGCGCTCCTGCACGACTGCGTTCGGATCCGTTGGCAAACCGCGTCGTTCAGGCTCCAGCATGCCGCGCATCTCGAACAAGACGTGGGTCATCGGACTGCTGCGATAGCGCACCGCCGCCGAGAACAAGTCGGCTTCCGAGTAACTGATGCGCGTTTCGGGATCGACACGAGTCGTCTCCGAGCTGCCGAAGGTCAGCCACGCCCCAGCTCCGAGCGCTGCGACCACGATGGCGCTCGAGGTGGCGATCCACCAGAGCTTGTGTGGCGTCGTTTTCGCAAGCCAGCGCGGCACCAGCAGTGCCAAAGCAGTCCCGTAGACTATGGCGAACGCGGGCGCGCCGAGGAATAACAGCGGTGAAAAGTCGGCAACGT
Source organism: uncultured bacterium (assembly GCA_965651905.1). Lineage (GTDB taxonomy): Bacteria > Myxococcota_A > Polyangia > Polyangiales > Polyangiaceae > SZUA-265. The sequence continues at coordinate 814 of CBFGUG010000044.1, read as the reverse complement.
GTTGCGCAGTTTGGCCAGGGCTGAGCCACCAGAAGCGCAACCCCTCCAGACCCGAGAAGGCGCCCATTTGCTGCATCACCAGCCAACCACTGCCGTGCATGGTGACCGCAGCGATCGCCGCAAGACACGCCCGCACGTTGGTCGTCCAGCTAGGGAGTGAACGGAGTTTCTCGAAGGTCCAACGTATGGGACCTACGACCGTCGAGACGATGATCTCGGCCAGGCCACCCTCGGGGAAGGCGACTCTCAACCCACGGACCAAGCCAGGACGCTGACGAATCATGTGCAGCGAGTGTCTCCAGGCTGCGCGACAGGCTAGCCATGAGACGTACGCAGTTGCACGCAGCACCGCTACGACCAGGCCCAACGCCAGGAGGCTCAGCAACATCAACGCGCACGAAGTAAACCAAGCGCCTGCACGTGTGACGATGGGTAACGCCTGCTGATGAACGACGCTGCCAGCGACGAGCAACCCAGCGCTGAGGTCGAGCAGTGAGAGCGCTCCCCAAGCTCCGAGCGACACGATCGCCAGAGACGACAAGAGGATTGCGCGGATGCGCGCCGTGACAGCTGAACGAGTGGCAGAGTCGATCGTCAAAGTCTCGATCCCAACACGTGGTTACGCTACGAGTCGACAGCGCGCTGCGCACTCAGAATTGCTCGAGCGGGTGTAAATCCAAGGGAGGCGGGCCCCGCGACCGCCTCGCCGGTCAGCTTAGGTGGTGTGATCCAACATCGGCGGGAGTAGGCGCTTGCTGCTGAACCGCCTCGCGTGACGCGGCGCGGGGGATGGCTTGGGCCAGACACCCCCTAG
>CBFGUG010000043.1:0-61531 GCA_965651905.1 uncultured bacterium | reverse complement strand
CAGCGTCGCAGTGACTGGCAGCGTCGCAGTGACTGGCAGCGTCGCAGTGACTGGCGTTTCGTCCCTTGCGGCGCGAGCAGGGACGCGACGTCAAGCCGCTACGTCAGAAACTGGCGCGCGGGTAGTTCGATGCCGTCGCGGATGACCTGGGCTCGATCTGACGTCGGGTGCCAGTTCAACGCCTGTTTGGCTCGTGAATTGTCGAAGGGCGCAGCGCAAGTTCGACCATCCCAGTTGGCGTAACTCGGCAACTTGCGCAGCGGGTCGCGTCCCAGCGTCTTGATCACGTACTTGCCGATGTCTTCCACCAAGTAGCGCGTGCTCGACGTCGGTACGCGGCGGAACTTGACGCCTGATGCCCGTTCGACCTCGTCGAGGTATTGTTGGGCGGTCAGGCACGGGTCGCCCACCAGGTTGAAGCTTTCGCCTTCGATCCCTTGCATCTCGTCTGCGCGCACCATCGCATCGACACAATCGTCGACCAGCACGATGGGGAGTTGACTATGACCATCGCCCCAGAGTCGAGGGACGGTGCTGAAGGGCCAACCCGCGACTCCCCAGTGTAACGGGTTACCGCCATCACCGAGCACGATGCCTGGGCGAAATATCACGACCCCCAAGCCCTTGTCGCGGTGCAGGTCGAGCAGCAATTTTTCGATCTCCACCTTCGCGCGCGCGTAAACGTTCGACCGCAGAACTCCTTCGTGTGGCGGGGTGGATTCGGTGATCGTTCCCGCGCGTTCGCCTGCGTAGTAGATCGCAATCGATGACGTGTAATACAGGCGCGTGACGCCTTCCGCGAGGCACAGCTCCGCGAATCGACGGCTGGGCTCCACGTCCGTGCGAACGTAGTCCTCCCAGGTGTCACCCGTACCGCGCGCCAAGTGGTAGACGGAGCGGATCCCGCGCAGCGCTGGGGTGACGCTCGCGGTGTCTACGAGATCACCACGGCAGATCTCGATACCCAGCGCTTTCAGCTCGTCGGGTACGGCCGCGGGATTACGTGCGAGCAGTCGCACGCCGTGGCCGGCCGCGCGCAGGCGCTTCACCAGCGCGCGACCGATGAACCCCGTACCACCCACCACCAGCACGCTCGGTGTGGGACCTGCTTCGGGAAACTCGGCCTCAGGCGAGGTGTCTTCGACTGACGCGCGTGAATCCCGGCCCGTGTCGAGGGCCGCGGCGTCCCGGATGCGCTCCCCGAGTTCGACGGCGCGAGCTGCCAGATCCGCTCCCAATCGTTCGTCGATCGAGTTCGTAGCGGCCTGGCCGCGTTCTTCGTAGAAACAGCGCACCGCTCGCGTGATGCTGCGCTGGAAAGGCGCGCCTTCCTTCACGACGCCCAATTTCCAAAGCACGAAACGCCCCAGGGTCTCACTGGCTTGGGTGAGCTGCGCCGCGACGCGGCTAGTCTCGGCCAAGAACCGATCGACGTCGAGCATCTGCGCCGAGTGTTCGGTGCGCACATACGTGCCTTGCTCGAAGTCCACGGTCGCTGCGGCGCTGGTGCCTCGTACCTGAATGAAGTGTTGCGTGAAGCCGTCGATGAACGCGAAACGCAAGCGAACGCTCGTTTCGCCCTTCCAGCACAGCGCTTCCCAACGCCGATAGAACGGAGCTCCGCCGGGCAGGTGCACCAAGTCTTTCGGCGTGACGGTCACTTCGTCGACGCCGCCCATCAGATGAATCGCGTGGGCCAGCGAGTGCGGCCCTATCTCGAACAGCACGTTTTCAGGCTGCGCGAACAACCAGCCACCAAACGGCCCGCCCTTGATTTGACCCAGCTCCTTGTTCCAAACGATGTCGACTTGATCGATGCGGCCGAGCCGCCCTTGGCGTACGTCGCTGAAGAGTTGCTCGTAGTTGGGTGCGAACAGGAAGTTGTGTCCCACACCGAGTTGGCGACCACAGCGCTGCGCCGTTTCAGCCAGCTGTCGACACTCCGCAGCCGTGATGGCTAGCGGCTTTTCCGCGAACACGTCGACGCCCGCTTCCAAGATTTGCGTGATCGTCGACGCGTGTGCTGGAGGGGGAAGCAGGACGTGAACGACGTCGAGCTTTTCTTCGGATAGGAGTTTGTCGAGTGACGTGTAGTACTTGCTGCCGATCGAACTCGCGAGCGCCGCGGCACGGCCCTCGTTCTGATCGCACACGGCGCAGAGTTCGACACGCGGGAGCGCTCGCAGCGCTTCGACGTGAAATGCGGAAATATAGCCAGCGCCGAGCAGGGCTACTCGACAGGGCTCGATGGTGCGATTGCCTGCACTCATGACGTTTCGGGTCCCTTGTATTCGATGATGCGCGGGGCGCGTTCGAGCAGTTCGTCCAGGTAGTATTTCATGAATCCCCCAGCCTCGGGGAGGCTCGAAAACGCGCACGACAGACCCCAGGCAGCGCTCGTGGTCGGAGCCATACCGCTCTGGCGCGCACGATGAGCGATACGCACCGCGCGCAACGGGTAGATCCAGTAGAGTAACAGCGAGCCGCCGATCGTCGGTGGCGCGAGAGCGGCGGCGGCCAGTGGCACCACTACACCCCAGGTCACCACACGGCGACGCTCCGTCAAGAACTTGCTGGTAGGCGGAGCGCCGTGTAATCGCCCCACTTGCGCGTAGCCGTATCCGCAGCGGGTGGCGCGGCGCCACCACTGCGACAGTTTGGACATGGCAGCGTCGTGTCGCGTCATCTGTCGTTCGGCACGCAGGACCTTGCCACCGAGTGCACACAGACGTACGGCAAGTTCGTCGTCTTCAGCGGCGATGACTCGCGGGTTGTAGCCACCCGCGCGATCCAGTTCGCTGCGACGGATCATCACGTCTCCGCCGAACTTGGTGGTCTCTCCGAAGGGTCCTTGCTGCCATTCGACGTCGCACAAACGGTTGTACACCGTGCGTTCAGGGTACATCTCACGCCGCAGACCCGTGACTGCAACCAGCCTCGGGTCTGCGGCGAGCATTTCACGCGCGAACTCGACCCAGCCGTCGACGACTTCACAGTCTCCGTCTACGAACTGTACGAACTCCACCTGGGGATGTAGCTCTTCGAGTTTTCGGTAGCCCGCGTTACGCGCCCGGGCGGCGGTGAACGGCACGGACAGGTCCAGCTCGACGACAGCCACGCCCATCGAACGTGCGAGCGCGACGCTGCCGTCGGTCGACTGCGAGTCGACGTAAACCAAAGCGTCTACCGAATCGACCAAGGAACGAAGACAGCGCTGCAAGCGCGCGCCCTCGTTTCTGCCGATGACGACCGCGCCGACGAACGCAGTGCTGGAGCTGGCGTGCTGTGAGTGAGTGTTGCTGGTCATCAGAGTAGGCCTCGCTCGCGGGCGACTCGGTACGCGTCACAGCAGCGCATCACTGGCCACTCCCGCGCTCGGTTCGGACCCACTGCCGTTCGCCACCACGACGCATGAAGTCCCAGTACACCGAAGCCTTACGCGCGACGTAGAGTGGCGCTTGCGCCAGGTCACGGGTGGACACCGTATCCCGACCGAAGCGCTGGAACGCGACGAACACGCCGCCGCACAAAAAACCGGCTCCCACGATGGAAACACCCAGGGGCGTCCAGGTTTGGAGCACGAGCCCAGCCGCCAAGCCCGTTGCGAGTGAACCGACCTGCAGCATGCTGAGCAACGCGAGGGGAGGCACCGACAGGTCGAGTGCCAGGGCCAGCAGGTCGCCACGGCGCTGGCGTGCGGCGCACCACAAAAGCTGCGGCACGTACTGGCGGAGCGTCGCCAACTGACCCGTCTCCCAGCGGCGTCGCTGGGTGCGAGAGCCTTTGGCGCTCTCGGGCAGCGTGCTGTGCACGCGTGCGTCGGGACAGAAACGTGGCGCGTGACCAGCCAGCGCCAGCTCCAAGCCCAAGGCCATGTCCTCGACGATGTTGCCCGCCATGTTCGGCGCCCCGTTAATTTGCGCCCAGGGAAACGCCATGCCACTACCCGTGAGTAGACAGGGCAACTGCAGACGCGTGAGCCCCAATGGACGAACGCGGTTACGTACGAGCACGGCAAACGCAGAGACGCGAGCCATCGGGCGATCCTCGCCGCGCGGAGCGTGCAGCAGGTAGTCCGCTTGCACGGGACAGTCGCGCTGCGCAGCGTCACGAGCCAGCACGTCGAGCGTACCTGCGTCCAGTCGGCAATCGGCGTCGACCACCACGAAGATCTCGGGCGGATCGTCGCGCAGGCGGTCCACTGCGTACGCCAGCGCGTAACCTTTCCCGCGACGCTTCGGATCGCGACGCTCGAATACTTCCGCGCCCGCGTTTCTAGCAAGGGATGCCGTGTCGTCGTTGCAATTGTCAGCCACGACGATCAGTCGGTCTGCGTGACCCAGCTGGCTCTGTAGCGCAGTGACGACCTCAGTGATCCCCGATGCCTCATCGTGCGCGGGCACGACGACGGCCGTTCGAGGGCGCGCCAGGGACGACGCGGCGAGTCGGGGTTTCTGTCGCTTCGCGAGCAAACATTCCACGCCGAACGTGACGCACGGAATACTCACGAAACCGAGGATGGGCGTGAGCAAGGAAGGTAATGCGGTGGCGAACAGTGACATGAGATCCCGCGCTTCGTACGTATACACCAAGTCGACCACGAACCGAGAAGTCCGTCCTGAGGCTTTCGCACGCCGTTCGTTCAGAGCGTAAGTCGTGGCTCGGCGCCCCGAGCGTCGACTCCAGCTCGACGAGTCTTCGGCATTTCGATAACCCCCCTGCGTTTCGCGTCGACGCCTGACGGCCCCCATTCGGCTCGCGCCCCGCAGGCTCCGCAGCACGTGTTTGCACACTCCGCTTCGACTGCGGGGGTTGCACTTGGTAGCGAGGGCGAAGCTGTTCTACAGTGGCGGGCGGAGGGCACGTACCAGAGCTGGCACGAGCGACCTCGGACACTCATGACTGCGTTCATCGCCTTTCCACGCCCCGAGTACATTCTCGCCTCGTTGGTGATGCTGCTGTGGCCGCTGTTTTGCCTACTGCTCTTCACCTGGTTTCCTCGCCACCGCGCAGTCATTGCTTGTTACCTGCTGGGCGTACTGTGCTTGCCGCCCGCCAATGGCTTCGTGATTGCCGGCCTGCCGCACTTCACGCGCAAGACGTTGCCCGCGGTCGGAGTCTTGTTTGCTGCGCTGCTAGTGAACAAGTGGCCCTGGGCTGGCGCCAAACTCGATCGCTTCACCACGGCCATGCTCGGGTTGATCTTCCTGAGCAACTTTCCGCGCGTGTGGGCAAACACGGATCCGATGGTCTTTCCGAATACCGTCGTGCCCGGTTTGACACCGTATTGGCTGGTGACGTTCGCATTGCAAGACCTGTTCACGCTGGTGGTCCCACTGCTGATCGGGCTCGGCCTGGGCAGCGGGCTGCAGCGCACGCGCGACATGATCGAAGTCTGGCTCAAGATCGGGGTCTGCTACATGGTGCTGGCTGCCATCGAGGTACGCCTGAGCCCGCAGATCAACACGTGGGTGTACGGCTATTTCCAGCACTCGTTCGGTCAGATGATGCGAGATGGGGGCTTTCGCCCGATCGTGTTTTTGGAACACGCGCTCGAGCTCGCACTGTTCACCGCGACGTGTCTGTTGCTCGCTGCGATAGGTGGGCGGGCGCGCCTCCGGGTGTGGGGGGTACCCAGCGGTGTGCTGGTTTGGGTCTTCGTTCTGATGCTGATCGGCTGCAAGAGTCTGGGGGCGATGTTTCTCGGATCACTGGGGCTGCTACTGCTTTACCTGGGCTCGATGGGTCTTCGCGCGACCGTGGCAAAATGGACGGCAGTGGTCGTGTTGACGCTACCCATGACGCGGCTCTTGGACTGGGCGCCAACTGACGCGCTGATCGATTTCTTTCGAGACATCGACCCAGACCGCGCCAACTCGCTGTGGTTTCGACTCACCAACGAGGACACCATGCTGACCAAGGTCTCCCAAAGACTTTGGACGGGCTGGGGGGGCTTCGACCGCATTCAGGCCTATGACGAGTACGGCACCAAGATGTCGGTGCTGGACGGATCCTGGGTCATCGAGTTGCTTTCGGGAGGACTGCCCAGGTTCATCGGCGTGTTCGGCTTGCTCACGTGGCCCATCTTCAAAGCGGCCAGGTTGGTGCGGAAGCTACCCAACGGGGACCGCAAGCAGCTGCTTTCGGGGTTGGCATTGGTGGCTTCGTTCGTGGTGCTCGACCTCGTCCCGAACAGCTTCTTCAACTACTTGTCCGCGTTGATCTGCGGAGTGGTGCTCGGTTTGTGTCGGATCACCGACGAAGTCTCGTCGGCGCACAGCTACGCACGCACCAGCCATCCGGCACTCCCGTCGCGAAGCGCGCTGCCTGATCACACCTAGTGTACCGAACCCGAAGCTCGTAGCAGCACGGCGACCCAAGCTTTGGGACGCCGCAGCGATTCTGCTGCAACGGCGCCCGATTGATTCGCGCCTCGCTTCATTCGTTCCGAACCTTTCGTTCGGGACATCGTCGAATGTCTCGGTCTTGGGAGAAACGCCGAAATGCCAGGGGTAGGACGTGGCAGCGCTCCTGCAACTACCCGTCCCGCAGCGTCTGCTTCAAGCGCTTTGTCTTTCCTGCCGAGTGCTTCTCCGATAGGGTGCGCGAGAAGAAAGTGAGGCGCACGTGACGGAAGAAGAAGTTCTCCAGCACATTCAAAAGCTCGTAAACAACGCACTATCCGACAAGGGAGAGGATCCGCAAGACGTGGGTCCCGAAACCGAGTTGCTCGGGGAAGAGTTGGGAATCGACTCCCTAGATCTGGCGATGCTGGTGCGCGAGCTCGAGCAGATCACTGGGCACGATCCGTTCAAAGACGGGTTCATCGACTTCCGAACCGCTGGCGAGTTGGCCAAGCTGTACGTGCAATGAATCAGGGCCTCGGCTACGACGAAGGGGACGACCAGGTCGCGCTGCTGTCGGAGGCCGGCCCGATCACCCGCGGCGCGCTTCGCCGAGGGTCCGACGAACTGCGGACACTTCTGCGCTCCGATGGAGTGCATCGGGTACTCGTTTGCACGGATGATCCCTCACGAATCTTGACGGCGGTCGACGCTTGTCACCGCGCGGGGGCGGACTTGTGGATCGCGCATACCAACGTGCCCTCCGAATTCATCTTGAAGATCTGCGATGAGTTCGACGTCGGACTCGTGATCCGAGACTCGTTGACGCGTCGAGAAGTGCGCGTCAAAGACGCGCAGAACGAGGCGGAACGACAGGGCGGCAGTGAGGGCAGCTCGCGCATCCACATGATGACGTCGGGAACGACTGGGCAACCCAAGATCGCAGCCCATACCCTCGATAGCTTGCTCGGGCGCGTGAGGGCAGCGGCTGCATTGTCGGTCAACCAGGGCGGCACGTGGCTGTTGACGTATCAGACGACGGGGTTTGCTGGCGTTCAAGTGCTGCTGAACGGAGCGCTCTCTCGCAGCACGGTGGTCGTGCCAGCGGAGCGTACCCCCGCGAAGTTTTACGCCGCTGCAGAGGCGCACGGCGTCACCCACGTCAGTGCGACGCCGACGTTTTGGCGGTCTTTCTTGATGGTGGCGAGGCCAGGTGTGCTTCGCTTGCGGCAAGTGACGATCGGTGGCGAGGCCGTCGATCAGTCCACGCTGGATCGTGTCAGGGCGGCCTTTCCCGATGCGCGCATCACGCACATTTACGCGTCGACGGAGGCGGGAGCCGTGTTTGCCGTTCACGACGGTTTGGAGGGCTTTCCCGCCGCCTGGCTCGAGCAAGTCAACCAGGGCGTGTCACTCAGGATTCGTGATGGCTTCCTTCAGATCAAGAGTCCTCACGCCATGCGACGCTACGTTTCGACGACGGACCAACCCCACCTGGACGACGGCTGGATCGGGACCGCGGACAGTTGTGAAATTGTCGGCGACCGCGTGCGGTTCCTCGGACGTCAGGATTCCACGATCAACGTCGGTGGGTCGAAGGTTTACCCGTTGGCCGTAGAGACCGTGCTCTTGGCGATGCCTGAAGTTGCCGAGGCGAGGGTGTTCGGCGTGCCGAACCCCGTCAGCGGCGCGCTGGTCGGCGCCGACGTGGTTTTAGCTGCTGGCGTCGACGATCCTGCCGCCGCGCGAAAGGCCGTGCTCAAACGCTGCCGCGAGCAACTGGCAGGGTATCAGGTGCCACGAGTTTTCAACGTGGTCGAGGCGCTGGAAGTCGGCGCGTCGGGAAAGAAGGGCTGAGCGCGTGGGAGAGCGTCGTCACGTCATCGTTACGGGTGGAAGCCGCGGTTTGGGCGCCACCATGATTCGCTTGCTGTTAGCGGATGGGTATCGAGTTTCGACGTGCAGCCGTAGCCAGACTCCAGCCATCCGTGAACTGCTCGAACACCCGGAACACGCAGCGCACTTTCACTGGGGCACGTGCGAAGTAGGCGTCGCTGAGCAGGTGGATCGATTCGTGGACGAGTGCGTGGAGCGTGCGGAGGGCGATTCGCTTTGGGGACTCGTCAACAATGCAGGAATTGCGCAAGCGGGCATCCTGGCGTCGTTCCCGAACGTGGAGAGTGAGCGCATCCTCACAGTCAACCTGTTAGGCGCATTGCAGATGGCCCGCGCCGCGTCCAAGCACATGATGAGCAAACGTGATGGTGGGCGCATCGTGAACATCAGCTCGATCATCGGCAGTCGCGGCTACAATGGCATGGCGGCTTACAGTGCGTCCAAAGCGGGCATGGACGGCATGACGCGAGCGCTAGCCCGCGAACTCGGGCGTCGGCAAATCACCGTCAACAGCGTGGCGCCTGGTTACGTCAAAACGGACATGTCCGCGACGTTGAGCGCCGCGCAGCTGGCACAGATCGTTCGCCGCACGCCCCTCGGCCGCTTGGCGTCAGAGGAGGACATCGCCAACGCGGTGCGCTTCTTGCTCAGCGATGGTGCAGGCATGGTCACTGGGCAGACGTTGATCGTAGACGGCGGCGTGACCGTCTGAGCGTCATCATCTCGGCGCCGAGGTTTCAGCGCTCGAAACTCCGAGACCGCGGCGCGAATTCATTCCGGACGAGTGTCCTCGTTCGGATCGGCTGGCGAAGGCTCGGGTGTCGAAGTTGCCGCACCGAGCCGTCGGGTCGACAAGTGCATGATCACCAGAAGGATCAGGGCGCCGAAGTAGAAGTGAGACTGCAGGAAGTTGATCGATGTGTCTGCCAGTGCTCCAACTGCACTGATGCGAGTGCAAAGCAGTAACCAGGCTACGCCCAGCGCGATCCAGTAACGTTTGACGTTTTCGATTTCTGCCGAGACCAGCGCAACCACGCTCACCGCGAACAACGCGGGAACGATCCCGTAGTGGTGCTCCCACGCGATGGGAGACGCCACCGTAAAACACAAGGCGGCCAAGCCGAAGTGCACACCACGTGAGACGTACGACGAGCGAGCCGCTCGAGTTTTCAACCTCGGCCAGCAACCGAAACCGATGAACAACAACGACGAGCCGAACGTTGCCCAGCGTACGAAGGGATGTTCGGGGGCGAACGCTTCCACCGTGAACGCGAGGTTGGGCCCCAAATGCATAGCGCGAAGCAGGAGCCCATTGAGCGACTGGTTCGCGAAGTATGACTCGCCGTGCCTGGAGATCATCGAAAGCACATCGAGGTACTCGAGGTGAACATCTAGCCCGTAGTGCAACAGTGACGCTACTCCCAGCACGGCGGCTGCGCTCGCGATGGCCGCCGCGAAGCGGTACTCCTTCTGAATCAGGCCCCACACCAAGAACAATCCCATCTGAGGCTTGATGGTGGCCATCAGTCCCACCAAGATCCCTGCTGTCACATGCCTGCCGCGTGAGTAAGCCAGCAGCGCGATTGCAAAGAGCGCGTTGAGCCAGGTCTGGATTTGGCCGATTTCGAGCGCCTTCAACAGCGGATAACAACAGACCGCAAACATCATCGGCAGCGCGTGATCGAGCAACGCTCGTCTGGGCGCAGCCAAGGCTGGGCGGGCCAAGAGGTACGTCATCGCCAGAAAGACGAGGAAGAACCCCACGGATATCGAGTTGAGGAACGGGTTGGCAAGCGCGCCCTTGCCGAACAGTCCGAGCAGTTCGATGAGATGTAAGCTCGAGGGTGGATACTGAAACTTGGCTCCTTGCTCGAATATCGGGTCGTACAAGGGCTGCCCTGGGTGTTCGGCGAGCCGTTTCCGCGCGAGTTTCATCGCGGTCCACGAATCGTCGCGATCGAGCAAGCGGTCGTGAATCAGGCGGTCGAAGCCCGTGCGCTCGGGTGGCGGCTCCTCCCCGAGTTCGCTCGCGGCCAGCCCTGATGGCCCGAGCGGAAGCGGCGCTTGACCGTGTTCATGAGGTCGCCACGCCCATGCCGCGACGAACACGCACACTGCCAGCACCCAGAACCCGAACAGCAGACGACCTCGGCGACTGAACGAGTAACTCAGGCTGTGCTTCGAGTCGGTCGCGCTATGCTGTGGCTTCACGGGTTCCTCTACTGGCCGCGTTCAGTCGTGCCCCGCGTTCTGCGTCGTCGGCAAGGGAAGTGCGTGATCACTGCGTCGCGGGCAGGCCGTACGGCCTAGGTGACGGCCATCGGTAGCGTTCCTGAGCTCGCTTGAAACCGTTCGCCCAGTACAACATCGATGCTCTCGGTGTTCGAATGAAAGTCGCCTATCTCGTCAATTGTTACCCCCGCGTGAGCCACACGTTCATCCGTCGGGAAATTGCAGCACTGGAGCGCCAGGGGTTGAGAATCGGGCGCTACTGTTTGCGTCGCACTCCCGACAAACTCGTCGATGCAGACGACAAGCGCGAGTCGGAAAACACTCGCGTGGTGCTCGACGCGGGCGCGCGGGTGTTGCTCGAGGCGCTGTTGCGCGCTTCGGTCACGCGCTCTGGGAAAACGCTGCGGGCGCTTCGGACCGCGCTGCGTTTGGCGCAGACTTCGAATCGAGGAACGCTGACACACCTCGCGTACCTGGCGGAAGCTTGCGTCCTGCTCGACTGGTTCGCGGCCGACGGCACCCAGCACGTGCATGCGCACTTCGGCACCAATTCGGCGACCGTCGCGCTGCTCGTGCGTTTACTCGGCGGACCTACCTACAGCCTCACGGTGCACGGCCCTGAAGAGTTCGACAACCCCGTCATGCTCGGACTGGAAGCGAAAGTCGACGCGGCGGCATTCGTGGTGGGCGTGAGTAGTTTCGGTCGCAGCCAGCTGTATCGCCGCTGCGCGCACTCCAAATGGTCCAAGGTCCACGTCGTGCACTGCGGTGTGGACGGTCGATTGCTGGAGTCGGAGCCCGCGCCGCTACCAGAGTCGCTACGCCTCGTCAGTGTCGCGCGCTTGAGCGAGCAAAAGGGACAGCTGCTTCTGATCGAAGCGCTGGCGCGAGTGAAACAGAAGATTCCTGGCGTCAGTCTGGTATTGGTCGGCGATGGTGAACTTCGAGAAGAAATAGAGAAACGGGTGCGTACGTTGGGCCTCGCGGACGCAGTCACGATCACGGGCTGGGCGGACGCTGAGCGCGTCCGCGCCGAGTTGGACGCCGCGCGGGTGTTCGTACTCCCGAGTTTCGCCGAGGGTTTGCCCGTTGCACTGATGGAAGCGCTAGCGGTAGGGCGACCTGTCATCTCGACCAACGTTGCCGGGATCGCGGAGCTGGTCACCCCCGAGTGCGGATGGCTGGTGCCCGCCGGATCCGTCGACGCGTTGGTCGAGACGATAACAACCGCATTGAACACTCCGACGGCGCGGCTCGTCGAGATGGGGCAAGCGGGTCGACGTCTCGTCAAACAGAATCACGACGTCGACAAGGAGGCGGGCGCGCTGCGCGGCTTGATTGAGCAAGCGATTGGCGGCCAGACACCGGAGACGCGCCCATGACGCGTCCGTCCGTGCTCGTCATCATCGTCAGCTACAAGTCGGCCAAGATGGTGACGGAGGGGCTGCGGCTATTGGCCGAAGAACGTCGTGAAGCGTCGTTCGATCTGACCGCGGTGGTGATCGACAACGACTCGGGTGACGCCCCAGAGATCCGGACCACAATCGACGAGCATCAACTCGGCGATTGGGTGCAACTGATCGTTGCGGAGAAAAACGGTGGGTTTGCCTATGGCAACAACATCGGATTCAGGCTGGGGCTCTCCCAAAGCAAGCCTCCCGATTACTTCCACCTGCTCAATCCCGACGCCTTCGTGCGGCCAGGTGCAGTCGGCGCGCTGATTGACTTTCTACAGGCCCATCCTCGCGCAGGGATTGCGGGTAGCGGCCTGCAGAATGAAGATGGTTCGTCCTGGTCGACCGCGTTTCGCTTTCCGAGCATTCTGAGCGAAATCGAGTCCTCCGTGCAGTGGGGGTACGTCTCCCGACTGCTGGGCGAACACGCCGTACCTCGCGCCATGAGCGACGTGCCAGAAGAGGTCGACTGGGTTCAGGGGTCGTCGATGATGGTGCGCCGTGCGTTGATCGAGGAGATCGGCGGCCTCGACGAGAGCTTTTTCCTGTATTGGGAGGAAACCGACTTTTGTCGCCTCGCCAAAGCCTACGGCTGGTCGTGTTGGCACGTTCCCCAGAGTCAGGTGGTTCACCTCGGAGGCCAAACGACGGGTACGGGCGCGAGTGGTTCACCCCACAAGCGCATGCCGCGCACCTGGTTCGATTCGCGGGCGCGCTACTTCGTGAAGAATCATGGCCTCGTGTACGCCATGGCGACCGACGCGGCTGCTGTAGCTTCGCGGCTGGCGGGGGCTGCGAAGCGAGCGATCATGGGCAAGAGTTGGGACGCGACGCCTCACTACACTCGCGATCTGATTCGCAGTAGCCCCTGGTGGCCGTCGAATCGCGTGATCGCGCCTGCGTCACGCGACGTGAGGCGAACGGCAGCGCCACACGAGAAGAACGGCGCCGAGAAGGCAGGCTGAGTCGAGAAGCGATCGCTGCTACTGCGGTTCGCGCGACGTAGAATTACAGTGCGTGACGCGGCTCCTCAGCGGGTGATCAGATAATAGAGCGGGCCCGGTAACAACGGGACGCTGCGAGAGCCGCCGACAAAGCGTCGGGTGGGCGTCCCATTGGCGTCCAAAGCGACGATTCGAACGTCATCCATGTCCCAGCCCTCGATCGCGAAGTGACCGTACGCGGCGCGGACGAGGAGCGGGGGACCACCAGGATCGTCCACTACCTGAAGCTCTTTCCCTTTCGTTCGCCAGCCGCTGTTCTGCACCTCCGTGACGATTTGCAGGAGCAGCTGTTTCGATTCACTGAGCGGGGCGCCGTCGAGCGTCACGAGCGCCGCCGTGGCGTACTGGTTTTCGAGCTCGAGCTTCAAGTGAGGCAGTTCGACGGGGCCGGCCGCGCCGAGGAAGCCCGCGACTGCTTCCAGCGAGGGGGTGGTCACTTCGAGCACGCCCTCATCATAGCGCAAGAACACTTCTCCCGTGCTCGAGCGTACCGTGTGAGCCTTCGTGTCGACGAAGGGAGCCAGGTCCTGCTGTTCGAGGTGATCGGCGTTTGCGCCGAGCGAGAACTCGACGGGCCCGACTAACATCGCCAGCGGATCGATCCCACGCGTCGTGTCCATCGTCGTTCGTCCGAGCGGGATGTCCTTCGCACGCAGGTTGTCCAGCGCGGGCACTGACGCGAGTGGGACACCGTTCAAGGCGAATAGAGCTCGCTCGGTGAGCGCTCCTTTGACGACGGGCTCTGCAGGTCGAACCATGCCTGTGCGAAAAGCCCGGGCGGCAGCGGGGAACGTGCCCATGGTAGCGGGTTCGCTGGCGTCGAACTTGCCGAGGCTACTGACCCAAGTGGTTTCGGAGCTCACGAAGAACACGGGTGCGTCGAGCCCGTGCAGGCTCCCGTAAACGGCAGTGAGCAGAGGTCCCTCGGCGCGATAGCGATTGGGCCACGTCCAGCCCAATTCGCTGACCATGCTGGGTTTACCGTTGATGCGTGGCTCAGCGAAGGGCAACGAGAGACCTCCACGATGCTCCTGTCCTTCGGGGCGCGGCGTGAAGTCGACGCGCAACGCCGAACGGTCTTCGTACTCGTGTCCCGCGCGGACCGAATACGCCGCGCCATCGCCGTCGTGATGACCCGAGTGGTACCCGTGGCGGTCCATGACGTCACACACGGCGTTCGCCCAGTCATCGAGTGGACCCAGTATGCGAGGGTCCGCGGTCATCCAGTTCGAGCAAACCGTGGGGGCGCGCACGCCGAGCTCTTCTCGCAGGAAGCGTTGGGTCCGCCCGTAATACTCACGCATGCTGCGCGTGAGAAACTCCGCCGTGTCTTGCGCCCGCGCCGAGCGTTCCGTCGAGATTTCCCACAGGCTCAGAAACGCAACACGCTTCGCTGCGAGATTGTCGTTGTTTGCGGGTTTGCTCTTCCAGTGTGCGTAGGCGCGATCGAGATCTCCATACTTGTCGATCAACCAGGCGGCAAACTGACGTTCGAGCTCTGCCGACTGGGCCTCGGGGATCGTGCCATAGGGCTGGAAGGTCCAGAACAACGTCGAATCCTCGTTGACGAACTCCACCATAGCCAGCGCGGGGTCGTTTGCCAGCGACACTCCCGTGTGGGGGTTCACTGGTTCGAGCAACTTGCGCCACCACTCGTGCTGAATCGCCTGAAAGCGCTTGCTGAAGTAGGGTAACGAGAAAGGTTGCTGCCCATCGTAGCCTGCGAATCCGTCGCTGGCTTTCATGCTCACCCAGACCGGAAAGTACACGGACAGCGCCAGGTAGATGCCCTCGGCTCTCAGTGCGGCGGCCAGCGCGTGAATGCGTTCGAGCTTTCCCGCGTCGAACTCTTGAAATGCTTCTTCTCGAAATATCGCGCCGTGCAGCCGAACGAGGTTGACGCCGAACTTCGCTTGACGCCGAGCGTATCGAGCCATGGCGGCGGGTGACAGTTGGAGCACCTCGTGCCCAGCGTTCATGCCCCAGAATTTCGCTGGTTCGCCCGTTTTCTGAAACACGAAGCCATCCCCGCGAACCTGAACGAAACCTGCGTCGCCTGCTCGCGCGTGATTGAGCGAACGCAGATCCAGTGGCGTGTCCGCGAACGAGTCGGCGGGGGGGGCGAACGTAACCCAGCCGTCGGGTGGTAGCTCGTGGGCCTCATCGGGTTTCAGCTTTCCGCGAGGGGTGAATCCGCTCCGCGTGAGTACGAAAGCATCGAACGCCGCTGGGCTATTGGGTTCGAGCAACTCGACGCGGAAGCCGTGCGTGCCCGCGCTGAGCTCCACGTCCCCCAACTCCACCCAGTTGGCCTCGACGTGCAGTCTCAGTGGGGCCGCGTCCAGCAGAACGACTTCGCCTCCACACGTACGCCAGTCCTGTTCGTCGAAGCGCCAACGAAAAGGACCGTGACTCCAGAACTTGCGTGCGTGCAGTTGATAAGTGCCTGAATGGGGAACTTGGACTTGGTACTCGAGAAACAGCTGCCTGCCTGCATCAGCGGCGCCGATCCATTTACCATCGGACAGCACTGCGGCCTGCTCGGCGTTCTCGGGTTCGAACGGGTGATGCTCGGGAAAGTTGGTCCTCTGCGGGCGCTCTGCTTCCCACCACCAATATTCCGTGGGGCTTTCGTCGGACTCGTTGCTGATGAACTCCCAGGCCCGTTCCACCTCCGCCACCTCCGCTGCTGTTCGCTCGGGGGCGAGAGTCGGGGGCCGCGGAGCCGCTGGTGGGGGAGCGTCCCCGCTGAGCGAGCAACACAACGCGGTCAAGAGCCCTAGGCCGCCCACACCCAGCGCGATCAGTACATGTCGTAGTCGTTGCTGAAGCATCGCAGGCGCTCGAAGGTATCCGAACGCCAGCGCGAAGTAACGCGTCATCTGCTTCACACTCAACCAGACCCGTTGGCGAACGATGCTGGTGCAAACGCCCCGTACCAACGCGCCTCACGAGTCCGTCCCTCGCTGTGTGGTACGAGTTACCGTGTTCCGCGAAACTCGGTCGACGTAGCCGAGATGCAGCGCTCTATTGGCGCCAGAGCTTCAACCGGGCGCGCATCGAGTCTGCGAGAAGCCGCGCTCCTACGGGCAGATCGTCCCTCAGATAGCGGGGACCGAGGCGGCGAGGATCTTTGAGCAGCCGATGCACCCACTCCAATCCCAACTCTTGAACGACGTACGGGGCTCTCCGAACGTCCCCCGTGAGAAAGTTGAAGCTGCCCCCCACGCCCATGAACCACGCGGCGGGCCAACGTTCTCTCAGTCGTTCGATGACCAACTCCTGCTTGGGGGAGCCCAGGCCGACCAACACCAGATCGCACCCCCCGTCTGCCAACACGCGCTGGGCTGCCTCGAGCTCGTCATCACTCGGGTTGGAGGAGAAACGCAGCCGTGAGTTGCCGCGCACCTCGAAGCCCGGTGATCGCGAGGAAAAACTCTCGGCGACGCGCTCAGCGGTGCCTTCCGCTCCACCCAACAAGACCGCCCGAAACCCCCGTCGGGCGCACATTTCTAAGAGCGGTTCACAAACGCTCGAGCCCGCTACGCGTTCGGGGAGGGGACAGCCTTTCAGATGGGATGCCCACACGAGTGGCATTCCATCTGCGACCCGGAGATCTGCCGCGAGGTAGGCCTCCCGGGCTTTCTCGTTGGATAGAAAGTGGCGCAGGATGTCCAAGTTGGCTGTAACCACCCAGCCCCCGCGCTTCTGCGACAGCTGCGTTTCGATATGCTGCAGAAGTTCGATAACCGTCATCGATGCTAGGGGCATTCCCAGCAGGTTCAGAGCGTTACTGGTCACGTTGGCAGTGCTGGTGGGGCGTTTGCCTGTGATGGCTCCCAAAATATGGGAGGCGATCCCGGCGGTTGACGTGGAAAGGCGTATCATAGGCAACGCGCCTTCCGATTGTGCTACAAACGGCTGCCGTGGTTCAAAGTAGTTCGCCACCAAGCTCTGATTCCCTGGAGCGGAAACTTCAGAAGCTAGCCCCGTTCGGGGGGACGACCCGCGCGTTCCTCTTGATATTGGAGGGGCCTCGCGCTGGGCGACTGCATTTGCTGGGCGACAACGACACGCTGATCGGGCGAAGCGCCGAGGCGGATATCAATCTTTCCGACGCGCTAGTCTCTCACGAACACGCGCGCATCGAACACCGACCCGACGGCTACCACGTCGTCGATCTACAGTCTCGCAACGGCACGCTGCTGAACGACGTGTTGATCTCCGAGCGCAAGCTGCGCAAGCGTGATCGAATCCAGATCGGTGAAACGTCACTAGTATTTCTGCAAGAAGGGGCGAACGAGTCGACGTTGACCGTGTCCGTGCCACGTCAATTGAACGGCGGCACGGCGGACGCGGTGCAACTGCGCGGGCCAGACTTGCAGCGTCACATCACGATCGGCTCCGATCCGCTCGCGCTGGAGCAAGAGAACCCCGTTTTTACGTTGGTGCGTCGGGCGGTAGCGTTTGCCCGTCTGCTTCGGCGTAATTTGTGGGTCGTCGTACCGCTTCCGCTGATCGGTCTGGCACTCGGCGCCTACAGTGTCAAGGTCCGACCCGCGCCTGAAACGGTTTCCGCGGCAGTCAAGCTCAGTCAAGCGCAGCAACCCATTCCGATGGGTTACCAGGCTCCGCGGCAGCAGAGCGAAACCTTCTTCAACGAGCCCGAGAGCAACTTCGCCAGCCCCAAACTGGTGACGGCAACGCTCGAACAGTTGGGCGTGGCACCCAACCCCGAGCTGACGGACACCGTGACCGATGGGCTCAAGATCGAACGTCAGCTGGTGGGGCCGACGGGTGTATACGTCGCGCAGCTGGCGTTACCTCCCGACTGGGGCGGTGGGTTTTCTTCGATCGACTTTCTGTCGAACTACTTGGAGACGTACTTGGCGTCCGAGGTCGACAACTCGATCAAGGTGCTCAAGTCGCAAGCCGAGTTCATGGAGAGCGAACTCGAGAAGGTCAACGAAGAGCTGAGCCAGATCGACACCGAGGTGTCGGAGTTTCGTCGTAAACACATCGACAGCCTTCCCGAGCAGGCATCCGCCGTGATGCTCAACAAGTTGGATCTGACCCAGCGCAAGGCCGATCTCGAGCTGCAGGTCGAGCGGCATCGCATCGAGGCTGCGAACGTTCGCGCGCAAATGAGCAAGACGGACACCGTCGTGTCTCGGCGCGTGGAAAACCTCAAACCGTTACAGGACGAGCTGGCCAAGATGCAGCGGGATCTCGCGCGGCACAAGGCTGACGGCTTGACTGACGATCATCCTGACGTGAGCCGGCTAGCCACGCGCATCGCGATGTTGGAGCGAGAGGTCGAGCAAAAGCTCAGCTCAGGCGTGACGGAGCTAGAGCGTACCGTCGACCCTCGGCAGCAGGAGCTTTCTCGTCTGCTGCAGCAGCACACGGGGGAGCTCAAAGTGGCGGAGAGCGCGCTGGCCAAGGTGCGGGAGCAGCTCGCAGGGGCGGCTGGGCGAGCGGCCGCGGTGCCCGAGGTCGACGTGACGATTCAGCAACTCTCGCGGCGTCAGAAGTCGTTGCAGTCGCTGCGTGACCAGTTGTTCGAGCGACACCGCGAGAAACGCGTCGAGATTGACCTCGAGACAGCCAACGTACGCGCCCGTTACGAGATCGTTTCGCCTGCGGAGATCGTCGCATCGGGTTCGCGAAAGTTCTTGGCGAAACGACTCGGTATGGGGTTGGCTGGTGGCTTGGCGATCGCCATGCTCATCGTTGCGCTGTTGGAAGCGCGCCGATTGCTCAAACAGCACCCCGAGTTGCTGAAGTCGTGAAGTCGAAACACCCGTGTCCAAAATCGTTGCTTTAGTCTTTTCTATCGCTCTTTTCTCGTGCGCACCGCGTCCCCACTACGTGTGGTACAGCGAGCTGCCCGCGGTTTCGGAGAAGGGTCCCCGCGTGGAGATTCACCCCGGGGACAAGATCCTGGTGCAAGTCACCGGGCACAGAGATCTGTCTGGGGAGTTCGTCGTGGGGGCGGCAGGTGAATACAGTCACCCGATCGTCGGGCTGGTCGAGGTGGGCGGGTTGGATGCCGCCAAGGCCTCGGAGTTGATCGCGACACGGCTCTCGAAAGTGATTCAGGATCCGCGTGTGGCGGTGACCTTGCTCTCGTACAGCCCGCTGAACGTAACGGTCATGGGTGAGGTCGGCACTGCGGGATCCTTCGAGATTGCGCATGGCTCGGGTGTACTGGCGGCCATAGGTAAGGCAGGAGGGCTGTCCGAGTTCGCAGACGTCGAGGAGATCTACGTAGTTCGGGGGCAACCGACGGCTCAGCGAATTCGCTTTCGCTACGCGGATCTGACCAGACCCGATCCCGCCGCGCTGCAGTTCGAACTGCGAGATGGCGACACGGTCTTGGTCGAGTGACGTCCTGTCGGGCTCAGAGAGATGAGTAGCGTACCTGCTGTCAGCTTGATCGCTCTGCTGCAGCTGGTCAGCGCGGTGGACGCAGAGGTTGCTGGAGGCGTGCTTCCCGTGGCAGGCGGGACCCAGAATGAAGCCGCCGTGACTGGAGCCGTGTCGCCGACCGTTGGAGTCGTCGAGCCGAGCTCCAGGGGGGACAGGTTTAGGAGCAGCTACTCGCCTCGGGCGTTTTGGCGTTTTCCGAACGAGCTGAAACTCGCACGTCCAGCGGTGCTACATCAATTGGAACTGTTTGGGGCCCCGCTACTGGGCAAGCGAACTTCCTTCGACGCGACATCGACGCTCACGGTTGGGGAGCTCGACTATACGGCTGTCACCCAGGTGTTCGGCGACACGCAGGCTGTCGCCCCCGCGGATCCATTCGTCAACATTTTCGCGCTCAACGCTCGGCTATCGCTGAATCACCAGCTGTCCAGGCGTTGGTCGATTCGCACGGAGCTGCCCTGGACGTACCAAACGATCGGCATCGACGACGACACGTTCGGCGGACCGCAAGAGAGCATGGGGGTTGGAGTGCTCCAAAGCGCGGAGCATCGTTTGACCCGCACGGACCTCTTGCGTCTCGCGGTCGGAACGCAACTCGCATTCTTCCCAGAAGTGGATCAACTGTCCACGGAGTTGACCTTGGGCTGGGGCAAGACTGTGACGCGAGGGGTGCAGGGAGGCGTTTCGGCGGGTGTTGGGCGCATCGAGGAGCTCGACGCGCGCGGTGACGCCGATCGAGCCCCCGCCCATTACTACGGCGTCGGTACGGCGTTCATCAGTCGAGAGCGTCAGCGCGGTGTCGACAGTATCCAGCTTGGACTCGACGGCCGCCTGGATCCGTTCTTGCTGGAGATCCGACCTCAGGCGAGCTTGACCGCCACGACCCGCCAGACGCTTTCGCCCCAAGTGGCGCTGGTCGCAGACGTCGTGACCTACGCGGTAGCGTTCGTCGACCCTCTGGAGACCAACCCCAGTGAGAGTGGCTTCGGCACCAGTGCTTCGGTGTTCTGGGACCAGAATGCGGTGTTGTGGCGCGGTGGAATTCGGGCCGGTTTTCGCACTCCCCATTGGGAGAACGAGTTCGAAGTTCGAGAGGTCACGGGCTTGGTATTCATCGGGGCAGGGTGGTTCCCGACGCGTCGCTACAGGTGAGGGCAGCGTTCATCCGTTCTGTGTGGCACTCACGCAGCCTCGTTCAACGTGTTAAGCGCAGGTGTCTACTTTGGGGTGGCTCGCCTCAAACGTCGCCGCACACGACTCCGTGCGGCGCGAAGACAGCGCTCTTTGTGGTGACGTCGAGGCGGGGTCGGCAGCTGGGGCGAGTGGGGGGTTCGGTGTTGGCGACGTTCGAGGAGTCACCCGGGGCCGTCCGTTCACGCGCGGGCGAATGAAGGTTTTCGAGCGGGGCGTTTTCGTGATCGCTCTGCGTAATCCGCCATGCCGTGGGTCATGGCTGCCCCGGGCTCCAGCGGTAGTATACGATACATACCTGTAAGTGCTTGAAACCAAAAAAGAATGACCGATAGGTCAGATCTCGACGGGCGTCCGTAGGAACAGGGGTTAGCTCGAATGGGCTAGGTTCTCTGTGTTAACGCGGTGTGACATCGACGCTTCAGCTGTGGGAGCTAATTCGGCGAGTGCACCGTCTCGGTACTGCAAGTGATTATCTGGTGGTCTTCACTTGAATCAATCCAATCCCTGGAGATACTGGGTGCAACTCGACTTATTCCACCCGTTGGGAACCCCTCCAAGTGAAGACCGGAACGATAAGACAGTACTCGGGAGTGTTGGCCGCAGGTCAACGCGCTGCAGACGTCGTCGTGATCGTCGGCGTACAGGCGCTCGTCACGCTGGGCTACGCGAAGGTTTGGACTGGTCAGGATATCATCCTCGGCGTGGTTGCCGTGATCACCTTTGCGGTGGCGGGTGAAGCCAATGGCGCGTACCGCGCATGGCGTGGCTCGACGTTACGCGACGAGTTACGGGTCGTGTTGTGGTCTTGGCTGCTCGCCATCCCCGTCGTCTTCACCTGGCTGTTCGCGACGAAGACGTCCGAGGACCACTCGCGCGTGGCAACCTTCGCCTGGTTCCTGGGCGCTGCGTTCGGCTTGGTGCTGATTCGCACCTTGAAGAACGGCGTCCTGGGTACTTTCCGCGCCAAGGGAATGAACACGCGTACCGCTGCGCTGGTCGGTGCGACGCCGCTGGCAGTGAAGTTACGCTCCGAGCTCGGAGATCCCAGTCATGGCATCCGGGTGAAGGGGATCTACGACTTCCGAAGTTCCCGGCGGGTCAAAGACGTGCTCGGCGACGAGGTTTTGGCAGGTGGGTTCGAGGACCTGCTGGCGCAGGCGAGGGCTGGGGAGATCGACTTCGTCTACATCACCCTCCCCCTCAAGGCAGAATCCAGAATCGCCCAAACCGTGGCGGAGTTAGCGGATACCACTGCGACCGTTCAGCTCGTGACCGACTTCAGCGCGTTCGACGTACTTCGCGCCCGTTGGGTGACCGTCGGAGGCATGCCTGCCGTTTCGCTGTTCGATACGCCCTTCAACGGCACTTCAGCACTGCTCAAGCGCGTCGAAGACTTGGTGCTTGGTACGTTGTTCCTGCTGAT
Source organism: uncultured bacterium (assembly GCA_965651905.1). GTDB lineage: Bacteria > Myxococcota_A > Polyangia > Polyangiales > Polyangiaceae > SZUA-265. The sequence continues at coordinate 39,552 of CBFGUG010000043.1, read as the reverse complement.
GGCCTCGCCAGTGATGTTGGTCGTCGCGGCCGCCATCAAGCTGACCACCAAGGGTCCCGTGTTGTTCGCGCAGACTCGTTATGGGCTCGGTGGTAAGCCGATCAAGGTCTACAAGTTTCGCACGATGACCACTGCGGACGACGGGGCCAACGTGGCCCAGGCGAAGCCCGGTGATCAGCGAATCACTCCCGTCGGCGCGTTCCTACGACGCACTTCGATCGACGAGTTGCCTCAGTTCTTCAACGTTCTTCGCGGCGACATGTCGATCGTCGGCCCGCGCCCCCACGCCGTTGCCCACAACGAAGAGTTCCGCAGTATCATTCATGGCTACATGCTTCGGCACAAGGTGAAGCCTGGCATCACGGGCTGGGCTCAAGTGAACGGTCACCGCGGGGAGACCGACACCATCGACAAGATGAAGGCGCGCGTGGAGCACGACCTCCACTATATCGAGAACTGGGACCTCAGCTGGGACCTCGAGATCATCTTTCGGACCGCATTCCGCGTACTCGGCGATCGTAACGCGTACTGACGTCATCCCCTCGGGTCGGTGCCTATGTGCCTAGGCAGGGTGAAGGCCCTCGCCGCATGCCGTTGCGTAACGTCGGTGGCGGGCGCGCACCATCGATGGCCGTGCGCTAGCGTCTCAGGCGTCAGTCAGCACGGGCGCTAGCGCGTTTCCTGGATGTCCGGCCCGCTAAGGTGGACGCGGCCCCGGACCTGCGAGCGGAGCGAGATACTCCCCCATTGGTGTCACGGCGCGCTTTCGTTGCCCGTTGCGCGTTCGACTTCACATGCGCAGCAAGGGCCTGGCCAGTGTGGGACGCCTTGTTCTGCATCACTTCCTCGACGCTCCCCTGAGCCACCAGCTCACCCCCATCGGGACCACCTTCGGGGCCTAGGTCGATGATGTGGTCGGCGCACATGATCACGTCGAGGTTGTGTTCGATCACGAGCACGGTGTTGCCCGCGTCGACCAATCGGTGCAGCACGTCGAGGAGCTTGCGGATGTCTTCGAAGTGCAGCCCCGTCGTGGGTTCATCCAGAACGTAGAGCGTGCGGCCGCGGGTGCGCTTGGAGAGCTCGCGCGCGAGCTTGATGCGTTGGGCCTCTCCACCAGACAACGTGGGCGAGGCTTGTCCCAGCGGCATGTACTCCAGCCCCACCTCCGACAGCAGACTGAGCGGCCCCTTGATGTTCGGATGTGCGTCGAACAACTCGAGTGCTTCGTGGACCGTCAGCCCCAGAACCTCGGCAATCGACTTGCCTCGGTAGCGGATCTCGAGGGTTGCCGTGTTGTAGCGTTGCCCGCGGCATTCTTCACAACGCACGTAGACGTCCGCCAGGAAGTGCATTTCGATCTTGCGCACGCCATCGCCTTCACACGCCTCGCAGCGCCCACCTTTGACGTTGAACGAGAACCTGCCGGGCGAGTAGCCGCGCGCTCGGGCTTCGGGGAGTGCCGCGAAGAACTTGCGGATCTCGTCGAACACCTTGATGTAGGTGACGGGGTTGCTGCGCGGCGTGCGGCCGATTGGGCGCTGGTCGATGTCGATGATGCGGTCGATTTGTTCGCTGCCGAGGATCTGATCGTGGGCGCCCACCTTGGCGGTCGACTCGGAGAGCTTGCGTTCCAGGGCAGGGGTCAGGATGTCGTTGATCAACGTCGACTTGCCAGCCCCGGACACGCCTGTGACCGCGACGAACACTCCCAGGGGCACGTTCACATCGACGTTCTTCAAGTTGTTTTCGCGCGCGCCGCGCAGCTGAATCTCTCCACTGGGGGCGCGCTGTTCGCGCCGCTCGATCAGTAGGCGACCTGAGAGGTACGCGCCCGTGAGGCTGCGCGCGCTCTCTTCGAGACCCGCACAGCTCCCGCTGAACACCACTTCCCCCCCTAATACTCCTGCACCTGGGCCGAAGTCGATCACGTAGTCGGCTGCGCGAATCGTCTCCTCGTCGTGCTCGACGCAAACGACCGTGTTGCCGATATCGCGCATCTTGCACAGCGTCTGTAGCAGCTTCTTGTTATCACGTTGATGCAGCCCGATGGATGGCTCATCGAGCACGTAGATCACGCCCGAGAGTTCCGAACCTACCTGGCTCGCCAAACGGATACGCTGCGCCTCACCACCAGACAGGCTGGGACCCGTGCGATCTAACGACAGGTAACCCAGGCCTACAGCCACCAAGAAACCGATCCGGCTCTGCAACTCCTTGACGACCTCGGCCGAAATTTGTGCAGCGGCCCCGTCGAGCTTCAGGTCGCGGAAGTACGCGTGGGCTTCCGTAACCGTGAGCCGAGATACGTCGACGATGCTCTTGCCCGCGATTTTGACAGCTGCACTCTCGGGGCGAACACGGTTGCCGCTGCATAGCGAGCAGTTGGTGTCGGCCATGAACTGGGCGTACCAACTCCGCGCGCGTTCGCTGGCTGTCTGACGAAAACGTCGCATCAAGCGCGGGATCACGCCCTCCCACTGGATCTTGAACTTGCCTTGCCCGCTCTTGGCTTCCCACGTGACTTCGTAGCGCTTTTCACCCGTCCCCCACAGCAGCCTGTCGCGTTTGGTTTTCGGCAGTTTGTTCCAGGGTTTTTTTGTGTTGATGCCCAGGTGTTCGAGCATCTGGCTGCGAAAGTCCCACGTCTTCTTCTCGGAAACGTCCTCGCCCCACGGCGCGATACAACCGTCGTCCACGCTCTTCGACTCGTCGGGGATGACTAGCTTGGGATCGATTTCCACACGGGTTCCCAGGCCATTGCACGCGCTGCACATACCCTGAGGGCTGTTGAACGAGAATGACTGAGGCGTCAGCTCTGGAAACGAGATGCCGCAGTGGTCACACGCCAGGTTGCGTGAGAACACCCGATCGCGAGACTGACCTTCGACGCGTGTCAGGATTACACCGTCTCCACGTCGCAGCGCGGTCTCGACGGAGTCCGTCAGGCGTTGTCGGTCGCTCTTGCCTATCACCAGACGATCCACGACCAGATCGACGTCGTGTTTCTTTCGCTTGTCCAATGCGTTGACGTCTTCGCTACGCACGAACTCGCCGTCGACGCGAAGGCGTACGTAGCCCTCATTGCGGCAGCGTTCGAGTAGGTCTCGATGTTCGCCCTTGCGGTTCTCGAGCACGCGGACCATCAGCCACAGTTTGCTGCCCGCGGGGAGCTTCGCGAGTTCGCGCGTGATCTGCTCAGCCGACTGCCCACTCACCCGCTTGCCACACTGGTGGCAGTGTTGCTCGCCCACGCGTGCGTAAAGCACCCGCAGGTAGTCGAGAATCTCGGTGATCGTGCCGACGGTCGAGCGAGGGTTGCTACCCGTGGTTTTCTGCTCGATCGAAATGGTTGGAGCCAGCCCTCGCAGTGTCTCGTAGCGGGGCTTGTCCATTTGCCCGAGAAACTGCCGGGCGTACGCCGATAGTGATTCGACGTAGCGGCGTTGACCCTCGGCGTACAGTGTGTCGAAGGCGAGCGAAGACTTTCCCGAGCCGGACACTCCCGTGATGACGACGAGCTTCTTCTTGGGGATCTTGACGTCGACGTGCTTGAGGTTGTGTTCGCTGGCGCCTTGAATGAGGATGTGATCGAGTTCCACCGAATTACCTCCAGCAGGGGACCGAGTCGGGCTAGCCCGAGCACGGGGCTCGGTTCTTGGACAAACGGGCGGAGAAGGCAACTGCAGACGAGGGCAGCCGCATGGTTCGCCGTTCAGTGAACGCGCTGCGGCCACCGCGGCTCGCGCTTCACCAAGAGACACGAACACGAGTTCGCCGCGTCGTGACTCGAGCGCCTGGACGTCGTGCCGCCACTCTCACAGGACCTACTCGAACGTGCCACAGCGCCTCGCACTCGGATGCCTAGGCGGTGGTAGGCCAGGCGGCCAGCTCGATCGGGACGCTTTCAGGCCATTCGCGCCAGGTATGGGGTGGTCGATTATCGCGCTGCCCTCACACGCGATGTTATAGACGGGTCGGGCGCGCTGCCCACAACGCAGAGGGATTGACGAACATGCAGGCATCGAATCGTTGTGTATCGCTGGGCTTGGTAGCCGTGTTGCTGGGCTCTGGTAGCTCGCTCGGCTGTGAACTGCTCGAAGGCAAGGATCAAGCGAAGTGTGACGAAGCGTTGGCAACCGCCCGCAAGTCGATGCAAGACGATTTTCTCGACATGTCCTTGGCGCGTCAGTGGCGCGATCACGCGGGCAAAGCGTGTGGGGTGGGGCCAGAGCTGCAGACGCTCGACAAGGAGATTCTCGACAAGGAAGCGGCCCTCGCGAAGGCTGTCGTCGACAAAGCCAACGCTGAGCGTGAGGCAGGTCAGAAGGCCATCGACGAAATCACCAAGGTTTGGGACGCGTACGACAAGCTGGCCAAAGACGAGAAGGACAAAGACGAGCTGAAAAAGCAGCTCAAGAAGCACGACAAGAAGGCCAAGCAGGCGATCAAAGACGGCAAGTTGACGCCCGACTACGGCAAGCAAGCGCTGGAGTACGCGAAAGACAAGTACGACACGCGCAAGAAGAAGTTGGACGACAAGTAACTCGGGGCCGGAGTGAGCGTGCGGACGCCGCGTGTGCGGGCGACCGCCTGCGTTCGGTGTGGCGTTTTGGGCCGCAGCAATTCTGCTACGGAGTTGCGACTTCGACACGAGAGGACCCTGCGGGCCTCAGACCCTACAGCCGTGGTTCAGCGCGATGAATCCATCTTTGCGGCAAGTGAGAAGTCGCGCTCGGTGATGCCGTCTGCGTCGTGTGTGGAAAGCCAGACGTCGACACGGTTGTACACGTTCTTCCAGTCGGGGTGATGGTCCATTTTTTCCGCATGGAGCGCGACTCGAGACATCCAGCCGAAAGCTGCAACGAAGTCGTCGAACTCGAACCGCTTGTTGAGGGTTCCGTTAACATGTGACCAGCCGTCAAGTTCAGCTAGTCGCGCCGCGACTTCAGCGTTGCTCATTGCCATCGTCATCTCTCCAAGTTTGGCGGTCCTCGAGGGGGCGCGAAGTATAGCAGACCAACGACGCACGAGCGAGTACGCTGCATGTTTCTGCAGGGGGATGAGTGCGTAACGCGCCGTGTTTCGTCGCAAACCGGATGCATCGCATGCTTGCGCGCGCGCTGTACCCACACAAAACTGTGACGGGTATGGCTACGGACGACGACTTGGAACGAACTGGATTGGAGCTTCAGGTCGCGGCGGAGGAGTTCTTTCGCGGAGCACTCAGCCACGCCAAGAGATCCCGAGACTTTCAGACCACGCCCGATACAGAGATGTACCTGGTGGCTCTGCTCTCAGGCCACGCGCGGAGGCCGAGCTTGGACGATGCTGTGGAACCCTATGGTGTTCGCCTCGTCCGGGCGATGCGCGCTTCTGGCGGTGAGCGCTTCAACCGATTGCGCGCGCTCGGGGATGACGCATTGTTCATCAGTGGCTTCTACTCGGACCACCTCGAGCATCGTGGCCTCGATGCGGACTACGTCGCGGATCTGGGGCAATTAGCGTACGGCGGCGTCGCGTCGATATTGCGAGCCCACGCGGGGCCCGCCCGAGGCGTGTTCGACGAGCTCGCCGAGCAATTCGTATCGTTCGTCGAACTCCTCAGAAACGTCGCGGATTCCCTAGTTGCGTCGGCGGTAAATGATGAGTCGTCGTTGCTCGACTTGTACGAGCGTTGGTCTCGAACTGGTTCGGCCGTTTTGGCGGACGCCTTGGTGCGCAAAGGCGTAGCACCCAAACGCGGCCCCACTGGGCTCAACTGAGTCCGCCGAAACCTTACTCGAAAACCACCGTCTTGTTGCCCCACAGCAGCACGCGCTGTTCGATGTGCCAACGCACGGCGCGGCCCAACACGGCGCGTTCTACGTCTCGCCCCTTGCGCACCAGATCGTCCACGGAATCCTTGTGGGATGCCCGCAGCACGTCCTGCTCGATGATGGGCCCTTCGTCGAGATCCGCGGTGACGTAGTGAGCCGTTGCTCCGATTAGCTTGACGCCTCGCGTGTGCGCCTGGTGATAAGGCTTGCCGCCGATGAACGCGGGCAAGAACGAGTGGTGAATGTTGATCACGCGATTCGGATAGGTGCGCGTAAACTCAGGGGACAGAATCTGCATGTAGCGCGCGAGGATGATCAAGTCGATGTTTCGACTGCGCAGCAACTCGAACTCTTTCTGTTCCTGTTCGGTCTTGGTTTCTTTGGTAATCGGAAAACAGGCAAACTCCACGCCGAACTGTTCGGCGATGGGTCGCAAGGTTTCGTGATTGCTGACGACCAGTGGGATTTCACACGCCAACTCGCCACTTCGGTGTCGCCACAACAGATCGTACAGGCAGTGATCGTACTTCGAGACGAAGATGGCGAGCCGCGGCGTGTAGTCCGCGTAGGACAGGCTCACCTGCATGTCGAAGCGTTCGGCGACCTCCACGATCGCATGTTCGAGCGCCACACGGTCCGTATGTAGTTCGCTGGAGTCGAATTGCACGCGCTGGAAGAACTGCCCCGCTTCGGCGTCGCGGTGCTGATCGGCGCTGAGGATGTTGGCGCCGTGCCCATGTAGGACTTGTGCGAGCGTGGCAACGATTCCGCGTCGATCCGGACAGGAAAGCAGCAGCGTACCGAGGTTTTGCGGGTCGACGGATTTGTTCATGACGCGTGGGCAAGCAATATCGCTGCCAGGTTCGCTCGGGCAAGTCGTTTCGCTGCTCGACTGGCCCTGGGGTTCGGCAGCTGTTGACCACGACTTCGGGGCGGAGCTACCCTCATGGCTGAAAGGGACGGACTGATGAGCGACCAGCGACGAGGAAAAGACGCGAGCGAACGAAACCTCAGTAGCCAAGCGCCTCCTCCCTCGGGTGGCGCATCTCCGCGTCGCCCCATGCCCACGCTACCTGATGGGGTGCCGTCGGGGATCTGGGATGATGCCGTTCAGTCTGAACGACGTGTTCCCGCGACTCCACCAGAGTCGCGTCGCTGAGCACGACGACCTCCACCGCGGGCACGCTCTCGTTCGCGCGTGCTTCCTCTCGCGGTGAGCAATGTCTTAGTTTACCCCTGACGTTGCGTGGCACGCAACGTGGACGCGATGGTCGTACGTGGAAGTCTAGCAACACACGTCCGACCACATGATGAGCGGCGCGCGTGCCAGCGCGGCCGCTTGAGATGTCGCTCGCGGTGCGACAGCGAATCGCAATGAGGGTGGATCGATCGATGCTCGACGTGTGCCGAACGTATCGATTCGAGCAGATGTGGCTGGTTACCGTTCTGATCCGGTCCGCCCATTTCAGAAGCTAGTGCGTATGGGAGTTAATCTATTCGCCACGTGGCACGTTGTAGCTTCAGGATGGAGTGGAGGAGAGGGAATTGAATTCGTACCCACCGCCTACAGCAGGGGCTGATGCAGTCCGGGGTGTGCGTTCTGCGCCGCCCGGCTTTCCTACATCGGTCGCAACTTCTGGCGCGCAGGCAGTCAACCTCACCGCGTTACTCTGGGGCATCAACTGGCGAGACCACATGCCGCTCGCAGCGTCCGACGACGGTATCATGGTCGAGTTAGCCGACGTCGATGCAGCAGAGCGGTTCGCTCGGGAGAACTTCGGGGAGATTTTCGGCGAGTCGCTGGCTCGACGCAGAGGGGAAGACCAAGAAACCGTGGTGCGCGCCAGGAGCGCTTTCGTCGGCCACGTGTGCGACGTGTTCGCGTTTCGCAACGGTGATGTCACGGTGGGAATGTTCGTCGGCAATCCCGTCGACTGGTCCACGTACTACATCCGAAGCCTCACGTTTCTAGAGTCGTACCAAGGACGCACCCTTCACCACCGCTTGCTGAAACTACTCTTTCGCACCCTGGCAGAACGAGGAGTGGAACGCGTCGAGGCCGAAACAGCACCGACCAACGCACCATGCATATCAGCGCTGCTGAAGCACCGCTTCGTTGCTTCGGGGACCAGTCTCAGTGATCGCTGGGGGGCGCTCTGTAAGTTTACCTGTTACCTCGGAGAGGTTCAACGTTGTGAGTTTTTTGATCGGTTTTCGCATTCTGCGGAATTGCACGGAAGTCGATACCGCGGACGTGATTCGTAAGCCCGCGGTGACTGGTGGTAGTTGATGAACAATGGGAAAGGAGTGTGCACAATGAAGAAGAAGTTTGCTCACATGTGTATCTGAGACTCGCTGAGGGATGAGTGGACGAGCGACCGTGCGGGGAGACCATGGGTAAGAAGATCTCTCGATCAATGATGCAAACAAGGGTCGTGGAGCGAGCCATTGGGGTCTTGGGGGGGCTCGTTGAACTCTCGAACGCAGATCTGTCAGCACTAGAAGACCAAGCGGATCGCTGAGCGGTTCGCGATGATTCATGTCCACACCGCAGAAAGCATTCACGTGTATTCAGAAGTGATTCGAAACGCCGTAATCGGCGAAGCCGAGAAAGTGATCGCTCACCATCCAGCCTTGGCGGCTGCTCGCGAAGGGAAGATTTCGCCAGTAGGTGTGTCGCGTTACCTTGCCAGCATTCACTACATGCTGCAGCACACAGTTCCGCACATGGAGCGTGCAATGCACTGTGCGCAGGCCAAAGGACTTTCGGTGTTGTCTTCTTACTTCCGAGAAAAGATGGAAGAGGAGCGTGGACACGATCGCTGGGCAGCCGCAGACATTCGACGTTACGGTTTGGACTACGCCGATGCGGCGCACGCCGCGCCCGTTCCAGCAGCGCTCGATCTGATAGCGCGTGTCCAGGAGATCATCGATCGCGAACCTCGCCTGTACGTCGTCTACATCTTGGTCAACGAGTACTTTACGGTACTCACGGGTCCCACGTGGATCGATGCGCTCGGACGAGGTTGTGGCGTCCCAGTCAACGCCCTGACCGCTGTTGGTAAGCACGTCGCTGCAGATCAGGCTCACGCGGCTTCAGGTTTCGCGTTGATAGACGAGCTGTTGGACGACCCTGCTCTCGCACCTGACGTCGATCGCGTGTTGGACATGATCTTTGCGCACTTCTCTGCGCTACTCGACCAGGTACGTCAGGTTGACGCGGTGCCGCCCGCACCAGCCGCGCACGCCGTCTGAGTCGTCATCGAGGAGTACGGTTGGCCCAACTGGGCTTCCATATTTTCGTGAAATCCAATCGGGACCGCTGTAGCCTCGCCGCATGAGCGCGGCAGGTCATCGCGACCACGAGACCAAGCCACTCGAACGGGGGTCGCTCACTGGTGTCGCTAGAATCGAGCGAGCGGGTCGCGAGTATCAAGTTCAGGTCGTGCCCGTGGCTGATGCGACGTCAGCCACGACTTCTACTCTGCGCGCCCGAGTAGGCGGCCTCGCGCGCTTAGCGTTGAGCGGCTTCCCCAAGATTCACCACTTCGAGCAGGACGACAAGCACGCTCGCATCGTGATGGAGGCTCCGAACTCGGAGTCGCTCGCGTTGACGCTGAGGCGGCGGTCCCTTACTGAGAGCGAGCTCTTGGAGTTGGGCTCGGACCTTTGTGACGCGCTCGGACGTTTGCACGAAGCGGGGGGCGAACAGGGCAAGATGAGTGCCGAACGCGTGCTGCGTAGGCGTGACGGGTGGGGGTTCTCCGACTTTGGGAGGACGTTCGAGCGAATCGGAAGTGACGCTTCGCATGTGGGAGGCGTGTGGAGTGAACGCAGTGACGTGAGCTGTTTGGGTGAGCTTCTGTGTCGATGCGTTGCGGCCCCGGACGCGTCTTCGTCGGAGCTCAGTCTGGAGCTTGCGCTCGCCAGAATGCCCAGGTTCGGCAAAGTGCTGCGGCGCCTGCTCGATGAGGAATCGGCTGAGTCTTTGACACTGCGAGAGCTCAGTCTCGAACTCAAGCGGGGAACTGGTGTGGCGAAGCGCTCCAGCGGAACTCGGCTGAGGCCGAACACCGTGGGGCGCCAAGCAGAGCTGACGCGCCTGCGGCGGATATACGCGACGCGAAGTGGGGTCACTGCGGTCGTGGTACGTGGTGCTCCAGGTGCAGGTAAGTCGCAGCTGATGCGCGATCTCGCGACAGAACTACAGCCCACGAGGGTATTGTTCGCCCGTTGCCGCAACTGGGACCTTGCTCCGTTCGGCGTGGTTCGACAACTCCTGGAGGAATGTGTCCAGGTGGACGGGCGTATCTCACGAGCCGCGGTGGAGGAGTTGCTGGCGGATGCCGGGGACCACGCGCGCCTGCTCCGACCCCTGTCACCGCGACTGCGTGTGATCGTGGGGGAAAAGGGGGGCGTTCAGAACCGCGAGCCCGTGGAGGACATCTACATCGAAGGCTTGGCGGAGATCATCGTACGCGTGCTGCGTCGGCACGAGTTCGCGCTAGTACTCGAGGATGTACAGTGGCTGGACGACGCCAGTCGAAAAGTGTTTCGACGTGTGATCGAGACGGCCGATCCAGGAGCGTTTTTCTGCGTTACCTTGCGGGATGATACACTCAGCGAGACGCAGGCTGCACGATTTTTGGGCGCTTTGCAGGACCACATCGCTTGGGACCACACGCTCGAGCGCCTGACGACCGAAGCCACCGCGCGAGTCGTAGGACAGTATCTGTCGGCGTTGACCCTGGACCCAGGGCACTGTCGCGCGTTGGCGTTACTCGGTGACGGAACACCACTGAGCGGGCTCGAGATCGTCAGATCCGTTTTGGAGCTCGGGCTACTGACGCCGTGCTGGGGTTCGTGGCAGCTCGACGTTCCCCGTGTAGCGCAGTTGAGTCTTCCCAGCAGTACCGTGGACCTGATGGCGCGCCGAATGACACAGCTCGGCGCAGGGGCGCTCGAACTCATGCGTTTGGCTGCAGTGTTTGGGGACCCTTTCGAGCTGAGACTGCTTCAGGGAGTAGGTGGTGAACATAGCCTGGAAGCGGAAAACGGACTCGCCGAAGCGGGACGGATTGGACTGACGGAGCGCGTGGAGGACGGGGAGTATCGTTTCGTTCATCAGTGCGTTCGCGATGCGCTGCTGGCGCCGCTCGACACCCGCGCGCTGGCGCGACTTCACGCACGCGCAGCTCGGGCGATGCTCGATGCGTTCGGCAGCGATCCCAAGTCTCTCGGCGCAGATCTCATTTATCGAATCGCGCATCACGCGGGCCAGGCGGGTAGCGACGTGGATGCGTCCGTCGCGTTCGAATTCAACGCTGAGGCAGGTCGCCATGCGTTTGAGGCGTTCGACAATGCCAGAGCACTTTCGTTCTTGGAGTGCGCTCGAGGAATTGGTGGTGGGCAGCGAACTGCGGAGAAGCTCGAACTGGCCATTGCCGAGTGTCGTTTGCGGTTGGGACAACTGGGAGAGAGCCTCATGGGCTTCGAGGCTGGCCTAGCGTGCAGTACGGATTCGCTCGAACGAGCGCACATCCTGTCGCGGATAGCCTGGATTCATGAAGCCGAGTTCGACACCCAGCGCGCGTGGACGTCCCTACAACGCGGGTTTCGCGAAATGCAGGAGCGACCACTCGGCATCAGTCCGTTGGGTGCCGCAGGCTTGGTCAAGTTGCTGGTGGCGCTGCCGCGCGGAGAGACTGGCGCCGTTTCCGACGAAGCGCGACGGCGTTATGAACTCCACGCCAACCTATTGTTTCAGGGGGGAAGGCTGGCGTCCGTCACCGCCCAGATAGGTCGCCTCGTGGATGCTGCGGTGCGGGGAGTCGAGGTTGCAGCGAAGTTGGGGCCGTCAGCGCAACTGAGTCGCGCATACTTGATGTGGGCCTTCTTGCTCACCATGCTCGGCAAATCTAGGGCCGCGGAGTCGCTATCCGAGCTCACGTTCGAGATGACCGTGCGAGTGGATGACCCAGTTTCGCTGGCGCACTACTATTACACGCAGTCGGCGTTGACAGGTTGGCAGGGGCAGATCGAACGCTCCCTGCAGCTCGGCGCCAAGACCCTCACGAACTATCAAAACTGGCTCACTAGTCCCGAGTTGAGCTTGATGGCGTGTAACCAAGACTTGCTGGAGACCATGCGTGGTCATGGTCGTCAGGGATGGAGTTGGCTGGAGATCGCAACGGGTCGTGTGCTTCGCGGCGAGGGGGGCGCGCTGGTGTCGGAGATGCTGGCGCTGCGCGTGCGCGCAGCTGCTGTGCATCTCGGACGCACGGAGAGCCATGCCTCCATGGTCAACGCGTTGCAAGCGGCTTGCCGCAAGATCCCCGTGGCCAGCGGCTACTACCCCTTGATCCAGGCATCGCGCTTGCGGGTCCACGCAGAAGTGTTCGACTACGGGCTCGACTTCGAGAGTCTAGTCTCCGAGTTTCAGAGCGCTAAACACGATCCGCGTCGAGTACACCTGGCAGTGTCCGAGTACTACGCGACCTTGGCTCACGCACGCGTAGACGCGTGCTACTCGAGCGGCGACGTGTTGGGGCGGGGGCACGTTCGAGCCTTGCAGGAAGCGGCCAACGACTTGCGGCTGTGCGCTCGTATCGACTTGATCCGCGCGCACGCGTTGGTGGTCGATGGGGCACTGGCATACTTCAAGGGCGACACGCGCAAGGCAGAGCGTCTCTTCCAGGCCGCCCAACTCGCGGGCGAGAAGGAGGATGCGCCTTGGGTCCTCTACGCGGTCGCGCGTGGGCGCGCGCACCTGTTGCGTGCTGGTGGTAGGCTGGGACCCGCACTGACGCAAGCCAGGTTGGCCGAGCGCCTCGCGGAAGAGAGTGGAGCCGTTCATCGTCAGCGGCGCGTCCAGTCAGAGTTCGCCCTAGCAGAGCCCGAATCTGGAGCGACGCTCAACGCGTTAGAGGACGCGTCGAAGAGCCGAAGGCACCTTCGAGCTTTGCTCGAGATCAGCCGATCGAGCACCTTGGAGTTGGCGCCCGAGCACCAAGCGCGCACCGTGCTCGACGAGATGATTGGTGCATTGGGGGCGGAGCGTGGGGTGCTGTTGATGCGCGATCCAGAGGGCTGGCGGGCGCCGACGGTGTCGCCTGGCGATTTGCGGATCCTTGCGATGCGGAACGCCGCCCGCCAAGACCTCTCCGACGCCCGCGCGATCGATACCAGTTTGATTGGTTCGGTGTTGGATGGGCGGGATGTATCCATCGTCGAGTCGACGAGCAACGGCGGCACGTCGGGGTCGCTGATCATGGCGCCGTTGGTCGTTCAAGAGATGCCAGTGGGGGCAGTGGTGCTGCTGGCGCCCGCGGATGCCGCGTCGTTCTCAGCCCAGGATGGCGACGTGCTCAAGGCGCTGGCAAGTCAAGTTCCCGTCACCTTGGAGCTAGCCCAGGCGTTGCGCGACCGCGAGCGTCTGCAGGAAGACTTGCGCCAATCTCAGAAGATGGAAGCGGTGGGCACTCTCGCCGGAGGCATCGCGCACGACTTCAACAACATGCTGGCCGCGATCTGTGTTTCGGTCGAGTCCGTCTTGGCGGAAGCTGGGCCTGATGACCCGTCTCGCGCGGATCTCGAGACGATTCAGTTCGCCGCGGAGCGAGCTGCCAAGTTGACCGAACAGCTGTTGGCGTTCTCGCGTCGGCACGTGTTCTCGGCGCGTGTGCTGGATTTGAACGAAGTGATCGAGCGCCTCACGCCGATGTTGCGTCGCTTGCTGGGGCGAGGTGTCAGTGTTGCGACGCACCTCGCGGTGTCGTTGCATCACGTCAAGGCTGACGAGGCCCAAGTGGGGCAGGTACTGGTCAATCTCGCAGTCAATGCTCGAGACGCGATGCCGAGTGGTGGGGAGTTGGTGCTGCGTACTGAGAACTGCCGCCTGGAACGTGGCGCCATACCAGGGCTGGACGCGGGGCACTACGTTCTGCTCAGGGTCACTGACGACGGTTGCGGCATGGATGCGGAGACGAGGCGGCGGGTGTTCGAACCGTTCTTCACGACCAAAGATCGGGAAGCTGGAACGGGTTTGGGTATGGCAATGGTTTACGGCATCGTGCGGCAAAGCGGTGGCCACGTGGAACTCGACAGCGAACTGGGGAGGGGTACCCAGGTTCGCGTCTATTTCCCTCGCACGCTCGAGACGCTCTCTGTCCCGCCGCGCGTTGGACTGAGCGCGCGAACTGCCGCTTCTGGTCGCTTGTTACTCGTGGACGACGAACCACTAGTGCGCCATGCCATGGCACGCGCGCTGGTTCGACAGGGATACGAAGTGCGGACGGCTAGCGGTGGCGAGGACGCACTGGCGCAGGTTCGAGAAGATCCACGAGTCGACTTGGTGATCACGGACGTCGTCATGCCGAAAATGAACGGACCTGAGATGATAGACGCGCTTCGCCAGCTCGGCGTCGAGCCGAAGGTGCTTTACGTGTCGGGGCACGCTGACGGCGTGATGCCCAGGCACGTCGGCGAGCATGCGTTCCTGCAAAAGCCAGTCCCAGCCGACCAGCTTGCGGCCAAGGTGGAGCAGTTGCTCGCCGCGGCGCCAGTTGCCGCGAACAGCAATTGAAGCCTTCAGCGTTGGCAAGCGCTGCAGAAGTGTGAGCCGCGCTGGGCGATCACGACCCGCTGGATCGCGCGAGCGCACCGCGGGCATGGCAATCCTTTTCTGGCGTAAACCATGCGTTCGTCTTGGTAGCCGCCATCGCTCCCATCGGGGCTGATGTAGTCGCTGATGCTCGAGCCTCCCGTTTCGATCGATCGCAACAAGATGCGTTTGACTTCCACAACGATACTCGCTGCGGTAGTGCGACTGACGCGGTCGCAGCGGCGCGTTGGCCGCACGCCTGCCGCGAACAAGGCTTCATCCGCGTAGATGTTACCAACTCCCGCAATGACGCTTTGGTCGAGTAACAGCGATTTGATGGGTATTTTACGGGAACGAGCTGCTAGCCACAGCGTGTCGGTGTCGGCGGCAAGCGCGTCGACACCGAGCTTCGACAAGCGTGGTTCGATCTCGCCTGCGGCAAGCCAACGCACTTTTCCGAACTTGCGCACGTCACGGAAATACACTGCTTGCCCACCATCGTCGAAGTGGAGCTGCAGGTGCGTGTGCTGGTCTGGGGTGAACTTAGACTGGGCTTCAGGTGTCTTCGCGGCGCCCGCGGTGGAACGCAATAACCTGGGGCTGGACGCGGATTGGGTGAACAGTTGCCCCGTCATCCCCAAGTGCAGCAAAAGCGATGAACCGTCACCGAAGCAAGCCAGCAGGTACTTGCCGTGACGTCGTAGTTCCCGGATGGTCGCTCCACGCAAGCGCCGCGAGAGGGTGGTCGGTGGGGTGAGGAAGAAGTAGCTCGGCGCTGTGGTCACGACGCGCGCGATCACCCGATCGCGCAAGAAGGGGCTGATGCGACGACGCGTGACTTCGACCTCGGGTAGTTCGGGCATGACGACGAGCTTGAACCTTGCGCTACGTTCACACAAACCGGAACTCCAGCGAGACGCTTTCGGGCGTCATCAGCGCAGTCATGGCCGGGGCCGAGAGCTGAGCAGTGGACCCGTGAATCGCGCCGCGGCCTGGCGATCTTGGCCCTCAGGCGGTTTCTGCCGCGCACAGCCCGCGGGTCTAGGAGTTGGCGATGCGCTGCGAGGCGCCCCTGAGCCTGCGGGAACTGACGAGGAAAGCTCGCTGTGTCTGTTGCTTGGCTCGCTAGGTCGGTATAGTGGGGACGTCTTGCCCAGCCTGGTCACTCACGACGTTCGCGTCGCCGTCGAATCTCACTATGAACCTGCGCGCTCGGATCCTGCGCGGCGACTGTGGTTCTTCGTCTACCGCATTCGCATCGAAAACCGCGGGGAGCGAGTGGTGAAGTTGCTCAGTCGTCACTGGATCATCACGGACGCACACGGCTCCGTTGAAGAGGTTCGGGGACCTGGGGTGGTTGGCCAACAGCCGTCGCTCGCACCAGGAGAGGCGTTCGAATACAGTTCCGGCTGTCCCCTGCGCACCCCCTTCGGCTCCATGCACGGCACCTATCAAATGACCCACGGCGCTGACGATGTGTTCGATGTCACCGTGCCAGCCTTCGCGCTACGCGATCCGCGCAACATGCAGTAGCGGTCGAGCCAAGTCGTGGCGGCGCGTGCTTGCGTCGAGGGGGCGCGTCGCCGTCAGCGCAGCGAAGCCGCCAGTCCGTCGAGAATGTCGTGTTCTGACGTAGTGATCGACTCGAGATGAAAGTAGCGCATGATCGAGCGAAGCACCAGCGCGCCACCCACGATTACCTCCGCGCGTTTGGGTTCGACGAGCAACGCCGCGCGCTGCTTGCTGGGTAGCGCCAGCAGTTGCATGCTGAAGGTTTGCACCGCTTCGAACGACAAGGGCTGGCCGTGGGTGAGCTCAGGCGCGTAGCGCAGGGTCCCCGCTGCGTGTGCAGCGAACGTGGTGACCGTTCCTGCCAGACCCACCCATAGTTCGTCGCCACGGGGCGCGAGCTGTCTAGCCGCGTCGTCCAGCATGCGGGTGATTTCCGTTTCTGCGCCGGCGATTTCAGCGTGCGTTGGCGGGTCGGTCGAGACGAAGCGCTCGGTAACCCGAACGGCACCAACATCGAGGGAGACGAAACGCGTGGGG
Source organism: uncultured bacterium (assembly GCA_965651905.1). GTDB lineage: Bacteria > Myxococcota_A > Polyangia > Polyangiales > Polyangiaceae > SZUA-265. Next base: position 23,082 of record CBFGUG010000043.1, on the reverse strand, counting down.
TGATGCGTGCCCACGGCAAACTCCGTGGAGCCGCCCCCGATGTCGAACACGACGAACCCAGCGGTAGAAGGTGGAAGACTCGAGGTCGCGCCGAGGAAGGAGAGCTGCGCTTCCTGTTCACCGCTGAGGAGTTCGGGCTCCTGCCCGATCTCTTCACTTACGGCACTGAAGAACTGGTCACGATTCGTGGCATCGCGGGCCGCACTGGTGGCGGTCATGCGCAGGCGGGTCGCTTGCAGACGAGTCAGCGTTTCAGCGTATTCCCTAAGCACGGCGCGAGTACGCTCGATAGCGGCGTCGCTCAGCCTGCGTGTCGCGTCGACTCCTTGTCCTAGTCGAGCGATTCGCATCTCCCGAGCCAGCTCTTCGCCGTCCTGATCGAGCACCAAGAGACGGACGGAATTGGTGCCGATGTCGATAGCGCCGACGGTCATGGCCCACTCAACCTCAGGTTCGGGGACTCGTGAGCAACTTCTCGAAAGTCGATCACGAGTGGCCCGCGCCGCCAATCTCGCGGTGAAGACCGATCAGCGTCAGAAGTTCCATGCGCGCAGCGGGATCGGTCAGGAAGATCCCGTGGAGCTTGCTGGTCGTAGTCCATGAGCCAGCTTTGCGTACGCCGCGGAAGCACATGCAAAAATGTTGGCACTGCAGCACTACAGCCACGCCGAGAGGCTGCAGGTGTTCTTGGATGGCACCCGCGATCTGTGCTGTGAGCTTCTCTTGAACTTGCAGCCGCTTGGCGAAGACATCTACGACTCGCGCCAACTTCGACAGCCCAACGACGCGCCCGTCGGGGATGTACGCGACATGTGCTCGGCCCACGAAGGGCACTACGTGATGTTCGCAGTGGCTGAACACCTCGATATCGCTCACCAACACCAGCTCGTCGTACCCTTCGACTTCCGTGAAGGTCTTCGAGAGGTGTTCGTCGGGGCTTTGCGTGTAACCAGAGAAATGCTCCTGGTACGAACGCAGTACCCGTGCTGGGGTCTCGAGCAAGCCCTCACGCGACGGATCTTCTCCGATGTAACGCAAGAGCCCGCGAAAGTGCTCCGTGGCCTGTTCATCGCTGACACGGGGTGTCAGTTGCGCCTGGCGGGGTTCGGGTTCACGAGTGCGCTTCTGGGGTTTCGAAGAACGTTTGCGCGGGCTGGGCGTGGCAGGCGTACTGCCGCCATTCCCAGGGGTCGGGGCTTGCCTAGTGGCTGGGGCTTTCTTGGTGGTTCGGGGCACCGATCGGTCCTGGTTCGGTTGAAGGGAAGGCGAGCCTGGTTGGCGCGCGCAGTCGCTAGCGGAGGTTCCGCCCACGCACTGATACTTGCATTCCAAGTAGTCGTCCAACCCGTAAACACGGCCGCTGCTGGCTTGCCCAAACGTCCAAGGCCCGCCACTGGACCGAAGGTTTCCTCGTAAAACGACGGCGTTTGGCGTTCGAGGCCAGTAATAGGGGACAGGAGTTTCCACGCCCACCGAGCGTTTCCTGCCAAGCACTAGATGCGACCCGCTCGGCCGCATCCCCAGGCGGCCCCTACCAGCTAGCGCTGAGCATTGGTCTGATTCGTTGTATGAGGACGCCCGCCGATCTCGGCGCCTTGGGGCGTTTCCACTGCGGGGTCCCAAACGAACGGGTCCCGCGCGGCGGCGCCGCGTGGGTAAATGAGGCTTGGTTGCTCGAAGCCAGCAGGGCCAGATAGCCAGACCGCGAAGCGGGGTTCACTTCGCTCGCACGAAGTAGATCCCTGGGGTCTCAGCACCAGGAGCACTATACAGCAGGCCCTTTCGGGGCCAGGCGACTTCCACGGTTTCTGCGACTCCGTCGGCGACCTCGATCTGTTCGTCGCGGTCGGTACGATGCATCACCAGTTTCGCCGCTTTGGTCTCCTCGTCGAACTCGGTCAGAATCGTGACCATCGGAAGTAACGCGGTGAACTGGTACGAGCCAGGACGGACGTGTTTGGTGAGGTTCCGCACCTTGCCACCCTCCAGCAGCGTCAGTTGCCCCTCTGTGCCGTCGAAGTTGCGCAGGAACAGGCCACGGTTCTTCTGGTGGTCGAACTTGATGCCGCGAGTCGAGACGTTCTCCGCGACCTTTTCGAGCCTCTGCCCGTCGACGAGGTCGTAGAGGGTGCCGTTGTCGTCCTCGTAGTCTGCGATGATGCCCAGCGACCCATAATACGCGATCGAACCAGTCAGTTCGTCCAACTCGTCGAGTTCTTGCTCCAGGTTACCCACCAGGAAGCGTCCAGAACTACCATTCCAGTCGAGCACCAGCTGCGCGCGCCCATCGTCGTTGAGTTTCGACATCGACAGATTGCCAGTTTCTCCCAGCTGGATCGGCTCTTTCTCGCCCCAGCGTGCCCAGAGACGTCCGACGGACGTGCTCTGCGCGGGTTCCGTGACATACAACAGCAAAGGTCCGGTTTCGGTGGAGCCTCGCACTTCGTATCTGAGGATGCCCGACTGTAGAGTTCGACGTGTCTTCGTTTCCAACTCGTAGATGCGCAGCGTGCGCTCCTCGCACGGCGAGTAGTACAGCAGTTCACGGCCATAACGCCCAGAGCCGAAGCTGACGTCACACGCGTCTACGTCGATCTGTTCGATGTCGTCTGGGGCTGACGCCAACACCGTGAATAGCGTGCCTTGCGCGTCGAGCAGCGCGAGCATGGGACCACCTTCACCACTACTGCTGTGGCGGACGTATTCCACGTCGCTGCCCGCGCGAAACACTTCGTCGAGATCGCGATCGAGGGCGGCCAACTCCCCATCGTCAATCATCCACAGCCAAGTTGCCGAGCCCGCCCCTGAGGCAAACATAGCGCGGTCACTTCCGTTGATCGTGCGCGCTTTGGCGCTCAGCTTCTTCTTCTCGTCGTTCCACGGGTTGACGTAGAGCAACTCCCGCCCCTCCGTCTGAACGATGAATCCGGGTTCGTTGGTGAAGTCGCGGCTGAGCGGCAGTTCACCTCCAGGCACCACCACCTCATCCAGTTCACAGGCATAATCGGTGAACCGTAGCGTTTCTGGTTCGTCGTCCGTCGCGGGCACCAGAAATGGAATGCGGGCGTCGAGTTTCGCCTCATCGTCGTTGGTGCGGCTCAGCGACTCCACGAAGCGCCTGCCCGGGCCGGCGCTGCAGCCGTCTTCTCCAGAGAAAGGCGTGATGACCAGTTCATCGCCCTCTCGGACCGCAACCACGAAGGCGCCGTCTGCTGTGGTGCCGTCGAAACGAAGACTGCGATACTTGCCCTTCGCAAGCAGTCGGCCGTCGGTTTCGATGGTCTCGAGTTCAGGGTTGCCGAGCGCTTCAGCCAGGCCCTCGATGTTCTTTCCAACCTCGCACCCGATCGGAGTCGAGAGCAGCATTGCTGCGATCGCCGACTGCGCTAGCGATCGCACTGAGTGGACTCTAGACTCGAGCTTTGGCTGTGCTGTCGTGCTTCCGCGCTGGTTCAATGTGCTTTCCCCGAGATTTCAGTGTGGGTTCGCGATACTTTGTTCGTAAGCTGACGCTTGCCGCTGACCTATCAAGCTTGGGATTTGGTGGGACGGGCGTCAAAGGACTTCGACTAGAAAAAGTGCACGTTTCAGCCGCCCGCAGAGCGCCATTGGGGCAGTCCCCCGCGTGTTTGTCACCCCCGTCAGGTCGCGAGAGCGTGCGCGCGCAACGCTGGTGGATCGCTGTCGCTGCATTGATCTGGGTCGTTGGTTGCCCGGTCGCGGTGCGCGCGCAGGCTGCTGGCGACGCGCGTAGTGGTGAGACAGACGCCGCCGTTTCCGAGTCGGACGGGAGCGGAGCGGCTGCAGAAACGGAAGCTGCCAACGCGGAAGTCGAGGTGGTACCGCCCGAGCCTATCGAAACTACCGTCGAGTATCCAGAGGGGGGGCAGGGCGACGCACAAGTGCTGCTGCAGTTCGTGGTCGCAGTCGACGGCACCGTTCGGGATGTCGAGGTACTGGTCGGGGACGAACCGTTCGCCAGCGAAGCGACCAAGGCGACCGAGGCTTGGCGCTTCGCTCCCGCGCGCTTCGGCGAGCGGATAGTCCCAGCGAAGATTCGCTTCGAGGTGCAGTTCACTGCGGTCGTCGGCGAGCCGATCGAGGCTGCCCCAGAAGCGCCAATCGAGGTTGGGCCTGGTGACGTGCCCGCGCCAGTGACGCCGCCTTCGCGTGGCCGCGCCGAGGCGCGTGTCGAGGAAGCCGTCGAGGTGCTGGTAGAAGGTGAGCGAGCCGCGGGGTCGACGCGGCTCACGCGGGCTGAAGCGCGGCAGATCCCGGGCGCGCTCGGCGACCCACTGCGTGCGGTCGAAACTCTCCCGGGCGTCACCCCGACAGTGTCCGGGCTGCCTCTCTACTACGTGCGCGGCGCGCCGCCGGGCAACGTCGGCTACTACATCGACGAGATCCGCATACCACTCCTGTATCACGCATTTCTCGGCCCCAGCGTGGTGCACCCGGAGTTGATGGAGCGTGTCAATCTCTACCCAGGGCCGTACCCCGCGAGCTTCGGGCGCTACGCGGGGGCGATCGTCGCTGCAGACTTACGCACTCCGAAACAAGAGTTCGATTACCGCGCCGAACTCGGTATCTTCGACTCGGGGGGCTACGTAGAAACGCCGTTTGCTGACGGACGCGGTAGCGTTTTTCTGGGCGGCAGGTACTCGTACCTCGGTCTGCTAGTCAGCTCACTGACGCCAAACACGTTACAGTTTTGGAACTACCAGGGGCTGCTCGAGTATGACTTGACGTCGCGGGATAACGTCCGTGTGTTCGTGCTCGGCGCCTTCGACTATTTGGAAGACCAAACGGACAACTACTTCGGCACCGAGTTTCATCGTGTCGACCTGCGCTACACTCGTACGTTTTCTGCAGACACTCAGGCGCAGGCAGCCGTCACGTTGGGCGTCGACGATACGGATTGGGCCGAGGGCAGGGTCTCCGACGAGATGATCGCGGGGCGACTGAGGCTGGAACATCGTCCTACGAAGTCGCTGCTCTGGCGAACGGGCCTCAGCTTCAACATCGATACCTTCGATCTCGAACTCGATTCTCGTTCGTCCAACTTCGAGGATCTGCGTCAGTTGTTTCGCGCCCGCGGCGACTCGGCCTATGGCGGCTACACGGACGTGGTGTGGCGGCCCGATCGCTGGGTCACGCTCACTCCGGGCGTTCGCGTGGACCTCTACACCTCCGCCGATCAGAGCGAAGTCGGCGTCGACCCGCGCATCACAGCACGCTTTCGCATCAACGACGACATCGAGACTGTGCACGGCGTTGGCGTTTCGCACCAGCCCCCCAACTATGTACCCAACGTCCCCGGCGCGCGAGTCGCAGGACTCTCGGGCGGCCTGCAGCAAGCCGTGCACACCAGCTCGGGGGTTGAAGCACAGCTACCCTACGATTTGTCGGGGGTGGTCTCGGTGTTCAACAACGCCATCTTCGACGTCACTGATCCATACTCATCCACTCAAGACTTCACGATCAACGCGGACGAAGTGAACAAGCGTCCACTGGGCCATTCCTATGGCCTGGAGTTGTCCGCGCGCCGCCCCCTCACACGTCGTTTCGGCGCGCTGGCGAGCTACACACTTTCGCGCACGACTCGTTCGCACGACACCTACAAGACGATTTCGGGTTCCGATCGTACCCATGTTGTAAACTTGGCTGGACTATACACGCTTGGGCCAAACTGGCGCGTAGGCGGCAGGGCTGTGTTTACCAGCGGCGTTCCAGGACGGTTGCGCGGTGGCGAGCGCATTTTCGACCAGGGACGATCGGCGCCGTTCTTTCGCACGGACTTGCGGCTCGAGCGGCGCTTTCGTTTGAGTGACGTGGGGTACGTCTCAGTCGTCGCGGAACTGCTCAACGCCACGTTGAGCAGCGAAGCGATCCGCCGCACGTGTGAAAACGTCGACGGCGTGCGCACGTGTGAAGACGTCGTCGTGGGTCCGATCACGCTCCCGAATCTCAAGGTAGAGGCCCGATTCTGACCGTCCGGCCTGTCATCCATCGAGATGCCCGCGCCTGACTGAGGACAGCACGCACCGTCACCTAGAGCGAATACGCAGGGCGCGGCTGGGCGGGTTTCTCGGGTGCGACCATCGCTCGTCGCCGACCATGCCAGCGCGCGTTTCGACGTGCTCGAGCTGCCGCCGGCTGCCGCGGATTTCCCGCTTGCCGCGCTCGGAGTCGCGTTCTACAACTGTACCCAACAATCCCGATTGAAATAGTAAAGAATATGATCGACTTGGCGATTAGTCTCGGCAGCCTGTTCGCAGGAGTATTGGTTGGGCTCACGGGGATGGGGGGCGGCGCACTGATGATGCCGATGCTCGTGCTCGGGTTTGGAGTTCCCGAAATCGCGGCTGTGTCGAGCGACGTGATCGCCGCCACGGTGATGAAGCCAGTCGGTGCGGCCGTTCATCTAAAGCACGGAACCGTGCGCCGTGACCTCACGTTCTGGCTCGTGCTTGGCTCGGTTCCCGCCGCCCTGGTATCGCCCTGGCTGCTCCAGTTGATCTCCGACGGGGGTCAGGCTACCGCGTGGATGCGTCCAATCATCGGCGGCACGTTGTTGGTCGCAGCGCTGGCGATGGTGGCAAAGATGTTACTCAAGCGCGCGCACGGTCAAGATGGCGCGACCTCGCTGGCAGGCATGCCCGTTCGTCGCTGGCCGACAGTGTTCGTAGGCATTCTGGGCGGAACCATCGTCGGCATGACTTCCGTGGGCGCTGGGTCGCTCATGCTCGTGCTCTTGATGTGGCTATATCCTCGCATGAGCAGTTCCGAACTCGTGGGCACAGACTTGGCTCAGGCGGTGCCCCTCGTGCTTGCGGCGGGTGTTGGGCACTTGTTGTTCGGGCAAATCGATTGGTGGCTCACTGCCAGCATCATCCTCGGTACTGTACCGGGCATCTACGTCGGTGCGCGCTTCTCCGCCAAAGCCAAAGATTCCGTAGTCAGGCCGATCATCGCCAGCGTGCTGGTGGCGCTCGGGCTCAAGTTGTTCGGCGCGTCCAACTTGTTGATGGCTCTGGGCGCACTGCTGGCGCTGGGCGCTGTCACCTTCAAAACCGTGCGTGACCGCCGAAACCGCGTGCAGGTGGCTTGAAGCTTCGAGCGTGCGGAACCAATCGACGTGATCGCTTTCACCGCCACCGCGTGGCGGCATCCCTGATCCGCAGTGCAGCGCGGCTGTGCGCTCGAATCCGCTGGTTGTTGGATCCGCGAGCGAACGCTGCGCGCCGCCAGACGCGGCGTTAGGAGCGTGGTGCTCTTTGCGCACTATGCCCGTCAGCGCAGCCACGCCGATCCGTCGCGAGTACGCACGGCGGGTGAGCGGCAAGTGTCGCGCGCCGTCGGTCACCCGACGGCGCGCTCGTTCACTCAGCGGACGCGAAAGGCCGTCTTGCAGCAGCCCAGCGAGCAGTACTGTCCCGAGGCGCAGTCTGCGTTGTCGAAACACGCAGTCGCGCCGTTATCACACGTGTTGCTCGGCGGCGGATCGGGATCGTCGCCGCCGCTTCCGCCCATGCCGTCGTCGGGAGGGTTCGGATCGTCTCCGTCATCTCCGCCTGCGCCATCGTCATCGTCATCGTCGCCGGGCGCTCCACCCATACCTTGGTCTGGGGGATCATCGCTCGTCGGTGGCATCTCGGGCGGCGTGCAGCTGTCCGGGAGGTCCTCATGCGTCATGCCCAAACAGATTTCGCACTCGCCGCACTCGTTTTCGCAGATCGTTGTGGGTTCACAGCGAGGACAAGCCCGTTCGTCGTCGAGTTGCTCCATCGAGCAGCTCTCGCCGACGATGATGTGGAGCATCTGGCCGCTCTCGTCCTGGACCTCACAGCACCCAAAACAATCGCACCCCGGAGGCGCCAGCGGTTGGCAATAGTCGACGCACTGCTGAGTCACCACGCAGTCGGGGTGGTCCTCGGGGAGGTCGCCCGTCAAGCAATCGGTGTGATAGCGGCAGCCGTCGTCGCCCGCTCCCGAGTTGCCGTCGAAGAAGCAGTCCTGCCACTTGCCGTCCTTGTTGTCGCCGGAAATTCCCGTCGCGAACGTGCCTTCGTCGTTGTCGAACGGCCCCGTGCACTCACTATCATTTCCGTCCTGTGTGCCGTCGCCGTCGTTATCGACGCCGTCGGAGCAAGCGCAAACTGAACCGCCACACAGAAACTCCACGTCGCCTTCGTCGTTCTCGGTGACCGTGATACCTTTCGGCAGCACGACGGACGCGTCACTGAACTCCGATTCCCACACCATGTCTGTATCTGTCGCGCTGGCGTCTGGGATGTCCGGATTGGGAACCGAAGCATCCAGAATCGCACTCTGGTCGTCGTCACCGTCGTCATCCTCCGTGTCGGAGTCGTCGTCATCCTCCGTGTCGGAATCGTCGTCATCCTCCGTGTCGGAGTCGTCTTGTTCGGCGGCTTCGTCGTCCTGCTCGGCGTCGTCGTCAGTTTCCGCAACAGCGTCGTCGCCTGCGTCGCGAGCGCTGGATGTCGTCGAAACGGAGTCGGTGTCAGCGTCGTCGCCGCAGGCGACGACGCTCGCGGTCGCGAGGCTCAAGAAAATAGCGGTAGTGGCGGGGCAGCGTAGGATTCGCAGCATGGATTCTCCGGGTTGGTGAGTCGTCATTTCACGCGCCTTGGGCGCGCTGTCGTGTCCGTGACCCAACTCCAATCCGCTGCGTCGAACCCGCAACTGAGCGTGATTTCAAACACTTGAGACCGGTCGGCCGCAGCTTGGTGTGAGAGTCGAGCTGATAGAGCAAGGCTGGGCACAAACGGGTCACCTTGCCAGCAAGCTTTTGTCTGCCGCGAAAAGCCAACGTCATCCGCGCTGCATGTGATCATTCGTGGGATAGCGCCGACGTGCCCTCACCAGCGAAGCTGCCAGCTGAGCGCCGCTCGCGGACGCACTGACCACAACGGCACTGCGTCGATTTCTTGGTCTCCAGCTGTGCTGGCGACAGCGAAACGCGTCGAGGAGGGAAACCAGTCCGCCCCCAGACGTAAAGCGAGGTGCTGATCGGAGGTCAGCTGCCGCCGCACCGCCAGATCGAGTGAAGCAGCGGCCGTGAGCGAACGCGCGTCTGGTGTTGGCGTCAACTCGCCGCTGCTCGTCGACGTCGAACGCCGAGACCAAGCGATCCACGCGCCCACCAGCACTCGTCCGTCCCAGAGCCCGCTGCGCACCAGTGTCGTGGCGCCCAGCAGACCGGCCTCGGCGTGCTTCAGGTGAGCGCGCGTCTCGCCGACATCGACCTGAGTAGTGGGGATCCAGCGCACGGCGATCCACGCGTCCGCGAACCGAGTTGTGATTCCCCCGCCCAGCTCGATGAGCGGGCTGACGGTACTTGCCGTCGAGAGACGGGCTCCCGCGCCCACGTGGCTGACGAAGCCAACCTGTTTACTTATTTCATGTACGTCGTGCGAGTCGTCCGGGGCGGGAGCTGGCTCCGCTGCCGGTTCGGGCTCTCGTTGGGCGCGCTCGAGCAGCAAGCTTTTGACTGCGCTGCGCACCCCTAGCGCGAACATTTCGAGAGTTGCCGAGTTGTCCCGCGGGCTTGCGCCTGCCATCGGAGGTCCGAGTTTTCGTTGGTACAACTCGGGAGAATCTCGGAAGCGAATCACGGAGTGCGCGCCTGCGACGTCTTGGTCGTTTCCCATGCCCGTTTCGGCGAGGAGCACGGCGACGACGTCGTGGGCCACAGCAGCGTTGGACAGATGGCGCTGTTTCGTCGAACTGTCATAAGCCGCGGCGTCTTGTCGGACACCGTCCAGATCGGCAAGCTGCCCCGCGACGCGACGCTGGCACTCGGGCGCGTTCTGGCAGATCACCAACACCCTGAGCGACGTGGTTGAAGCCGCGCTCGATGGAGTGACTTGCGCTGCGGCGCTGCTTACGTACAAGAGCGCCGAGACGCACGGCAGCCCCGAGACAATCAGCGACAGACGACCACGCGGCACAGCCGTGATTTGTCGACGATTCCGCGGATCGAATCAAGGCACCAGTCGGATCGTAAATTCGGCGCCTGCGGTGTCGCGTACGCCTAGCGGACCGTTCGGAGGGCCGTACTCCTCGGCGTCGTGCTCCTCGAAGAGACGTAGCAAGGTGTCCGCATCCGCATTTTCGACGACCACGCGCACGTCCTTGTCGCCCGTGGCGTCTGCGAAGAATCGCTCTAGCGGAGTGCTCAGCGGCCACGGAGCAAATGTGTACGGCCAATTCTCCGCCCTGACGCCAACCACCGTCAGTTGCGTCACCTGTGCATCGACTTCTGCCCCGCCAGCGTCGCTGACCATGTCGGGTACGCCCGCGTCGTCGGCTGTCGCCACGGGGGCACCCGTGCGGTACGCCACGACGTCCGTGCCGCTAGAGCACGCCGCGGTAGCGGTCGGAAAAGCAGCCGCCAACACGAGGCCCCAGCGCACGGCGGTGCTGCGCGCCGTGAAACCGCGAACACAGAGCGTGAACAGCTGGCTCATCGTGACAAGGTCTCGAGCCGCTTGCGAGCGCTGCGCGACAGTGGGCTGTTGGGATGCTCTGCGAGCAGGCGTTGCAGCGCCGCACGTTCCCCGCCGTGATCGCCTCGTCGACGTTTGGCTTCGGCCAGCCCGTACAACGCTTCGGCGGACATGCTGCCGTCAGCTCCCTGATCGTACAGCGCTTCCGCTCCAGCGACGTCGCCTAGGTGGTCGAGGCGCAGTGACGCGGCGGCGAGTCTTGCGACCTCCGCTTGTCTGCTGGCTGGAAACCGCTTCATCACGGTTTGATACAGCTCCAGCGCCTCCGCGTAGCGACCTGAGCGCCGTGCCGTGTTCGCTTTCGCCAGGAGATCTTCGGCTTGTTTGGGAGACGCGGTCGTCGCTCGTGCGGACGTCGCGGTGCTCGCCTGTCCGCGTGTGGTTTGTCGTCCGTTCGGATCGACGATGATGGGTGCCTCAGCGCTCGGAACGTCAGGGGGCTCGGCGTTCGGCGCGCTCGACGCTGTGGGGGCGGAGGTGACCGCCGATCGTGCGGGTAGCGGAGACTTTGCGATGGGCGGCGTCGGCGGCTGCTCGGCTTGGACAGGCGCTGGATCCGGTACTGACGCCGCGTGTTGGGACGATAGCTGGTGATGGCCGACGGCTGCCGCGGCGCTTCCCGCGATCACGACGCCCGCTACCCACAGCCGCGAGCGCCGCAGTCTGAGTACAGGTGCAACTGGACGTTCGCTGTCCGCCTTACGCTCTTCGACGTTGCGATCGCTAGTGCTACCGCCGCGGTCCAACTCGGACGCGAGCATCGCCATCGCGCCGGTCAAGATGGCGGCCGATCGCTCAGGAGAGCTCGGCAGGGCTGGGCCCGCGTCGCCGTCTAGCGCTGATGGGTGCAGCGCGTGATCTAGATCATCGACGCGTGTGTTCATCCCAATCCCTCCATCCGGCCTTCGTCTGGACTGTTCGAGTCAGGCACGTCTGACAGGGCACGTTTGAGGCGCTGCAGGCCCAAGCGCAAGCGTGAGCGCAAGGTTTCGACGCCCACGTTCATCTCTGCCGCCGTCTCTTGTACGGACCATCCCAAGATACGATGCATCACGAGCGCGGCGCGCTGATCGGCGGGGAGCGTGTCGAGAGCCGCGACCAGCTCACGTCGCTGGAGGTAGGTGAAAGCACTTTCGGCCGTCGCCAGAGCGTCGCTCTGGCCTTCGACGACGTCGCGGCACAGAGCAGTCGGCTCGGTTTCGCGGTGGCGCAGGGCCGCGAACACCGAACGCGCCACGATTCGATCGGCGTAGGACTCGAAGCGACCATCTCCTCGGTAGCTGCCCAAACCTCTCCACACCTGCAGTAAGGCCTGCTGACTCATATCGTCCACCTCTTGATCACCCCGCACCAGGTAGCGCACCAGGTTTCGCGTGCGAGGAAGCAGGCGCTTGAACAGCAAGTGGACGCTGGCGGCGTCTCCGTTGCGAGCTGATTCGACCAGATTGGCATCAATTTCGTGGTCAGTGGTCACAGAGGTGAGTTCTTTCGGTGCCAAGAGCCACGCGTGGCCTCCCAGCACCGAGTCGGTGTGACGGACCACTGCCCACCACACTAGCTCGATAGAGTGCGTGTGGGGACAATTGGGTCACGGGCGGGCGCATTCTTGACGAACTCGCGCTCGGCCGACGGCGTGTCCGCTCGCGCAGGCTCTCGAAAACGCGGAGTAAGGTCAGCGCCACCCCGGCCGCGTTCGGATCGTGAGCAGGGCTCCAGACCTAGCGTTCGCGCGTGGCCCCGGCGGTTTGGTAGTGGCCGGTTTGCCGCGCTCGCGGTGTGGGTACGGCTTGCTGCTGCTTTTCCAACATGCTGCGCGCGTGGTCGCTACGGCGTTGGGCACTGAGATACTGCTCGTGATCGGTTGGTACCTCGCCGCATGCCGCCAGGGTTGCGTCGTGTTGATCCGTTTCGCTGTACTCGACGCATTGATCCATCGGGTCGTCAGTGGAAATCGCGACGAGCAACGCAGTGACGCTGAGCGCGACCACCACTGAGCCAACCAAACTAGCTGAGCTTCGTACCATCGAACATGGCAACTATCCCTTCGATGAAGTGTCGAGGCAAGCGACTATCGCCGGCGTGTTGTGATCGGCGACCCTGGTATATGGCAAATCGGGGGTGAAACACGCTCGTGCAGCCAGACGGCCGTGGCAAATTGGTGCAACGCGGCGACGCACGTGGACAGCTCGTGAACGAAGTAGTTCTCACGGTTTGTTGCCAGCGGAGCTGATGAACGAGCTGACTCTTGGGAGTTATTGCGAGTACGAGTGCAAAGCGGCACACGGGGTGAAATCGGTGGATTGTGCCTGTCTTCTTGAAAAATCCGCGATGGCGTCCGATCCAAATGCAGTCGAGTGGCGTACAGGCAGAGTGCTAGCCGCGAACGACGGAGCACCAGTGGTAACTCGCTGGCTTGTCGCGTGACGCACGCAGACGTGGCATTGGCCTTTCCACGGCGATGCGGTATTCGAATGCCCCGGGCGATGGGGTTCGCGGTTTCAACTGCGAAGGTTACTGCTCGCTGGTGGGACTGCGTCGTCCAGGCTCGCTCGATGGTGACTGCCTGGCCGAGTGTGAGGCGGTCCCGCATCTAGGTGGTCGACGTATCTCGACTCGAAGGTGGCTCGATGGCGTGTCGCCCTCATCACGTGGGGGCTGCGACCGCGAGCCCAGCTCCGCACTGTCGACACGCCGCGGGTGAATATCCGTGTTCGGAGCCATGCGCTGATTGCAGTGTGAGGATACCGGCCGTTTCTTTTGATCCGTCTGAATCACTCTTCCGTACCTCTTGCTCGACGAGGCCTGAGCTGGGCTCGGGTCATTGAATAACCTCGAGGACGGGAGAGCTGAATGAAACAGAGATCCATTATTGGCGCGCTGCTTGCGGGCGCGTTGCTGTTTGCCACGGCCTGTGGTGACGACGACGGGTCGAGCTCAGGCGACGACATGTTGGACGACGACACCGCAGACGACATGAACCAAGACGACGATACGGACGACACACCGTCGAGCGATGACGACGATACGGACCCTGGTGACGACTCCAGCGCCGACGACACGTCAACCGACGACACGTCGGACGACCCATCACCCGACGATACGGACGACTCGTCCCCTGATGACATGTCCGACGACATGGACGCCGACGACGATGCCCCGGCCGACACCACTCTGTGCACCAAGTACGGCGGTCCCGATGTCGTAGCCAGCGTGGTACAGAGCCAAGTCATCGGCGCGATCGCTGGCGATTGCCGCGTCAACACCTTCTTCACCAGCCTCACGGAAGACGCGTTCACTCGTGTGGGTGAGTGCTTGACGATCCAGGTGCAGGAGCTGTTCGGATGCGAGGGCTACGTATACGCAGGGTCCGAAGCATCGAATGGCTTACCCTGTCGCAGTATGCGCGAAGCGCACCTGGGGCTGGCGATCACTACTGGCGACTTCGACGCGTTGATCGAAGACGTGGTCGCGGGGCTGTCGGAAGCTGGCGTGGAGGATGAGGACATCGCTGCCGCCGCGCCCGCACTGCTCGGCATGCAAGACGACATCGTCGAGGAAGCTGACGACATGGATCCGAGCATGTCGCAGTGTATGTTGCCCGACGCTGGCGTCCCCGACGAGATGGACGCGGGGGCCGATCCCGAGATGGAGGCGGGCGCTGACGACCAAACAGACGCCGCCTCAGAGGCCTCACTGTGCACCAAGTATGGTGGGCCAGAGAGCGTTGCGAGCGTCGTGCAAAACCAGGTCATCGGCGCCATCGCGGGTGACTGTCGCGTCAACTCGTTCTTCACCAGCTTGAGTCAGGATTCGTTCACTCGAGTGAGCGACTGCTTGACGCTCCAGGTGCAAGAGCTGTTCGGTTGCGAAGGATTCGTGTACGCAGGCGGCGAGGCGAGCAACGGCTTGCCCTGTCGCAGCATGACCGACGCCCACATGGGGCTGCAGATCAGCAAGGGCGACTTCGACGCGCTCATCGAAGACGTGGTCGCCGGGCTGACCGAAGCTGGCGTCGAAGACGAAGACATTGCGGCTGCTGCCCCTGCACTGCTCGGCATGGAAGCGGACATCGTCGAGCAAGCAGACGAGACCGACCACACCCAAGACATGTGCATGCTCGACGACGAAGGAGCAGCCCAGTGAGTGAGCCGAGTAAACTGCGTCGCGTCATTACCTGGCTGGCGGGTGGCGCGCTCCTGGCGAGCATGAGCTTCTCCGCGCTGCTGCTCGTTGCGCACACCGAAGCTGGCAAACCGCTGCTGCATTGGATGGCCAAAGCAGCAGGCTGCCCCGTCGATCTCGAGGGCGGCGATCCCGCTGAGGTCGAGGCATTCCGAGTGCAGCAGCTCAAACAGCAGATGGGCGACGAGCGCGCCACTTCACACCCCGCGCTAGTCTTCTATCTAGGCGTCAGCACGCGTGACGACGTGCGTGCTTGGGCAACTCGGGTCGCTGCCGACTGCAAACAGACCCGCAAGGGTTCGGTGCTGAGCTGCAGCGCTCCAGCGGGACCAAACGAACTTCCCATCGAGGATCTGCACTTGCAGTTCGACGCTACCGATCGCTTGGTGGCCGTAGACTTATTTCGCTCCCAAGGCTGTGAGCAAGACGCCGTTCGTCACTTGCAACGTCTGAGTCGCCAGCTGGGCGAGCGGGTAGGCCCGGCGACGAAGACGCGCGGTGAGCTCAACACCGACTATCTCGCGGACAGTTATCGTCGTGCGGCATTCGAATACCGCTATCGCGACTACCGAGCGCAGATCAGCGCGACGAACCTGGGCGCTCGTGGCATCCGCGTGCGCGAGCAGTACCAATGGGCTCCCCCTAGCGGCTGAGCGCCGAGCGTTTCGCTGTCAGTTGCCCCCGGCGCGCGACGCGGCGGTCTCGACGATTGATCGGGACTGCCGCGCAGGCGTTTGTCACGGAGTGACGCGCGGCGAGTGATACGCAGGACGTTGTCCAGGGAGTGACCCCCGCGCTTCGCCACCGCTCTCGAACCGCTCCTGGCGCGACGGAGCGTGTCGCGACTCAACCGCGCAGCTTGACCAACAGCCGCATCAACGGACCCGTAAACTCGCGACCAAACTGCCGAGAAGCCGCGATGCACGGCTCGTCTTTACCGACGCGGAACGAGTGTTGGGTGCCGGGTTCCATCACATGCAGGTCGCCCGGGCCGACGTAACGCCCCAACGAGTCCGTGTAGCAGCCTTCGAGCACCAGCAGCGCTTCTGGGCCAGGGTGACGGTGCATGGGAAAGCGCATGCCCTTTTCGAAGCGCACGAGATGCAGCTCGGCGCCCGCGGTTTTTTCGCCACCCTGCACGTCGATCAAACGCAAGCCGCGCAAGCCCGGGTTGCGCCACGCGTCGGGCTCGCGGGCTTTCTCGAGCACTTGCACCACGTCGTCTTCAGGCAGGTCCCACAGCTCAGCCATGCGCGCGAAAAACGGCGCGTAGCGCCAGGGCAATTCGTCGACTGCTGCAAGCAGGCGGTCGCGCCCCAAAGCAGCATCTTCGGGCGGGAGCAACTCGTGCAAGCCGGGGACGGCCGTGACGTCGAGCAACGACGCGTCGTCGCCTTCTGCCAGCGCTTCTCGGATGAATTCCGGGAGGTCGTCTTTGCTGCCGCTCATTCCGTGGGGCCTTCCATCGAGATTCGAAGCCGTTGCAACCCGCTTCGGGTGCGGCTCTTGACGGTTCCTACGGGGATCCCGATGTGGCTGGCGATCTCCGAACTAGACAGCCCTCCAAAGTAGCCCAGGATGATCACTTCCCGTTCCTCGGGGCCCAAGTCCTGCAGCACGCGCAAGAGCTTCGCATGATCCGTAGTACGAGTGGGATCGGCCTTCGGATCGCGTAGTTTTTGCAGCAACTCGTCGCTGAACGAGCGAGTTCGCGTGCGCGGCGCGGAACGCAAGCGATCGAGCGCGCGGCTGCGCGTCCGCAGACTCAGCCAAGCCGACACGCTTCCACGTTCGGGGGCATAGTCGTCGGCGCGTTTCCAGGCCTCCAAGAAGATGTCGTGCAGCAGGTCTTGGGCCTCGGCGGGTTCGCCGAGCAACCGACGCAGCAACGCGAGCAAGCGTGGAGCGTGCCGCTCGTACAAATGAGCGAGGGCTCGCCTGTCGCCACGCGCCATCGCGCGGACCAGTGCGTGGTCCTGCTCCTGCTCGTCAGCTGCCGTCGCCATCCGATCCCTCGTCGCGTCATAACACAGCCGGACCCGCGCGCCGGATCATCGGGCCGAGGACCGTACACACACAGGAAACCCAGCCGCCAAGCGCCGTGCACGTGCGAGCCGGAGGCCAGGGTTTGCCAAATCAACGTGGCGCGAATGCTGATACCCTGGGCGGCGGTGAGTCAGGCTCCGCAGTATTCGCTGGCCGTGATCGGTGACATCCACGGCTATTGGGACGACGCAGACGTCGAAGCCTTCAACGCCAGTGACTACCAGACCATCCTGGTCACGGGCGATCTCGGCAGCAGCGGAGCTCGCAACGGGGTTCAGATCGCTCGCTCGTTGGCGCAACTGAAAGCCCGCAGCTTCGTCATGCTCGGCAACAACGACGCTGACGAACACGCCCGCATCATCGCCGAGTTGCGCTACCAGTCGGGGCGAGCGGAGCTACTGGCGGATCCGGACTCGCCGCGGGCGGGAGGTGACGTGCACCCGTGTGGCTTCAGCACGCACCAGATCGAGCTAGATGGCCGTGAGGTCACGTTGATCGCTGGGCGCCCATTTGCGATGGGGGGCGACGAGGTGTCGTTCGCGAGCGCACTGACGAGTTGGTGTGGGGTTTCCAACATGGCTGAGTCGACTTCGAGGTTGTGCGAACTCGTCGATCAGGCGACCAGCGACGACTTGTTGTTTCTCGCGCACAACGGTCCGAAGGGGCTCGGTGCGAGCGCGTCGTCAGCCTTCGGCCGCGACTTCGACCCGGCCGAAGGCGACTGGGGCGACAGCGACCTGACGACAGCGATCACCCACGCCAAGCGCGCTGGCAAACGCGTACTCGGCGTGTGTGCGGGGCACATGCACCACCCGCCGCACAATCACACGACGCGGGAGTGGCTGTCACGTCGAGACGGCACGCTCTACGTCAACGCGGCGCGCGTGCCGCGGCACATTGACGATGCCGAGGGACAGCGACGGCATCACGTCGCTTTGCGCCTGCAAGATGGCTTATTGCACGCGCGGGAAATGTGGCACCGCAGTTCGTGAACACGCACCCCTGAGACGCTCAGCGCGACGCCAGCGCGTCAGCCGCTTCTTGCTTCAAGCCCAAGCGCTCTGCGAGTTCGACGATGGCCTCGAGCTCCGCTGGTTCGAACTGTTCATCAGCCACCGCCATGGTCGCCACCAGCGCGATCGCGAGCTGTCGATCTTCTCGTTCCGACCACAGCTCGGACGCCAGACGATCGAACGCTTGGGCGCGCTCTTCCCGAGCCCAACGCGCCTCGAACTCGGCGATCATCTGATCCGTGGCCTCTCCTCCGAGTTGATTTTCGGTGAGGATCCGCACGGCGCCGCGCAACACGTCGCGTTCGCGCTCCGTGATCTGGCCGTCCGCGGACATTACCATGAACATCGCTTCCGCAAAGGGGCGCACGCGCTCGTAAGCCGCTGCGACCTCGGGGCTGCGTCCCGAAAACACTCTCGGCCTGAGTGAAGGCGCTCCTCGCTCGAGCAGTTGTGCACGCAGCCGCTCGATGCGTTTCGGGTCGAGCTTCAATGTCGCCCCCACTGGCGGGAGTGACGATCGGCGATGAGACGGCGATTCACGTCCGCGAGCCTATCACTCCTTGCCGCGGCGCGCTGTGCGTGTCACATGTTCGGCCCAGGTGCGCAGGGGCGCCTATCCGCCGAAAGTCTTCACACCCTGCATACGGATGATTCACTTCCAGATTCGGTCGTAGAATCTCGAGAGCCCAGAGGAGCGGTCGAGGGCTCGAAATTGGAGACCTATGACGGACTTGGCAATGGACCTCGTGGCAGACGCTCGCCACCGCGCGCGGCTGCTCCACAAACGAGCCATCGACGGCGACGCATCAGCGATCGCTCTTGTGCGATCTGAACTGAGCGACGGCCCCGACGCGGTGGTCAAACGACGGCACTGCTTGACCACCGTGGCAAAAATGCTCGGGTTTGCGGGCTGGCCCCACGCAAAACAAGTGCTCTCTGGCGACAGGCCCCCGGACATGGGCACGCTCGCCTTTGCCGACACTGGCGGAGCGATCTGGAACGTGTGGAGCGCGTCCTATACGGAAGCGGCAGACATTCGTCAGCAGCACGGCGGTTATCTACTGCCCTACCGTCGGCACTTTCAGATCGTGGAAGCGCCGTACATCGATGCGCTCGGCAGCGACCCGAAGGATCCAGATTGGGAGTCGATCGGGCGCGATTGGGTTCAGCCGAAGGACAGACGCGCGTGGCGACGCCTGACCTCGACCATCATCCGCTCGCGGTTGGACCGAGACTCGTAAGTCGCAGACAAAGCAGGGCCGCTGGGGTTGGCGCCATTGCAGCGCCAACCTTCAGTCACCCTCTCGTAGCGTCTGGCTCTTAGTGCCTGGCCCCCTCGGCCGTTCGGCGAAACTAGCGCTTCTTGCGTGCCTTCTTGCCGGGGCGCGGCGTGACCAGCCCGAGCGACTTCTTGATCTCGTGGACGGTCGGGTAGGATACCCCGTGGTCGCGAGCAACCTGCGTGCCACTGACCCCAGCTTGCAGCGCGTCGGCAATGGCGCGCTTGCGTTCGGGGCTCAGCCCACGTCCGCGACGTTCGGTGGGGGCTCGATTGACGGAAGCTGCGGGCGTTTTGCCTTTTCTTGCAGTTCCTTCCGTGGCTTCGACGATAGCATCGGCGAGAGCACGCCCAGAGGCGTAGCCGAGCTCGGTGTGAAGGCTTGCCAGCGCTTTGCGCTTAGCTGACTCGGCCTTTAGGATGTCGTTGATGACGTTTGAGAGACTCATGGGCGCGATCTACTAGATTTCTCGGAAAAAAGCACAATAGCGTGCATGCTGGGCTTTATAGCCAATTTGGGCTATAAAGCCTAGCGATCTGTAAGATTCGTTCGCGTGCGCACGAAATGGCGCCCCGATGCCGCTGAGAGTGAACAGGCTTTCGACGCGCCGCGACCAGAGAGCGCTCGTCGAGAAACGACTCGACCGTCCAGGCTCACCCGTCGACGCGCCGTGAACCCGGCGGGGGTGGCGTTTCAGCAGGGGCGACGCTGACGTCACCTTGGCGCACTGTTGAAAAACGGCCCAAGTGCATCCAGGGCGCGCACGTGACCAATTCAATCCACGCCGTCAGAAGCGCACGTCGCTGCCTCGGGCTGTGGGGCGCCAGCGCGCGCGCGTACCAGAGCGCAGAGATCGCGGGTTTCGCCGATGGTTCAGCCGGGGGTTCATTTAGCGCCGCTGGGTTGCAGTTAGGGGCGAGTGTTGCAGCGTCGCGGGGAGCATCTGGGCCGCAACGGGTTCTCGATGGCCTGGCCTCGGGCTTTCGGGTAACCGAACGAGGTGGCGCCCAAAGGCGCGCGCCAAGACGGAGTGAAGATGCGCAGCAAAACAGTAGACGGAGCGGTGTTTGGCTTGGTGTTGGTGGTCGGAGCGTTGGGCTGCGGCGAGGAGGCGGGGGATTCAGACATGCAGTCCCAAAACGCCGGCGCGGGCTCGGCGGGGACCAGCACGGGATCCAATGCATCAGGAACGGGCAGTGCTGCTGGTGGCGGTGCTGCTGGTGGCGGTGCGGCTACCGACGGCAGTGGGAACGCTACTGACGTGGGCGCGGCGGGCTCGGATGTCACGGGCGGCGCGACCACGGGTTCCAACGCTGGAGGCTCCGCGGGAGGTGGCGCGATGACTGGGAGCACAGGCCAGACGGGGGAAGCCTCCGGGGGATCTGGAACGAACGCCGGGGAGGGTTCTGGGCAAACTGACCAGGGTTCAGGTAGCGGGTCCCAGCAACCGGACTCCCAAAGCCCTGACGCAGACGGCCAAACGGGTTCGGGCATGATGGGCGGCGGTGACCCCCCGGGCGACACGACCTCAGAAATGATGACGGATCCGCCTCCCGCCGGGGACTGCGGGATCACCATCGATAGTTTCGGCACCAGTGACCCCATTCCCACCGTGGGCATCGTCACCTGGTCGGCCACATCCACCATCGACAGTGCCGAGATTCACTTTGGCCCCAGTGGTGGCGAGTTGAGCATGATCGCTCCCGTGGACTTGGCCGAGCCCGGTTATCAAACCTACCTGCTCGGAATGAAGGGTTCATCGGACTACGACTTCCAAGTGGTCGCCACTTCGGGTGGGCAGAGTTGCAGCAGCGACGTGCAGAGTTTGGAGACGGGGCCCGTCGCCAACAGCGTCCCGATCGTCACGCGCGACGTCGAAGACGAATCGGCCATTTCGCCTGGCTTCATCGTCACACTCGAGTACGGCGCCAACGCGCAAGCGTTCATCATCGACAAGGACGGCGACCCAGTGTGGTGGGCGCCAACTCCCAACTCAGCCAGCGCGGCGCGCATCGACTGGGACAGCAAGTATGTGTGGATGGTGACGGGTAACCCCTTCGGTGGTCAAGGCAGCGGCGAAGTGACTCGTGTTTCAATCGACGGAACAGACGTACAAAGCATCAGTGGCACCAGCGAGTCGCATCACGACTTGGCACCCTTGCCGGGAGGCGGCGTTGCCATTCTACTTCACGGCAACAACTGTTCTGAGATTCTAGAACTGGGTCCCGATCTGTCGGTACAGAACACCATCGATCTTTCGTCGGCGTACGTCGGCACTCAAGGCTGTCACGCCAACTCGATCCTGTATCACCCCGACGACGACACCTATACCGTGTCGGACCGCAGTGCCAACCTCTACGTCAAGATCGATCGCGCCGACGGCGCACTA
This sequence comes from uncultured bacterium, assembly GCA_965651905.1. Taxonomy (GTDB): domain Bacteria; phylum Myxococcota_A; class Polyangia; order Polyangiales; family Polyangiaceae; genus SZUA-265. Next base: position 1,640 of record CBFGUG010000043.1, on the reverse strand, counting down.
CACTGGCAGTTCGGTGGGAACAACCCGCTTGGCGAGCACATCCCCGAGGACTGGGCCGTCAATCACGGGCATCACGTTCTGGACAACGGCAACTTCCTGTTCTTCAACAACAACGGGATCGGCGGCGGAGGTGGTCCAGGCGGTCCTGCTGGCGGCTCACCCGTGCATGAGTACGCGCTTGATCTTCAGTCGTTCACGGCGACCCAGGTCTTCACGTACACGGCGGCTGGCGGCAACTCCACGACCAGCCTGGGCGACGTGCAGCGCTTGCCGAACGGCAACACGCTGGTCACCTACTCCAACGAAGGCATCATGCACGAGGTGGACGGCGCTGGAGAGGTGGTGCAAGTCATCTCGATCCCAGGTGCTCTCGGTTACTCCATTCACCGCGAGTCGCTATACGGCGAACCACCCAAGTAAATAGCTTCGACGAGTTCGTGCGAGCCTCACGAGTGGCGGATACGAGCCCGGCGTGAAGTCGCTGATGATGCGGTGCGTCATGGTTATGCTGGCGCATGTGCTCAGCGACTCCTCCTGGTCCGAAGCCCAAGCGTAGGTCCAACCCGGCAACCTAACTGCGAGCTTGGGTACTGCTGCAGCGGCGCGCGCTGGTTTGCACCCCTGCGTCCTTCGTCTCGAACTCGTATCGGGTACTAGCTGGTGGCAAGAGATGTTTGCCGCAGGTTGCCCCACGGCTGCGCTGCCACGATGGCTCTCGCAACCCCGTTTGGATCGCTGGGAGCTTGCATGTCGGAGGTGAATTGTGAAAGGTTAACGTTAGCGATCGCCGACGAGCGCGCGTCAGCATCTGGTCGCGATTTGGTGCTCGATAGGCCTGCTTCAAATGGGCTATTTTCGAGATCGTTGCTTCGCCCAGCGACGAAGTTTGAAGCGACTCATGCTCCGATCTGGTGCGGTTTTCTCGTGTCACTCTCAGCTTCGTGTAATGGCCTGAGATGAACTAGGGGCGGTGGACTTACACCTGTGAATGCCAATCCTTGAACCGTTGATGGCAGCGGTTCACACTCGAAATTCGCGGGGGGTTTGGCTAGCTCGGTTTTAAGGAGGTCTCCCAATGGTTCGTCGGCTCACGTTCAGTTTCCTCACCATTTGCGCCGGTCATCTTGCCGGATGTGGGCAATACGGGGATGCAGGTTCGGGTGAGACCGTGTCCGCGCAGGAAGTCGAAGTGCAGACATACGAACTCAGGAGTCACATTCCACTATGTAACTGGCTACTGGAGGGCAACGTCTACTACGTCGCGCGCGACGAAGAGTTCGTGTACTGCGACGGCCGCAGATTGAAGACCCTAGATCTCAGCGGTGGTGGCGGAGGGGCAGGTGTCCCTCTGTTGAGCTCGACGTCGACCGCCAGTCTCGCGGACTGCTCGAACGGCGGTATCCTGCTGCACATAGGGCCTGATACCAACGGCAACGGATCACTCGACGCTGCCGAGATCAGTTCGACGGACGCCATCTGCAACGGCGAGCAAGGCGAGCAAGGCGAGCAAGGCATCCAGGGCGAGCAAGGCATCCAGGGCGAGCAAGGCATCCAGGGCGAGCAAGGCGAGCAAGGCATCCAAGGTGAGCAAGGCGAGCAAGGCATCCAAGGTGAGCAAGGCGAGCAAGGCATCCAAGGTG
>CBFGUG010000042.1:0-62756 GCA_965651905.1 uncultured bacterium | reverse complement strand
GCTGCTGCCGCGAGCGCGAAACGCGCACAGAGCAATGCTCGATGCAGGGGATACAAAGAACACGCCACACACTTGGCGCTGCGGAACGCCGCTTTCGACGCCCCCTGGTCGCATGCGGTGCTGCGCGCGCTAGAGCTCGAAGACTACGCACGGAGCAGGGCACCCGAGCCGGGCTGGATCGCATCACGCATCGGCATCACAGCAAAAGAAGAAGCGCGCTGCCTGGAGTTGTTGGAACGCTCGAATCAGATCGAAAAGCGAGACGGGCGCTGGGTCGTCATACAAGAAGCGATGGTAGACACGGGGCAAGACGCCGAGCGAGCGCGAGAGCTCCGACGTTTTTGGCAGGAGCAGGCGTTGCGGCGCTTCGACGACGGCGCCCACGGGGCATTCGGCTACAACCTGTTCACGATCTCGGAGCAAGACTTCGAAGCACTCAAGCAGCTCTACGTTCAGTACTTCGAGAACATGCGCGCGCTGATTTCACGTTCCTCACCCGGAGACAAGCTCGTGCTCTTCTGCGGCCAGTTGGTGGAGATGGACGGCAAGCGCAAGCCTCGCGCCAAGAAGTGACGCAGCAAGTAGACGCGCTCGGGAAGCTCAGCGCAGCCCGTCGAAAAAGTCGAAGATGTCGGGAAGCACGAGGGCGATCATACCACCGTGATCCGCGTCCACTTCGATGTACTCGGACATGAACCCGTTATCGTCGAGCCAACTCGCCAGCAGACGACTGCCGTCCAGCGACGGAGTCTGCACGCCCTCGGTCACGATGATTGAGATGTCACGCAGGTCGTCCCAGGGGTAACCCGACTCCTGCACGAACGGCCCCGACATGGGCGCGATACCAGTCCAATACTCCGCGTACTTGCCGCCGATGTGCCAAGTACCACCACTGCCCATCGAGTGACCCGCCAAGAACATGGCGTCCTGAGCTACCGGGTACTCGGCGAGCACGAGTTCGAGCACGTTGATCACGTCTTGCTCACTGACCTGGTTGACCCGTTCACTTTCTGGGGTTACTTGGGCCATCAGCTCGGCCGCTCCTGCCTCGTTGCCGAACGGCGCGCTCAGTCGCAAGAAGTTGCCGTACGCGCCGTCGACCCCCTTGGGAGACACCAGCAAGTAGCCGTGCTGTTCGGCTAGGTTGATCAACTGTCCCCCATTTTGATCGACGTAGGTGTTCTCGTTGCTTCCCGCGCCGTGCAGAAACATCACGAGCGGCAGCTCCGAGCTGCCATCCCAAGTGCTCGGCACGTAGAGGCGATAGGGCTCCTCGGAGTCATTGTCTTCGAAGAAGTACGTGCGATGCTGATCACCCGTCGCCCGATACTGTGGCGAACTCGAGTCCACCGTAGCTGCGGCCAACTCACGCGCAGCGCTCACCGCGACGCTCGGATCGAGCTGCGTCCCGAATGAAATGGGCTCCCAGGGCTCGTCCACGGTCTCTTCGGGAGACAGCTCAGGGTCTTCGGGAGACAGCTCAGGGTCTTCGGGAGACAGCTCGGTAGCTTCCTCCTCGTCGTCTTCCACGTCTTCGTCAGGAGTCGGCATCGCTGTTGGATCCTGAGCGGGTTCGTCCGTCTCGAGCTCCTCGTCGATGCCAAGCTCTCCACCCGCACCGCTTGCAACGGGATCCGTTGAGTCACTTGTACTGCCAGTCCCCAGGGAGTCGGTCCCATCTCCTACTGCTGCGTTTCCCGCAGTCCCATCAGTCGCCGCATCGCCGCCCGCGTTCGCGCCACCCATGGCCCCCGCAGCAGTAGAGTTTGCTGCAGTCGAGCCCGTCGAGGTGGACCCGGATGATGCCGCGGTGTCCGTGGGATCGAATCCACCACTGCCGCTCGCGGTGCCGCCCCCTGCAGGTCCGTCAACGGTATTCCCCAAGGTGTCGTCGCGCTGCTCGTCCGTCGAGTTACCGCATGCGACCGCAGCCATCGCGATCGCGATGAGTGCGAGCTTGCGTCGAGCCGGCCGTGGCCGTCGAGGCATGAAAGCGAGTGGGTTGGAGGGGCTGTTGAACGGATTCTCGATGATCATGGCGCTTTGGCTGTGCCACCTCGGCGGCGGCGGCGGTCTATGCCGCATGCAGCCGCACTTACCGTCGAAATCGGTTCAGAAAAACGACAGACCGCTGTGCTGCGTGGAGCTGAACGTGCCCCGGAGCGTTGGCTGCGCAGCGCGGCCGTCCTCGACGACAGCGCTGCCATTTCTGGGAGCCTCGCTGCCATTTCTGGGAATCGCGCTGCCACTTCTAAGAACTGCGCGGCCACTTGCGCGGAGAGTTTCTTCAAATGTCTGAATTGTTTGAGAAAACTACTGCACAGGAGCGGCGCCCCGGCGAACGTTCTGTTCCTAAATCGACGCGTGGCGATCCGATCCACCACGTCATTCGGCAAGCGTGAGACGTACGGTGCGGGACTCGCCGTTTTGGAAGACGACGCTGCCGTCCAGGGTGCCTTCGGTTTCGTCGTAACGTAGGTCGAGCGTGGTTGGAGCGTCTCCACTGGAGATGGCGGCCACGCAACTATCTGGGCCGCAGCTACACGGGCCGATGTGTTGCGCGAGTTCGAACCAGCTGCAGTCGACTTCCTCAGAGCCGACGTAACAGCCGCGCTCACCCCATTGGATTTCGCCGCTGCCAACCACGTCGTACAAGCAATCCCCCCATGGCTGGGGTTGTTGCAGGGCGCACCACGCGTCGTATGGCGAAAACGGCTGAAGCGGAAGCTGCACGCGAGCGTCATCTACCGAAGCTCCATGGATGACGTATGTGGCGCCAGCGACCAGCTCCGAGATCGGATCGAAACAGTTGTCACCGTCGATGCACAGGTAACCTTTGTCGGCTTCTGGTGCGGGTGCGGCTTCGTCTACGATCAAGTGGGCGGTCATATCTTTGTTGATGGTGAGCTGCAGATCGTCGCCGCCCTCCAGGTATCCGACGAAAACGGCTCCGGCGAGTGAGCTCAAGTCGTTCGTGAGCCCCAACCAGTCGACATAGGGTTGGTGGCGCTTGGTGGCTTCGACGCTGCAATCGCTTTGAGCTGGGACCGCTCCGCCGACGGAGCCCGTGGTCGCCTCGGATTCTTGCGAACCTTCGTCAGCGTTTACCGCGTCGTCGAGGTCTCCCTCGGTGGCGGTCTGTTTGGCTTCGCCGACGTCAACTTCACCGCCGCAAGCAATAAGTCCGATTGCAGCCAGCAGCGTGACCAAGGTGCGCGAGATGAACATCGTATGTGTAGGATTGAACATGGAACCTCACAGAGTCGTCGTGTTGCCGGGCCGTGAAGCGCCCGGTCCTAGTGAATGTTTCTCGACACGGCCCTCGTCACTAGCGAGAGATGGAAACGTCCAGTTCCGCGCAGGACGTGGAGAGACGGCGTCGGTACAACTCGGCGTCGCCGTTGCCACGCAACAAGCGACGTGCAACCGCCGTGGCTTCCTCGCGACGCCCGAGCTGACAGAGCGCCAGAACCTTGGTGACGTTGCGCTCAGCCAACAGCGCTCCTCGGGGAGACGACTGGTCCAAGTCTTTCATCAGACCCAAGGCCAGCGCCGCCTGTCCGTTCTTGAGCGCCGACTGCGCACGCCGCACGAAGGATAGCTCATCATGCAAGGTTGCCCTGGCGGGGTCCGTTGTTGCCAGTACAGGGGTGGACTTGGAAGCCGGGCGCTTCTTGATTTTTGGTGGCCCTTGCAACGAGTCGTCGACGAGTTCAACCTCGTCGCTCACCAGCACTGCTGGTTCGGGGTCGACGACGGACTCCACCAGATCAACATCGGCAGCGACGGCAACCGGGGCGTGCTCGGTTGTTGGAGTGGGGTCACTCCAGCTAACGGCGCTCCCTGCGGCGAACCCGACGCTCGCTCCAGCGATCACTCCTGCGATCATCGCCTTCAGGGAAAACGCGAGCGCTGGCGGATTGGCCGTGACCGATGTTATCCCACCACTGCCAGCGCCTGATCCTGTCGCTGTGGGACTGCCCGGGCTCGCTACCTCTGGTGCGGCTTCAGGCGGCGAGTCTGAAGGATCCGCCCCGACAGGCAGCGCTAGTGTGGAGGCGATCTGCTGAAGCGCGTGACGACGCTGCGCGGGCGAAGGCCCCAGCCCACCCCGAGCGCGACTGAGAACGCGCTCCTCGAGCACGAGGTCTTCGGAAGTTCGTGCTTCCAGATCCAGCCCAGCGTCTATCGGTGTTTTGCTCATAGCAGTGCCTGCTCCTGCCGCTGCAGCTCTTTCCGAAAGGCCTCACGAACCAAACGGATGCGTGAGTAGATCGTGTTCTCGCTGGTGCCCAAGAACTCAGCGACGTCTTTGGCGGGTTGCCCCTCCAACAGACACAACACGAACACATCACGTAGTTTTTCCGAAAGACCTGCGCAGAACTGCTGCACGAGGTCGGCAGCCCGCCGCTCTTCCAGCGATTGCTCCGGGTCGAGCTGCGTTGAAGCGTGTTCAGTTTCCATGAGCTCGTCCGTGGACTCGCGGCGCAGCTTGCGCCGATAGTTGCAGCCGACGCGGTAGGCGATCGCGTACAGCCACGTGCTGACCTTCGCTTGGCCGTCGAAGGCATCGATCTTTTGGAATGCGATGAGAAAAACCTCCTGAGTCGCGTCATCCAGGTAGCTCGGGTGAACGCCCATCGCTCGTAGCTGTCGCCAAACTTGATCGAGGTGGGCCTCGCAAATTGCCTGAAAGGTCGCCTGAGTTGACACGGCTGCGGCGGGGCGGACGCAAGCCGTCGCCGAAGTGCCAGTTGCGGCCGGACTCGGTTCGTGGCCTGAAAAGCTAGGCTGAAGATGGGGCAGTGGGCCCGTCACGGAGTGTGGGTGAATGTTTGCCAGGCTTCGTTCCGTCACTGCTCACCAAAGAAAACGCGAACGCCGGCCGAAGCTCGGGCCCCGGGCCCCACATCGTGGAGCAGTGAGCCATCGCTGAGCACCAGGCTCGGCTGAAGCAGCGGCACGACGGCTTCGAGTTGACCCAGCAAGCTGAACCGACGCGCCAAACGGATCGTCACGCTGACGCCGGGAGCCGCAGCGAGCCACGCCTGCTCCGCGCTCCGCGTTTCAGCCCCGCGCTGCTCGGCAAACAGCCCTCCGCCCTCGATCGACAGGCTTGGGCCGACGCTCACCAGACGCCCCAACTCCCAGTGATGTTCGGCGCTCAGCCGAGCTGTCAGCAGACTGAAACTGATGGGAGCCAACGTGGCCTCCGTGCTCGTCGCATCTGGGGGTAGAAAGTGACCGCCGAGGGTCGTCGTGAGTCGTCCGAGACGGACCCCGCCCCCAACACTGACGCCCAATTGCGCCTCAGGCAAACTCGCCCAGAGCGCTTCTCCACCAACTTGTACGTGGGGGGTGAAGGTTGGGGAGGATGACCGCGGGCGCGGCTTTTTGCCAGCCGAACTTGCTTCGCGCTTTGGCACGTCGGCTTCGGCGTTAGCCTCTTGGGGTGAAGGTGTCGGGGGGTCGTAAGGCTCGGGCTCGCTGGACTCGTCGAGCGGGAGCGTTTCGGCCAACGACGGGTCCACCGCCAACACGACGGACACGGCGACGAAGTCGGCGGCCTCCGTACAACTATCCACGGCAACTCGCCTTTCCCCCACGCTCCCATCGAACGCTACGTTCACGCTCACTTCCCACCGCGCCCCCGTCCACGTGAGTTGCGCGTCAACCTCCAACCCCGAATCCGTAGGAACCGGTCCCCCAAGCCATTCCGCAACCTGCGCGGCAATGTAGTCCGCCTCCGGGCATTCAGGAGGCGGAGCCCAATGCAGCCAACTCGGCTCATCTCCCGGAACTGCGGCGAGCGAACACGGAGCTATCAGCAAAGCCGACGCCAGTCCCCGCCACATCAACGTCGAACGGAGCACGGGGGGGACGAGGTAGCGGAAGACGCTAGCGAGACGCACGCCGCCAGACGTAGCAAACGCAGCGTGACCCCGCCCGAGGATTCCGCATCCGCCTATCCACAGCTGGTCGTTGCAAGTTCGAAGCGGACAGGCAGGCGCAGCAAGTCCGCCGCAGGCTACGCCTTCGGCTTTCTCACAATCGACTCACGTACGGTCGCGCTTGCTTGATCACGATGCGACCATCCACCGTGACGTCGACCTCGACGTCCAGTTGCAGGGGGTCTTGCGCTGGATAAACGTGCTGCTCGAAATGGTCCTGCAAGTCGAACAATAGGCTCGCCAGCTCGTCCACCGCGGACGCCGACCACAACGAGGCGCCGTCCGTCGACAGCGACGATGGGGTGACCAGGGTAACCTCGACCGCGTCGTTCGAAGCGGCGCGGCGAAAGCGCAGGTGTTCCGGAACCGCTGAAGGATCGCTCGGCTCGACGACGCCCACTTCGCCTGCCTGACTGACGACTCGATAGTAGGGTGCGTCACTTTCGGGCTCGAGGTTCGTCAACACGACGGCTTCCAGCTGCTCACCCACTAAGGCTGGGTGCACGGCAACGCCCATGAACACCTGCGTATGATCGATGCCATAATACTGTCGATCTTCGAACGCGCGATCGTTCCACAAGCTCGCCCAAACCTTGCGCAGTGCGCGCCGCGCGCTCTTCTCGCGCGTGAGCTCTTTTTCCAAGTCGTCGATGAGTTCGAGCAAGTGCGTGCGCTCGGGGTGCTCAGCCAGCTCGGCACGCGCCTTTTCGAGTTCGGCTTCGTAGTGGGCTCGGTAGGCTTCGGACAAACACGCGGAGGGCCCCAGGTCATCGTCGTCGAGGTCGTCCGCGATGCAGCCACTCGCCGAATCGTACAGCCCGGCGCCAGAGATCCCCGTCAAATCCTCGACGTTCGTGCTGCTGCGAAAGCGCAGCCGCGTCGTCAGGCCCGGCTCACCCCAAAACTCGACGACGGCGTCGAACAAGTCTTGCTCGAATTCCGCGGGCACGGGAGCATCGACGATGGCATCGCGCAGGTCGTCGAGGGCTGCACGTGCAGGCGCGCCCCCCTGACGAGCCCGATCGATTGTATGAGCGATCAGAGACTCGAGTCCGTTGTCGACGATGTGACGCCTGTAGGCCGACATCGGCAGCGCCAACCCAGGCGGCGTGTTTACCTCGGGCAATACGCGCATCAGTTCACCGAGATTGGCGGCCTTGGTACCATAGGCCAGCGCGTCCGCATGTCGCAACTCCGCTAGTGGTGACAGCGTTTCAACCTCTAAGTCCGACACGGGCGTCTCCAACTGGGGTTGGTGCTGCTCCCAGAAAGACTCCGCATCCTCCTGCAGTGCGGGCTCCACCACGACGCGCTGCCCATCTGCGTGCACGCGCACCAGTTGATCTCGCAGCTGTTCGATCACGGCAGCGTCGAAAGCAAACGGCGCCGAGACGTTGGGAATGCCTTTCTCTCGCAGCCTCAAGTTCAGGTGACTCACCGCGCTTTGCGGTTTCTGGGTAATCAGAGCTGCAACCAGACCTAGATCGTTCGGCGCGGACTCGGTCAACACCACGTCCCGTGGGCCCACGGAATCGTAAGTCGTTTCGTCCGCGAGGCGCAGGAAGCCATAAGCCTCCCCTTCGCTGTAGACCTCGGCTTCGAGTGCCGCTTGGAGCTGGGACGGAGCGGCAAAAGACACACCCGCCTCTGCCAACAGTTCCGCATTCCGACGCGCAACGTCGAGCTCAGCGTTGGACTGCGGCAAGTAAACCAACAGTTCAGCCAGATCGCCACTGCACGACTGCAACTTTCTGCCCACTTCAATGAGCTCTTGTGCCGTCAGCCGTTCATCTGGCGTCGACGCGGCGTACACCGCGTACCCCAGCACACCGCGCTCGCCAGTTGCAGGATGTACCGCCGCGGGAAACAGCTTGAGCACGCCCGTGTACATCGTACGCGTCGCCCGCCACATCACCCAATCTTCGTAACGCTCCGCGCTCAGCTGCTCGAGCTCAGGAAGACTCTGCAGAAAGTGCAGGTGGTAGGAGTACTCTCGAGTGTTCTGAAACAAACAATCCACGTCGAGGGCGGCGGGTAACTGCTCGGTGTCGTGGGTGACCAAGAACTTCACCTCGGTGCCTGCGACCGCCAAGCTCACGAAGTCTTCGAGATCCGAAAACTGCGTCAACGAATGCAGCGCGCCGTCCCCACCATCTGGGTGCGTCCCACCGTCGGGAGCTGTACCGCCGTCGGGAAGAGCGCCGCCGTCAGTTTGCAACCCGCCGTCTGGTTCTGCACCACTGTCGGTACCAGTACCTCCGTCATGTTGCGCACCGCCGTCAGACTCGTCGCCTGCGTCAGGTACTCCAGCGCCGCTGTCTAGCGCACTGTCGTCGGCGGGTGTTTCGTGCGGGGGCTCAGCGCAGCCCGCGATACCGAGGCTGAGCAGCAGGATGACGTTTCGTATGTTGTCGAAGCGGTTCATAATCAGTGACCAATTGAATCGCCCACGAGGGGTTTGGCGAGCGACATGACTGACGGCGTGTTGGTGGGGGTAGCGCAGGCGAACGTCACCGTTCGCCTGCGCGCATGACGAGGGATTCCGCAGCTGAGACTACTCGCGAGTCAGCTCGTGCGCGGTCACCGTAAGCTCATCGATACGATTGAGCTCACAGTCGACAGTGAATGCCTGATCGGGCACGTCGTCTCCGAAGGGTTCGAGAGCACTCACCTCCAAACCGCACACCTCGCCGACGGGCTCGTCGAACAACACGGCGAAGGTTCGCTCGAAGTGATGGTGCGTCGGGTGGTACACCAACTTGAAGTAGTCGGTCTGGTCGAACTCGTATCCATCGAACACGCCCGAAGCGCGGACGTAAGCGCCCGGCTCCGTACCTGCAAACGAGTCGCCCAAGCGCAGCTCGAACGCCACTTGCCCCGACTCCAAGCTGACCTCGTGCAAGTTGAGCAAACCGCTCTCGTACGCGCACGATTCGAAGATGCGATCCGGGAAACAGTCGACTCCAGGAACGTCACACAACTCGAGGGAGTGGTAGGCGTCGAAGTCTAGGCCGCTCTCGAGCCCGTCCATGATGAAACCGGGCAGCTCTTGGTCACTGGTCGTGCGATCGAAGCGCAGGCGCAGCAGCTGTTCACCAGCTGGCGCAAACGTCGCCTGCGCCGACAGCGAGTGACTGCTACTGCCATCGAAGTCGAACACGGAGTAGCGGGTTTCACCTGCACTGGCGGGGACCGCGTCACCTGCTCCCGGCCACAGACACGCAGGAAGCGCAACGTCCGCCTGCTCGCTCGCAGGCAAACGGTAAGTGCCGGGGGTCAATCGCAGCTGCATCTTGGCGGCGAGCTCCTCCTGCAACGTGCGGGTCTCGTTGAACGTCGCACAGTAGACGGCATCTTCAGTCACTTCGAGCGTCAGTGGCCATTCCGGATCCGACGTCACGGAGTCCGCAGTAGGACACGCAGCAAAGGGATCCTCGTTGGGTTCGCCCGCGTCGTCGTCTGGCATGCCGCCATCGGGAACGCCCGAGTCGCTTGGAGGCGGCTCTTGCCCCGCGTCGTGTTCGCCGCCAGGACCAGCATCGAGGTCGGGATCGGTGCCCGCATCGTCAGGGTCAGATCCGGGATCACCCCCGTCAGTCTCGTCTCCCGCGTCTGGGGGCGGCTCCGAGTTACCTCCATCGTTCGGCGCCCCAGCGTCGGGCATCGCACCGCTATCGGGTGGCGGGGGTTCGCCTGTCGATGCGTCGGGTGTTTCGTTACCAGGACTCGTCGGGGCAGCGTCCGGCTGCTCCGAATCGTCGTCACGCGACGTTTCGTCTGAGGTACACGCCGCCGTCACGACGAGACCGAGGGCAAACAGCAAAGATAAGTTGGTTCTTTCAAGCATACATACTCCAGATAGTCACAGTGTTAGGGGAACAGAGATTCGAAGAGACAAGTCGTTGGTCCAGGGCCGGGCGCACGTCGCCACTCGCGGTGGCGGGCGCACCGTCGCTCGTTCGCTTCACGCGAACGCGTTCACCAGAGAGGCTGGTTCAGGTCTTGTTCAGAAGACGTCGCTGCATTCGACCTCTTCCGTGGTAGCAAAGCGCTGCCGACACTCTTCCGTGTTCACCAGCAGCGCTGCTTCGTTTGCGGGCAGCGTCACGTCATCATTCAGTTGCAACGTTTCTTCCCACACGATCAGATGCAGCGTGCCCTGCAAGCGCGCATCTTGCTGCGCTTCCTCGCAATCGGCCGCAAACTGCGCCCGACAACCCGTCACGCACGCCGCGTCGGCGTCCGCCATCGCTGAGCCGGCCACTCCCGATTCGGCCGCACCGGGCTCAGCCGCCGACTCGTCCACACCGCACTCAGTCACGCAGCTCTCGTACGGCTGACACACGAACAGCCCCTGCTCGAAAGCCACGAGTACTTCAGTACCACTCGGCGGCGCGTCAGTGGACGTCACTCCGCAGGGTAGACCATGCTGAAACGGACCTGCTACTTGCTCGCCTGCTGCGAGCTGCGCATCCGGGGTGAACACCTCGCTCACCTCGACCGAAAGCTGCGGCGCTGAATCGGCGCTGTCCGCGTCCGCGGGTGTCTCAGTCCGCACGGTTCCACGCAGCACGGTCATGGCGCGCACCGCATCACACACGCAGTCGGGCGGATTCGTGCACCCCGCCGAGCCCGTTTGCCCGCCCTGGAACTCTGGAGCATTGCCCGCACTGCACGCAGAGAGCGTGAGCGCGAAGGCGATCGTCCAGTGGTGACGGCGGCGTCGGTCCATGGCGGGAGTCTAGTTCGCGCCCTGACCGTGGCTAGCGCAACAACGAACATTCTATGTGTCGCAATCGGCAGCGGGTGCTATATATCGCGACACATGGACTACTTGCAGGCATCAAAACAGCTGATTCGTGCGCTGCGCGGCCGTCGGTCCCAGAACGCCTGCAATCGCCGTCTCGGCTATTCGAGCAACGTTACCCATGCCTGGGAAACGGGCACTCGCCAGCCGACCATGACGGATCTGTTTCGGCTCGCCGAACTACGGGGGGTCGACACAGCAGCTGCCGCGCATGCTCTGGTACGCCAAACGGAGCTCGATCTACGTTCCAATCAACCAGGCGGAGTGAACGGCGCAACGTGGCTGAGCGAGCTGGTCGTCGGCTGGTCGCTGTCCGAGTTGGCACGGCACCTCGAATGTAATCGCAACACCATCGCGCGCTGGCTGCGCGGCGACACCGAACCCCGCGTCGCGCAACTGCTGCACCTCGTGCAGTTGACGACACAGCGCAGCCTGGACTTCGTCGCCAGCATGGTGCCCCTCGAGCAAGTGCCAGCGCTGCACAGCGAGTACGAGGATCTGGAGCGCCAGCGCCGTCTGGCCTACGACATGCCATGGGCTAACGCCGTGCTGCGAGTGCTCGAGCTATCCGTGTATCGGCAACTCCCACAACACGAGCCCGGCTTCATCGCGTCGCTGCTCGGCATCGAGCTCGAACAAGAGGCGGCCGCACTGGAGGCCTTGGTGCAAGCGCGCCAGATAAAGAAGGTCGCCGGGCGTTTTCGGCCGAACCGCGTGCTCAGCGTCGACACCAGCACCGACCCCCGCGCCAACTTGAAACTCAAACGCCACTGGGCCCAAGTCGGTTGCGAGCGCTTGTCCGAAACGGCGCTCTCCCGAGGCGCGCTCTTCTCTCACAACGTGTTCGCGGTATCTGACGAAGGTTATCGGCAGATTCACCGCGCGCACCTCGAATATTACGACCGCTTGCGTTCCCTGGTCGCCGAGTTTGCCGCCCCCACCCGCGTAGTGCTGGCCAACGTACAACTCGTGCCCCTCGACATCGGCCCCCCACGCGGCAGCTCCGCAACGGAGTGAACCGCGGCGGTACATGTCGCATGCGCGCCCGCGCGCAGCGAGCCGGCGTCGGGGTACTGTTCGTATCGAGCTCGCGTCCGCAGTCGACGGAGTCCTCAGGAGCCCGCGTTAGCGCTCGGCAGCCGAAAAGAGGCGCCGAACACGGCGCGGCCGCGTTGCGATCTCGAGCGTTCTGGTGACCGTGGAGCCGGGGTCGTCGATGAACTCACGGGCCAGGGGGCTGCGTAATACGCCTCGTCGGCGAGCTCTGTGGCGAACCCGCCCTCCCCATCTCGTGTTAAGCTTCGGGATAACCCATGTCGGTGTCAAGCATACCGGAGCCCACCGCAGTTCTTCACGCCGAGCCAGACTTTGCCGTGGGTACCTGCGGCGCCGTTTTCATCGTCGTTTGGAAGGTGGACACGACGGCAGTCGCAATGCGTCGTGTTGCGGAACTGTTCCGTGCCGCCGATATTCCAGAGCACGTCGGAATGCTCACCATCATCGATGAGAACGCTACGATGCCCGACAGCAACGCGAGACGTCACGGCGCCGAATTCCTGGCACGAAACGGCGACCGGATCGTCGCGTCTGCGGTCGTCCACGAGGGATCGGGATTCAAGGCCGCGGCCGTGAGAGCGGTCGTAACGGGGCTTTCGCTGCTGGCTAGACAGTCCTTCCCTCACCGAGTCTTCCCCGCGGTCCAACCGGCGGCCAAGTGGCTTTGCAATCCCCGAACGGCCTCGATTGAACTGACTGACGCTGCGCTGCTGCGACAGTGCGCTGCGCTTCGCCTCGCCTGAATCGGTTGGGACTCAACTCGCGCCGCGGCTCTAGACATGCGGGGCATAGGCCCCCTTTCACGAGCAGCTGGTCGAAGTCCGGGCGCGGCACGAGCTGCAGCTGCGGCAAGACCAGCGGTATCCCGGGGGCTGACTGCTGTGGTCAGTGTGGCTTGGCTAGGGTCTCAAGGGCTGACTCTCGTAGACTACCTCGTGACGTGGCTCCGCCGAATCGGTGTAACTCACCAGCTTGATCGTACAGCTCCACCCTTCGGCGTCCCGCTCGAAGCACAACAGACCAGCGTTCAGCTCGGCGCAGGGGTTCTTCTTCAACGCGCCACCGGGCGGCATCAGCCGATACGCAATTTCCTGAGACGTCATGCTGAAACCATCGGCCACCTTGGGCAGCAACGCCGCAACGACCTTGGCTAGCGCGCTCGAGTGGTTGGATATGGGGCTGGAAATGAGCTGTGTGATGCAGCGACCACCTTCCTCCAACTGGAGCTGGCCAACCACGCCCGTGTGCACGTCTCCAGCGAGCACGACGACACATTGCCGTCGGTTTTCGCGAACGTGACGAGCAAGAAGGTCTACCAGCTGTTTCTGCTGAGCCTCGGCTTTCGGGTTGCTGAAGCGATCTGCGGCGTCGCCGTCTTCGCCGTCCAGCACAGTACCTACGGTCGAAAGCCAATCAGGCACGTGAACCAGCGGCACGCTGAGTCCGAGCAGAAAGAAGGGAAGGTGCGAATGGCGTTTCAGAGACGCCTCGAGCGCCTTCAGTTGTGCTTCGCCAAACAGCTGCAGGCGTTCGTCATCGGCATGGCGCTCGGATCGCAGATCCATGGTGAAGCCTGCGACGGGACCGAAGTCCCACTCGTGGTGCAGTGAGTTTCCGCGACCTGGCTGGCGCTGCTCAGCATTTCCGATCAAGTGCAGCTTGCCTTGATAGTCGAAAGCGGCGTCCAACGCGCCGCGACGCACGTGGCGCCAACGCTCGCTCGCGTGTTCAGGCGAAGATCCGAAGTTGTCGCAGATCTCGTGGTCGTCGAAGATCATCAAGCAAGGATACTTGCTCAGCGTGGCACGGAACTCGGGCACGCTGTAATACGTCCTGTAGCGCTGTTGATACGCTCGCCGAACTTCCTCGTAAGAGCACTCGAAGATCGAGCTCCGCTCCGGGAAGATCGAGTTGAGGTAGTCTTCGTTGAAGAGCGAAAGCGGCTCGGGCAGGTCCGCGTACATCTGATCGCCGATCATGATGACGCGCTTGACGTCGTGGGCCTGCAAAGCGCCAGGCAGCGCCTTCAACATGCCCAGCGCGTGAGGCTCCACCGTGCCATCATCGCGGAAGGGTTGGTTGCAGCTCGCAAGCGCAATCGCAAACTTCTGCGGAGCCGCGTCCGGCTCCGATGGGCTGGTTTCGAACTGTCCCTCGCCCAACACTCTACCGTCGGGACCGCGTACTTCGTAGCGATATTGCGTGCCCGAATGCAAAGGGCGTTCATCCCCGAGCAGCACACTCGTGGTGTAGTCGGAGGACTGGTCGGCATCATGTCGAAAGTAAAACGTATGATTATCTTGCCCGTCCGCAGCACGCACGGCGACCTCGTGCTGACCGGGGGCTTCCGAGCGCAGCCAGACCGTGGCGCGGTGTGCGTCGACATGGCCGGTCATGACCATGGTCGCGAGTACGTCGAGATCAAATCCGGGAGTCTTCATGGTATGTGTGCATCCTGAGTCGCCGCATCCAGAGCGGGATTTTACCCTCAAAATCTCGTAACTGGCGGCTTTTGTGCTGCGACGAGTTGGCCGCAGCCCAGCGCTCCCGCTCGTGACCAATGCAGCGCGCGAGACAAGGCTTGGGCCGAGCGATCGAGCCGCTGAAACGATCCGCCATGCGGTGCTCGATGACCTCGTTTCTTGTCGTGTTGGGTTGGGCCCAGCACCGCGCGTCACTTCTCGGCTCCCGCCCACCGCACAGCGTCGGGGAACGAACCGCGTGAGATGTCGACGCGTCCCAGCGAATGCCGGGAGGCCAGATCGCGACGTAGCCCGGCTTGACTGTAAACCGATCAATGTTTCCGTGACTGATTCACGAGACTACGGCAGTGGCGCTGGATAGATCGTCGCTCGGTTTGATCCTCAGCGCGCGCGTGGAGAACATGACGCAGCGCGACTTGAAGTTGGGTGCGTGCTTTGGGTGTTTCACCCAATCAGGTTCACTCGAGCGCGACGCGTTGGGATATGGTCGGCTCATGTTTGGACAACGATGGAGGGTCGTCTCGCGGCTCGTATGGGTGTGCGGGGTGAATGTGTTGGGCAGCGCTGGGTGCGGCGGGCAATCCGAAGACGGCGAACGGTCGGCGGCGGCGGCATCCGCGTCGGATTTCGACGCGGGTGACGGCGAAACGCAAAGTGAAGGCCGGAACGAGACGCAGCGCAAAGAACCGAGCGAGGGGGACGACGGGTCAGCAGCGGCGGAAACGGAAAGCGCCGCTGAGAATTCAGGCGCTGGGAATTCAGGCGCTGAGGGCTCAGGCGCTGAGGGGGCGGGCGAAACACAGCCAGAGCCGGCACGAGCGAGCGAGCGCGGTGAACCTGCGCCAGAGGGCGACGCAGGCGATGATGTGGCAGACGATGCGGCAGACGCCGACGCTGCGGAGCTCACGACGGCAGACGGCGACGAGGCGAGCGGCGAAACCCAAAACACTCCGAGCAGCGAGGACGACGTTTCCGAGCCGCAAGAGATGAACACCGCACCTGACGACGCGGCCGAGCTGGATGAACCAGCCGACGTTGACGTCGAAGCACCGACGAGCCCGCCGACGCTCGACGACATCGTGATTTCGTCGGGTGACGTTGCGCACCCCTTGTGTGACTTGGGCGGCGGTGTACCCGTTGTGAAAGCCTGTGTGGCGATGCCGAACGACACCGATTGCTCGAGTTTGGATTTCAACCTCGACGACGTGATGGACATCGCCAACGACAACTATCACTGCGGACACCCTTGGGTTGCAGGTATCATTTGTGGCCCAGCGCTGGAGGATACGTCTGACGTCAACGAGTGTTGTTGGGAAATGGACGGACACTGTCTCGAAGATCAGATGTTGCCGAGTAATCCGCGCGAGTTGCATCCCGGCGACTCAGACACTCTACCCGCAGGGTGTACGGGCGAAGGCTCGGAAGACATGCCAAATTTTCCCGTCGAGTCGGGCGACTTCTTCGTGGAGCCCGGCGATCGTGACGCGCCGCTGTGCGATCTCGGTGGCGGGATACCTCGGACCAGGGTTTGTGCACCGTTAATCTCAAACATGGAGGGGTGTCATGATCTCATCGTGGACACGAATACCATCTTCAGTGCCGCGCGGCAGAGCCGCACGTGCGACGAGTCTTGGACCCCGGGCATTGTCTGCGGGCCCGTGCACGCCGAGTTCGAATCAGGCCCGGCGTGTTGTTGGGAACTCGACGGAGTAGGCTTGCAATGACGTCGGGGAGCGCGTCGCAACGTCGGCGTGATGTGTCGATTGATGGAGTGTCGATGTTCGTCAGCCTGGGTCAGGGCGCGTTCGCCCGATGTGCGCGTGGCGGATACGGCGTCGGGATGCGGCTCGGGTGCGTGGGGCTCTTGTCGTTGATGAGCGCCTGCGTGAGTGACGACGAGGACCAGGAAAGTGACGGACTCGGCAAGCTTTCGAGTAGTGATGGAGCGGACTCGGGCTTCATCAGCGACGTGGATGAACGCTCGACGCGTTCCACGTCGAGTGCCAGCGACGCGGGCGCTGGCGATGGGGGTGCGAGCGATGACGAGTTCGCTACAGGGGACGTCTCGGACCAGAGTGAACGAGCGTCGGGCGGGAGCGCCGAAAAGCCGAGCGCTGACGTCGCGGGTTCGAGTGCAGGCACTACAGGCTCCCTCCCGAGCGATAACGCGGGCGAATCGAGCGACGCGGCCTCGGAGTCCGAAACCACTGCTCGAGACGAAGCGTCGGCGAGCAGCCCCCGCGCCAACGACGAAGCATCGAGTGAACTCGACCAATCGCCAGACGACGACTCGACTACCAACGATTCGACTGCCAACGACTCGACTGCCAACGTCTCACCAGACGAGGATACAAGCGATGAGGGAGTCCCCCCAGCCATCGTAGTCCCCGCGCTGGCTCCCGAAGGGGCCGCGGGCGAGCAAGCATGGTTCGAGCGTTTCGGCCACATCGGGGTAACGACGCCCACCGCAGTTGCTGCAGACGCAGCTGGCAACGCGTACGTGGTCGGGCACACCTTCGACTCGAGTCCGGTCGGCCCGAAGATCGTGAAGTACAGCTTCGAGGGTCAACAGCAATGGGTCTTACCCCTGGCTCCAAACTTCGACGGCAGCGCGACTGCTGATGGCGTCGCGATCGGGATCGACGGCGACGTGTATGCGAGCGCGACACTGAGCGAAGGCTGGCCGAACATTCGCGGCGTCATCAACCGCTACGACGCAGACGGTGCACTGCTCTGGACAGACACGCTCGACGTGCTGGACGCGGCGTCGCCAGCGGGTCTCGCCGTCGATGCAGAGGGAACCTTGTACGCGGCAGGTGTAGCCTACTCGTTCGCAGATGACGGCAGTCCAGGACCGCAACAGGGTTTTCTGGTGGCCTACTCTCGTGATGGGGAGGAGCAGTGGTCGCAAACCTGGCAAGAGGAACGAGATAGCTTCGCGACAGCCGTCGCGGTAACAGCCGCAGGTGACGTGCTCGTGTCGGGTGACGATGCGCACTTCCTCACGAAACTCGATCGCGAGGGCGACATCGTTTGGCAACGGGCGGGACGCTACAGAACCTACGGTTGGGACATCGCGACGGACGTCGAGGGTCGCGCCTACGTCGGCGGGGCCTCCGAAAACGGCGCTGTGCTGCAAGTGTACGACGTCGAGGGTGAACCCGCGTGGGTCGCGGAGTGGCCTGCAACTGACGGTGAGTTCGCGATCGAGGTCGCAACGGATGCGTTCGGCAATGTCTTCTCCCTGACCTATGTGTACGGCGACCCGAACACCGCCGACCTGCGCAAGTTCGACGCTTCGGGCAACCTGTTGTGGACCGAGCAATGGGGCGAAGGCGCGAGCTACACCGCCAATGGACTCGCTGTGGCGGCTTCAGGCCACGTCTTCGTGGCGGGCAACGTCGCCGTCAGGCTAGACGACGGCTCTTCGGAAGCAGACGCGTTCCTCACGCTGATGCGTTAGCTCGCGCCGCTCTTTCATCGGGCCCTCGACCCGTTGAATAGCGAGCGCACACGAAGGGTCTTCGCTGTTGCCTGGTAGTACTCACCGCTCCTGAGTTCACGAGTGGTACGCCCGCGCAGACTGTACGTTGCTGAGCGACGAACCGCGGACTGTCTCGGAGGGTTGGTTGGCCCATTGATGCCGCGTGCTATGCTGGTCCCCCGCGTCACTGCTGGGAGGTGGCGGCGCGGCGTCGTGCGGGTGTGACGGTAGATCAACGCGAGCGCGTTCGCTTGCAGAAGGGAGCGGGGATGTTTCGAAACTATTGGTACGCGATTGAACTTTCGTCGAACGTGAAGAAGAAACCCGTCGGGATACGCCGATTCGACGAAGCGCTGGCATTGTGGCGCACGTCAGACGGAAAGTTGGTTTGCTTTCGCGACCGCTGTCCGCATCGTGGTGTGCGTTTGAGTCGCGGAAGACTTCTGCCGGATGGTTGCCTCGAGTGTCCTTTTCACGGCCTTCGATTCGACGCGGCGGGTGCCTGTACCCGTATCCCCGCCGCCGGGAAAGAGCGTGTCCCTCCAAGTTCACTTCGAGTGCCCACCTACACGGTGCGCGAGCAACACGGCATCATCTGGCTGTGGTGGGGCGACGCACGCGAAGCGCTGCCGAAAATCCCCTGGTTCGACGAGTTGAGCGAGGCCGATCTCCCGTACGTCGAGCTTTCGCGCATCTCGCCCGTCGGCTTCGGGCGGTTCATGGAGGCAAACCTCGACTTTGCACACTTCGAGTTCGTCCATCGCGGGCTGACGCCAAAGGGGCTCGGGCCGCGCGCGGAAGACGTCAAGACCGAGGTCATCGGCGATTTGATCCGCACCTCGGGCGTGCTGCGACCCGACGACGGCCGCACTCGCGAGCAAGCTCCTGGAGTGGGGTTCTTCGGAGCCGTACGTTTCCCGGGTATCGCCACTTACGAAGTCCCTCCGACCTCGCAGCGCTTCGGGTTCGTCGCGGGCTGCCCAGTCGATGAAACCTCAACGTGGATGATCGTGCGGACGTGCCTTCCCAAGGGTCCGCTCTTGTGGATTCGCAAGTGGCTAGCCGACATCGTGATGCAACGAATCATGTTCGAGCGAGTCATCCACAAGCAGGACCTCGACAACGCCGAGGGCCAGTTTCCCGCACTGTGCGGCGTCGACCATGACACGTTGGCATCACCCATGGACGCACCCATCATTCGCTATCACAAGATGTGGAAACGAGCGCTCGAGGCCGATCGTCAGGCAACGCTCGAGGGTCCAGCCCACTCGCAGCAACCCGCGGCCAACGACCTGGAGCTGGGCAGTGACGCAAAGCTCGACGCCGATCTCGATGGGGGTGAGACCGTGGTAAGCACCGCGCGATCCTCACGGGCAGCGGGCTGAGAGCGCCTCCCAGAAGGCCGAAGCGCGAGAGATTCGCTGCGCTTCGGCACACCTGCTGCAGACTTCACGACGCCCGCGCGTGGAAGCGAGCTGGGATGCCTTCAATAGATTTCGCGCTTCGACAGCTCAGTCTGGAGCAGCCGGTCGAAGTGTTCGCGTTCCACGAGTTTCAGCTGCGGTAGCACGAGGCCCGCGACAGCTGCTCCCATGCGAAGAAGCGTAGACGTAAACCCGATCAACCTTGTCGGTGTGCTTGGCGACAGCCTGGGTGTACTCCGTGCGCACCCGCGACTCGTAGCGCGTGAACCCTTCCAAATCGAAGAACACCTGCACTCGGCTGGAGCTGGCGCCAATCGCGCGCTGCAGTCGTCCTGTCACTCGTGCAGTATGGGAATTCGCGCGCAAGCCACCGCGGATACGCACGACGAGCAGCCCGTCCGGATACCCTGTCACCGACTGGTATCCCTCGGAATCTTCTGCTGTCTCCTCCCAAACGGAAGCCACTTCGCGAATCTTAGCAGGCAGGCATCGGAGCCTGCGACAAAAGTTCAGGTTCCAGGACACGAGCGGAGGAGCGAGTGGCGAACTGAGCTAGCGACGTGCAATCCACCCGCCGCTGGTATCTTTCGCGGGCCGAACTCGTTATGTGTGGGGGGTGAGTTCATTGTTGTTCGCATATGGCAGTCTGCGCCTGGGGGAGGCAAATCACGACGCGCTGTCCGACGCTCTTGCCCTCGGGAGTGCTACGATTGCCAACGCACGGCTGGTAGATCTCGGGCCGTACCCCGCGCTCGTCGAGGTCGCGCCTGCGACTTCATCAGTCGACTACCTGGTGGTGGGCGAGTTGTACCAAGTGGACGACGCAGTGCTCGCACGACTCGACGTCATCAAAGAACACCCGGCACTGTTTCAACGCCGATCGCTCGAACTGACCGACGGTCGAGAAGCGCACGTCTACGTCATGCACGCCGAGCAGGTCCGGGGGCGCAAGCGGATCGCCAGCGGTGACTGGAAACAGCGTTTCGCTCCCCGTCCCCGCGCCGAGTTCACGCAACCGCGACGCTATCGTTGACCCGACCCACGAGCTGCCATGGGCGAAGCCATCAATGGCGCGTCTCTCGGTCCGCTGCCATGAACGTCAGTGTTCGGCAGTTGCTGAGCGTTTGAACTGCACTACGAAACGGATGCCCCTGCCCTCCTCACGTTCCTCGAGTTGCACGGTCGCGCCGTGCGCCAACGCAATTTCGCGCACGATGGAGAGCCCGAGGCCGCAACCCGAGCCAGTGGCGGGTACTGGTCGAAAGAAGCGATCGAATATCTGAGGCCAGTGTTCCTTGGCGATTCCGGGGCCATCGTCTTCGATTTCGATGCGCGGCCCATTGGGCGTTTGCTGCAAACTCACCCAGACCTCGCCCCGCTCGCGGCCGTAGATGATGGCGTTCTCGATCAGGTTGGAGAGCATTTCAGACAGCAACGTCAGCTCCCCGAGGATGGATAGAGGCTGGTCAGTCACGTCCACGGTGAGGCGCATGTGTTTGTCGTGCGCGCGCGAAGACAACTCCGCACAACAGTTGCGAACGAGCGCGCCCAGGTCGACCGACTCGTTGCGCAAACCGCGACCTGAAGCAGCTTCAGCACGCGCCAACTTCATCAGTTGGGAATTGACGTGTGCCATGTGGTCGGCTGCAGTGACGATTCGCTCCAAAGCGTCGTGAATCTCCGTAATGTCCTGCGGTTCTTGCAGCGCCAGTTGCGCTTGAAGCTTCATTCCAGCCAGCGGTGTACGTATTTGATGTGCAATGTTACCGATGAACTGCTCGCGCGAACTGATCGCAGCATCCAGACGCGACAGCAGACGGTTGGTGTTCTCGATGAGTCCTCTCAGTTCGTCGGGCACGTTGCCAACTTCGATCGGCGTGAGTTCTTGTGGCGAACGCTGACTCAGCTCCTTGCTGATTAGAAACAGCGGGCTCAGACCGCGCTCGAACGCCACGTTGATGATGATCAATACGGCGATCACCATCACCGCTTTGGACAACAGCACCTCGAGCAACAGTTCCGTCGTCAGTGCTTGCCGCTTGTTGAGGGTTTCCGCCACGGTAACGATGAGCGGGTCATTGCTGTGCGGCAAACTCAGCACACTCACCGCTCGGGTTGGGTTGCCGTTCACCACGATGTCGTGAAACACGGCCCCCTGCTGCAGCTCGCTCGCAGAAACCCTCACCCCCACGCGGGCGTTCCTGGCCAGCACCCGTCCGGACTGGGTCTTGACCTCGTAGTAGAGATCGTCGACGACATCCCACTCGAACAACTCGATGGCACGATGGCTGGGCAGCGTGACGGCTTCAGAGCCTTCCTGTCGGAATTCCTCCGCCAGGGTGTAGACAGAATCGAGCAGCCATCGATCGAGTACCGTTTTCGTGATGTGCGTCCCGATGCCGTAGGACACCACCGACTCGACCAACAACAGCAGCACCAGCGGCCCACCAACGATGAGCAACTGCTGTGAGCGCAACGACAGCGGCATGATTACTCAGCAGTCTCGATGACATAGCCGAGACTGCGCACGGTACGGATGACCACGCCGCAGTCTCGTAGACGCTTGCGCAGACGGTGAATGTAGACCTCCACCGCGTTGTCACCGATGTCGTCTCCATTGATGGCCAGACGCTGTGCCAAACGCGCCTTGCTGACGACTCTGGGCGTATTCAGCATCAAAGCTTCCAGCACCTCGTACTCGCGCGCGGGCAGTTCCTGCGCGACCTGGCCGATGCGCAACTCACGACGGAAGGGGGCCAGCACCAGGGTGCCCAGCTTGATTTCTTTACTGAAATCGGCGTGGCTGCGACGCAACAGGGCTCGCACGCGGGCCTGCAGCTCACGCAAGTCGAAAGGTTTCTCCATGTAGTCATCGGCACCTGCGTCGAGCGCCGCGACCTGCTGCTCCACGCCGTCTCGTGCCGTCAGTACCAGCACGGGGACCGGCAATTTGCGCGCCCGCAGGGTGCGCAGCACGTCTTGCCCATCCATGTCCGGCAGGCCGAGATCGAGTATCACTAGATCGATGTCCCAGGCGTCGAGCGCTGCCAGCGCCGCACGACCGTCAACGGCGTGTTGCACGTTGTACGCGGCGCGGAGCAGGGCGGTCTTCAAACCGGCCGCCAAAAGCGCATCGTCCTCCACCACCAACACGTTCATTGCCACTCCAACAGACGCACCATTTCAGCCAGGTCCTGATAGCACGGGACCGCAGTACCGAATCCTCGTCGAGCGTAGCTGAAAGCTTTTTCGCGATTCGTGGAGGTGAAAGGTTTTTGTAAGCATGCGTCGCTACGCTCACGTACATGAGCCGCCAAAGTGGTGCCCAAGCTAAGCAAGCGACGTTCTCACTGGAAAATCTGAAACACGACGCTCCCGCCAGTGTCGTGGTTTTCTTCGTTGCCCTGCCATTGTGCCTGGGCATCGCGCTGGCCTCGGGCGCTCCGCTCTTTTCGGGCCTCATCGCCGGGATCGTCGGCGGTTTGGTAGTGGGCGCCATCAGCGGTGCCCAGCTGGGGGTTTCAGGGCCGGCCGCAGGACTGGCCGTGATCGTCTTGGGCGCCATCGAGGCGCTCGGTGCCTTCGACGTGTTCCTGCTGGCCGTGTTTCTCGGCGGGTTGATGCAGGTTGGCCTAGGGGTGCTGCGTGCTGGCGTGCTGGGCTACTTCTTTCCGTCAGCCGTGATCAACGGCATGTTGAGCGGCATCGGGATCATCATCGCGATGAAGCAGATCCCCCACGCGGTGGGATACGATAGCAACCCCGAGGGCGACATGTCTTTCGTGGAAGCGGACGGCGGCACATCGCTATCGGCCCTGGTCGAGATGCTCTCGTTCCTCCACCCTGGGGCCTTCCTGATCACCGTGGCCGCGCTCGCGATCTTGATCGCCTGGGAGCGCCCTGTGGTCAAACGCCAGAGATGGCTGGGTATGGTTCCGGGCCCCGTCGTAGCTGTGCTGGTGGCAGTCGGGTTGCAGATGTTGTTCCAAGGCGCGCCCGCGCTTAGGCTGGACTCGAATCACGTGGTCAACGTTCCAGTGGCGGGCAACCTGAGTGAATTTGCCGGGCTCTTCACCATGCCCGACTTCTCGCAAATCGCCAACCCGGCGGTCTGGTCCGTGGCCCTCACCATCGCTGTAGTGGCAAGCATCGAAACTCTGCTGAGTGTCGAAGCCATCGACAAGATGGACCCGAGAAAGCGCACGACTCCGACCAATCGGGAGTTGGTCGCGCAGGGCGTCGGCAACTCCGTGAGCGGCCTGATTGGCGGCTTACCAGTCACCCAGGTGATCGTACGCAGCTCCGTCAACCTGCAGTCGGGGGCGCGCAGTAACGCGTCGGCGATCATGCACGGGTTCCTGCTGCTGGCATGCGTGGCCACGCTACCGCACTTGCTCAACCTGATTCCGCTGTCCGTGCTCGCGGCGGTGCTGCTGGTAACTGGCTACAAGCTAGCGAAGCCTGCGCTGTTCAGGAAAATGTGGGGCTTGGGCTATAGTCAATTCCTGCCCTTCGTCGTCACGATACTGGGCGTCGTGTTCACGGATCTGTTGGTCGGTGTTGGGCTGGGGCTCGCGACATCGCTGCTAATCTTGCTGTACTCCAACTACCGCAACTCCCACGTTTTGCGCGTGGCGGAGACTGCGGCCAACGCGGAGCGTCACGTCGTCACGATGCACCTGGCGGAAGAAGTCACGTTCCTCAACAAGGCCGCGATCAAGAAAGAACTCGGCGACATCCCCGACGGCACCTCGCTGATAATCGACCAACGCAACTGCGTAGACGTCAATCACGACGTGGAGGAAATCATCGCCGAGTTCGCCCGCGAAGCCCCAGCGCGCGGCATCAGCGTCGAGATCATCGAACGTCAAAACGAGCGCGCCAGACAAGAGAGTGTGGAACTAGCCTCCTGAACTTGCCGCCACACGCAGCAAGTCTGGAACACTCGCACGGCCGCGAGGGTAGCACTCGATTGCTGGGACTCGCTGGGGATTGCCCCGTTCACCTTCGATAGCGAGTACAGAAACATCGCGTTCTCAGGGTCAACCTCTCCCGCCCGACGAAAGCTACGTCGCGCTCTCGTTGATTGGCGGCCAATGCGCCTGGGCGATTTCCTCCGACGCGTTGAGGTTGCGCCGCATCAACTGGTGACGCGGAAGGGCTGCGCCAAGCTGGCTCGTCCGACCTGAAACGAGTCAGCGTCGAGCGGATGCAGAATCTCGGCAGAGTAGGATGAATGGCCGTCTGGGTCCTGGTAGCGTCGCCCGAGTGCCGACACGACCTGGTCTTCTCGCTCTGACGCTCGTTGCGTTGTTCCTGCTGTGCTCCCGCGTGACGCTCGCGCAGCCCGCAGACGTGGTCTTCGACGGGCGGGACGAGTTCACGTTGCTGAAGCGCCGCCTGGCCAACCGCCAGTTGATCGAACAACTCGACTCGCAGCAGCAGAGCTTTCGCCTGGCCAGAGGGTTCGAACAGTTCGCCGCCGCCGCAGACGTCGAAGTGGGCACGCAGCAGCCCCCGTTCGGCGGCCAGCAGTCACGATTTCACGGGTACTTCGTGTTCGATGGGTTCGCGTCCTTTCGCGCCGTCGATGGCCTCGATGCAAACTTGAACCTGACCACGTTCAACCCCAGCGCGAGCGATGGGTACCGAGTGTCGGCTCACATCAATCCAGGTGCAAACCTGCACTTTCATCACGAGCACGAGTTCGACGAAGGTCGCCGCTTGCGCTTCGACCTCGTCGCCACGGACCTGGATCAAGTCACGACGGGCGGCGGCCTCTTGTTGGAACAGACCCCGCTGGAGGGCGTGTTCGGAAACCTGGAGTTCTGCGACTGGTACCTGCGTTACCTCTTCGGTGGGCGCGTTTTCTGGAATGACGACGACCTGGAAACCTATAGCGTTGGGTGGTCGGAGGGAAAGGTCGATCTGTCGTTCACCCGTTGGTCGTTCGCGGATCGTGGTCATTCGGCGTTCTACACCAACGTTTCCAGCCGCTGGCCGCTGCTGAACGAACGTCTGCAGCTGGTCGGCGAGGTCAGTGTACGCCTGAGACAGCAAGACGAAGAAGGTGAGGCAGCTGGGGTGGTGGTCTCGGAAACTGACGCAGCCGAACAGGCCAGAAACTCATCCAATGCTCTTCCGATGGCGGCCTTGCTGCGCGCGGACTACATGGACCAGTTCGGCGGACTGGCTTGGCACGTGGGCTATCAGTTCCGTTGGTACGAGCAGCGTTTCGGCCCGTCCAATGGCGTCGAACCGCCCAGCGTGACGTTCAACCTCCCCTACCGCCAACAGACGTACGTCACGAACAGCTTCGAGTACTTCGGTGTCTCGGAGTTCTTCGATCAATGGTCGCACACGGTCATGCTCGAAACGGAGGTACCCCTCGGCAACTACTTCAAACTGGTCGGCCACGGCGAATGGATCCACCACGCTACTAGAGACCCACTGAGCTCGGATCGGCTGCTGCGAGACGCGCAAGGCCGAGCTCAGCCGAACGCGTATGGCGCGTTGTGGTACTGGGCGAGCCTGCAGCTCTACCCGTGGCCCGCGTTACCGCACCGCCTGAGCGCAACGCTCACGAACAAACAGGTACGTTCGTGGCACAGCGAACGCGCGCCAGTGGTCGAGCGCTTCCAACCTGGAGACTATCTGCTGCTGAGCATGGAGGGCGCGCTATGAAGGTTCTGGTGTTCACCGCAGTGTCGATTTCGCTCCTTGGGTGCTCGATGGATCGAGATCCCCCCTCGCAATCGCGAACGTTCGACGCTCGCTTGTTGCGTCGACTCGATGACCCGACGGATCTGCGTTACGCCGTCGTGTGGGTTCGTCGCGACCGAAGCTTGTTCGTCGCGGCAGATCGGCCGCTCGATCTCGAATCGTTGGAGTTCGAGGTGGAGTTCCTAGCCCCACCTCGAGCTGAGGCGAGCGAGTTGGCGCACCCGAGGACGCTCTACTTTGGGGATCGAAGCTGGGTCTGGACGTATCAACCGCGGCTGCTCGTCTACCGCGACGCCGACGGAGACCAAACGCTACATTTGGAGCCCGATGACGCAGAGGGGGGCAACATCGTCGATGAGCTGGTGGCGATAGACGTTCCCGTCGGCGGCAGCGTCGCGTTCATCCCCGAGGTTGCACGACAGGTCGAGACGCTGACGGATCAAGGTCGAGTCGAGTACTACGAACACACGGGTGATCGCCTCACGCCCTTCGTCGCCAGCTACGCCTCGAACGATGAACTCAGGCTCATATCGACGTTCTACGGCATATACCTGAGCGCCAACCCCGAGAGCCGAATGCTAGAAGACGTCAGGTGTGGTCGCAACGTAACGTCGCTTCCAAGCGAAACGCAGAGCACCATCTACGTCGATGAAAGGGCCGACGCCGAAGTGTTGTGCGAGGCCACGAACGAACCGTGCTCGACGATTGACCTCGACGCGTTACCGAACGAACTCGCCGAAGCGCTAGCGTCCGTGACGCCGCTGTTCGGTGCCGAGGGCAATTCGAACTCGGAAGCGAGCGTAACAGATGCGGGTGCGTCTCAACCCGCAGGAGCACCTGAGGCAAGCACAGCTGTCACGGACGCAGCTGCAACGGACGCGAGTACGATGCACGACGCGAGTGTTTCCGTCGCCACCGCGGCGCTCGACGCAAGCAGCCAGCGACCAGCGGACGCGGGCCTCACGATAGACACTCCAGCCCCGACGCTCCCAAACGCCGACAGCATCGCGCACTGCCGACGCGCGGGAAGCTTGGTCACGCTGGTCGTGAGCAGCGCGACAGAACCGAGTTGTGAAGACTGCTCCTGCACCACGCGGGTTTCGCAACAAAGCTTCATCGCCTCCGAATCCGCCGTACCCGAGTGGTGGCCCTGCGGCAAACACATCCCATACTGCGAAGCAGGAGACTTGCTCGACCCCAGCGGCAGCTGCACCGTCCAAGCGCTGGATTCTCACTGAACACACGTGACACCATCGTGTCCCCTCAGCACTTGCGGTGAAGAGAAACGACACAGCGAAGCAAGGGCCATGCGCCAGCGAGCCAACCCCCACTCGCGGCTCGAAGTTTGCGATACCCGCTAAGGCTCAGCCGGGAAGACGGCAGCGGCGAATGCGAGTTGCGTATCACCGCGCTCCACTACGGCGTTGGTTTCGAACGCCCACTGCCCCCCAGCTGGAACTTGAACCGTAGCCGTTCCCACTGCATTGCCGAGGGGGCGTCCAACGTGATCGAGGGGGAACACCGACACGACAGGGTCGGTGACGGGTGAATCCGAGTCGTTGTTGACAGTGCCCCGAAACGCAAAACCGCCCTCGACTTCGAACGCCTCGAGCTGCTGAATCGTCGTGCCCTCGATGGGTTCGGCGTCCTCCACCCGGAACGCCGGGAAACGATGACCAATGGACTTCAGGCCGGCGATCGCGAGTCCTTCGGGCAAGTTGGTGAGCGCCGCCATCGCGGTTTGCCCAGGAGCAACACAGGTGACCGGCTGAGCGCTTTGAGAAAAACGGAAGACTCGACCGCTCTGGACCGCGCCGCTGGACGTTCCGATGAGCTGATCAGCGTGGTCGAAGAACTCGACTTGCAACGCTGGACTACACATCGGGTACTCGCCTCGATTGCAGATGCCAGCGTAGAGTTCGAGCCCTGCGGGACCGCTCTTCAGAGTCGACGAGAATAAGATCAACGTCCCGTTCTCACCGTCTAGGGACACGTTGGGCAAGTCGGGCGGTTCGAACAGCGTTTCACCCGTTGGCGCACCGCCAGATTCACCACACGGGTCAGGCTGTTCAGGCGGAGTCTCGGACGAATCGACGGTCGTCGTCCCCGCGGGGCCAGCCTCTTCAACGCCCGAACCCCCTTGGGAGTTCGTGGCGTCGTCACTCGATCGCGAACAGCCCGCAAACCCCGGAGAAAGGGTGATGGTCAGCGCGGCGACGCCAACCGAGGAAACGCGAACGATCCCACACGCGCGCTCGATCGCCATCGTGAGGGCCCACTGTCCTCTCGGGGTCGCTGCCAAACTGATCCGATTCACCCGCATGTTTCTGAGGGCTGGAATGTACGCGGAGTGGACGTAGTCGTCCACGCTGCATGAACCGCACAGCTGCAATTCGGTTGGCGACGCCCCACGATTCGGCGCGTTAGCTGGCGGGCGCGATGTTGATGTTGCCGCGGAAACAAGCCCGTGGCAGCACGCCTCACCTGGCATTCACAGTCCACGCGGTCACCAGCGCCGCGTCAGCCGTTCAACAATCGTTCGCCTGTGCAGGAGGTTACTCGCAACCAACACCTCACGAAGGGTCACTGGCATGGGCCTTGCCGTGTTGCTTGCGTTGGCCGCCAAGACCTGACGCCGCGGCTCTCGCTCATCTCGCGGGGCATTCGGGGGACGGTAGGCCGTAACCGAATTCGACTTGACGGAAGAATGGGTCGCCTTCCAACGTGGCATCCCACGTGTCACCGCCGTCGGTGCTGCGCATCAGTCTGGTCGGACCTACTGCAGTGGCCACCAACGTGTTCGTTTCCGCGCTGATCGCGATGTCCAACGCGGCGCTCAGTCCCACGGAGGCTCCGGGCGTCCAAGTCGACCCGTCGGGACTGCGGCTGATGGATTGTCCGAGCGCGATGAACTCGTCACCCGTCCACAACACCCCGCCGCCTTCGCCGCCGACGCCCGTATTGTTGCCAGGCTGCCAGCTTTGACCCGCGTCGTCCGAGCGACAGGTGGAGCCATCGAAACCGTGTGTGACGAACACACCGCCTCCATATGCAATCGCCTCCATCGGACAATCGAAGGCGATGGCCGGTTCCCAGGCGGCGCCAGCGGTCTGGCTGCGTACGCTCTGTCCGGGTTGGATGGCCACGAACGTTCCGTCGCCATAGGCAACGAGTGTATGTCCGTCGTCGACGTTCAACCAGTCGGGATCTCCCCAGGTCTGCCCGCTATCAGTGGAGCGAATGAACGCCGCGGAGCCCACCCCCACGAAAGCGCCATCTCCGTAGGCCGCACCCCAAAACCCATTGGCGAAAGCCTGTTCGCCCACGGGAAACACCTCGTTCCATTCGATTCCATCGACAGTACGCAGTATGCGCCCGACGGAACCCCAGCCGTGGAACGATACGAAGGCGCCTTCACCGTACGCCAAGCCACGCACGAGCCATTCGTGATGATCGTAGTCGTCGAAATTCGGTTGCGGGATATCTTCGGCGATCCAGGTGAGACCGTCGTCACACGACGTCACCCGCCGCCCACCAGCGCCCGCGGCCACGAACATCGGGACGCTGCCTTCGGGGAGCTCTGGCATCGTCCCCGTGTCGTTCGCATCGTCGGCGGACTGGGCCTCCGAGGCCGTGTCATCAGACGACGGCGGGTTCTCGTCGTCCGTGCTGCTGGGCAACCCATCGCCGGGATCCTGTGAGGCGTCGTCCGAATCATCCGTGGACGGGTTCTCGGCATCGGTAGCCGCCGCTTCGTCCGAAGTCAGATCGTCGGTATCATCCGTACCGTCGTCATCGTCATCCAGGGGCGCGTCAGCGCCCGTGGCCGGGTCGCGATCTGTATCGTCTTCGTCGGTAAGCTCATCGAGATCAGCGTTCGCGGAACTCGAATCGTCGAGATCGTCCGTATTGCCGTCGGCGGACGCATCGACGTCGTCTCCGCCCGACTCGGCATCGTCGGAGTCCGAGTTCGTGGCGTTCAGTCCGCCGTCGGAACCGCTGTCGTTCGACTCCGACGTGCAGGCCCAGGTGGCCAGACCGCACGCGAGCAGCATGCATGGGATGCGGGTTGATTTCATCGTACCTCGGTCGCGTCTTCCCACGATTCGTGACCGTCGGCAATCGGCGACACAGTCCCCCCAGTGCCCCCGCGGAGTTGATCGGTGCCGCGCAGCGACGATCCGCGCGCCAGCCGCATCGATTCGGGGATTCGACAGTGCGCGTTCGACCAAGTCGCTGAGGACGGGATCTTCGAACGTTCCCACCACTGCCCCACTCCCGCGGAGACGCCCTTCGCAGAGGTGCGCTCGACATCCAGCTCGAGTTCATCGCTGCGAGCCGTTATTCGTAACTCGTCAGCATCGGCGATCGGGAAGCTTCGGCGCGCTCCGAGCGCGGGAACAACAGCCTTCGCGATCCGTGACCGATTGCCACGAACGTGCGCTGCCGTCACGAGCGGTGAATGAGTCCATGCTCTTCATCGGTCTCCCACGCGGCATGACGCTTGCAGCCGCGGTTTGCTCTTGTTGCCGTGTTTCCCGCTACTCCGAGTAGTTCGCGGTGACCGAAAACGAATCACGGGCTGTTGACGGGCGAGTTCGCGCGCTCGTCGAATCCCGAAAATCAAGAAAGGATGACAGATGAAAGCTTGGATCAAAGGCATCCTCGTGACCTCCCTGGCGTTGGGACTGCTCGCTTTGGGCATGTTCATCCAGTTCGTTCGTCCCATCGTTTCCATGACCGCCGAGTCGGAGTCGCCTCCGCAGGTCGATGCGGAACGAGAAGACCGCGAGCTGTTCGTCGAGCCTCGTTTCAGCAACACCCACGCGGTTGCTGCAAGTGGTGCTGGATCTGGCGGGGAGCAGACCCTGGCCGATATCGCTTCGCGCGCCCGATCGAGCGTCGTCAGCATTGCAGCTACCCACATTCCCAAGAAGAGTGCCAACTCCAGCCCGAGGTTGCCTTTCGACCTGCCTGATCAATGGGGAGAACAGGGGTTTTCGATTCCCGGCTTTCCCGAACTTCCCGGACTCCAGCAACGCAACCGACCACGACATGGACTCGGCTCGGGCGTGGTCGTGTCGCAGGGTGTGATTTTGACGAACAATCACGTCGTGGAGAACGCGAGTGAGATCACCGTCATCGATGCCGATGATCGACGCCACCAAGCCGAGCTGGTCGGCGCAGATCCACCGACGGACCTCGCCGTGCTGAAGCTCGAAGAACCCGCAACGACGCTGACGCCAATCCAGTTCGGCGACTCGAATGAGGTGCGCCCAGGCGATATCGTGTTGGCGGTGGGTAACCCATTCGGCGTCGGGCAAACCGTAACGATGGGTATCGTCTCAGCCAAGGGTCGATCATCGATGGGCATCGTCGACTACGAAGACTTCATTCAGACGGATGCGGCCATCAATCCCGGCAACTCGGGTGGCGCCCTGATTGCGATGGATGGTCGTTTGGTTGGGATCAATACGGCAATTCTGTCACGCACTGGTGCATACGCTGGCATCGGGTTCGCGGTACCCTCCAGCATGGCGCGGCCAATCATGGCTGCGCTACTCGACGGAGGAGAGGTTCAGCGTGGATTCCTCGGGGTTACCATTCAGGAAATCGACGAGGACTTGGCCGAAGCAATGGACCTCGAATCGAACCGAGGAGTGCTGGTGACGGACGTGGGCGAAGGTAGCCCCGCCGCTCGAGCCGGAATTCGGCGGGGCGACATCATCACGCAGCTCGGCAAAGGAGAGATCGCGAGCGTTGCCCAACTGCGCAACACCATCGCGGGCATGAAACCCGGAACACGGATCGAGATCACACTGCAGCGCGACGGCAAGGCGCAGAAGCTGAACGTCAACCTCGGACGGCTCGAACTAGAAGGCGCCGCGAGCGACCAGCCGAGCGAAGAGTCCGGACCGAGTTTCGGGATCGGCCTGGCGCCCCTCGACCAAGCGGCGCGCCAGCAGCTCGACGTGAGCCCGCAGACCAAGGGGGCGGTCGTGGCTCAGGTTGCTCCCAACAGCTCTGCGGAGCGTGCCGGACTGCAGCCGGGCGACATCATCGTCGAGGTCAATCGTAAGCCCGTCTCGTCCCCCGCGCAGGTGAGCTCGCTACTGGTAGACAAGACTAAAAGCGCGGTGCTCCTGATTCAGCGCGATCGGCGGCGCCTGTTCGTAGCGCTCAAGCCGCCAGTTGAAAAAGATGAGCGGTGAGCGGGGAGCAGGGGTTCGCCTCTCCCACGATCGTGGTCGTTCGGGAGTCTGGGCTGAATGGGTTGACCGCGCGCAGCCGAAGCCGCGATTCGCAAGAGTCAGTGGCTTTGTGCGCCCCCCGCACCCACGGGCACGCGGATGTCTTCGACCATCTGACGAATGTGGTCGGGGGGTGGGTCGGTAACCTTGGAAACGGCAAAGGCCGTGGCGAAGTTGACGGCGGCTCCTATCGCTCCGAAAGCGTTAGGCTCGATGCCGAAGAACCAGTTCGGAGACATGTCTCCCAGGAACGACGTGCTTGCAATGAACATCACCCCCGTGTGTTGGAACACGTACAGCAGCGTCACCGTGATGCCAGCGATCATGCCAGCGATGGCGCCAGTTCTGTTGATGGATGAGCTGAAGATCCCCATCATCAGCGCAGGGAATATGGACGATGCCGCCAAACCGAAAGCAAGCGCGACCGTACCAGCGGCGAAATCTGGTGGGTTGTAGCCCAAGTACCCAGCCAGGCAGATCGCCCCCGCCATAGCCACGCGACTCGCAGCGAGTTCCTGCTTTTCCGAGATGTCCGGTCGGAATACCCCCTTCAGCAAGTCGTGAGAAATGGCGGACGAGATCGCCAACAGTAGGCCAGCAGCGGTGGATAGCGCTGCGGCGAGGCCACCAGCTGCAACGAGCGCGATGACCCAGTTGGGAAGCCCGGCGATTTCAGGATTGGCCAACACCATGATGTCGCGATCAACTTCGACCATCTCGTTGACTTCGGGATCCGCCGTATAGGTGATCTTGCCGTCCTGGTTCTTGTCCTCGAACACGAGCAGCCCTGTTTGCTCCCACTTCTTGAACCAGTTGGGACGCTCTGCGTACGCCAGGTTTTGCCCCGCCGTGGGCTCGATGGTCTGATGCAGGTTCAAACGAGCCATCGCCGCAACCGCTGGGGCCGTCGTGTACAGCGCGGTGATGAACACCAACGCCCATCCCGCAGACGATCGCGCGTCCTTCACCTTCGCTACCGTGAAGAAGCGAATGATGACGTGGGGCAACCCAGCCGTACCTATCATCAGCGACAACGTGTACATGAACGTGTTCAGTGTACTGAGGCGCTTGGACGTCGAGTACTCGGCGAATCCTAGATCCGTAACGACTTGATCCAACCTGTCCAGCAGGTAGGTCTCCGAACCCGACAGGGTGCTCCCCAAACCCAATTGTGGAATCGGGTTGCCCGTCAGGTTGAGCGAAATGAACACGGCAGGCACCGTGTAGGCGAACATCAGGATGCAGTACTGTGCGATCTGCGTGTAAGTGATGCCCTTCATTCCGCCAACGACGGCGTAGACGAACACGATAGCCATCCCTACGAGTAACCCTGAACCGTAACTGACCTCCAAGAAGCGCGAGAAAGCAACGCCTACGCCCTTCATCTGCCCAATCACGTAGGTGACTGAAGCGACGATCAGACAGACCACGGCAACGATTCGAGCGGCCTTGGAGTAGTAGCGGTCCCCAATGAACTCTGGAACCGTGAACTTGCCGTGCTTGCGCAGATACGGTGCAAGCAACATGGCAAGCAGTACGTAACCGCCAGTCCACCCCATGAGGAACACCGTTCCCCCGTAGCCGAAGAACGCGATGAGCCCCGCCATCGAGATGAACGAAGCTGCGGACATCCAGTCCGCCGCGGTCGCCATACCATTGGCGATGGGGTGAACGCCCCCGCTCGCGACATAAAAGTCTTTGGTCGAACTAGCCCGCGCCCAGTACGCGATACCGATGTACAGGGCAAAGGTCAGCCCGACCACGATGAACGTAAGCGTCTGCAGATCCATGACTGGTCACTCTTCCACGTCGAACTTGCGGTCGAGCACGGCCATGCGGCGCGAGTACACGAATATGAGAACGACGAACGTGTACATCGAACCTTGCTGCGCGAACCAGAAACCCAGCTTGTACCCACCGATCCGAATCGCGTTCAGCTGGTCCACCAGCAGTATTCCGAACACGTATGAAACGACGAACCAGATACTCAGCAACACCAGCATGAGCTTGAGGTTCGCCTTCCAGTACGCGGCTCTCTTGGTGGCGTCAGTATCGGCCATGTTTGTTTCTCTCGAATTGGTGAGTCAGGGGCTCGCTATCGAATCGCTCGGAGGCAGGTCCCGCGTGGGGTCACGAAAGCACACAGAATCTGCAGCTCAGCTTCGTCCCGAAGGGTGAGCGCATTGAGCAGTGCTGAAGCCCACCCTGACACGCGGGAAGGAAGACTATTCGGTAGTGATGGACTGGATGTCGAAGACGAGCCACTGCGGGTAGAACTCGGCGCCGCCGAGGTAGTCGAAAATCGGCTGCATGGGACTCGCCTTCACCTGTACGCCGTCCACATTGATGATGCGCGGATCACAACCTGCACCCGCGGGGTCCGCACCGCAGTTCTGCAGTGCGGTGCAGTCGGATGCGTGTGTGCTGAGGGTGACCGTGCTGTCGCCCATCACGACGAAGCTGGCCGTGTACTGCACGTCGTATGTGATCTGCTCGTCGCACATCTCCGACGTCGAAGGAATGCCGTTGAGAAAGTACGTGCTTGCCGCTTCGTCGGCCACGGCGGGAGTGACGGCAAGTTCGACCGTGTTCAAGACACTGTCGCCAAACTGCTGCCCGCCCACGTAGAAGGCTTCGTTGATTCCCGCGGGATCCGCGGTCATCCCAGTTGGAGTACCGTCTGCATAGCAGCGTAGACCCAAGGCACCGCGAAGCTCGAAGTTGATCGTATACTTCTGACCAGGAGTACCCATCACTTGATACTCTTTGGTCACCGTCGTTCCAGACGTGGCCCAGCTGTCGCCTACTGGACACTCTTCACCCGTCGCGGTGAGCAGGTACTTGAAGTCGCCAGGATCTTCGGGATTCGTCGTGCGAAAAGCCCAGAACAACCCATCGAGCCCAGGGATCAGGGTGTCGGGATTGAGTTCGTCCATGCCCGCCGTGTCGCCGCCGCCCGCACCAGTCGAACCGCCACCGCCTGCACCAGTGTCGGAGCCACCGCCTGCACCAGTGTCAGTAGAGCCGCCACCTGCACCAGTAGAGCCGCCGCCGCCCGCCCCAGTGTCCGTCGAGCCGCCGCCTGCCCCAGTGTCCATCGAGCCGCCGCCGCCTGCCCCGCCGCTACTCGTCGGGTTCGTTGAGGTGCTGGTCGCGGTTCCTTGCGCGCCGCCCGAAGTGTCCGTGCTGCTGGACGTAGGTTGTGTGGTCTGACTGCCCCCCGTCGTTGTGTCGCCAGTCGACGTCGAGGTAGCCGAACCAGTAACACCTGATGAGTCGGTGTCTTCGTCGGCGGGTTCCTCCAAGCAGGCGACTACGCCAACGGGAAGGATGAGCAGAGCGATGAATGCGGTCTTGACGAGTTTCATTTGTTATCTCCTGAGCAGGCTATCACGAAGTGCTGGTGCCACTGCAAGCCCCTGGCCGCGACCCGACGCGGCGACGAGCTCGGCTGTTCAGCGATCTCCGGGTGGATTTACGCCGACCGGCATGCCGCAGCGCGGCGGTGGTGACTGTCAGAAGTACAACTGCCACTGCACGTTAACCTGATTGAAGTCTTCAGGAGCCGGGAC
The DNA here is from genome assembly GCA_965651905.1 of uncultured bacterium. Classification (GTDB taxonomy): domain Bacteria; phylum Myxococcota_A; class Polyangia; order Polyangiales; family Polyangiaceae; genus SZUA-265. The sequence goes on along the minus strand of CBFGUG010000042.1, from coordinate 27,005 downwards.
GCGGTGAACGCGGGTGAAGAAGGCTTTGATGTTTGAATTGTGTCCGAAAGGCCAGAATGCCAGCCCCCCACCGTAGCGGTCTTCGCTCGGGAGCGCCGCTGTGAGTTCGTCGGAAATGAGTCGTTCGAATCGCAAGATGGGACTCAGCATCAATGGGCGGATGAGATACCCAGCTTCAGCCATGATTGCCGTGTGCTTTGAAAGGGCCTGGATGAAGTTTCCACCATCCCAAAGAACGACGTTGGCTTGAGCCGTGACGATCCCAGGACCCACTGGCAGATCGACGAAGACGTCACCGCCCATGGCCCTGTACTCGTCTTGGAAGTCGTAGAAAGCACCGAACGAGACGATCTCTTTCGTACCTAGATAGGTACCCTGGTAGAAGAAGTCGGGTACGGCGTCGAGTAGATTGACTTGTAAGCGCGCCGCCACTCGAAAGAAGTTCACGCCGCCGACCTCCGCCTCGGTATCCATCGCTGCGGGGAGTGGTCCGACACGCAGTCCTTGGAAGAGCCCAACGCGATACTCGAGGTGATCATTCAATACGAGCCCACGCAACTGGACGCCCGCGTCGCGGCCCGCTGGGCTCTGCCCGTTGCTGCTGAAGGGGTCGAGACTACTGAGAACGTTGCGTCGAAAGCTGTTGACGAAGTAGTCCGGGCCGTACAGCCAAGCCGCACCCTGCAAGGCATTGTGCGAAAGCGGAGGTAACATGAACCCGGCGTCGACCTTCAACGTGTCCCCGAGGGCCCTGTACGTCACGATCACGTCCTGAACGTTCAGGCCCGGCGCATTTTTGCCGGTCCCCCCCGTTTGATTCGTCGGATCGACTTTGAAGAGGTTCGGATAGTCGACGGTGAAGAAGTAGTCGAACGTGTCGAGAACCGATCCGTATACCAGCAGCCCAGCGCGACGGAGATACAGGTTCTTCGTCGTCTTCTCGGCGTCGGGAGCTCCCGAGATGTCGAGCTGGGGTTGCGCGATCAGCCCCAAGTGAAGAGTCATCGTCGAGTTTTCGAAGCGCGGAGTCTTGACGGGCATCGCAAACCCGACGCCTGACCGCTGCGTCTCGTTTGGGCCAGCCGAGTCGGGGCCAGTCGACTGCTTGTAGCCACTAGACGCTTCGTCGTCGGAGGCGGAAGCCTCGAGCGCGGTAGCACTCTCGGCTCTCTCGCTGGTCTCGTCGTTGCGTTCGGAATCGCGGCTTGCCTCCGTTTCGACAGCTGCGTCAGCGTCCCCTGCAGCGTCGACGCTGCCCTCAGCGCCGAAAGAGCCACCGACGGATCCGGAGGTCGAGCCATCCGCCTCGGACCCATCACTGGAGGTTTCGCCGAAGGAGCCCTCGTCCGACTGGGCGAAGGCGGGCAGACTCGTCAGCAACAATGCAGCGATCGGCGCCGCAACAAGACAGGGAAGGAGCTTCATGGTCGCTATTGATTTCATCGAGACGTGATCGAGCGGAAAGCGGAAATGGGGTAGTCAGCAGCTCTTTCAGAGGGCTTCAGCACGAAGGGGTCGCCGCGCTCTCCGTCGACCGAGCAACAGCGCGAACACGAGCGAGCCGAGCCATGCGAGCACGTCCGCACGGTGCGCCGATCGGGTAAACGCGCAAGCCATGGTGGGTCGCGAGGGTTCGGCCGCCGCCGCGCCGCCAAGTGGACGACGGGGCGTCTCTGTAGTAGTTCCGCCATTGTCGCCGACAGGGTCATCACTGGGTGCAGCGACGTCACCAGGCAAGCATCCCGAGGCGACCTGCGGGTCGACAGCCACGTCGGACTGGTCGAGAGCCAAGAATGGAATGGTGTTGGCGGCGGTCATGTTCGCGCCAGTTCCGTGCTGGCCGCTGAGCTCCGTCCAGGCATCGAGGACGGTGTTGCCACACGAGTCCATCCACTGCTCGCGCACGTAACCGCCGTCGCCGATCATCACCTCGGTCGTGGAGGTTGGGTTTTCGCCAACCCCAAGGACGTTTGTCCACTGTTTGATCGACTCGGTTTGATTGGTGTAACTGAGCGTGCTGTCCGCTTCGCCATGCCAGAGCTGGATGCGTGGGCGAAATCCCGAATACCCCGGGTACATGTTGCGAACCATGTCCCCCCACTCTTGGGGTGTATGCGTAATCTCACCACCCGCACAAGGGGAGCTCCACTGTCCGTCGAGGTTGTTGACCGACCAGCAGCCAGCTGGAACCCCTGCGAACGCCGCGCCTCCCTTGAAGACGTCCGGGTAAGTGGCGAGCAAGGCTTGCGTCGCCATGGCGCCAGAAGAGGTCCCGGTCACGTAGACGCGATCGGGGTTCGCGCCGTACGTGGCGATCGCATGTTGCACCTGGTGGACCATCGCCCCGGTGTCTCCGCCGCCCCCGTTCGTCAGGGCTGCGGTGGTAGCCACATCCCAACAGCTTCGGCTCGTCTGAGGTAAGACGAGGATGAAGCCATGTTCGTCGGCAGCGGCGACCATGCCGCCGTCTTGTGCTTGTTTGAACACGGCCCCGGCGTTGCCGCCGCAAAAATGTACGACGAGCAAGATCGGCGCGTTCTGAACGAGTGTGTCAGGCACGTACTCGTACATGGAAACCCAACCTGGCTCGGCGCCCTGCTCCCAGCCAGAGATAGGGCCCGTCAACGTCGCAGCCGACGCGGGGGTTTGGGAGAGCACGCCTGCGCAAAGCACCATCAGCCCGAGCCACACTCCGCGTGAGCGCGTGGCTCGCGCGCTGTCATGTTGGCGCGTGACTCGCGCATTGGGAAAGCCAACTTGAAGTCTAGGCATGGAGGGACGTCCGTCGCATTGGCAGGAGTTTCTTGATACGTGGTGAGCGTCTTGATTCACAGAGGATCGATACGACACGGATGATTGTCGGAGCGCGCCTGTCTAACACCCGAGGTTCCAACGACAAAGGCTTTCAGCTCCCACGTCGACGTGCGAGCGCTGCACCCAGTGCACCGAGCACGAGCAGCGAGAGCCCCCGACGCTGCGATCCTTCTCTCGCGCTGATGCTGCAGCCCCCCTCGCTTCCCGAAGAGGAAGCGGCGGTCGCATCCATAGCAGGCAACATGCCGTTGCCCGCGGATGGGGCAGGAGCGACATCGCCTGGGAGCGCTGTGCCTTCATCCACTGGTGTTGACGCGCCGGGCATCGCTGGCATCGTCGGTTGCATCATGGGCTGATCATCTACCGCGGGTGCTGTCGGAGGAGTGACCATCATCTCCCCGCCAGGCGCTTCCGTTTCTGGCGTGGGATCCGTTGCGTCAGGCGCCGCATCATCGTCTGTCGTCGGGGTTCCGCCAGCACCCGGGTCGCCCGCGGGCTCGGCGGATCCATCGTCGCTACCAGCGCTATCCCCGTCCATCGCAGCGGCGTCGTCATCCATCATGTCCCCGCCGTCATCTACAGTGTCGTCGGCGATCTCGGTGCCGTCGTCCGTCGTACTGCTGTCGTCCATGACGTCCGTGCCATCGTCCGTAGCAACGTCATCCGTGGTGCCCGAACCATCCACTGGTGCGCCGCGCACGGGTTCTTCCCCTGGAGGCTGGTCCAACGCAAAAAAGCGAACGATGTCTCCCCACAGTCCGCGACCGGAAAGATCGTGCGGCACCTGAGAGCCAACGCTGTTGGCTTCGACTACCAGCTGCCCGTCGGCGTTGTAGTACGAGGTTCGATCCCACGTGTCGGTCGCACCCTGTGGCTGAATCAGCTCGTTCATCCCTTCGGAAACACCATGAACGTTCGTCCACTGCGCGACCTGCGCCTCGTAGTTGTCGGCATAGAACAGAATCTCGTCGCCTTGCGCGTGCCATATCTGCATTCGCGGCCACTGCCCCATGTAGCCCTCGGAGCCTTCACGCATGATATCGCCCCACTCCTGAGCGCTGCGCTGCGGCGACGACCAGCCATATTCGTTGCCCCCCGTCCATGCGCCTGCGGGGACACCCGCCAGCGACGACCCGCCAGTGAAGACCTCGGGGTAAGCGGCTAGCAGCGCGTGAGCCATACACGCGCCCGATGATGGCCCCGCCGCGAACACGCGCGTCGGATCGCCATCGTGCTGCTCGACGACGTACTCGACCATCGACACGATGTTAGCCCGCTCACCACCACGCGTCGGGGCAGCGTCGAAACAGTTACCACCCGCTTGCGGCGTGATGATGATGAACCCGTGGGTGTCCGCGTAACTCTTGAACCAAGGTTGCGCGTTGCCCTTGGTACCACCGCAGTAGTGCAGAGAAACGACCACTGGAGCAGGCGTCGCGGGGGAGGCCGGCACATACATGTCCATCTGCGTATTGGCACCGTAATCGACGTTGGCTTGCCATGACTGTGCCAACGCAGGCGTCGCGAGCAACGTGCTGGTTAGGAGCTGCAGCGTGTAAACACCAAACGAGTACCTGACAGACATGGGGACGATTCTTTCGACTGAAGAGAGCGTTCTACGATTGGAACGGAACCGGTTCCAATCTTGCCTGATCACGGCGGCACTCGCTGCGCAAATCTGCAGAAATGTCGGATATGGCGCACACACTGGAATCTTGCTGTGCAGTAGCGCCGCGACCGCAGTATTCGCGCCATTTCGAGCGCCCCTGCGATCGCTTGCCGCGACACCGATGACCCAGTTGGGATGTCCCCAATCGAATGCAGATCCGTCAAATGCCCCAGTCGGAGACGATCTCGAGAGATGTCGCAAGAAAAGCGCACGGCAACGCCCGTCACTCTAACGCGAGCCGGGAGTCGCTAGCTTTCCCGATCTCGTCACGGATGCCAATGAGCGACTGAGTTGATCACGAAAGTGTTGCCCCCTAGCTCATCGCGGCGCGTCGCGATGCAGTGCAGCGTTCAACCTGCAATCTTCGGCGTGGGCTGGACGGTCGCCACGTTGGGTGTTCTTCACGGAACCGGTTCCAAAGTTCGACGTTGCGCCGCTCCAAAGCCTTCGCCAAGCTCCACGCAACCTCATGACTGAATCGAATCGCCATCGTCTCCCGTCGTCCTCTTCGGTGCCTTGCTCACCATTGCCGAGTTGCCCAGAAGTGCGACGCAACTCCACTGCAGCACTTCGCCGTCGCTCTTCGGCAGTATCTTCTGTGTTTCGGGCGGTGCCATCCCTCGTGGCAGCTGCGGCACTGCTGTCGGGGTCGCTGCTTGCGGCCGGCAATGCAACAGCTGCGTCCCTCGAGGGTCCCCTCTCTGGGTGGCAGCTGGGCTCGGAGCCGAGCACCATGTCGATGTACATCTACGTGCCAGACAACGTTGCACCCAACCCACCGATCCTGGTGGTGCTTCACTACTGCAGCGGTAACGCGGGTGCCGTTTTCAGCCAGGCAAGAGACGGCGGCATGGTGTCGTTGGCCGACCAGAACGGGTTCATCTTGTTGATCCCGCAGACGGCGAACAACTGCTGGGACGTCGGCACCCCAGCGTCCCTCACCAACGGCGGCGGCGGCGATACGGGAGCGATCGTTCGGCAGGTGGAATACACGGTGAGCGAGTACGGGGCGAATCCAGATCGAGTGTACGCCGTTGGCACGTCGGGCGGAGGTATGGCGGTCCAGGGTTTGCTCGCCGTTTACCCAGACGTGTTCAAAGGCGGCGCCGAGTTTTCGGGCGTGCCCGCCGGATGTTGGGCGGTCGGCAACGAGACCGACGGCCAGTGGAGCGGCGCGTGTGCTGATGGGAACGTCACGCACACTGCCGAGGAATGGGGCGACATCGTTCGCGACATGTATCCCGGGTACGATGGGTTTCGCCCGCGCGTTCAGTTGTGGCACGGCACCAACGACTCCACCATCAGCTTCGTCAATCACACCGAAGCCATCAAACAGTGGCGGAACGTCCTCGGCCTTCCTGAAACCCCCACCACGACCACCGACGTCACTGTCGGCGGTGTGACGTTCACTCGTGACGAGTGGAAAGACGACTGCGACATCACGCTACTCGACGTGTTCACGGAGCCCAACGGCCCGCACAACACCAGCGCCAACATGAGCGGCGAATATTCGATGCCCTTCCTCAGCCTCGACGTGGTTGGAGACACTGACCCGCAAGTCGCGTCGGGCTGCTCCACATCGACGGACGACCCAATGACGGACGATGCGGCGACTGACGATGCGGCGACTGACGACGCCGCGACTGACGACGCTGCGACCGACGACGGCTCAGCCGAGGACCCAATAGACGACACCCCCGCAGACGACGGCGTCGCGGACGACAGCGCAACAGACGATGGGAGCGGCGACCCAACAGGCGCCGGGGGAACGTCGGGTACTGGCGAAACGCCAACGACGGGCGGCATGGGTGGCGGCGCGGGAACCCCCGATACCTCTGGGACTCCCACGGTCGGTGGAATGGGTGGTGGCGCTGGTAGCACGCCTGCTCCAACCTCTGGCAATGGAGGCGGCGGTGTTCCCGCAGGCGGAGCAAGCACGACGACTCCCGGCAGTACCACACCAGGCAACGACGGCACGGGAGTTCCGCCCGCTACCGCTGGCACCAATAGTACGGGCGCACCCGCGGCTGGTGCACCATCCGCCGCGGGTACCGACACCATGACAGGTGGCGGATCTAGCTCGGATGACTCGGGGTGTGCGCTGAACCCGAGCAGCAGCTCGAACGATGGAATCATGATCGCGCTCGCTGGCCTGTTCGCAGCCATGGTCTCACGGCGCCGGATGCAGCGTCGCGCTCGTTAATCCCAACCGCTCTGCGACTTCGCTGCGAGCGCCGATGGGACTATTAGACAGTCGACACACGAAGATTGCTCTCGTCGCTGCACCACTGCTCGGCGTCGCCACCTACGTCGCGCTCGATCATCACCTGGCGGCAAAGCCCGCGCCTGCGGTCCCCGGGCGCAGCTACCCGCTCGCGGAAGGCCCGAGCTGCCGCTACGCGAGCGGGTTTTGCCTGCTGAAGAACGCCGACGTCGAGTTGCGAGTGGACGCCAAGCGTCTCTCAGCGTCGCAGGTGAAGCTGGTCCTATCGACAGATCTACCGCTGGAGCACGCGTTGGTCGCGGTTGGTACGGCTGGTGTCTTCGACGCGCCCGCCGCGCTTGTGGGCGAGCAACAGTTGTCGACCTCGGTATCGCTTGCAGATCCCGAGCGCGATCGCCTGCGCTGGGCGGTCGTCATCGCAGGCGTGACCTACTACGCGGAAACGTCTACGGCGTTCGTCGATCGCGAGCGCATCGTCGTGAAAAGCAAGAGCGGTCGCTGAACTGTTGACGGCTTGACGTCAGCGACGGCCGTCGTGTGAACGGTGCTCAGCGTCGCTCATGGCGTGCTCGTTCCGCCATTGTGGCTCCCACCGATCTTGCCGCGATCGTTTGGGAGTAAATGCGAATCCATCCCTGGCCGAGCACGCGGCGGCGATCACTCTGGGCTTGTGCGAGTGAGAGCCGCATCTCGGTGACGAGCGTGCAGTTCTGCACCGCCGCCGATCGTCCGAAGGTCGGTGGGCCGAGGAAATTGCTCCGTGTCGCGACGAAATCGGTAAATCTGTGCGTCGCCACTCCGATATGAGGGCGCAGGTGGGGAAACCATCTGTTTCAGCGTGCCCTCACCTGCGGAATGGAAGCCTCGGAAGGATCGAAAATGAACCAGCTCAGCTATCTGAGTGTGACCGTGGTGGTCGCTTCACTACTCTGCTCGTGCGGTACGGACTTCGGCTGCGGCAGAACCGCTTCGTGCCAACGTGACGCAAGCACCGACCCCGCAGAGACGACGGATGGCGGCGGCGCGTCAGCAGTCGGCAGCGCAAGCGGCTCCGAGGATGGGGATCACTCGACGTCGAGCGACGACGATGGCCCGGACACCGCGTCCTCGAGCTCGTTGGATGACGGCGCGAGTGCGTTGGACGACGGTAACAGTGATGACGACGGCTCGGCGACGAGTCTCGGCGACGGGTGCACGACGGGTTCGGAGTGTACCTCCGGTTTTTGCGCCGACGGTTACTGCTGCGACACGGCTTGTGATGGGCAGTGTGAGTCGTGCGCCGAGGAAGGGATGGAAGGCTCTTGCATGCCCGTCACTGGTGAGCCCCGGGGCGAGCGCAGCGCGTGCGACGGCGAAGCGCCCTGTCGGGGACGATGCGATGGGTCCGAGCGCCGCACTTGCGTCATGCCGGGCGGCGACACGGTCTGCGAAGCCGCGAGTTGCGCCGAAGGCGTGGTGACGGCGGAGTCAGTCTGCAACGGCGCTGGGGCCTGCACCGAGCCGAACGTCAGCGAATGCGCCTCCGCCGCCTGTAAATCCGACGGCTCCAGTTGCGACGGGAGCTGCAGCGCGAGCGACTGTGGCGCCGACGGATACTGCGACCCATCCGGGGCGTGTTTCGACAAGCTCGCCAATGGCGAAACGTGTAGCTCGACGGAGCAATGCGCCAGCGGCAACTGCGTCGACGGGGTTTGTTGTGACACGGCTTGCGCGGGTCTGTGCGAGTCGTGTGGGGAGTCGGGTTTACTAGGAACCTGCCAGGTGTTGACGGGCGATCCTTTGCCCACCCGCGGCACCTGCGACGGCTCGGGGGTTTGCCAGGGGCAGTGCAATGGCGCCAACGGCGGCGCGTGCACCTATCCCGACAACTCGACGGAGTGTAGCGCAGCGATGTGCAGCGATGGAGAAGCCACACCCGCTGCTCGATGTAATGGGTCCGGCGAGTGCTCCAGCCCCACGGCGGTTGGCTGCGAAAGCGGCGCGTGCAATGGCACTGTGTGTTCTGGCAGCTGCACGCCAACATCCTGCGGTGCGGGTGCCTATTGCGCGACGAACGGTGCATGCGCCCCGCTGAAAGGCTTGGGGCAATCTTGTACGACTGCTGCAGAATGTACTGCAGGCAACTGCGCCGATGGGGTTTGCTGCGGTTCTGCGTGCACTGGCCAGTGCCAAGTCTGCAATTCGAGTGGCGTCTGCGTGGCGAACGTTGGCGCCCCAGTGGGTGGCCGCGCCGCCTGCATTGGCGCTGGCACCGACTGTGAAGGCTTCTGCGACGGCAGCTCCGAGAGCTGCGTTTACCCCGACTCATCCACCGTGTGCCAGGACATGACCTGCTCGATGGACTTGGGCAGCGTGAACTACCGAACCTGCAACGGAGCGGGAACTTGTTCGATGAGTGAATCCGACACCTGCAGCGGGGCGACCTACTGCGGCGGTTCGGGCTGCGTTGCAAAGAAATCGAACATCAGCTCGTGTGACTTGGCGATCGAGTGCGCCAGCGGCCATTGCGCGACGGACCCTACGGCTGGGGGCCTGTGCTGTTCCGCAGGGCTTGCGAACTGCGGGGGTAGCTGCGTCGACCTGGACTCGGACGACTTGCACTGTGGGAGTTGTTACGATCCTTGCGGCGCCAACCGAACTTGCGAATCCAGCACCTGCCAGTGTACAGGCCCAACACTAGCGTGCGGGTCCTGCGCCAGCTGGGACTTCGAGTCGGGCGACGCGGAGGGCTGGATCGAAATGTTCAATCCCCACATTGGTGGTGGGACCAACGCGGCTGGGGTGGTTACCAGCGGACCGAGTCCGGGAGAAACCGGTCTAGCTATGGTGGCGAACATTTCTGGTCCCGAGAAGTCCGGTTGGGCTGTCAGGTTGTGCCCGAACGGCTCTGCGAACGTTCAAGACATGACCCTTACAGCGAACGTCTACGTCGAAATAGACTCTGGCACGATGGCTTTCGAGGCGCGTATCCTTTACTTGCATGCCTGGAACAACACCGAATACGCTCGCTCGTCCCCCCGCTTCATCAGAGAGGACGACCCCGGCAAGTGGCTTCAGGTTGAGTGGACCATCGGCCTGACCACGAACGCGACCCACATCGGCTTCGAGCTAAGCCTCGGCGGCGACGCCGCCGGAAGAATCTACGTCGACGATGTTGTCCTTCAATAGCGGCGTTCCAGGATGGGAACGCCGTCTGCGAGGGCGCCGCGAAGCATCGTCGAAACGTATGCTTGTTTGGGAGACACCAAACGCAAGCTATGCGAAACGCCGCCACTCAGCCGGGCTGATGGCGGCATTCACCGCGCGCGCTGGGCTTGCGCACCTTCGGGCTCGACTACGCCGTCAAAGATCGCTCGCTTGACGTCGCCGACGAGTCACCAGCAGCCCGAGGGCGACGATGAGCGCACCAAACCCAGCGACCCTGGACGAACCCGTCGATACACTACAGCCGCCAGAATCACCTGAACCCGAGCTCCCATCGTTCAACGGAGGCATCATGCCCGCGGTCCCTGTGGGCGTCGCGCCAGGCATCGTGGTGCCGACTCCTGGCGCCGCGGTTGTTGTGTCAGCGGTGGTCGGCGTCGTTGTTGGTGTGCCCGTTGCGCCAGTGCCGGTCATGTCGCCTGCCGGCGGAGTTCCTGTGCCACCCGTACCCGCCCCAACTCCTGGCATCCCGGTGTTCGTTGGCGGCGTCGCGCTGTCGTCTGCAGCTGCCATGTCATCGACGACTGCCGTGTCATCCGCTGCTGCCATGTCATCAGTGGCCGCTGCCATGTCATCAGTGGCTGCTGCCATGTCATCAGTGGCTGCTGCCATGTCATCAGCCGTCGCCGCCGAGTCGTCAACCATCGCGGTGTCGTCAGTGGCGGTGTCGTCGCTGGCACCCGTCGCGCCGTCGTCGATGGGGGCCATGCCGTCGTCGTCCGTAGTCATCCCATCGTCCGTGGCCATTCCGTCGTCCGCGGGCGCCCCATCGTCTGCTGGAAGCATGAAGTCGCCGCACTGCTCGACCCACGGATCTTGCTGGCGCACTTGATCGAGTCCGAAGAACCTCAGTATGTCGACTGACTCGTAGCCCATCGAGTGACCCATCCCGACGGCTTCCCACATCTCGAGAACAGTATAGCCACAGGAGTCGTCCCAGAACTGAGTGTTGTAGGTTGCTTCCGCGCCTTGGACGCCGTTTTCGCTACTCGTCGGGGCTTCATCAAGTCCGAGGACATTCGTCCACTGATCGATCCCCTCTTGGAAGTTGTTGAAAGATATGACTGTGTCCGCGCTGCCTTGATTGATCTGCAGGCGCGGGCGAGGCCCAGTGTAGTTGGGATTCATGGCCCGCACGTAGTCGCCCCATTGTTGCGGTGTCTTGTCCACCTGCCCCCCCGCGCAGGGGGTGCTCCACTGGTCCACAGCAGTGTAGCTCTCCGCCCAACAACCTGCAGGGACCCCTGCACGGGCGTGTCCGCCCTTGAAGATGTCGGGGTATACCGCCATCAACGCCTGAACGCACATGCCGCCCCCCGAGCCGCCCATCGCATAAACGCGGTCGGGGTCCGCATCGTAAGTGTCGACGACGTATTGAATCATCTGAATGATGGCCCCCGTATCGCCACCACCATCGCGCGTCAGGGACTCGGTCGTACCGACATCCCAGCAGTTCTGAGTCTGCTGCGGTAGAATCATGATGAAACCCACGCTCTCCATTGCCTCGCGGATTGGCGCGAACCCGGCGTAGCTCCACTGCCCTCCAGCATTGGTCTCGCCGCAGGCGTGAATGTTCACCAGAATGGGCGCATTCTCCGGCAAGTTGTCGGGCACTGCGATGAACATCTCGATGTGACCGGGAATGTCCGTCCCCCACTCTGCCTTGTTGATGGGGCCGGCAAGCTCGGCGGCTTGGGCCGTCGACGCGATGCCAAGCAGCGCGGAGGCGGTTACGAGTGTTCGGAGACGTGGAAGAATTTGTGACATGTTGACGCTCTCTGGGGCCTGATGGAGTGCTGCGGCCTGTCGGGGAAATAAATGCCCCGAAAGCTGACCGCTGATCTGGCCGCCTGCGATTTGGAACCGGTTCGAAAAGTATTCCCGAGTCTAGGAAAAATCGACCGTCGATTGTGCGCGGGCAGGCATTTCACCGGGCCACTGGCGTGGACGCAGCAGCGCTGCGATCCCCAGTGTGGAAACGCGCCGGGCTCGACCGCTTCGTGGCTTTCGGGGTAGACGACTGCGGGTATGGCTGCTTCTCGTCCCGCCGACCCAGTTCGGGTCGGCTTGATCGGTCTAGGCGCGTTCGGCCGATATCACGCTCGCTGGATCAGTGAACTGCCGGAACTCGAGCTGGTAGCGACCTGTGATCGCATGACGAATGGCCTGGACGGGGCCGCAGGAGTGACACACTTCACCGAGGCTGACGAGCTGATCCGAAGCGGCCTGGTGGAAGCGGTACTGATCGCCTCACCGCACCATACCCACGCCGCGATCGCAACTGAATCACTCGGCGCAGGCTTACACGTCCTGCTCGAGAAGCCCGTGGCGCGTCACTTGGCCGAAGCCCAAGCGCTGGTCGCCCTGCAACGGCAGAGTGGGCAACAGATTGCGGTCATGCTCAATCAGCGGATGAATCCCGTTTACCAAACCGCCAAAGACGTGCTGGCGCGGGAGTGTCTCGGAAACCTGCAGCGCGTCACGTGGATTTGCACGCCTTGGTATCGGACGGAGGCGTACTACCGCTCGGCTGCTTGGCGCGGCACCTGGGCAGGAGAAGGCGGCGGCCTGCTCACGACGCTTTGCCTGCATCAGTTGGACATTCTGCAATGGTTGTGCGGATTGCCGCAGCAGGTTCACGCGCACTGCGCCTTCGGCAAGTATCACGACATAGAAGTCGAGGACGAAGTCAGCGCACACCTCAGCTTCAAGGGGGGAGCGACAGGAGTGTTCATCGGTTCGAGCGCAGAGACTCCTGGCACGAATCGTCTGGAGCTCGTCGGCACGGGTGGACGGTTGCTCATCGATGACGGAAAGTGCCAGCTCGAAGTCAACGCCGTGCGCTCCGACGAGTTCAGCAAGTCCAGCACCGACGGCTGGGCGCGGCCAACATCAGAAGTCGTGCAACTCGAAGCTTCGCGTTCATCGAACTTGGGCGAGCACTCGTGGGTCCTTCGGAACTTTGCGCGTGCGATCCGCGGCTTGGAATCACTCGCTACCCCAGCCAGCGAGGGCCTTCCGTCCCTCGAACTTGCCGGCGCGATGCTGCTGTCAGCATTTCGGCAGCAAACCGTCAGTTTGCCCCTGGACGCTGGCGCGCTCGCCGCAGAGTTGCATCTGCGCGAACGCTGATCGTGCCCAGACTCCATTGGTGGCCCCGGGCGCGGACCGTTCCAGCGCCAATCCAGGATCTGCGCACGTCGCTGCAGCAGAATTTCTGGCAGTAGATGCATCTGCGCTTCTAGGTCAGTCGAGATCTCGAACACGTTCGCGCGATAGTCACAAGCCCTACGTCAACGTGGAGGCCTGACCGTTCTCACCACAGGGTGATTATAAAACTAGCACTAGTGAGGTTGTCGAATCGGGTCCAGATCGCTACGGGGACGGGCAAACTTCGGTTGGGTGCATCAAACGTCCCGCGGCAACTAGACCTCAGTCGGCACCAGGCGCAAACCGCGAGGACGTGGGAGGATCTCGCAGTTTCCTTCCCGCAAGAACTCTTGCAATGTTCGTCCGCGCGAGAGGCTGTCATGTTTCGTCGGCACCACAACGCGGCAATTGGCCGTATTAGAAAGGGCGACATTCACGAAAGCACTACATTATCTAACCGCGGTCGCGGCGCTGCTCACAGTAGCCGCACCAGCCACCGTATCTGCACGCAGCTCGGCACCCGCCTCGGGTTATCCACGCTTCCCCAGCCAACACGACTGCTTCAGCGAGAACGGAGGCGCGATGGTACAAGTATGTGACGACGAGGGCGCCGAATGGGTGATGCCGCTCGCGTACGACAACGCCGGCAACTCCACGATCTCCGTTTCTATCCAGAGCGTGCCGGGACTGAACAACATCGTTTCCTGTCGCGCTGGGACCATCGCTTGGGACGGCAGCAGCTTCCGCAGAAGTGGGTTGATGGAAACTACTGACCGCCGAGGCATCGTCGAGTTCAAACAGGCTTCGCTGAACCTGCACGGCTGGGGTTCCTCGTGGGTGAACTGCAGCATGGACCCAGGCACACGCGTATTGAACTACCACTGGTAATCAAGTCGAGGCAGGGAGGGAGCAGACTTCCCTCCCTGCCTCTCGCATCGACGCTAGATAGGAGGTTTTATGAGATCCAATATGACCAAGATTCTCACGGTTGGGGCAGTTGCTGGCTGCGCGGCGTTGTTCTGGTACTCGCGTCCGAGTCTCACCGAAACTTCGGACGACTCAGCGCTAGCGCGGCTCGAGTCGCAGCTTTCGCAAACCACACGAGAGCTCGGCGAGATCCGCCGAGCGGCCGCCAATCAGCAACGACACCTCGATGGCTTGCGTGTCGCGCGGGCGCTGTCCTCCCCGGCGGTGGTGCCGCCTGAAGAAGAGCGGGCAACAGAACCTCAAATGGCCGCGCACGTCGAGGAGGTCGCCGAAGACCGCTCAGCAGCACCGCCACCGCTGCCAACCGAGACGCCTGCGGTCACCGACGACCAAGTCTTGTTGGACGTGGCATTCGCCGAGGCATTGCCAGATCCACAGTGGGAACACGAAGCCGAACCCCGGGCTGAGGAGAGTATGAAAACGTTACTGCCAGATGGGGCACAACTGACGGAGCTGAAGTGTCGCGGCACACTATGTCGAGCAGAGGTCGCTCATCAACACGGGAGCGATCACCGAACGCTGATCGACACGGCCGCTCGCACCGACTTCGCCTGGCCAGGACCCACCGTCATCGTTCGTGAGCAACGAGGTGATGACGTCGTGAGCATCGCCTACTTCGGTAAGGTGGGCGAGTTGATGCCGACGCCATAGGTTCGGCTCAGTCGTTCAACGTTAGCCCGCCACGCGGCAACCCGGAATACACGTCGGACTTCACGATACCCATGGTCGGATCGTCTTTTGGCGTCAAGAACAAGTCGCGGTACACACGCTCGTTCAGCTCATCGAGAGTCAGCGGGCGTTCGGCGAGCCACTCGTGAATCGTGGGGTGGAGGAGGTTCTCGTTTCGTTGACTATCCTCCGATACTCCCCGCTGGAGACGTCGCAGTAGCACCAGCAAATCATCGCCCTGAGCCCCCGTGTGGGCAGAGACCAGCGCACGTGATTGCTCCGAAAAGAGCACGGCCCCTGGCACGACCGCCGGACGAAAGTTACGCCACAGCTCCGTGGAACCGTTTTGCAGCCACTGCGGCTGTCCATCGATCGAGTCGACGATGGGAAACTCGACGGCGGCTTTGGTGATGGCGAGCCGCACGGCGACTGGTGCCTCGGGACGTTTCGCCGCGTCGAGTTGTCGAGGCAGGTTCAACAGCGCGGCGCGTACGGCCACCTCGTCCTTTCCTCGGAGGACCGCTTGGGTGTTCATCAGCTGCATCACAGCGCGCGAAATTCCACTCTCGTGATATCGAGCGTATGCAAGCGCACGCTGTTCGCTGTTTGCTTCCCGGGTGTCATCGTACACTCGCAATACGGCTTGGAGCGCGGTAATGAAGTCTCTCGAAGTATACAGGCCGGGAAGTGCGTCGAGGACGCGGAACTCGGGATCGGTCACGTAGTGAACGCTGTTACCTGCCACGGTCGTCTCCAGCACACGTCCGTCTTCGAAGCGGATGGTGGCCTGGGGCACTTCGCGCTCCGACTCCCAATGAAGTACGAAACGTTCGCGTAGCAGCAAGGCGACGTTGGGATCAGCGTACAACAAGGCACGAAACATCCGACTGTTGGCGCAACTGCGTTCATCAGTGAGTCGTCCGAGCAGGCGCAAAGAGAGCACTGGCTTACCCTCCCGTCGAGCGGCAGCTGAAGCCTGCGCGCGATCCGTGTACCAGAACAGCTGACTGAACGACGCATCTCGCTGAGCGGCAACACCGTCCATCAGTCGCCGCCAACGCTCGTGGGACTGGACCTGTTCACGTTCGGGCTCGAGCTCCTTCACGCGGGCAAGCGCGACCGGGCCGTGTTTACGCAACGCCGCCGCGAGCTGATCTACCGGGGTACCCGCTTCGAAGCTTTGCTTCAACAATTCCGTCAAGTCCGTGGGCAGCGCCGCGGGCGGCGTGCCTGCAGAGCGACTCGACAGTGTGACCTTCGGCGCGTCTGGTTGCGCCTCGGCGGACACTCCTTCTCGAGAAAGAGAGCATGCCAAGAGCGAACATCCGAGCCATCCCAAAACCCATCTGCGTGTGTTGTCCATGGGCTAATTCTGCAAGATCATGGGTGCTTGTCGCGTAAGGTCTACGTCAGTCGAACGTAACGACTTCGTAAAAGCTGCAGCCCCAGTCACGAGCACTGATAGGATCGACACGTGGCGAGCATTCTCGTGGTGGAAGACGAGCAGGCGATGGCTAAAGGCATCGTCGATCTGTTGGCGTTTCACGGTCACCAGCCGCAACTCGAGCAGCGAGGTGACACTGGGCTCGAACGCGCGATCGACGGCGCATTCGATCTGTTGGTACTCGATGTGATGCTGCCAGGGATGAGCGGCTTCGACGTTTGCCGAAAGGTGCGCGCAAAGTTCCCAGGCCAAGCAATCCTACTGCTGACCGCCCTGGGACAGGAGCAGCACGTGTTGGAAGGATTTGCGGCGGGTTGTGACGACTACCTGAGCAAGCCGTTTTCGATGGCGATCTTCGTCGCACGTGTGAGCGCGTTGTTGCGACGTGGTATCGAGGAAGACGGCATCGACCCGTCGACTACACGCACGCGCGAGCTAGCGCTCGGGTTCGACTTTCGTGAGTTGCGGCTGGGGGACGCAGAGTACGCAGTCGAACTCAGTGTGCGCGAAGCGGAAACGCTACGCTACTTCCTGAGTCGAACGGGATTGACCTGCAGCCGCGTCGAGCTACTCAGCGCGGTTTGGAACTATCCCAACCCGAACAACCTCGAGACCCGTTGTGTGGACATGCACGTGGCCAAACTGCGTACCAAACTACGAGCCGCCCGCGTCGGATTCGAACTCGCTACAGTGCGCGGCGTGGGTTACAGATTGAACCTAGAACAGCCGTGAATCGTTCCACTATGCAGCGCCCGCGGGCGTGGGTCTTGCCAGCACTCCTCGTCGCTGCTCTCGCAGGGCTGCTGGTGTTGCTTTGGCACGGTTGGTCCTCGCTAGAACGACAGCGCTACTATCGACACGCTGTCGTCGCCTCCCGAGTTACTGAAGAAATGGAGGCGCGGCTGACGGAACTGTTGCTCGCAGAAGAACGACGCACGGTGAGCGAGTGGGAGCGCCTATGCTCAGAGAAACCGACGAACCCACTAGTCGCTGGGCGAACGTGCGAGTCACGACGGGCGGTAGCTGCCGACTCGGCAACCGTCGTGTCCAGCGAAGGCTCTGACCAAAGTGGTGCTGCTCCAGGGGCAGACTCCGGGCCTGCTGAACTGGCAAAACAAGAAATCTGGCAGGCCCCCCTGCAGAACGATCTGCAGCAACAAGTAAACGTCGACCTGCAAGCGCAGCGAGCCTTCAACAAAGCCGTAGCGCAGCGTTACGATCCGCCAGACCCGCCCTCCGAACCCGAATCGGAAACAGTCAGTCGACTCGAGGCGACGGGCGACTTCCAGTTCTCTCGTCGTGCGGGAGCTGCGCTACAAACGGTCACGTTTGCAAAAACGCCACTACTCGAACATCTCGCTGCAGTAGTCGACCACCCGGACCTGCGCGGTCGCGTCACGGTTGCCTTCGCCTTCGCTGACGACCTCCTTCCTACCGCGCGGGGCGACGTGTTCGATCATCGGTTTGCTACACCGTTCGAGAAGCTGCGTGCGACCATCGGCGTTCGTGGCATCGCGGAGCAAACGCGCGCGAAAGCTTACCTCGTCATCATCGCTCTGATGGTCGGGAGTCTGGTATTGTTGGCGGTGTACGCGTCGCACCGCGCACTCGTCGCAGAACGCCTGCTGCGCGAAGAGGAGCGACATTTCATGGCAGCCGTAACCCACGAGTTGCGATCACCTCTAGCATCAATACAGCTGTACGCGGAGATGCTCGAAGCCGAAGTCGTCCAGAGTGCCGAGCGGGCTCGCTATCTGAAGACCATCGCTCTAGAAAGTCAACGCTTGGCGAAGGTCGTCGATCACGTGCTGCAGCTCGAACGCCGCCGCTTCGAGCTGGGTGAGCTGCGTCCGCTCGATGAGCTGCTGAAAGACTTGCCAGCGCAGTTCCAGGGACGTCCGGGCCAGGTTCGCGTGGTGCTCGCTGACGACGTGCGGCAGCTGTCGATGCCGAGCACCGCCCTCACTCAAATCCTGCATAACCTCGTCGACAATGCCCTGAAGTTTGCCAGGCGAGATCCCGACGACCCGGGCCGAGCGCAAGAGTGCCACAGTCGTGCGCGAGGCGGACTCGTGGAAGTCACGGCTCGTCGCGACGGGCAGCACGCGGTGTTCTGCGTGAAAGACGACGGACCCGGCGTGAGCCCGCAACTACTGCCCCACTTGTTCGAACCGTTTCGACGTGGCGAAGATGAGTTCACTCGCGAGACACAGGGAACTGGGCTTGGGCTTGCGATCGTCAAGCAGCTGGTTTCACAACTCCATGGCGAAGTCGCCGCGCGAAACCTCGAGCAGGGTTTCGTGGTGGACGTCAGACTGCCGATCAGCGGAAAGTGAACGTGAGACGACCAACCGCTCCCGCTGATTCCATGCGTGGGTCGCGACGTCACAGCGGGGAACATTCGCCCGCGCAGCGCAACGATCGTCAGCCTGCGCTGAGAGGCATCCCAACTTTCCATCGACAGCTTGCTGCACTCGCTCCGCCGAGTGAGCCGCGCGAAACTTTTGCATGGGGCGGCAGCCTTGGTACGGATTTGCTGACGGCTACATGTCGTCTGTTCTGCGCGCGTCACGCCTGAACGTGTCAGCGCTGGACGCATCGAGAGCGCTCCTGCGGTCCCCCTTGAAGGCAGACGGGGAACGTGCCAATCACTACTTGGTCAGCGGCCAACCCTGTACATGGTGAGTTGCGATGAGTGATATGCTGGAACTCAGGGCGTTGCACAGCCTGGTGAAGCACCGCAGCCTACCGAAAGCGGCTGCGGACCTCGGCGTCAGTCTGCCCGAGTTCGAACGCCTGCTCGACCAGTTGGAGCAACGCCTGGGAGTGCAGCTCCTACGAAACGCCGACGGACGCGTCCAGCTCACCGAAGCAGGCATGGCGTTTCATCGCAGTACGGCCCGCGTGCTCGACGATCTGGCGGACGCCGAGTCAGCCTTCGGTCACGTGCGTTCACGGCCGAGTGGGCGAGTGCGCATCAGCGCGCCTGTCGTGCTGGGACAACAGGCACTCGTACCGCTCGTGCAAGAGCTGAACGCTCTGTTCCCAGCTTTGGCGATCGATCTGTCCCTGGTCGATCGCTACGTCGACCTGATACACGAAGAAGTCGACCTGGCTATCCGCGTGGGTGGTCCGACGGATCCTCGCGTCACCGCAGAACGCCTGTGTACCAACCGTCGATTGCTGGTGGCAGCCCCCCAGTACCTGGCCGAGCGCGGTACGCCATCCAAACCCGAAGAGCTGAGTCAGCACGACTGCATCTTGTTCAGCTCATTCACAGATCCCACGCAGTGGCGATTGCAAGGACCGAACGGCACGGAGACTGTCTCCGTGGGCGGTCTGCTTTCGACCAACAACGGTGCCGTGCTCACCGCACTGGCAGAACGAGGTCTCGGGATCTCGTTCTCTCCAACCCTGAGCTTGCTCCCCTACTTGCTCGACGGTCGGTTGGTCCGCGTGCTTCCGGACTACGAAATGGAGGAAACGAGCGTTTTCGCCATCTATCCCAGCTGCGACCGCTTGCCGACGAAGGTAAGCGTCGTGATCGACTTCTTGAAGTCGAAGCTCAGCGATCCACCAAGTTGGGACCAGCAACTATTCGGACATGTCCCTGGTTTCTCAGCGACGCGACCAGGGAAGTCTTAGCAGTCGGCTAGCTCGAACGACTGGCTCGATCGAACGCTGTCGAAACGCCCAGCAGCGATTCTGTTCGCAGCGAACTGACGCTCGCCAACGACGCGTCTCGAATGAACGCTTGACGCTCGGGGCGCGTTGCCCCTAACGTCGACGAGTGGCGGGCGATTGGTGTGGGCTGAAGGTACGTGTCGACTGCCCGGAGTGTGGCTCCGCCGTACTAGTCGACGGACCATACAAGAAGGTGGCGTGCACAGCCTGCGACGCACGGATCTCGCTGGCGGGGATCTGGAAGTGGGTGGTGGATCGCGCGCTGGAAGATGGTGCGGGTGGGCAACACTTCAGACTGAGCACGCTCCTACAAACTGGCAAGGGTGGGCTCGGTGCAATCTACGTCGGGCTCAATCGAGGGCATCCACCCGTGTGCTCCACGTGCAACGAGGTACTCGACGAAGTCGACGGAGGCGTTGCGGACGGGCACGATGGCGACTTCCACTGTCCCGCGTGTGGCGGCGCGCACCCAACCTGGCCAGCCCCCCCATACTTGAAACAATGTAAAGCCACACAGGTCTTCATGGCGCCGAAAGAAGACGAGCAGTCAGCGATGTTGACGCCAGTCGCGGAGGCCAAGCCCGTGATGTTCGCGTGCCCGAACTGTGGCGCCAACCTTCGAATCACTGGGGACACCAAACGCGTCTCCACAGTGGACACTTACCTCCCCGCGGCACTCTGGAACCAATTGCACCCCGTCCGCCGCCGCCGCGCGTTCTGGCTGAGACTCTCGCGCGGCGGCGCAAGCAGCGGCGGAAAGAAGTGAACGAGGCGTCGTTCGTACGCTAGAAGCCGCGCCACGCGGCGAGACGAGTGCGCTCGCGTTCGTCGGCCCGGGCCAGCTAGTTCGTCGCGCTCTGAGGATGTGGTAGACTCTCCGCCCGATCCCGGGCCAAGACTCTTCCCCCAACACACGTGTGAACGGTCATGAACTTGCTTTGCGCCATGCGGCGTCAGACGTTACGTCCTTTGTTACCGCTACTCGGCTTGGCGGTGCTGAGTGCGTGTAGCTCGACGGCATCCCGTGGTGATGCCACGCAGGTTACCTCAGATGACGACGTGCCGTCTGCAACAGACGACGGGCACGCCGAAAGCGACGCTTCCACCCAACCTGTTGACAGCGCCGAAGGGGGCGAGGGTCAGGAAAACAAAACCCCCGAACAGGTAACCTCGACCACGCCCCCCGGCAGCCCTGATGCGGCCGAAGACTTCCCCAACGAGGGTGCGGGTGATGAGTCCGAAGCAGCCTCTGGCGACGAACCCGGGGATTCGTCACTGGAACGGGACGACGCATCCAACGTCGAAGCGTCTGAGGACGACTCGTCGCCCGTCTTCGTCGAAGAGCAGCAGACGGACGTGTTAGTCGATCCCGTCGAGGCACCCGCGTGTGAAGATGGCACGCCGGGCTGCGGCTGCGAGCCTGTGAGCTTCCGTGTCGCCACCCGTGCCTCGTGCGACATGCAGCTGGTCGACGGGGCCGAGGTTGACGGTACTGGGTTCCTGCACGGTGATCACCTGGTGTTCGTGATGAGCCGCTGGGGAAAAGGGCACATCATCGGCTGGTGCGACTCGACCACGTCGACTGAACTGATGGGAGCGTTTCCGAGCTGGGCCTATCTGGGTCAAACCGACGAGCCACGCATCGCAGTGATGGGTAGTCACTGGGGCTGCGAGCTGAACATGCCCGAGCACCCGTTCTGGGCGAACGAAATGCCTCCAGAGTATGTAGACGACCCAGCCAGGCTCGCGGAGGACTACGACGTAGTCGTGTTGTGTGGTTACGACATGGGCCTCGTGCCTGGACAAGAAACGCCTGAAGCTCCCGAGGAGCTGTGGCCCACCAATCTGCAGCCCGTACTCACCTCGTTCGTGAAGGACTACGGCAAGGGTCTGTTCGTGGCAATGGATTACCACGATCCATCGACGCAAAGAGTGGTCACGGAGGTCGACGTACGAAACACGAACGCCATCGTTCGCGATGCCGGGTTCGAGTTCGTTGCGAGCCGAGTAGATTGGGGTGACGCCGCGGCCAACTTCACACTCGAGTGCGTGCCTGACGTGCCGCGCGTGCGCTGACTACAGAGCACGCGCGAGTTACCCGCGCACCTGCCTGACGTGTCGACGAGAGCCATTTGTTGCAGCTTCCCCGACTCTGCACGTCGCGCGTTCCCCAGGAAAGCGATGTAGGTCGGTATTCGACCAGCGAGTCAGCGTTGATGGCGCAGATCTGGACACCTGGCTTCGTCGATGATTGCCGCTAAGGTGTCGCTATCGTCATGGATAGCAAACTGCTGATCGACGCGATCATGCAACAAACGACCGTGCTGATCGCTCAGCTGTCGACTGCGGCGGGCATCAGAGCGCCACTGGCTCATGTCGCTGATCAGGTGTTTCTGAGCTTGTCGCGCGAGATCGAAGCTCAGGGGGTGAGTCGGAAGGTCGTGGCCGACATGTTCGGTCTAGCGATCCGCAGCTATCAAAAAAAAGTTCAGCGCCTGGCGGAGTCGGAAACCGAGCAAGGTACGACGCTGTGGCACGCGGTGCTCATCGCGCTTCAGAGCGGGAGCCTCACCCGAACGCAACTTCTCGAGCGTTTCTCACGCGACCCAGAGCGTGAGGTGTTGGCGGTGCTCCACGATCTGGTTTCGAGCGGATTCGCGTTCAGCACGGGGCGAGGAGCGGGCACGCGTTACGGCGTGACGAGCGACGCGGATCGTCACGCCGTCGTCGAATCGGAGCAACTCGATTCGCTATGCCACGTCATGTGGCTCGAAGTTCAGACTCACGAGCCACTGGCGAAAGAAGAGCTGCTGCGACGCTTCGCGCGGCATGGTGAAATGAGCCAACGCGCGCTGAGGGCACTACGAGAAGACGGCAGCGTCGTCGAAGAAGGCGGACAGCTGCGCGCAAAGAACTTCGTCATACCCATGGGCGCTGAGAGCGGGTGGGAAGCTGCGGTGCTCGATCACTATCAAACGATGGTGCGCGCAATCGGCGCCAAGTTGAACCGTCCGACGTCCGCACACCAAGATGTGATCGGTGGATCGACACTTCGTTTCACCGTTCATCCTGGGCACCCAGCGGAGGCACGCGTCAAAGCGTTGCTGCGCGAGGTCCGCGCTCTGGTACTTCCCTTGTGGGAAGAGGTCGCGCACCACAACGAGGTCAACCCCCTGCCCCCCCAGGTCGAACGAGTGTCGTTCTACTTTGGGCAAACCATCGAAAGCGACACCACTGACGAGCTCGAGGAAACTGATGAAACCTGATCAAACACGACTGTTGGACTTCGACAGAGGCTCGTTCCGCAAGTTGAGGCTCGCGCTACGAGCTTTCGCTACCTCGGCGGTATTGCTCGCATGTGGCGCTGATTCGAAAGAGACTACGAGCGGACCAGACACCAGCTCACACTGGCTGGCGTCGTGCGTGAAAGACGACGATTGTGGTGGCCACTTCGAGTGCGTTTGCGGCACCTGCACCAGCGCATGTGAATCCAATGCCGACTGCTCGTCCTTGGACCAGCGAGCCACCTGCGAAACGGCGTCGGACTGCAGCGACGTGGTGGGCGCGGTGTGCGCTCTCGCGTGTAACCGCGATTCGGACTGCACGGAGAATGCCCAATGTAGCGATGGCAACTGTGTCGCTCGTGAACCTGAGCTTTCGACGGACGCAAGCGCGGGCGACGACCCGAGCAACGCCGATGACTCGAGCAACTCCGACGACTCGAGCGACGTCGATGACCCGAACAGCGCCGACGACTCGAGCAACTCCGACGTCGACACAGAACCCACCGATGATCCAACAGCGACTGACATGCCGCGTGAAGGGGGAGCGGACGCCAGCGGGGACGTCCCCTCGGTGCCCTTGACGAATGACGAGTGCGCCGCGCTGGTCGCCCAGTCACGAGATGGAGAGCCATTGTGCTTGGCCACTGACGAACAATGCGCTCAAGTGGTGCAGGAAGACAGGGCTCGACTGTTTACTTTGCGCGTCGAAGACACGAGACTCGACGAAAACGGCGATGATGTGCCGTTCACCATCGCTGAGATGGCGATACGAGTCGCATGCGTCGTCCAATGGGTGAGCGACCAGTCGCTCTACCCTACGGCGGATGCGGGAGGTGACAGCGTGCAGGTCGTCGCACGTCATGACGAACTGCAGCCTCTGTTGAGCAGCCCGATCCTGATGGGGTACGCACCCAGTTGTGAGCTCGGCTGCGAATACTGTTTCGAGCTCTCGGAGAACGAGTGCGCGAGCGACGCATTCTGCTCCTCGCACCACGCCCGCCGAGTCGACGAAGCGGGCGCATGCCTGGAACCGTTGGCGTTTGCTGCGTGCGGCTCGAGTAGCGTCGCGTGTGACGACGCCGAGTCTTTCGCAACAGGGCCGAGCGGGGATACGTTTTGGTTCGCGAGCATCTGCAACCTGCCTGGCTTCGACTACGACGTCAGCTCGGACGCTAGCGCCGTGAGCACCGACTGCGTTCCGCCAGACCCCAGTTGTTTCTCCCCCACACAAAACTCCGATCAGGTGCTGGCTCCGGATGCCTCTGGGTGCTCGTGTCAAACAGATACGGGTGTTTGCTTGCGGGTGGACGTCGATGAGCAAACGGTGAATGCCGCCCTCAGCTGTATCGACGGCGCGTGGGCGACCGTCGAAGACGGCGCCTGTACGCCTGTGTCCGCGCCTTGTGACCAGCTGACGGATACCGTGGAAGCGTGCATGCAAACCCACTTGGTCTGCGTAGAACGCGTCTCGGGCTCTTTCTGTGGGCACGATCCACGGGGTGGCTACCGAACCAAGTTGACCAATGAGCAGTGTGAAGACATCGACGGCGTGGTCAGCATCGACGCTTGTACCGCAGGCACCTCACTGCTGGCGGGCCTCCCAGATGACGCCCACTGCTGCGTGTCGGAGCTTACCGAGCCGCGCTGCGAGGCCCTGGGCGCGGTAGCCGTGGCTGACCCAGGGACGGGTGGCCTGATATCCTGTCCCGACGATGGTGCCCCCCTCGGTTGGATCACGGGGTTCATCGAGGGCGGGTTGTGCTGTATGCCGCAGTAGGGGCTCGCCTACGCGACAGCCCCTACTTCGAGACACGAGCACCACGACGATGTCGATGCGAACTCTCGAAGTTCAATCGTCCTTGCGAAAGACGAACTCCACGCAGCCCGTACCGAACAAGCCTATGCCCCTCGGCGTCGGGAACTCTTTCTCCACTGTAAACCCCAGGGGAAGAATGTGCGCCTTGATCTCCGCGGGCGAGGCAGACTCGTATGGATAACCGCCCAGCCAGTCGTGAACGTCGATGTGGAAGTTCATGCCACGCAAAGTCTTGTACTCGCGTACGAAGCGCCAGGGGTTCTTGCCGCTAGCGGCAATTCGAAGGTAGTAGGCTGCAGTGTACAGCCTGCGCACGGCCTTGCGGACTCGCACCGGGGCAGCAGAGTAGAGGCGCTTCTCGACGCGCCACGCTCCACAGAAAGGGGTCTTCAAGTAAAGCGCGATGGCAAACGCGCCGCCAGGACGCACGAACCGAGCTGCACACTCCACCGCATTCCACATGTCTCCCGTGTGATGCAGTACCCCCCACGAGTAAACGACGTCGAACGTACCGAGTTCCGCGGCCGCGGCATCGAACACACTGAGTTGCTGCGCGCTCGCGTTGTCGTGCTGAGCAAGTAGCGTCTGGGCGGCGCGCACCGAGCTCGGATCGATATCGACGGCGACCACTTCGCGCGCGCCAGCTCGGACCGCTGCCAGCGAATGTAGCCCGGAACCACAACCGATATCCAGAAACCGTGCACCTGCGAGACGCTCCCGCGGTAAGAGTTTCAAGAGGCCGGCTTCTGCGCGTTCAACAGCCGCTTCATCGACGTGTTCGAGGTACTGAAGCCAGTTTTCCCCAAAC
The DNA here is from genome assembly GCA_965651905.1 of uncultured bacterium. Lineage (GTDB taxonomy): Bacteria > Myxococcota_A > Polyangia > Polyangiales > Polyangiaceae > SZUA-265. The sequence continues at coordinate 1,252 of CBFGUG010000042.1, read as the reverse complement.
TCGAAGTGAGCGTCGAGCTGGCGTTCGTCACGCTGTTTGTCTGAAGTCATCGAATCACCAAGCGCCCATTGAGCGAGTTGCCCGCCTCACTGCCCGAGGACAGTCGGGGCACGGAAGCAGAACAGTTTCAATTCGCCCCCGCAAGCAGATACTCTGGGGAAGTGCTCCGACGAAGACGCCGCTCTAGAGAGACTCGTGGCTGCTCGACGGATACCCAAGGAGGCTACAGCGATGAACGAGGCTGACGCTCCGAGCGCTCGGCGACACTCGTGGTCGTCACGAATCCCGGTCGAATGGGGTATCGCGCTGCTCGCGCTGCTCGTGTTCTTGCCGGCAGTGACGGCTGGTTTCGTTTACGACGATACGGATCTGATCGTTCGAAACCCATTCGTACACTCGTGGGAGTATCTTCCCCGAGCATTTTCGACGCACTTTTGGGACACCTACCTCGGCAGGGACGCGACAGGCCTCGTCTACTACAGACCGCTCACCACCGTGAGTTTCATCGCCGACTGGACGATTTCGGGAGGGAGCGCAGCCTACTTTCACGCGGTGAACGTCGTCGCCCACGCCGTGGCCGTTTGGCTGTTCACTCGTACCGCGATACGTTGGTTGGGGGACAAGCGCATTGCGGCCGTCGTAGGGCTGGTATTCGCGCTTCACCCCACCAGAACGGAGAACGTCATTTGGGTAGCAGGCAGGACGGACGTGCTCATGACACTCTTTCTATTTGCTACCCTCGAACTGCTGCACGTCGCAGCGCAGCGCGAGCGCCGTCGCGTGTGGTGGGTGTTGGGTGCTGTGGCTGCGGGTACTTGCTCGTTACTCTCCAAGGAGCCCGCGGTCCTCCTGCCTCTATTGATCGGCGTCGACGCGCTCAGACAGGAGCGTCGCTCACCACAGCGCAGCTTCTATCTTCGCGCGCTGGTAGTAACGAGCGTGCTCGGTGTGATGTACCTCGCCGCGCGCACGACATGGCTCCCCGTCAACGCAGAGGGACAGTTCAGCTTCACGCCCAGGTTCGCCTTGTACACCATCGCAACGTACGTCGAACGCGGCTTGTGGCCCCTGCCCCAGACGTTCTTTCATCGGATGTTGACGAACGGCGCGGATGGCGCCGCCGAATTCAGCGGTATCGCGCTCGCATTGGGTGCAGTCAGCACGCTCGCCATCGTCGCGTTGCTGGTGACTGCTTACAAACGCGACAAAGTCAGCATGCTCTCATTGCTGGCCGCATGTGCGTTCATCGCAC
>CBFGUG010000041.1:0-62818 GCA_965651905.1 uncultured bacterium | reverse complement strand
GCAGCTGCTGGGTTGGCGTCCTCCAGAATGAGGAACACTGGCGAACCTGACCGTCACCGAGCACAGCCGTCCACTGAACACAACGTGGCACGCGAGCACGAGGCCGTGGACGAGCAGCTAGCCGCCCACTGAACACAGCCGTCCACTGAACACAGCCGAGTCAGCACCGCCAAGAGCGGGGGACTCTACTCAGACCTTTTTCGGTTCCTTGCGCACCTTGATGCCGAGCAGCTTGCGCCCGACCATCGCGACAGGATCGAAGTAGCGGTCGACGACGCGCTCCTTCATCGGGATGATGCCGTTGTCGGTGATGCCGATGTGCTCGGGGCACACCTCGGTGCAGCAGCGCGTGATGTTGCACATGCCCGAGCCGTATTCGTGCCGAAGCTCTGGGATGCGATCTTCATCGTCGAGGGGATGCATCTCCAAACCAGCAACGCGAATCATGAAGCGCGGCCCGACGAAGGCGTCCTTGCGGTCGCGGTCGCGCAGGACGTGACACACGTCTTGGCACAAGTAGCATTCGATGCACTTGCGGAACTCCTGCACGCGATCGACGTCTTCTTGGTACATGCGAAGCTTGCCGTCTTTGTCGCGCGGCTTGGGCTTGAACGGCGCGATACGCTTGTTCTGCTCGTAGTTCCACGAAACGTCACACACCAAATCCTTGATCAACGGGAACGTCTTGAGCGGCTGAACCGTGACCGTTTCGTCGGGGCCGAACGTGTTCATACGCGTCATGCAGGCGAGGCGCGGACGGCCGTTGATCTCCACGCTGCATGAGCCACACTTGCCTGCTTTGCAGTTCCAACGCACCGCCAAGTCGGGGGCCTGTTCCGCCTGCAGCTGATGAATGGCGTCGAGGACGACCATACCTTCGCTGATGTCCGTCTTGTAGGTCTCGAAGGCGCCGCTGTCTTTGTCGCCGCGCCAGATCTTGAATGTTCGCTGTGCCATCGTCTCGTTCCCGGCTCAGTCCTCTGGGGCAGAAGCTCCGACTTTGCCCGATTCCAAGTCTTCGATTGCCGCACGCGCGATCTCTTCGAGGTAACCCGTGGGTGCGGGGCGCTCTTCTTTACGCACGCGCATGCTGCCGTCAGCCGCCCGATCGATCACGACGTTGTACTTCAACCACTCGTCGCGCTCGCCCTCGCAATCGATGCGCGTGTGAGCGCCACGGCTTTCCTCGCGCATGTGGGCCGCCCTAGCGACGGCCTCGGACGTGATCATCAGCGAGCTGAGGGCGATGGCCTCGTGCCAACCGGGATTGTATTGGCTGGCGCCGTGTGCCTTGACGTTCGCCACCTTTTTCTTGAGCGCGTCGAGTTTCTCGATGCCCTGCTGCAACTCTTCGCCAGTCCGCACGATCCCGACGTGCTGCCCCATCAAGTCTTGTAGTTCGTCGTGCAGGACGTAGGGGTTTTCGCCACTCTCGCGATTGAGCACGCTGGTGCCCGCGCGGAAGATGCTCTTGATCTGTTCGTCGTCTGCCTTGGGCGTGTTCGAGAGCGCGTCGATGTAGGCCTTGGCGCCATCCCCCGCGAGCTTTCCGAACACGATCAGGTCCGATAGCGAATTGCCGCCCAAGCGGTTAGCGCCGTGAAGACCCGCCGCGCACTCGCCGCAGGCGAACAGACCCGGCACCTTGGTCATCTGCGACTCGGCGTGCACGCGGATGCCGCCCATGAAGTAGTGCAACGTCGGACCGACTTGCATCGCCTCAGCGGTGATGTCGACTTCCGCCAGCTCTTTGAACTGGTGATACATCGACGGCAGCTTGCGTTTGATGAACGCCGCGTCACGACGCGACGCGATGTCCAAAAACGCGCCGCCTTTCGGCGAACCGCGGCCAGCCTCGACCTCGGCTTTGATCGCGCGGGCGACGACGTCTCGCGTGAGCAGCTCGGGTGGACGGCGCGCGCCAGGCTTGCCGTCGAGCCAGTCCTGAGCTTCTTTTTCGGTGTCGGCCGTTTCTGCGGCAAAGCGCTCGGGGATGTAGTCGAACATAAAGCGCTTGCCCTCGGTGTTGAGCAGCACTCCGCCTTCGCCACGCACGCCTTCGGTGACCAACGTGCCCCGAACGGACGGCGGCCACACCATGCCCGTCGGGTGAAACTGCGTGAACTCGACGTCCATCAGCTCGGCGCCCGCTTCGTAGGCCATCGCCAAGCCGTCACCCGTGTACTCCCACGAGTTACTGGTCACGCGCCAGGCGCGACCGCCGCCACCCGTGGCCAAGATCACGGCTTTGGCGCGAAACACCACGAAGCGCCCCGTGTCGCGCCAATACGCGCACGCCCCCGCGATGCGGTCGCCGTCCTTGAGCAAGCCCAAGCACGTGCACTCCATGTGGAAGTCGATGCCCTGGTGCACTCCGTGATCTTGCAGGGAGCGAATCAGTTCGAGGCCCGTGCGATCGCCGACGTGTGCGAGCCTGGGATAACGATGCCCGCCGAAGTTGCGCTGATTGATCAGGCCGTCTTTCGTACGGTCGAATACCGCGCCCCACTCTTCGAGCTCGTTCACGCGGGCGGGAGCCTGCTTCGCGTGCAGCTCAGCCATGCGCCAGACGTTGAGGAACTTGCCGCCGCGCATGGTGTCGCGGAAGTGGACCTTCCAGTTGTCCTTGGGGCTGACGTTGCCGAGCGCCGCGGCCATTCCGCCCTCGGCCATTACCGTGTGGGCCTTGCCGAGCAAGCTCTTGGAGATGACGCCAGTGTTCAGACCCAGGGCGCTGCACTCGATGGCTGCGCGCAACCCAGCGCCACCCGCGCCCACCACGAGAACGTCGTGTTCGATAGTTTGAATCTCAGATGCGTCCACGGTTCACCAAGTGTTCAAGTCGTTGATGACGCCCATCGAGCAGAGGCGCACATACAGATCGGTAACCATCACCCAGCACAAGCTCAGCCAGGCAAACCCCATGTGTCGCGCGTTGAACCAGGATGCGAACGTCCACGCGCCGTGCTTCAAAGTCGCCTGGCCGCACGACATGCAGTCTGACCGCCCGCCAATCAGATGCCTGAGGGAGTGACAGCCCATGGTGTAGGCGGCGATGAGTGTTGCATTGATCAGCAGTACGATGGTGCCGACCCCAACCCCGAATTCACCCTGCCAAGAAAACGAAATCAATGCGTCGTAGTACAGGATGGGGACGTACAGCAGCGCCAAGTAGAGCGCATAACGATGCAGGTTCTGAAAAACTAGGAGCCCCGTTTCGCCCTGATAGGGTCCACTTGCCAGCGGCCCAGCCGCGCACCCGGGGGGAGAGCCCGCAAAGGAGCGGTAGTACGCCTTGCGGTAGTAGTAACAAGTGAAGCGAAACGACGCGGGCACCACCAAGATCAATAGCGCTGGTGATGCGGGCAAGAACGCGGGCCACCAACTCGGCCAAGCGCCGAACCAGGCGTGGGATGCGCCCTCGCCGCTGGGCGGCGTAAACAACACAGGCGAATAGAACGGGCTGAGGTACGGCCCCGACGTGAAGTGTTCGCCCTGAAACGACGCCCACGTCACATACACGATGAACGCGAGCAGACCCGCCAGGGTAGCGGCCGCCCCCGACCACCAGTTATCGGTCCTGCAGGTGGCGCCGAACCCCTCAGGGTGCCCGCCAACGACTGGAAGATGCTGTGCCATACGCCAATACCGCTTCCACCTCGGAAGCGCGGTGGAGCGTAAGAGTCGACGCGGTACAAACGCAAGAAATACCTGGCGAGGCGTCGAGATCGGTGCCCGTTCGACGAATTCCCGATTGAATGTGGACGACGCGGGCGTCAGCCGCCGACCGTGCCATGTTGCAGTGAGTCGGGCTGCGGTTGCTCACCCGTGACCACTGCCTTGACGGCTTGGAAGACGTACTTCAGACCGTTGACCCCACGCTGGTCCCAGTATTCGGCCGCGTGCGGCGTCACCACGATCATCGCGGCGCTGGGATCTTCTGGCCCTGCGAACCATGCGTCGTTGGCCGCCGTCCAAACTCGGTCGAGTTCTTTTCGATCCGTTTGAACGACCGCGGTGCCGCTGATCGCTAGAAACGCGCCGCCGTCCTGGTACGTCACAGTGACGTGGGGATCGCGCAGCACCTCTTCGACCTTTCCGCTGCCGATCGACGTGATGAACTTCATGGTGCCGTCTTCGGCCACGTCCGCGGCGATCATCGGGCGGGCGTGCAGGTGTCCGTCGGTTGCTCGCGTCACGAGCATCGCGCTGCGTATCTCGGAAGCGAGTTCGTGAAACTTCTTCTCTTGTGTGGATGTGGACTGTGTCATGTAACGCAGTGGTGCAAGATGGAAGCCAGGCCAAAACGTCACGCGTATTGGCCATGTATCGGGAAAATGGTCGAAAGACCCGCTGCGTTCCGTGGGGTTTCGCCACGGGTGAGTCACGCTGACCCATCGAAACCCGAGATGTCCCTCGACTTGCGAAATACCAGGCATCCGACCCGCGGTCGCACGGCTGCCAGTTGGATCCCGTCAAAATGATGGACCGGACCACGTCACGCTGACCGGATTCACGACGACATGCGGGCATCGTGCCGGATCGGGGACTGGCGCGAAACGTGCATCGTTGCGCATTCGTAATGGCACAGCCCCCGACGAAGTTAATCGAACGCGACGAATGCCCCGGGGTAGCCCCTCAACAGCGCCGACCGCCAACGCCCAGAAGCGGCAAAGCCCCCACGAGCTTCAGCTGGCGGCGCACGAAAGCCATCAACAACAATCGTTTCGAGCGATGGAAACAGGAAAATGACGCGCCTCGCTTGCGCTCACGTGTGGCCGACCTGAAGAGTCTTCGGCTCGAACTCTCGGAGCGTGGCCCCAGTGGCATTACTCCGGGTACGCGCCACACGCTGCATATCGTAGTGGCGCGCGCGGCGGCCCTGTTTCGGATCCCCTGCAGCGACCCCGAATGTGAGGGAGGCGGGCACGACATTACCGAAGTGGTTCTGCGAGGCCTACTGGCCCGTGTGGACACAACGACAGGAGACGACGTGTGCGGCGGCCGCGTGGGGACGATTCAATGTGGGCGACGGCTTCGCTATCTGTCATTTGCGGGCTATGGCTCCTGAGCAGCGCAGAATGCCGGCTGCTCGAGTCACTCCATCGAGCCCGCGACGAGCTCGCGCAACAGCGTAGAAGCGATGGCTTCTAGCCCGGTCACTCCAATACAAGTGCCGTTCAGACGGTTCTGGTAACTGACGATGACTCGCTTGTCCGGGGTAACGCTGTAGCGTTGGCGCCCGCGACCTGAAGCCAAGACTCTGTAGTCTCCACGGTACGTGACACCGCCTTCGCAGACCTCGACCAAGCCGACCTCTGCCGCGTCGCGATCGTCGATGGGAGCGGACTTACGTTCTACTAGTGGCATGTCCCTCAGGGTAGCTGAGAGATCGGCTGACGCCATGCAATCGACACCTGTTGCGATGCGCCCCCGGCGCGACAGGCGCAGGCCGATTCAGCGACGAGCTACCCAGCGCTGCCCTTGGCTCGAATAGTGCAACTGATAGCGCAAAGACGCAATACGCCAGGGCTTGCGCCTCACGACTGAAAGGTCACTCAACCAAAAATGCCTTCGAAGAACATCGCGCTTCATGACTCTGCTCGTAAACAGTTATCCAACGGACTGAACCAACTCGCCGATGCAGTCAAAGTGACGCTCGGCCCGCGCGGGCGCAACGTAGCGCTTCAAAGTGCGTGGGGTCCTCCGCTAATCAGCAAAGACGGGGTCGCGATCGCCAAAGAGATAGAGCTCGAGGATCACATGGCGAACATGGGCGCCCAAATGGTGAAGGAAGTGGCGTCCGAGACCTCGGAGGTTGCCGGAGACGGCACCACCACTGCAACGGTCCTCGCGCAAGCGATCTTCCGAGAAGGAAGCAAAATGACGACCGCCGGGGCCAATCCAATGGACATCAAACGGGGCATCGACGCCGCCGTCGCACTGGTCGTCGAGGATCTCGAGCGGCAGTCCACCCCGGTGCAAAGTACCAAGGAGATCGCACAAGTCGGGGCGATCAGCGCCAACGGCGACGAATCGGTTGGCAAGCTGATAGCCGAGGCGATGCATCGAGTTGGACCGGACGGCATCGTGACATTGGAGGAAGCCAACTCGGTCGATACCACGCTCGAGGTCGTGGACGGCATGAGACTCGACCGAGGTTTCCTTTCACCGTACTTCGTGACCGACCGTGAACGCCTTCAAGTAGTCATGAGCGATGCTTACGTCCTCATCCACGAAAAGAAGATCTCCAGCTTTCAGGGTTTGCTCCCGCTACTCGAGCTGATCGCAGAAACGGGAAAACCGCTATTGATCATCGCCGACGTAGATGGAGAGGCGCTTTCAACGTTGGTAGTGAACAACCTGCGTGGAACGCTCCGAGTATGCGCCGTCAAGGCACCGAGCTTCGGCACCCGCCGGCAGGAGATTCTCCAGGACATCGCGACTCTCACGGGCGGGCAAGCGATCACCGAAGACGTTGGTCTGAAGCTGAACGACTTGACTTTGGCTGCCCTGGGTCGTGCGAAGAGCATCACCGTGGACAAGGATTCCACTTTGCTGGTTCAGGGTGGCGGCCGCACTGAAACCATCCAAGCCCGAATTGGGGACCTCAAGAAGCAGTTGCTCGACGCGGACTCCGAACACGAACGAGAGGCACTCAAACAGCGGCTCTCCAAGTTGGCTGGCGGCGTAGCCGTAATACACGTCGGCGCGACGACGGAAAGCGAAATGAAGGCACGGAAGGCGCGCTTCGAAGACGCACTCCATGCCACACGCGCCGCTGTGGAGGAGGGGTTCGTTGCGGGCGGTGGTGTGGCGCTGCTTCGCGCTCTCCCAGCACTGGCCAATCTCAGTCTCAGTGGGGACGAGATGTTCGGCGTGAATATCGTTCGGCGCGCCCTGCAGGAGCCGCTCAGACAAATCGCCACCAACGGTGGAGTGGACGGCGCTGTAGTGGTTGGCAAGGTCATGCTGGGCACGGGAAACTACGGCTACAACGCAGCGACTGAAGAATACGAAGACCTACTGATCGCGGGCGTCATCGATCCAACCAAAGTCGTCCGAATCTCTCTGCAGAACGCGGCGTCCATCGCTTCTTTGATGCTCACAACCGAGGCACTCATCGGTCTGCGCGCGGCCGACGGCGGGTAATGGTGGTCAGCCCGCAAGCCCGCTCGTATGGCTGCCATCATCTCATTCACATTGAAGTACGTTACTCACCCATCTTGACGTCATCGACGCGCCGACGTGCGCGCGGGTGAGCGACTTCACTGCGGTCGGGTACTTGGCGTGATTGCTGCAATCAGGATGGCGCGCCCGGCGATCGGGCGCGTCCACCAGCGAAACGGCGCTTGGTCTTGCAGAGCCCGCATTGCTCCCAAGCCTTTCGACGCAATCGCACTTCGTCTGGCGGAGGCCCCTAGGACCAGCTCGGGGGGTGACATCCTGCTGTGAACCCGAATAATGGAAAGGCCTTTGAATGCCCGAACAGAACCCTGACGCGAGTCAGGATGCAAACCATGCGATCGAAGCCCTCATCGCGCGGTGGGGAGAACGATTCAAGCAACTGATGCCCGATGGCCCACGTGGGTTCGTCCTGCCCGGAGTCATCGGTCTCATCGCCTTGAGTGTCTGGTCTGCTTTTTACCAGGTACCGAGTGATTCGGTTGCCGTCGTGCAACGTCTTGGCAAGTACATCGACGAGGTGCCCCCTGGCCTTCACTTGAAGCTACCGTTCGGTATCGACGTGGCCACAACGGTCCCCGTCAAGCGCCAACTGAAGCAAGAATTTGGCTTCACCACGCCTGGAGCTACGGACGCGTATCAAGGCGCGCTGGGAGGCAAACGCGACGAGCAGCGCGAAACGGAAATGGTGACGGGCGATCTCAACGCAGCTCTGGTGGAGTGGGTCGTGCAATACCGAATCTCCGATCCCGTCAAGTTTCTCTTCGAAGTCCGCGAGCCGAGTGAAACTCTTCGCTACGTATCGGAGTCAGTCATGCGGGAAGTCGTCGGGGATCGCACCGTGGACGAGGTCATCACGATTGGCCGCCAAGAAATCGAGACGGAAGCCCTGACCAAAATGCAGGAGCTATCCACGAAGTACGCAATGGGTATCAGCATCGACCAAGTTCAGCTGAAGAACATCAACCCGCCGCAACCCGTGCAAGAATCCTTCAACGAGGTCAACCAGTCTCAGCAAGAAAAAGAGAAGCTGATCAACGAAGCCCGCCGTGACTACAACCGAGTCGTTCCGCTTGCCGAGGGCGAAAAGGATCAGCGAATCCGCGAGGCTGACGGTTACAGATTGAAGCGAATCAACGAAGCGGAAGGCGATGCCGCCCGTTTCAGCGCGTTGTTCGCCGAGTATGCCAAGGCTCCGAAAGTAACGAGCCGACGCATCTACATCGAAACACTTCAGGACGTCCTGTCCGGCATCCATTCGAAGGTCATCGTCGACGAACGAGCGCACGGCATCCTCCCGCTCCTGAATCTCGATTCGCCGTCGGCTCCAGCGGCGTCCAAGAAACCAACCATCAAGGTGACTCCATGAACCGAATTCACCAAATTTCGCTGCTAGTCGTCGCGTTCGTGTTGGCGTACGTACTAGTCAGTTCACTGTACACGGTCAGCGAAGTCGAACAGGTGATCATCACCCAGTTCGGCAAGCCTGTTGGCGAGCCCGTCACTACGGCAGGTCTCAAGTTCAAAGTGCCGTTCGTTCAGGACATCAACCCGATAGACAAGCGGGTATTGGAATGGGATGGCAACCCGTCAGACATGCCGACCAAGGACAAACTCTACATCTCGGTCGACCTCTTCGCGCGGTGGCGCATCACAGACCCACTTCAATACTTCTTGCGGCTGCGTGATGAACGCAGCGCACAATCCCGCTTGGACGACATCCTGGGCAGCGAGACGCGCAACGCGGTCGCAAAACACGAGCTGATCGAGCTGATTCGCACCACGAAGGATCGAGTACCTCTGGGCGACTCCCTACTCACGCAGGAAGAGCGCAAGCAAGACATCGGAACGCTCGTACCAATCGGGAAGGGGCGCCAAGTGGTCGAACGACAGATCTTCGCGGCTGCAGCCGACAAGGTGCGCGTGTTCGGGATCGAACTGCTCGACATTCGCTTCAAGCGCATCAACTACAACGAGAGCGTGCGTCCGAAAATTTACGACCGAATGATCAGTGAGCGGCGCCAAATTGCTCAACGATTCCTGTCTGAAGGCAATGGCGAAGCCGCCCGAATCCGCGGTAACCGAGTGCGTGAGCTGGACAGGATTCAGTCTGAAGCCTACATGGAAGTCGAGAAGATCAGGGGCCTTGCGGACGCGAAGGCCACCGAGATTTATTCCGAGGCGTACAATCGCAGCGCTGCGACGGTGGAGTTCTACGAGTTCACACGCACGATGCAGGCGTATGGATCACTCATCGCAGACGACACGACGCTGATTCTCACGACCGACAGCGAGCTCTTCAGGTTCCTGAAGGGGGTTACCATAGACGCAGAAGTGAAGGCGGGAGACGCAGGTTGAGTACGAAGTGGGTGAAGCTCCGACGCTGCGAAACCCAGTACACTTCTTTCGTGTACTTGCAGCGTGGCGCAGCCCAACCACGGTTCGTCACGCCCCTGCCTCGCGATGGGAAGCGTGATACTGCGGAAACCGAACAGGCGATGGTGCGCTGGGAGTCGGACGGAGGCGTCGTACGAGCGGTTGAAGTTCGCGCGAAGCTTTCGGAGCCATCGTCGTGATCGCCTTTTTCCCATCCGGGTCCCGTACGCACGAAATGCGGCGGGGATTCCGGCGATGGCTCGGCTTTCCTCGAGTGATGGGCTCAGCCACGGGCAGGGTCGGTGTTCTGAATGTCGTCGTCGAGGCCCGTATCGATCCCGGCGGAGCATTGCCGAGTGAGTCGAACCAAAGCGGCGAAATCATCACATACGTGTGTAGCGGGACACTCGCCTATCACGACTCCGCGGGGCGCAGCGGGCTCGTTCATGCGGGGGAATTCCAGTGTGCAGCGAGTGGATATGTGCTGCAACGTGACGAATCGAACCTTTCCACGTCCGAAGAGGCTCACGTCATTCAAGTCCATCTTCACGCCCCCGCAGTCACGCTCGAGTCGAGGGTCCAAACCAAGCGCTTTAGTAAGGCCGAGCGCAGAGGCGGATTGAGCGTCGTCGCGGCTCCGGACGCTAGGGGAGCTGCCCTCCGCGTCCAGCGGGATGCGCTAGTGTACTCGGCGCTTCTCAGTCCAGGGCAGCGTGTTGTTCACGACCTGCCACCAGGACGCACGGCTTGGGTGCAGTTGGTTCACGGAGCCATGGCATACGGTGCCCTGGTTCTGAAGGCCGGAGATGCGGCGGCGGTCGTTGGCGAGCCGTCGCTGTCACTGATCGCACTCGAGCAGGCAGAACTACTGCTGATCGATTGCGGGACAGACCCGTTCGAGACCGAGGAGTTGCCGTGAATCGGTTGACTGAGCAAAATTCGTGAACCACTGCGTCGGCGCAGTCACGGCTGCCGTCAAACTGACTAGCGTCAGACGTGCGAATCGGCCCTCGACGCGGTAGGCCCTCCTTCACCCGTCGGGGGAAAGCGGTGCTCGGGACCTGGCTCGCGATTTCACCAGGCCATACTGCTTGAGTTTTCGATATAGTGTGGCCGAGCTAATCTCGAGATGCCGAGCTGTATGCGTCTGATTACCATCATTGCTATCTAGTACGGCCAGGATGTGTTCCTTCTCAATCTGCGCTAGCGATTGGGGAGTGCCGGCAACACGAATGGGATTGGTCCTGGCAAGCCGCACTTCTTCGGGAAGGTCGTCCAATTCCACACGGTCGCCTTGAGCCAGTGCTACAGCGCGTTCCATCGCGTTCTCGAGTTCACGGACGTTGCCCGGCCAAGAATAGTGCAGCAACTGATCTGCAGCGCCGGGGCTGAGAGTTGAAACGCTTTGCTTCATGTGCGCCGCGGATCCGGCCAAGAGCAGCCGCGCAAGCGGCAAGAGGTCGTCTTTCCTTTCGCGCAGTGGCGGGACCTGCAGCTCTACCACCTTGAGCCGATAGTACAGGTCTTGTCGGAATTCGCCTGCTGCTACTGCTTCAGCCAGATCGCGATTCGTCGCTGCGATCACACGTACATCGACCTTACGCACCCCGCTCTCTCCAACGCGGCGCACTTCGCGCTCCTGCAAGACACGAAGGAGTTTTACCTGCATCCCCAGAGAAACTTCTCCAACTTCATCCAGGAGCAGTGTCCCCCCGTTCGCCGCTTCGAAGAGTCCGATCCGGTCTTGTGTAGCTCCAGTGAAGGCACCCCTCTTGTGCCCGAAGAGCTCGCTTTCGAGTAGCGTTTCGGTGATTGCCCCACAATTGACGGCGATGAACGGACCCGCAGCTCGACTGGACTCATCGTGAACGAAACGTGCGATGCGTTCCTTACCCGAACCACTCTCGCCCGTGACGACAACGGTAGAATCGACTCGGGCCACACGTCGCGTGAGGCTGATCAGCTGCCTCATCGACGGACTCTTGGCAACGATGCCGAGCGGCTCTTCGACGTCCTTGACGACGCGCGTCAGCGCCCGCCTGCGAGCACTGAGCTTCCTCTCTGCATGCTTCAGTGACTCGGTTACCCGCTGCAGTGATACATCGAGGCATTCCTCGAGTCTGGTTGGCTCGAAGAAACGGAGTTCGTCCGCGCGCTCGTCACCCCACTCCTCTCGGGTCCTACCGACCAGATGACAGACTGCACCGCCCTCGCCGAGACAGCGATCCTCCAACACGTATGTTTCCGCCCCCGTGGTGCGGCTGAGGTAGCCACTGATGAGCCCCGAGATCGTCCAGCACACGGGAACGTCAGCTCGCCCGAAGTGTAATAGGTGTTGCTCGGCTTCATACGAGGAGGTGAGGGTTGCTCCCCCCCTGGAAAGCGCGTCGCCCTTGTCCCACTCGACGCGGAAGAGACCCTCGAGAGCATGAATTCGGCTGCCTGCGGACCGCCAATCGTCTGCATTGTCCCAGGTGAACTGGGACTGCATGGCTTCCGCCATGCGCCATCCGTGGGCGAAACCGAACTGCGTGAGCACCGCGCGTGCCGCCGTGGTTCCGAAGTTTTCGACCAGGTACTTCCGCAGGACCCCCATCGCGACAGCATCGATCAGCAGCGCACGTTGACCAGCAAACCGGAGTACTCCGCTTTCCGGGTCGAGCTCGAGCAGCTCGTCGTGATCGAGGTCTTCCACACGCATCTAGCAAATCTGTAGCAGGTACCGAAAACGTCGACTGCACTATTCGCGCGTGTGCCCGATGTCTCTGTGCGCGCGCAAGCGGCCTTCGTGCAGACCGTTGCGTTTTGCCACTATGTGGCTAAACGTCCTCCGGCGACACGACGTACAGCTCGGCACAATGGTTGAGCTCAACGTTGGCCTGATCTCTGTCGAGCGTCGTAGCGTCATGCCTGGCATGTCGGAAAAGCCGTTCGTCAAGCTCGGTGGCTGGGGCTGTCTTCGCGAGAACAGCAGCGGAGCAGCCTGCTGGCTTCGAGCAACGGAAGCGCAGCGGAAACGGCCCCAGGCTCCGAGATCGGCGGACGTCCTCACGGTACTGAATGACCAATGCCGAGTTGGTCGAGCGGGCTGCGCGACACAGGCGCTCGGGGGCGTCAGCCCTTTCTCGTCACCGCTTCGACCGTCTTTTCGCCGGAGTCGACGGCTTTGTCGTTCTTTTTCGCCTTTGCGGCGTCGCTCTGCTTTTTCGACTTGTTTTTGGCCTTCGGTGATTTGTCACCCATTTGGCCTCCTTTATTCTTGGTTGCGAGGGTCGTGTGTAGCGGTTCGCGACATCACAATCGAACCCATCCTGAATCCGACGTGCGAGACACGACGATGCCTATGCTGGCACTCATCGGAGGAACGTGCTCGCTGAATCACCATGGTTGAGACAAACAAAGGTTCTGGTCACAGGCGAACACGCACCGGAATCCGTTGGGCGCCCAATTCTCTGCGAATCAACTTTCTAGGCTTACTGCCCGCCAGTCGGCTCATGCTCGCAGCCTGTAACAGACTGAGATTGGGCCAAGGGACGCTTGCGGCTGACCGGCGGACGCGATCAGCGATGATCAGCGCGCGATGAGTGTGAACTACAGCAATCAGCAAGACCGACGCTCGAATCGCTGGCTACTCGCGTCGTTTGCATCGAGTATCAGGAGAATGAAGCCTGTCGAGGTCACGAGAACGCTGGTGCGACTCTTCCCGGACTCAACGCGGGTCATCGCCAAGCGGTTCATTCCAGGCGGCGAACCTTCCGCAGACGGAAGTACTCGGGTCGGTCGCATCGTGTCGCGCATCCTGGCGCTTTCGGAGTCCGAGGTGCAGGCGACCCTGGAACTCACGCTCGAGCGCTTCGCCGGCCGACACGGCAATTTGATGTCAGTTCTCGAGGCTAACTTCACTGCCGTCGAGGCCAACGTTTCGGAACCCAACGAGCTCTCGATCGAACGTCGACTGCTGATCGGCGCCTACTTCACTCACGAGTATTCGGTCGAGGCCGCAGCACTGAGCAATCCATCGATGGTGATTGCCCCGGATCAGACAGGTCTGGCTCCGAAACAGACTCGTATCATCCTGAGCATGCGCTCCATCGGTGAAGGCCATCTATCGTCGATCGAGTTTCGGTCGGGCGTAGTTGACGAGAGTGGTAACGTCGAGATCGACGCCCCTAGCCGTCACTTGCGTACCGCGCGACACGACGCCCCCATCTACGACAAGCACCTGTTCAGAAGCAAGCTGACGGAACTGAACGCCTACTGTGAAGTGGCTGCCGCCGTACTGGAGCCCCTGCCCGATGACTTCACATTGGAACAACTGGAAGCCGGCATTCGAGCGGTCAACGACGACCACGAGTTGACCGGCGACGCGACCCACGCAACGCGGACCCTGCATTGGCTTGCTTCATCCAACTACGAAAGCTCGTTCGAACCGGACTCTGAACTTTCGGAGCGCATTCTATTTCCGGCGGGACCTGCTGAAAGCAATGGCATGGAGGATGCCCGATTCGTCTCCTTCGCCCGAGATGATGGCTCAACCACGTACTTTGCTACCTACACGGCGTTCGACGGCTATCAGGTTTTGCCGCAATTGATCGAGACGGCGGACTTCGTGACCTTCCGAGTCGCAACGCTCAACGGTCCTGCCGCGAGAAACAAGGGAATCGCGTTGTTCCCACGAATGATCGACGGGCGCTTTGCCGCTCTATCTCGACTGGACAACGAAAACAGCTTCATCATGTTCTCGAACAACGTGCGTTTCTGGCACGACAGCCAGTTACTTCAGGAGCCGCAAGCCGCTTGGGAACTGATCCAGCTAGGCAACTGCGGATCGCCCCTTGAAACCGAAGCGGGCTGGTTGGTCATCACTCACGGCGTCGGTCCACTACGGCAGTACGCCTTGGGTGCCATCTTGCTGGACCTCGATGATCCGACCCTGGTGATAGGTCGCTTGCCCTACCCCCTGCTCGAACCCGCGCCAGACGAGCGAAACGGATACGTCCCCAACGTGGTTTACTCATGCGGCAGTGTCATCGTCGGTGACCGCTTGGTGTTGCCGTACGGGTTCTCGGATGTGGGAACACGCATTGCCACGCTTCGAGTCGACGACCTGTTGTCTGAACTCACGACGAGACATTGAGTCAGGTTACCGTGATGGACGGTTCACGCTTGCGAGGCGCCTGGCAAGCGATGTTGAGCGACGTCCGCGGTACAGAAGCGTCGAAACAAGCGCGGCAGGTGCAACTCCGGTTCACGATAGAACTCGGTAGCCGACAAATCCAGCCATCGCGACACTTGGTGCTCGCTGGGCTTCCGCCGACGCTGTCGACTCGCGAACTCCGTTACTGAGGCAACGGCGGGTTTGGCGGAGGCGTCAGCTCGCCAGAGGCCAAACGATCGTTCGTGAACGGCGAGATCGAGCGGCGGGTGTTGCCACGTGGAGGGCACGTAGTCGGAGTAGCACCACAACATCGCGCCGAGACAGCCAGCATCGTCTAGCGCTTGGAGCGCCCGTCCGGTGTACGCTGCAGCAGAATCCTCGTCGACGAGCAGTGGCTGTGAGCCGGCATCTCGAGTTGGTGTTACTCCGGCAGGTCTAGTTGGCACACCGAACTCCGAGAACAGAACCTCGGCCCCGCCGCCGAGCCATCGCGTTAGGCGCGCCAAAAAAGGCAGCAGGCGTTCGTCACACGGACCGTCCGTCCACGTCGCGTACCCGGGGTATCCGTGCATGGTCAAAAAATCGCAGACCTGCGCGGCCTCATGCGGACCGAGGTTTCGATCATGCTCGAGATCCTCCATGTGCAAGCCGATCGTGACCAGCGCACGACTATCGCTTTCACGAATGGCGTTGGTCACCGCCGACAGCCAATCCTTGGCTCGAGTCTTGTCTGGCGCGGCGCCACAGTTCGAGTTCTCGTTGCCCAAGTCCCATGCCCAGAGAGTGCTGTGGCCAGCAACGGCACTCGCGAGCTCTCCCGCGAGGAGCGTCTGAGCGTGAACGATGACGTCGTCCGAGTACCAACTGGCAAGACGGGATGTAGTGACGGCGCCGTTGGAGACGACACGAAATCGTTCGTCGCCCGCGACGCAACCGAGCGCCCAAGGGGGGATCCAGTTCACGCCGCTCATGTGCCCTGTAAACAACGTCGGCATGACTCGCAACCCGGCCTTTTCCGCCTCGTCCAACGTCGAGATCAAC
The DNA here is from genome assembly GCA_965651905.1 of uncultured bacterium. Classification (GTDB taxonomy): domain Bacteria; phylum Myxococcota_A; class Polyangia; order Polyangiales; family Polyangiaceae; genus SZUA-265. Next base: position 47,058 of record CBFGUG010000041.1, on the reverse strand, counting down.
CGCCCGACCATCATCGTGTCGACGCGCTTGGCCGTCGGTTGAAAGTCTTCCCACGTCAGGAAGATCCGGACGGAACCGAAACCCGCAGCGGAAATGCGCTCGAAGTCTGCCGAGACCTCCGACTGGTCGAATGCCGGCCACCAGCCCATCGCCGTCCTAGCCGGCCAGTAGTTGACGCCGAGCGAGAAGTCTCGGCACGCGATCTCACTCACGGCGCACCTCCTGCGTCGCGGAGCTGACAATCGATCGATAGAGCCCGATGTAGTCGTCGACCATACGCCCAGCGTCGAAACGGCGCTCCACCGAAGCACGCACGACTTGGGGCTCCAACCGGCTGACTCTACCAACGCCCTCTACTGCCTCGGCAACCGAATCGACGAGGATGCCATTTTCTCCGTCTCTGATCAGCTCGGGCATCGACCCTCTACGTGTCGCGATGACGGGCGTTCCGCAGGCCATCGCTTCGACCACGCTGAAGCCGAATGGCTCGTCAAAGCTGACGAAATGAATCAACGCGAGCGCGCCACCAAGCAGTTTACCCTTGTCTGAAGCCGCGACCGGTCCGACGAATCGTACCATCACACCATCGAGCTGGGGCGCCACCTCGCGCTCGAAGTACGCGCGATCTTGGATGATGCCAGCGATCACCAGTGGCACTCCAGCAGCGCGGGCAACTGTAATCGCCTTTGCCGTGCCTTTCTCTGGATGAATCCTACCGAAGAACAGAAGGTACTCACGCGGGCCTTTCCCCACCTGCAAAGTAGACATGTCGATGCCGTGGTGAATCGTAGCTGCGTACGACAGCGCGGGGTGACGGTCGGCAGCACTGATGGCCACGTAGTGAACACGCTCGTCGTACTTTTCGTATACTGGAACGATCTTCTCGGACGAAAACCCATGAATGGTGGTCACGACTGGAGTGGTAACCATTCCCGCGTAGCTGAGAGGAAAAAAGTCGAAACTGTTGTGAATGATGTCGAAGTCGGACGCTCGCTCGAACACCGCGGAGACATGCAGGCACTCCCATACTTTTGCATCTAGCGTAGCGTCCTCGGAATAACCAGATGGCGCACTACCGACGAGGCGCGCTTTGGTGATCGAATCGCCCGTGGCGAACAGGGTCACGTCGAGGCCACGCTCGACTAGCCCCTCCGTCAACAACGAAGCGAATTGTTCCCACGGACCGTAGTGCCGAGGGGGTACACGCCATGAAATTGGAGCGAGCACGGCGACTCGTAGCGGTGTCCTAGCTGCGCTGGCGGACTCTATCAAGGCGAGGTCCCGGAGATTGGCGCGGTCTCGGCGCTCAGGCGCAACTCCGAGTCGAGCATCGTCATCTCGGTGAGTGCCAATAGGAACGACAAGGTCGACTCTGCACCCTGATTCTCATTACATCTATCCGGGTGAAGTCCGTCTCTGCATCCGCCCGTGGTTGGATCGTACAACGATAGCCGCAACTCATTTTCACCGAGAAACCAACTGAACGCCCGTCGCATTTCGACGATCCACGACTTTTCTTTGGTAACCCGCCACGCGTCCAAACACGCCGACACGCTAGCGCACGCATCGATCGGCTGCTGATCGAAGGCCGCTTGCTGACCCTGGCGAGGGTAGAAGCCATTCGAACCCACGGGGCGAAAGTAACCTTCCGGACAGCGTTGCACGCTACAAAGCCACTCCAGAGATTCAATCCCCAGCGAGACCATGGCTTGGTCTCCCAAGTCTCGACCAGAAACGATCAGCGCTTGCGACAGTCGCGCATTGTCGTAGGTGAGGATGTCTTCACACCAACGCCACTGATCGGATTGGTTGTCGCGAAACTTGGCAAACAGTTGCCCGGCGAGCTTCCGTTGAAGCGCTTGGACCTCCTCGTCACTCTGAAAGGCTCGTGAGTACTCGTGGATCCCGAGCAGTGCGAACGCCCATGATCGATGGCTCTGCAGCTCCCGTACGCTGGGCAATGCTGCACGGAATAGCTCGGTTGCCAACGTCTTGCGGCCATGCTCCTGCATTCGACCAACCACCGCACCCAAGGCCCACAGCGTCCGCCCTTGACTGTCCTCACTGCCACGCGTTTCAGTCCAGCGCCGCGCGTAGTCCATGAAGTTTCGGAACCTTTCCGACTCGGCATTGAAAGCGTAGCTCAGAAACGCAAGATAGCGCGACGACAGGCCGTGAATCGTCCGCCGCTGACTCGTACCAGTGTCCGATAGCCACGCAGTCAGGAGCAGGCCGCGTGCGTTGTCGTCGATGCAATAGCCGTCAGCGTAACGAGGAACACAGAAGAGCGCGTGCTGGAGTATGCCGGTGTCATCGGTCAATGCCCCCAAGTGGCGCAGGTCGAGTTCGGGTAACTCCACGGGTGGTTCGGAAAGTCTCCGTTCGGGAAGAAATGCTCGCCGCTTCGATCCGAAGTCACGATGCGCTCGTTGGAACGTAGCCATGTACTGCTGGGCAACAGACGCCCAGGTCATGTCTCGACCAAAATCGGCGGCGCGCCTGCCGTACTCCGCCAGCTGCTCGGGTTCGTCCAGCAGTCTGAGCAACGCGGACGCGACCGCTTGGGCGTCGCGCCAAGGAACCAACACTCCCCGTTCATCTGCCAGCAGCTCGCTCGCATAGCGGTACCGCGTGGAAATCACGGCCTTGCCGTTGCCCACTGCATACGCCAGCGTGCCCGACGTGATCTGTTCCGGATTCAAGTACGGCGTGAGGTAAATGTCGGCCGCAGCCAAGAATTCCCCGAGTTCGTCGGCACTGACGAATCGGTCGTGAAAAACGACGTGCTTTCCAACACCGAGCTTGTGGGCGCGCTGCTGAAGGCTTCTGCGATACGCTTCGCCCTGCTCCTCTTTTACATGCGGGTGGGTTGCGCCCACGATCACATATGTGACTGACGGGTGGCGAGCCACGACCTGTGGTAGAGCCTCGATGACGTACTCGAGGCCCTTGTCTGGCGACAGTAGGCCAAACGTCAGCAATTGAATGGTGTCTTCAACGCCCAGACGCCTGCGGCTGGCCGCGCGACTGGGAAGAGTCGGGATGCCGTGCGGGATGAAGTCGATCTTCTCGGCTGGCACGTCATACACGGTGCGCAGTAGTCGCGCACCATGATGACTCATCACGACGAGACGACTCGACAGACGCGTGACCTCGCCCATCACCCGGCGTTGCGCCGCGGAGGGTTCGCTGAGAATGGTGTGAAGTGTAGTCACGACCGGCATTCGCAGGCCCGCCAGCAACGTCAGGATGTGACTCCCTTGTTTTCCCCCGAAGATGCCGTATTCGTGTTGCAGCGAGAGTACGTCGAGTCCGCCCACGTTGAGAAAGTCAGTCGCACGTCGATAGGACGCGAGATCACCGTCGTCGACCTCGAACTGCACGGGTGAACCATATGCATGGGTCTTGCCTGCATCGTTCATTGCCACGACACCACACCCGACGTGAGAAAAGCTGTCAGCGAGTGCCTGTGCCAGGTCAGTTGTGAACGTGGCGATGCCACACTGCCGAGGCAGGTGATTACCCAGCAACGCTAGCCGAGTAATGGGCTCCTCCGTCTCGGACTGACTCATGCACGCTCCCCACGAAGCGCACTACGACGCTGAACATCGAAAAGGCACCGACTCACCTGACTCGCTGACTCAAGTAGTGACGAGACCAACAAGGCATCCCCTCGCGATTGCAAATGGAGCGCGAATACGCACAGACGCCCAGCGCTCCGAGACACCATGTTTCGCTCGCGGCGCCCCTACCCGCTGCACCCTTACAGGCCATTAACCTTACCCATACCCTGCTTCACCCTGTACAACACTATCAACGACACGGAGCCCACCACGGACATCAACAAGCCGGCGACTCGTCCTTGTTCGTAGATGCCGACGGCTCTTGCCAGGAATCCGCCACTCAGCGCCCCGATGATGCCAACCACGATCGACGTAAAGGGGCCACGTCGGGAGGGATCTGGCACTGTCCAGTGTGCAATCAGACCGATACCGACGCCAAACGCGAGAAAGAGCAATGCGTGCATTTGTTGCTTTCTAGGCTCGAACTACCGGAGTCGTGTCGAGTCGTCTCGGCGCGTCCATCTGGTGTTGATCCTCGAGATTCACGCTGCGTGGCTTGCGCAAGAACCCAGAACGCTGCCAGCAGCGCGTGAGAGAGTCGTTCGTGAGTGTGCTCAGCAGCAACCTGTCGATGCTGACCAGTTGATGTCGGCTGCCCGATCTCATGCATTTCATCGATACTCCTCTGCGTGTAGCTGCGAGTCGCGCGACCCCCGGCTTCGAGGATCGAACGCACTAGTCGCGCTCAACGTGAACAAGCACGTTCCATGCCGAACGCTGACGGCGGGGATGGGCGTCATCCCCCGCGGGTGACCGCCGTCAGCGTGGCCCTCCATCGATTCGACGTAGCGGTGCCGTCATTTTGAAGGAACCGGGGTTGTGACGCCCTTCGACGTTGCTAGCGACGCCGAACGCTGACTTCCGCCGTCAACCGAGCTTGCGCGGGGACCTGACTGAAATAGGACCCCTGTACGGGGCTGACGCTCTCAGCCACGACCGCGTGTGCGACGGGCACGTAGACGTTGTCGCAAAAGATGCCATGTGTCGGATCGACCCCTCTCCATCCCGCACCCGGCAAGAACACCTCGGCCCACGCGTGCATGTCGCCACCTTCGCCGGGTCGCGTCACGTCGAACAAATAGCCGCTGACGAAACGCGCAGCCAAGCCGTACGTCCGCGCGATCTCGACGAACAAGACGGCCAGATCCCGGCATGCTCCTGTTCCGAGGGCAAGTGTCGTGGCCGAGTCCCGTATTCCAGGTGCGTCGCGACGCTCGTACGCGATGCTCTTGAAGAGCAACCGGGAAAGCTCGAACAACCACGCCACGGTATCGCCTGGCTGAGTTGCCAACCGCTGCTCCAGCCAGCTCTTCAACAACTTTTGAGTCGAAGGCGCTGGCGGGAGCAAGTAGATGCCGAGGTTGAACGAATGCAGAGGCTCGTAGACGAATGGGAAGCTTCTGGCGTAGTCGCGTACCAGAAATTCGAAGGGCGGAGCATCGGAGGTCACCACCGAGAACCTGGATTGAATTTCGACCACCCGAGCAGGGGAGAGAAAACGAATCGTTGCTGGAAGGTTGTCCAGATCGTCCCGCATCCACTGCACTTCCGCGGCCGGGGTAAACTCCAACCTGAAATCGCGGACCTCCAACAATGGGTTTTCCCGAGGTCGCAAGAACACCAAGTGAAGTTTCGGCTCCACCTCTCGGTCGTAGTCGAAACGCGTCTTGTGTGAGATCTCCAGATCCATGGCGTACCTCGATCCCTGGGGCGCGAACCACGAACGACCCGTGGCCTGTCTGAAAGCAACGACCCGCCCGCGGAGCTACGGACGGGTCGTCGGGTGCCTCGCTAGGCGCGGCGTTGCTGCGGTGAGTGGAGTCAGCGAACGCTGGCAGGCACCTCGCAACGCAGGCCAGCTTGCTGATTCGTTCTGCTGCCGAGTCGCTCTACTGCTGAGTGGCGACGGGGTTTGGACCGATCCAACGCTCTTGGCGACTGAAGGGAACGTCTTTGGCTTCGCCCGGGCTGACCGTCGACTTGTCCAAGCGATGGTTCTTGGTGAGCGTGATCATGAACACGGTGGAGCTGCCTTGCCCGCCGATCATCACCGACCACGATAGGAACACCATCCACATGCGAAACCAACGCTGACCGTACTTCGCTACGATGGCGGCTTCGTTGCTCTTCCAGTTGTCGTACCACTTCTTGATGGTCACGGAGTAATGCACGCCGCAATTCTCGACGCGGTGAACCTCGAAGCCCGCGCGCTCTGCTTGAGAGACGACGAAACCCAACGGACAGCTGGCGTCCGCTCCTGGGAAGATGTACTTGGCCATGAACAGACCCCAGACGAGATCTTCGAACTGCCACGGACGGCGGAGCCCCGCAATTTGCAGATAGAAGATGCCGTCGTCCGCGAGCATGTTGCGCACTTGGAGTAGGAACTTCTGGAAGTTCTTGATGCCGACGTGTTCGGCCATTTCCAGGCAGGTGATCTTGTCCCACTTTTTGGAGGGCAAATTGCGATAGTCGTCGACGACCACGTTGACGCGATCGCTGACGCCGGCTTTTTCGGCGCGGGCGCGAGCCCACTCGGCTTGCTCTTTTGCCAGCGTGATGCCCGTGCTGTGGCAACCGTGATGCTGCGCCGCATGAACGACGAGCGGTCCCCAACCGCAACCGATGTCGAGGTGACGATCCCCGGGCTTCATCTGCACGTATTGGCACACCGTCTCGAGTTTACGAAGCTGTGCGTCTTCCAAGCTCTCGTCCACGTTCTGGAAGATGCCGCTGGTGTACGTCATGGAGTCGCCCAAGAACCAGTGATAGAAGTCGTTGCCGCGATTGTAGACGTGGGCGATGTCGCCTTCGTCGGACGAAACGCTGTGGGTGACGTTCTGGCCGAGAAACTCCTTGAAGTAGAACTTCACGTCACCCCACGTGAAGCAAAAGCGAAACAACTTGTTGCGTCGCAACATCGTCTCGTACACGTCTTGAATGAAGTCGAGCTTCTCGGCCATGTACGCCTCGTAGACGATCTCCATCGGGATCTTCTTGCCTTGCCAGCGCTTGGCATCCGCTTCGTTACGCCAGCGCACGTAGGGCGTCCAGTCCGTAGGGGCCGCATCGTGTCCGTGCGAGCGCCACACGAGAAAAAGCAACGGCAGCACGACGCCGAAGAGCGGAATCGCAACCCACGCCGCCACGGCGATTCGCCAGTCGTATCCCGTCGCCCAATATGCCACCCCGGCAACCACGGTAGGAACGAGCAAGAGCACCCAGACGCTTTGCTCCATCAACCAGAAGATGATGGGCAAGCCGTGGGTTCGGCCCCGCTCGCTGTGGGTCGAGGCGGGACGTTCGCTGAAGGCCGCGTGTCCTGCAGGCGCCTCGTGAATGGACTGAGTCATGTTTGTGGGTGTACTTTCGCGTTTGGGTTCCGACCCCACGCCGGAACGAACGACGCTATCAGATCCGCAGGGCAGAGCGCAGGTGAACACATGCGAACGGCCACCGAAGTGAGCGTCGAGTGACGAAACGATGAGGTGATTCGGACACCGCAGGACTTTTCCTCGCGCAGCCGGCGCGCCTCGATCGCGATATCCCGCACATACGGTCGCCGATTCGAGGTTGCGACCTCGAGTGGCCACGGGCGGCGGGCTGAACGAATTACGGAAAATGACTGGTGCGCTCCGCGCGCTCGTGCAAGAGCAGCACAATGAATCAGGTCTCGCGCGAGAGAGGGTTGGGCAAACGGGGACAGACCTGTTCGTGAAGGCCCGTCCGAGCCTGGAGAAGCGCCGCAAGGAGCTTCAGCGGCAGCACGACAAGGCCGGTAAGGCCGAGCGGCGCAAAGAACGAAAAGCACAACGACCGACACCCGGCGCGGGCCCGCCCATCGAGGAACTCACCCCAGGTGAACTGGGCTGGACGCCTACGAGCGTGCGCCCTGGCCAGAACGAATCGGAGCGGGAGTCTGAGGAAAACTCTGGAAAGATTGGGGAAGCTCCGCCTACGCAGGCAGGCCACACCTGATGATTCGACGTTACCAAGGAGAACCCGCGCGGACTGAACGCTGGCGACGTGAAGACGAAGCGTCTCGTCTGCACGAAGAGATTCCAGAGCTCGTCAGCCTTCGTTTGGAGCTGGCGGAGAGCAAGCGTGGCACGACTACGAAAGAGGCTGTTCGCATACAGCACGTGATCGTCGCCCGAGCAGCGGCGCTGTTCCTCGTGCCGTGTAGCGACACGCGCTGCCGCGAGGGTGGCCACGACATCACACGGGAATTACTATTCGCCCTACGCCGGGGAGCGAGCACGGCCGAAGGCAGCAGCCTGTGTCGGGGCGAGATAAACAACGATGAGTGCGGTCGAGAGTTGACGTTCTCGTGTTCCGCTACCTATCGTGGGCCGTCTCCCTGACGCGGACGACGGCCTCACCACTGCAACCGAGTCGGTTTAGCGCCCGGCATCTCCCGCGTCTGCGCCCGCATCAGTGGGCGCCCCTGCGTCGCCAGCGAACCCACCATCCACACTCGTCTCGACGGGAGCGCTGCCCCCAACCGGATCCGTGGCTGCGTGTTCGAAACTGAGCAGCGGAATCCATTCGTTTTGGTGGCGGATGATGGGCAGCCATTCCCCCGCAGCGTCGATCTGAAGTGCCTCGACCCCGACACAGGGCCAAGTCATGACATAACCGTCCTGTTCGTCGTAGTGCGAGTTGACGAGTGTTTCCTCGTCGCGACAATGGGCGATCCCGACGAGATTGTCCGTGAACGCGTAACGCGCGCCGTCACTTGGCTTGGGACCGCGCAGCACGGGATCGCCAAAGCGCGGAAAACTCGACGCGCGACAGCGGTAAGCCGTGCCCGTCAGCACCAACGGATCACTGTCGCTGCCGCAGTACTCGAGAGTAAACCCACTGCCGTGGTCCTGAGGCGTGAGTGACGTGAGGTGATCGTCCATCAGCGTGCCGGCCACGACGCGATCCTCGAAGGAAAGCGCACCAGGAAGCAGGTGACGGTAATAGGGCGTCTCGTGGTCGTCGAAGAAGTTGCCCGTGTCGACCGCGTAAACGATGAACAGGTCGCCATCGTCGATGGTGACGGGTTTTGCCTTCGACAGCCCTGACGGTTGCTCGACGGGCAAAATGTCGATCACCCAAGTGCCGTCGGAGTTGAAATAGCCGTGCCACCCGAGTTCACCTCGCGTCCACACCGAGGCGCCGTTTGGCCCGCCTGCGATGGCGCGCTCGTTGGGGTCGTCGGACACTTCGTACGCCAAGGTTTCCCCCTCCCAGTCGACAGCGTCGAACTCGACGACTGCGGCGGGGCTGCTTTCGGAAAGGCCGAAACCACGCACCTCGCCGTCGGCGAGCATGAAGAACCTGAACGTCTCGGGGGCGATCTCGTCGCCCGTCAGTGACGCACGTGACCAACTTTCTCCGTCGAAGTGGAGAACGTCGATGGGCGTCGTGTCGATGGCGAGAAGAATTTCACCTGGACCTGGCGAAATGGACGCGAGCGTCTGCACGCCGTCGGCGATTTCGACACCCTCACTGAGCTGCCACTCCGAGGTGAACGATCCTGCGACGACCTCTCCTTGCGGCGTGGTGATGGCGATCTCACCTTGGAAGGGAAACGGCACGCGAAACTCGATGAGTTCTTCGGACCACTCGCTCACTCGCTCGTCGTCGCTCGGCGTCAGTACCAGCGTGCCCACTTTGAGCGATACGCCCTGTCGCGCAGCGCTTCCCAGACCCTCACCTTCGAGACGGATCACGCTGCCCCAGGGCGCGAGCAGATCGTCCGGATTGTCGACTGAAGGCGGCGGCGGCGGTGGGGGCTCCTCGGGAACGACCGTGTCGCCGTCGTCTGTCTCAGTGGAGTCGTCGGTTCGTGGCTCGACGTCGTCTACATCGGTCGTGACGCTGGACATGGGCTCGACGTCCGTCGACATCGAGCTTGGCTCGGTCGGTACTTCCGTGGAGTCGTCGGTCGGTGGCGTAACGTCAGTCGTCGGCGTGCCGACCATATCGTCGGTCGACATCGCATCATCTGTGGCAGACTGCTGGTCGTCTCCCGCACACGCGGTCATGGTCGACACTGCGAGCATGAGCGTCAAAGTGGTCCAGTGCTGCTCCGCGAGCCGTCGAGTCATCTCGTATCACCTTCCGAAGTCGGCCTGCGGAGCGAACGGCCCCTACACCGAAAGCATCCGCGCACGTCGAAACTAAGAACTAGCACTCGGTGCAAACGCGGCAATTTAGCCGACGTGACACCTACAGTGTCGCCCGTGTTCACATCCGCTCAGAGCGTATGCCGCCCGTGATGATCGGGTTGATTATTCGCGGCGAGCCCGGCAGGTTCGGGGTGTGTTCGAGTGGGAGCCCTTCGTCAAGTCTGCAGCATTGCTGGCGGTGCTGCTCAACCCGTTCTTGATGAGCATTTACCTGCTCGATCTGATCGAGTCGCTCGACGACAACACCTTCGCGCGAACGTTGGTGCGTGGCGCAGTGATTGCTACGGGGGTCTTTTGTGTTTTCGCTGCAGGCGGCGACGCAATCTTCAGCGACCTGTTGCAGGTGCGCTTTGCGTCGTTTCTGATTTTTGGAGGCGTGCTCTTCCTGCTGATCGGGATCCGTTTCGCGCAACAAGGGCCTGCTGCTCTGAGTCAGCTGCGCGGTTCGCCTGAACACCTCGCGGGATCCGTGGCCATGCCGTTCATGGTCGGACCGGGCACGGTGAGCGCTAGCATCTTGGCTGGCGCGCGTTTGCCGCTGCACTGGGCGCTGCTTTCGATCGTTGCGGGAATGCTGGTGACGGTCGTGGGGTTGGTCGTGCTCAAAGCGATCCACACTCGCGCCAAGGAGCGAAACACCAAGCTCGTCGATCGTTACATCGACTTGGTGGGGCGCGCTTCGGCACTGCTGATCGGCACCATCGCAATAGACATGATCCTGACGGGGCTCGAAACCTGGTCGCTGGGTAGCCCGATGGGCGGGCGCGGCAACTGACCGCGCCCGACGAACGCGAGCCCGTGCCTCACGCGTTTTCGCGAGTTTTCAGGGCCAGCGCGACCGCGACGCGCTAGCCCAACAACACAAACGCCCAAAACCAAAGAACCTTTTCAGGCGAACACGAGCGCGTGGATGGGCTACGAAGCCTGGCGTAACTTGGCACGCAGTGCCAGCGTACTACACGACACCCTCGCCTCATTTCCGATGCTCGGCCTCACCCCTCGACCAATTCGACGCCTCCCCGCGCACACGTCTTTGAGCGTAGTCGCGGTCGCGAGCGTCGTGGTCGCGGCGGCACTGGGGGCATGCTCGGACAAGCCGAGCAACTCGTCGATGAACGACGACGACGCCGCGTCCGACGGCGGCACGCCGCCCGAGTTCGAGGGACAAGCCTGCGAGCAGTTGTCGGGCGGCGAGCTGTTCGAACAGCGTATCGAACCATTGATGGCAGAAGACCGTCCGAAGACGTGCAATCAGTGTCACCTCTCGGGCATCGACCTGGGAACATTCATCCGTGACACGCCGTGTGAAACCATGGCGTGCCTGGTCGACCAAGGCATGGTCGATTTGAAAGATCCCGAAACGAGCAAGATCCTGTCGTGGATCGAACGCGCCGATCCAGAGAGCCCGCTCATCACCCAAGAAGTGATCGACGAGGAGTACGAAGGTTTCTTGTCGTGGATTCAGTTCAACGCCGCATGCGGAGCAGAAGAATGTGCGGATGTGACGTGCGAGCCGCCATCGAGCGAGCCCTTCTGCAACACCCAAGACGAGCCCACCTACGAGGATGCGGTGGACGCGACGTCGGTTGATACGGAGTGCAGCGACCTGGCGATCGAGCAACTCTTCCGCGACACGATCTACCGCAGCCGGGGGCGGTGTTACACGTGCCACTTCGACTTCGCGGCGGGTGAAATTCTGGGCGACCCTACGCCTTGGATTCGAACCGACGGCAGCTGCAACGAAGCCTCGCTCGCCACGCTTCGGGAAATTGAGCGCCGCGGCTACATCGACGTCGATGAACCCGAGAAGAGCCTGCTCTTGCTCAAGCCGCTAGCGGAAGAAGAGGGCGGCCTCGAGCACGGCGGGGGCGAGAAGTTCCACTCGGACGAGGACAGTGCGTACTTGAACTTCTCGACGTTCATCGAGCGCTACGCGAGCTGCAAGCGCGACGAATGAACGGCCTCGCGTATTCATGAAATCGATAGTTCGAATCGGGGAACTCGCACGGCGAGTCGCCCGCATCGCGCCGATCCGGATCGCAGCAGACGCCTGGTGAAACATCCGTCGGCCGCTCTCGGTGCGCGTTTTCGACAGGCGGCGTCAGCGTATACCGCGGGAATACGCTTTGTCACCGAGCCCCTGGAATCTCCACGCAGCTGACGGCATGGTGGGGCCCGTGGGTGAGCACCTTCGCCGCCCGGAGATCTCCATGCGCAACAGTCAGCTCCAACCCGTCACCCAAAGGCCGCAATCACGTGTTCATCGCCTGCTTCGCTCGAAGCCTGTCGTCGCGCTGTTGGCACTAACTTGGTGTGGTTCGGCTCTCGCTCAAGACACACTCCCTGAGCTGATCGGCGAACCGTTCATGACCGACGCGCCCGCCGCGCTCAACTACGACCTCGGGCACTACCCTTCTGCGGCGTTCGACGGCAGCAACTATCTGGTGGTGTTCGAAGACGCAGGGGCGATCCAAGGCTCACGCATCGACGCGGACGGTAACCCGATCGACATCGAGTGGTTGCACCTGCAGCCGCGAGACAACGACGCGGACCTGCACTACTACTATCCGTCCGTCGCGTTCGGTGGTGGGCGTTACCTCGCCGCGTGGAGCGGCAGTCAGTCCGCGGCGAGACTCATCGATCCCGACGGCACGCTGCACCCCATATTTCCGTTGGGAAGTAACGGGCTCTACCCGTCCATCTCGTGGAACGGCGAAGTGTTCGTCGTGGTGTGGATGGAAGTGAGCGACGCGGGCCGCGACACCATGCTGGCGTTCGTCGACATCGACGGCAACATCACGTTCCAGACCCAAGTCAGCGACAGTGGCGACACGTCGTGGCCCAGCGTGTCCAGCGGTGACTCGATGAGCATCGTGGCGTGGGAGAACGCCCCCGACACCTCAACGGGAGAGATTTACGCAGCGCGCGTCGACCACGACGGCACGGTGCTAGACCCGGGTGGCGTACGCGTCGCGTTTTCGGACAGCGATCGCTACGTTCACACGGCCAGCTCAGGCGACTCGTTCCTGGTCGCTTGGAACGACTATGGTTCGGGCGGTCCCACTGGCGTGGTGGCGACGGTCATATCTGAAGACGGCTCGCTCACGGACAGCGTGCGACTCAACGACCCGAGCCTCGAAGGACGCGACTTCAACGCAGCTTTCGACGGCGAGCAGTACGCGGTCACCTGGCTCGACACGACCGAGTACCCCTACACGCTCTGGGGCAGCAACGTTTCGACGACGGGCAACGCCCAAGCGCCCGTTACGATCCCATCCTACAACCCGCGCAGCAACGACCCGCCGCACCTGTTGTGGGCCAACGATCGTTACTTGCTGTCATACGTGGGCGAGGGCATCATCGGCGGCTTTCTCGACGGCAAGTTGACGAGCGAGGCGCAAGACATTCCGCTCAGCTTCATCGAAGCCTACCAAGAGACGATCCAAAGCACCTTCGACGGAACGCACTACGTGCTTTCGTGGACCGAACGACGCGGCATCGAGCCCCAAGAAACCGCGCGCGCCACGCAGGTCAGTCAAGGGGGTCAGGTGCTCGACGCAGAGACCATCCAGCTGGGAGATCCTGGTGAGGAGTACTCGGCCAGCGTTGCCCTCGCCTCGGCGGGGAACGGCTCGTCAGTGAGCGTTTGGGGCAACCGCGTCACGGAAACGATCTTCGCGCAGATGCGCAAGGCTGACGGCAGCCTGGGACCAACGCACACGGTCGTGACGGGCACGGGCAGTTGGGTGAACCTCGCCAGCAATGGCAGCGGTTACCTAGCGGCCTACCTGGCGCGAAACGCGGAAGATCTGTCGGAGATGCGCGGCCAGTTCTTGGATCTAGAGGGCGCGCCCGTCGGTGACAGCTTCGTGATGCGTCAAACGGGAGTGTTCGTCGGAGGTTCACTCACGACGGTGGGCGATGGCTACCTGTGGTTCTGGGACGACAACGAAAGCACCTATCTGCAGCCGATTCCGAGCAGTGGCGAACTGCCCGAGCCCATCTTGCTCGACGCGGGCCGCACGGGCGTACGCACCGCCACCAACGGCACCGAGAGCATCTTGTTCTACAGCAAGCTGGGCGCCGACGGCGAAACGCGGGAGCCCATGGTGCGTTTCGTTTCGCCAGACGATTGGCATGGGACGGACATGCCGCTTGGTGAGGAGTTCGGCTACGTGCACGCGGTGTGGGACGGCAGTCAATTCGTGATCGCCACCCAAGACGACGCCAATATGACCTACTTGCAGACACTGTCGCTGGACGGCGAGCTGTCCGATCGACGCCAGGTGCTCACGGAAGACGCCTATGTCTACGGACTGGCGTCTAACGGCGAGGGCCAGCTCTTGCTGTCCTACTCGCGCGCGGTCAACGAACTACAGCGGAGTCGCCGCATCTTCAACCGACTGATCGGTGATCCCCTCGAAGTCGACCTGTCCGATCGCGTGGCGCCGGTCCCTCCGCGAGCAGGAGATCCGAGCACGGCAGACGACGAAACCAGTGCGTCTGACGACACCGCGGACGACGATACCGCGGACGACGATACCGCGGACGACGGCCCCGCGGACGACGGCCCCGCTCAGGACGACGACTCGGATGCCGAGGACGCGGACGACGACGAAACGAACGCAGCCGACGACGAAACGAACGCAGCCGACGACGCGGCCAACGAGGCGAGCGACGAAGGCACGGCGCAGGACGCTGATGACTCAGCTGAACAAGCGACGTCACCCGCCGCCGCTGGCTCCGACGGTCCAACGAACCCCGACGATGGCAGCGTGCAGGTAAACAGCACGGATCCGACCAGTGAAGGATTCGATATGGACGGCGAGTCATCCAACAACAGCAGCGGAGGATGCAGCGTGAGCCGCGGCCAGCCCCCCGCCGTCGCGTGGAGCCTGGTGGCGTTGGCGGCGCTCGCGTTGGCGAGGCGTCGCCGCGGCTGAGGGCTTCACGACGGGTCGACCGGGCCGTCCCCTCGGGTTCCTACGTAGCGCGCCTTCGGACGACGACGGCGCGTGCGAAAAACTACCGCACCCATCACTGCGCGCTCTGGGCTAGTGTCCCCACGAAATCTGGCGCCGCCCGCCAAACCAGTAACAAAGCGGCGTCTTTTCAGACACTTACGCGCATCCGCAAACACCGCGGCTGCGCGCCCGAGGCCTGACGATGTTCTGGATCACGCGCCCCCTGCGCCCCGCCACCTGCCTGTTTGCCTTGCTTTCGAGCGCGTTCGGCTGCTCGGGACACGATAGCGCCCCAGAGCAGCAGACGACGTTCGCCCAGCCTGCAACCCTCGAGGTGATGAGTGAAACGGGCGAACTCGCCGTCGAGTTGCGTTCGTTTCCCGAAGCTCTGCCCGTGCGCGGTCGTAATCGGGTGCAGCTGACGGTCACGGACGTGGACGGCCAACCCGCAAACGACTTGGAACTGGTGATGACACCGTTCATGCCTGCGATGGGCCATGGCAGCGGCCACAATCCCGAAGGCCACGCGGTGGATCTCGGAGTGTACGAGTTCGATGACGTGCGCATCACCATGCCCGGGCGATGGGAGCTGCGCACGTCCATCAGCGGCGGCACGAGTGACGAGCTGGTGTTCGCGTTCGACGTGAAGTGATCCCGTTGCTTCGAAGGCTCGTCGGGTTACTGGGGTGGTTTGGGCTGCTCGTGGTGGCTCACTCCACTATCGCCCCTCAACTCGCCCACGCGCAAGCCTGTTGCAGCGGCACTACGAACCTGACGCCCGGCAGACTCGAACGGCACGAATGGCTGCTCCTGGGAGCGCTCACCACGAGCAAGTACTCTCTAGGCAGCTTCGACGATGCATCTACGTATTCGCCCGCAGCGGATGGCTCGACGCAGTGGGATTTCGAGCAGCAGTGGCTGAGCGCGTTTCGCTGGGCCGAGCGCGGTCAATCTAGTGTGTTGCTGAAGACTGCGCAGTCGTACCGTGACGCAGCAGCTGCCGACCCCGAGTTTGGTGGCGGGTTGGGAGATCTGCAGCTGGCGGCGCGCTGGGACTTGTCGTTCACTGGTGAACGAGCATACGTGCCGGGTGTTGCGCTGCTGGCTGCCCTCACTTTGCCGACGGGGACATCCCCCGAAGAATCGACCGAGGTGCTGGGCAGCGATGCAACGGGTGAAGGCACGACACGAGTGCTTGCGGGCGTAGCCCTGGAGCACGCACAGAACACGTGGTTGCTCGGGCTTTACGCAGATCTGACGCATCACTTCCCGAGACGACTCGCCACGGTCCGCGTCGAACGCGCACTCGGTTGGCGAGTGGCAGCCAACGCCACCTACGGCTGGACGCCGCGCCTGCACACTGGACTCATCGCCACTGCAAGTGGCGAAGGCAGGTCCACGCTGAACGGCGACGTGGCCGAGGGCTCCGCGCGACGAGACATCGAGCTGGGTCTGGCTCTGAGCTACGAACCCAACGCGAACTGGCGCCTGTACGCCACCGCATCCTCCACGCCACCAGTCGACGCACTCAGTCGCAACGGCTTCGCGGACATCGGCTTCGGATTCGGCGCCGTGTACGGCTTTTGGTGAACTAGTTTCACTGAAAGCGGGGCCATCGTCGCGAGGTACCTGCCCCGCGTTCGCTGACTCCACCCCCCGCAGCCCAGTGCGCGTGAAACTCGGCGCGGCTCGGAACGTTAGAATGCCCAACCGTCGAGATCCGTCGTCGGCCAGAGACACGTGCAAGTAGCGGACCTCAGCGCCGACCTCAGTCCCCGATCAAGCGTTCGATGCCTTCGGGCTGGAGTGGGTCGTAATCGGGAAAACGTCGTTGCGTTTCCGCGAAGAGCCTGCGGGCCTCGAGTTCACGACCACGGCGGTAGAGCACCTTGACCAGGTTCATATGCATCTTGGGATCGTGGGGCCAGCGCTGAATGCCACGAGCTAACAACTGCTCAGCTCGTGCGAGTTCACCCTCCATGACGAGCAAGCGAGCGAGGTTGTTCGTAGCGCGCCTGGCTGCACCGCCGCTGCCTTCGTCGCGTTCCAGCACGATGCGGTAAGCGTCTGCGGCTAACGCCCATTGCGCTTCGTGTTCGTAGCCTTGCCCCAATTGGTATGGCGCCAAGGTCGAGTGCTCGGTCTTGTGAGTCGCGTCGAGGAATATGTCCACGCTGCTCGCAAACAGCGACGCGCGATCTGCCGTCACGAGCGAAAAGCAAGCCACGATCAGTCCGCCCAGCAGTGGCGCCGCGCGCACGCGAAGGGACGCAACCCAGCCCGTCACGAGCGCAACAGCCATCACCGAGAAAATCAGATAGCGATCCGCCATCAGATTCTGCAGCGGAAAAAGCACCTGACTGACAGGCGCAAGCGGAACCACGAACCAAAGAAACGCAGAGAGCGTCAGCGCCCCACGATCCAGCTCGTCACCAGCGCTCCGCCGTTCGCTTCGAAACCACCAAACGCCCGCACACCCCCAGCCGATGAGAATCGAGTAACCCAGCGCCGAGATGAGACTCGGCGAGGTGATGGGAGCCACGTCGTGCACCAGGCTGAGAGCCCCTGGAAACACCATCAACCACATGTAGCGAAGCCAAACGGGTCCCATGGTGAGCACCGCGGCGAGCCGTGACCCGCCAACGGGGTCGACAATCATCGCGACCACCTCACCAACACGTAAGTGGACCATCAGGCAGCCAAGGGCGGCCACCAGGCAAGCGCTCATGATTCGCCAGTTGGGTCTGCGTCGCGCGAGTACGTCCTGCGCAACCAAGAGCCCGACCGCGATGACGGACATCGACTTGCTCAGATGCGCGAGCAAGAACAGTGGCACGACCCACCAGCGCTGACGACCATCGTCACCGGAGTAGCAGAGTAGGCCCGCCCCAACGAAAGCCAATGCGAGCACGTCCTTGCGCCCAGCGAGCCACGCGACAGACTCGACGTGCACAGGGTGAAAGGCGAACACCCAAGTGGCAACTTCGGCCACGACGTTCGACGACAACGTTCGGCGGAGCGCCCCACGAATACACAAGATCCCAGCGACGTAGATCGCCCAGTTGCTCAAGCGTAGGGGGCGTGGTTCCAGGCCCCACAGCTGCGCCTCGAGCCACAGCGAAGTATCCCGGATAGGTAAGTACTCTGCGCCGAGCGAAAGCCGCGTCGAGCGGGACCAGTCGAACCAGATGTTCGACATGGCTTCCGCAAAGCCCTGACGCAGCACCACGTTTTCAACAATCAGCCACGGGTCGTCCCACACCAAGAACCCGCCGCCCAACGACATCGAGTAGACCGCAAGCAGGCAAGAGCACAACGCCAGCGGCAACCATTTGTCGAAGCGATTCAAAAGCGCTGGGAGCGAACTCTCTTGCATCGTGAGTAGAACGAAGCGGCTACGCGACGCCGAGACTCGCTCGCGACGAACTCACCAAACCGCGCAGCTGCTGACCGAACGCTACAACATTCGTCAGCGCAACAGAAACACCGCGATCAAAATCCCAAACACCAACACGAACGTCAGTGCAATCGACACGATCACTTGACGCCCGATACGACGACTCATCTGCTGGGCGTGAGCCATGTGCGCGTTGATCATCTGGTTGGGATCGTAATACCCGCCTGGAGGCATCCCGGGCATCTGCACTCCTGGGTACTGCGCTCCAGGATGCTGCGCTCCAGGATGCTGCGCTCCAGGATGCTGCCCCCCAGGATACTGCGCTCCAAATTGCTGCGCTCCAGGGTATTGACCACCAGGCGCCTGGCCGCCGGCAAATTGCGCGGCGCCGCCTGGTCCAGGCTGCCCGCCCGGCGGCGAGAGTGGCCCAACGCCGAAGGCTGCCCGCCATTGGTTCTGGACGGCGGCTTGTTGTCCCAACAGCTGCCCCATCATCTGCCCAGCCACCTGCGCGTGTTGTTGAGCTTGGGAGTGATGCGGGTAAACGGTACGACAGTAGGGACAGTCAGTCCGCCGCATGTCGTCGAGGGAGAGGTTGGCGCCGCAGTGAGTACATTGTTGAACTGCCTGATACATCCCTCTGTCCCTCGCTCCGCCCCAGTTGTTCGAGACTTCAGCTTGGCAGCTCGCCGCCCCGCGTCAACTCACGCCTTCGACAGATACTCGGTCTTGCACCACAGCTGTCGCCCATCAGCGAGGGTGATCTGCGACTGGTCGCCGCTGCTCTGCACGATCGTCGCGGGGTACTTGTTGCCGTCGGACCACTGAACGAGCACCTGACTGCCGAACACCAAGCCACTGCCGCCGCCCAACTTGTCCATCGCGCCGGCCATACCAGCGGCCATTTGGCCCATGGGCGACGCCATCACCTGGTTGGCGTATTGCATGGCGGCAGCCTGTTGCTGCACGCCAGCCTGCATTTGCATGGCACCCTGCGCGGCGGGGTCGAACGCCGTGCCACCACCTGCCGCTGGTGAACCTGCCGCACCACGCTGAAACTCCACGGGTTTGGGTTGCCCCCCCGAGCGCAAGCGCGCTGTTTCTTGTTCCTGCAGCTGGTTGCGACGCATCCCGAGGTTCATCGGATCTCGACTCATCTCGTTCAGCCAATGCGCAGAGATCGACGTCCAGTCGCCCTGGCTGATCTTGTAGTGGGCGAGCGCCGCTTCGACGCCAAACACGGCAATTGCCGCCGAGATCGCGCAGAAGTCCTCGAATGCGACCGAGACGGTACCCTTTTTCTTCGCCACCGCCTCATTGAACAGCTGCATGTAGCGGGTTGCCACCTGCCCCATCAGGCTCATGTCCTGCATGCGCGCAGTCCACCCCGCCTTTGCCGCGTCCCAGTCTGCGGCGGAAACGCCGAGCTCTTGGACCTTCTTTCGTTGCTCTACGTCGCTGGTAATCCCGTCCAGATCAGCACCGAGTTCCGCGTAGCGTTCTAGAGAAATACCGTTGATTGGGGCGTACGGATCCATGCGCCGAGTAGATGCTCAACGGCATCCGAGGTCAAGCGCCGTCGAATGACATGCCTCGTAATTGCAAAGAGCGGCCGTCTGAGCGCTATGCGTGCTTGGGGGAAATCCCAGCGGCCGCCCACGTGAACCATCGAGCGGGTAGGAATACGCACAGACCACCAAACATGATCCACTGCCAGTGGCCGATGTGGGAGAGCAGCTCCAAGCCCACGTGCATGCCCATCAAGGCCAATGCATAAGGCACGACAACCCTGGGGATCCAAAGCGCAATCGGCGCGAGTGGTTCGAGCACGTAAGTCGCGTAGTTCATCATGCTGAGCACTGGCTGCCACGTCATCCAATCGACTTCGAACCTAGAGAAGCGCGAGTTGACGACAGCCAACGTGACCATTTGCCCAGCTAGCCACGCGGGAGCATCGATACGTTCCCAGCCCGCAACCGTGTACATCGTGCACAAGTGCAGTTGCAGCAAACGAATCCCGACGGCGGGTGGCGGCGGCGGCATGGATCTGCCACGTCGTCGCCGCCACCACGCGTCGAACGAGAGCACGCGCCCAGCGTTCGCGAACACAGCGTACAGCACGAACGCGTGCACCAGGTGCGCCCACCCCCAACTGATCGACGGCTGATGCCCGCCAAAGACCATGTGCAACAGCGCTAGCGTCACTCCCGCGACTCGCGTCCAAGCGCCGACCGTGAACGCAAGCGCGCTGACCAGCAGCAGCAGGTAAAGCGCGATGATGCCCGTGTCGCCATCGATGAGCGTCAGAAAGTCGAACTTGCTGAGCGGGTGAGGCTCGAGCACTCCCACCTCGGGGAAGCGCTCGTGAAAGTCCGAACCGTTGATCCCCGACGGCAGATAGAACACGTTTAGGTACGGGAGCAACTGCAGGTAGTGAGAGAACAGCGCACCACCGAAGGCCACGCGAGCCACGGAAATTCCATGATGCTCCTTCGGTCGGAAAAGCCAACTGTAGACTGCGTCGATCACGCGCACGACCAGTGAACCCTGGTGTTCTCCTGACACGCCCAAATCCGTCTCTGAACGGCTCATGGCTGTACCGCCCATCGTTCGAACCCAGGTAAAGGAGCCAGACTCCACGCTGGCGAGTTACAAGCCCGACCACCAGCGAAGAATGTCTCATCGAGCAACTGCCCGTCGGACACGCGGGTCTGCTGAACGCGATAACGAACGGAAACCGCCAACAGCGGCGCCGATGGCGCACCATGACAGTAGTAGTCAGTCACGCCGAGCAAGTACGTCAGCGGATATCCCCGATGCTGGGCTGCTTGCGGCGACTGGGCAAACTGCAACGCTTTCACGAACTGCCGACGATAGAGCAAATCGACCGGATTCTTCGAGAAAGAGTACACGTCTTCGTCACACTCGACGAAGTTGTCGAACACTAGAAATTGTTCACCTTTCTCATTCATGCCGAGGATCTGAATGCACATTCGTCGAGGGAAGGCGTCTATCACTCCTTGACCAGAGAACACCTCTTGACCTGGATAGATGCCGAGGGTTTGCAACGTCAGATACGCGTACCACTGGGGCAACGTCGGACGTTGACCTGGCGATAGTACGCGCGGCCACGCCGCCAAGACCATCAGGGCAAAGTAGGCCAGCACGAGCGGGAACAGGACGTACCGCTTGAGCACGCCCCTGACTCGCTCGGAACCTCCAACCCGTTGGAGCACGAGATCTCGCTAGCGGATCTCACCAGGTTTGATCAAGTCGTGCGGCGTGATCGATGCAGGCGCTCGGCCAACTGCATCGCAGAAAGCATGCCGGCCTCGTCGGCCTTGCCGGTCCAGGCGATGTCGTATGCCGTACCGTGATCGACGCTGGTGCGCACCAAACTCAGACCCATCGTGACGTTGACGGCTTCGCCGAAGGCGAGCAGCTTCATCGGAATGGTCGCCTGGTCGTGGTACATCGCAACTACACCATCGTACTTCCCCGCAGCTGCCAGACGAAACGCGGTTTCTGCACCGATCGGGCCTAGCACCTTCGCCTTGCCGTACAGCTTGCGTCGCGCAGCAACCACGCCCGGCACGATCAACTTCGCTTCGTCTTGTCCGAGCAGTTCGTCCTCCCCCGCGTGGGGGTTCAGCGAGGTGACGGCCAACGTCGGCCGTTCATGCCCCGCCCGCCGCAGTAGCCGCGCCAAGTGACGAGTCGCGCGTCGTACACCTTCCGCGGTGATTGCCGACGGCACCTTGCGCAAAGGCAGATGTGTCGTAACCAAGCTGGTCGAGAGCTGCTTCGAGTAGAAACACATGGTGACGGGCTCGGCGCCATCCAGCTCTTCCAACCACTCGGTGTGGCCGCGAAATCCCTTGGCACGCTTGAGGCCACAGCTCGCGATCGCGGCCTTGCTGACGGCGGCCGTGACCAGCGCCGCTCCACTCTGCTTGGCGAGTTCGTACGCGGCCTCGATGTATTCGAGCTGCGCTTGCCCAGAAAGCTTGCTCGGCTTTCCGGGCACACGGTCTGCCGCGGTGAGCGCTGGCCCTGCGGGGTAGATGTAAACCCCCGCCCCGCGCGGCTTGATCACGTTCAAGCGGCGCAACTTCTTGACGGACACTCCGACGAGCTTGGCAGCTTGGAGTAAGGTCGGCTCATCCCCTACGAGGACCCGCACGCCAGTCCGCATGGCCATCGCTGCCTTCAGCGAGACCTCGGGACCGATGCTTGCAGGGCACCCCGTAGAGATGACGATCATTCACCCATGGCGTCCGAATCGTATGGTTCAGGATCCGGCATGCGCAGCTTGTAGCCGGATCCGCGCAGCGTCTCCAGCGGTAATGCGTCCCCGAGTTTGGCACGCAATCGTCGCACGTGAATGTCGACGGTGCGCGGGCCGCCGTCGTAACGGTTGCCCCACACTCGAGCCAGCAAGTGGTCGCGCGAAAGCACCTTGCCGCGGCGCTCGCAGAGGTATGCGAGCAGCGCGAACTCTTTTGCAGTCAGCGGGATCGGACGACCGCTGACCGTGACTTCGTGCGCAGCCTTGTCGAGCACGATCGGGCCCACTTTGTGGCGTTCGTCCGTGGCGAACTCACTGCGTCGCCACTCGACGGCGCGAATGCGCGCGTACACTTCTTCGGGCACGTAAGGGTGAAGGACGAAATCGTCGAAACCGCTGGACGGATCGACGCGAGCGATTTGTCCGACGGTCACGGAGATGATCGCTCCGACGTTGTCGAACACCTGTTCTTTTCGGACCGCGCGCAGGGCCGCGATGGCCAGGTCCGGGCGATCGAGCGCCTCGAAGAGCAGCGCCCGGGGGCGCGCCTCGACGTCGACGTCGTCTTCACTGAACAGATTTACGGGATCGTCCCAAAGGTCGAGAGTACGGACCTGCGCGCCCAACTGCCGCAGGGTAACGGCAGCGCCGTCCTCCCGCTCGAGAAGGGGGCCGTGGCCGACGACGGCCACGAACGTTCGAACACGAGGCTTTTCAACTGAGATCGGTGCCACCAACGGTAATCCGGGAAATCTTGATTGTCGGACAACCTACGCCGACGGGCACGCTTTGTCCGTCTTTGCCGCAGGTCCAGATGCCGTCACTTAACGCGACATCGTGGCCTAACATACTTACTTCCCTCAATGTTTCTGGACCATTTCCGATCAGGTTCACTCCCTTTAACGGGGCCGTTACGTTTCCGTCCTCAATCAAGTAACTCTCAGTCAGCGAGAAGACGAAGTCGCCGTTCGAGATATCCACCTGCCCACCGCCAAAATTCTTTGCGAATATTCCTCGCTTGACGCTTCGCACGATCTCCTCTGGATCGTGGGGTCCAGCAGCGAGAATGGTGTTCGTCATTCTCGGTAACGGAATGCTCGAGAAATCCTCTCGACGCCCATGACCGTTGGGAGTTGTTTCGTAGTGTTTTGCGCTCAGCTGATCGTGCATGTATCCGCAAAGCACTCCGTCTTGAATCAACACCTCTCGACGAGGGTCGTTGCCTTCGTCGTCAGTGTTGATCGAGCCGCGGCTGTGCATCAGCGTCGGGTCGTCGACGACCGTGCACAACTCGCTCGCGACGACTTGCCCCACCTGGCCGCTGTAGTTGCTGGTGCCCTTGCGGTTGAAGTCTGCTTCCAGTCCGTGTCCGACCGCCTCGTGCAACAAGATTCCGCTATCACCGGGAGCTAGCACCACTTCCATCTGTCCAGCGGGCGCCTCCCGTGCGTCGAGTAGCGTGAGAGCCTGCTTCGCCGCAATTTCCGCATGCTGCTCAGGGCTCTGCGCCTGGAAATAGTCGAGCTCCGTGCGCCCGCCGCCGCCGCTTCTGCCCGATTCGCGTCGCCCGCCCTGCTCGGCGATGGCGCGCACGCCGAATCGCATCAAGGGCTGAATATCTCTCACGAATCTGCCCGAACTCGTGGCGATGAGAATCTCGCGAAGCTCGTCGACGTAGGACGCGTCCGCTTTGATGATACGGCTGTCGTACGCGAGCGCGGCCTTGCTGGCTCGCTCGAGCAGCTCGCGTTTGCTCGCCCCCGGCGCGTCGACGGGCAGCTGCGCGAGCTCGTAACGCTGGGGTGTGGCAATGGGCGCTATTGCCACGGGATCAATGGTTTTTTCTCCGCTGGCGATACGTGCTGCCGTCTGCGCGGCGCGTTTCATCGCGTCGAAGGTCAGGTCCTCGACATGGGCGTATCCCGTGCTGTCGCCGCGCAGGACGCGGACCCCGAGCCCCATACTCACGCCGCGGGCCGCGCTGCGCGTGATGCCTTCCTCGAAACTCAGACTGCTCGAAACACGGTACTCGAAGAACAGATCTGCGTAGTGGCCACCTGCGGAAAGGGCGATTTCCAGCAGCTTGCGGCAGATTTCTTGGTCGATTTCGAAGGCGCCACCCGGCGCGAATGGGGCTCGGTATGAAGACACATCCTCACCTTGGGCAAGCGTGGGCAATTTGGCAATGCATTTACTCCCCGTCGGGCAGCCGCCACTGGCATGCTCGACTCACCGCGGCATACTGTCGGGGGCCGCGTTTCGCGTTGCTTGACCACGCGGCTCAAAGCCCCCTACAACCGAGGCGCGTGCGGACCGCACAACAGGCTAGTGGCAAACGTTTTGGACTCCGATCCTAACCAGATCCTCCAGGCGGCGCAGGCATTCGCCGACCAACAGGACTACCCGCGTGCTTTGGGGGAGTACGACAGGCTTCTCCAGGCGAACCCGAGCGACACGCGCGTGCTGCTGTTGGCTGGCGACCTTCGCGCTCGGCTGGGGCATTTCGAAGACGCCATCGGGAGCTACGTGCAAGCGGCCGTGACCTACGCCGAGCAAGGCGTGTCCGTCAAAGCCATCGCCGTCTACAAACAGGTGCGCGAACTGATCCGTGCACACACGCCACACCTGGCCGACAACTACGTCCACCTGGTCGAGCACCTGATCACGCTGTACGGCGAGATGGGCTTGGTCAACGACGCGCTTCGCACCTTGGACGAAGAGGCCACGCGTCTGCGCGAGGCGGGCCGCGATGACGACGCGCTCGTGCTGTTTCGGCGAATGACGGACGTCGGTGCGAACATCCCCCTGCCGTACCTGCGCTTGGGCGAAGGACTCTACCGAGTCGGTGAAGTGGACGAGGCGCTCACCGCGTTTTGGTCCGCAACCCAGCTGCTGTTGGCCAACGACCGCAAAGACGACGCACTTCGCGTGATCGAGCGCATGCTCCACGTCAAGGCGCAGCCGAAACACGCCAAAGTGGCCGCGCGACTGTATCTGGAAAAGGGAACGGAAGCGGAGGGCATGCAAGCGCTGTCGCGTCTGCAGTTGTGCTTCCAAGCCGATCCGACGGATCTGGAGACACTGCAGATGTTGGCGCAGGCGTTCGACCTGATCGGCCACGCCGAACGCGCGCTGGAAGTGCAGAAAGAACTGGCCCGCTTGTCACACGAGCAGGGTCAACCCGACGTCTTCGCCCGAGCGACGGCCCAGCTTCGTGAGCGAGCACCTCACGACGAGCACGTCCAGCAGTTGCTCGCGATGTCGCCGCCCGAGGCGAAGCCCAAGCAGAAACCGTCCACTGCTCCTACCTCACCTGCTCGCCCCGCAGCTCAAGCCGCGGGTCCCGAAGGGGTCCGTCATTCTCCGACGCCAACCCCTCCGCCGAAACCCGTAGGACGCACATCTACGGCGCCCCAGGCAGTCGCACTGAGCAGTGCACCACCTCCCCTCACGCTAGCTACGATTCCGCCGCCCAGCCCAACTCGAGCGGCCCCACTCGCCCAGCCCGGCGCGACGCCACCACCTCTGCCGCGCCGACCGCCACCCGTTCCGCGCTCGCGCACGGGTGGCGCGCCGCCTCCTCCGCCATCGAGCCGTCAGAAGTCGGAGGCTCCAAAACCCGCGGAGCGCACCACCTCACCCGCCGACCCGCCCAGCGCATCGCGCGGCCTGTTCAAGAATCTGGACGAGGTGCTCGCCAACAGCCAGAAGGCCCTCGAGGATGCGCACACCTACCGCGGCCTAGGGCTCTTCCACAAAGGCATCGAGACAGTGCAGAGCGCGCTCGACTACGACCCGCGTTCGATTCAACTGCGAGAAGTACTTCGCGACCTGTACACCGACGTCGGCGATCGCGACGGCGCCATCACCGAGATGCTCACGATGGCGGAGATCTACGTCGAGTTCGAACGTCCAGATCACGCGCTCGCGGTGCTGACGAACATCCTCGAAGAGGAGCCGAACTGCGACGAAGCACACGCGCGCGTGGCTGAGCTGCGGCAAGAGTTTCCCGAGATGTTCTCCCAGCCCCCGCCCGCTCCCAGCGCGCCATCAGCCTCGCACCATCAACCGCCCGCGAGTGCGCGTCCATCGAACACCCAGCGTTCGTCTCTCGCCGTCCCTCCGCCGCAGCCATCACTCGAGGAGGCCTTGGAACAGGTCGAGGCCTTTGCGGAACGCGGCATGGTAGACGAGGCGCGTCGCATGCTCGACGCTCAGTCCGAGCGTTTTCCCGACCATCCGCTGATCGCAAACGCGCGCACGGATCTCGAAGAAACGATCGCCGAGAGTCAGGCTCCGGCGCCAGAAGATTCCCCACCCAAACGCCCTGGCGACAGTCTGGACATCGACCTACAAAACTCGTTGGCAGAGCTGGGGCAAGCAGTGCGTGAGTCGCTCAGGCCACCTGCACCAGGTGAACGACCGTCGTTGGTCGACGTCGATGCACTGTTCGACAAGTTCAAGGCATCGGTGAAGGCGCAAGTGGCCGACAACGACGCAGCGACGCACTACGACCTCGGGCTTGCCTACAAGGACATGGGCATGCTCGACGACGCCATCGAGGAGTTTGAACTCGCGTCGCGTGATCCAGGCCACGAGTGCGAATGTCTGGCAATGATCGGCCTGATCTACGCTGAACAGCAGATGTGGGAAAAGGCGTGCAAGGCCTACTCACGAGCGGTGGGCTCGAACAATCGTACGCCCAAGCAGGAAACGCGGCTGTATTACGACCTGGGTCACTGCTCGGAAATGGGCGGGCAGCTGGACCAGGCCATCTACTATTTCCGTCAGGTATTGCGGCGCGACCAAGACTACGAGGACACCGTTGAGCGGGTAGCGCAGCTCCGAGCGAAACGACAGCGTACACCTTCAGGACGCCCCAAAGCGCAAGACGCCGAAGTCGATCGAGCCTTCGAAGGACTGCTCGGCGACTGAAGCGTCAGCTGCATGGCGTGTCCGCACATCAGCAGGACCGGCTTGCGGCAAGCCCGTGAACGATGCGCCGCGCGACGACGAGCTTCATCCTGATCACGGTGATCTTGGAGATGCTGGCCCTCGGGGTCATCATCCCCGTGCTGCCCAAGTTGATCTTGGAGTTTGCGGCAGGCGACAGCGGGCAAGCCGCGTTTTACGTCGGGGTGTTCGGCAGCGTTTGGGCACTGATGCACTTTCTGTGTTCACCCGTGCTGGGTGCACTGTCCGATCGCTTCGGTCGGCGCCCAGTGATTCTGCTCGCCAACGCCGGACTCGGGCTCGACTACGTGCTGATGGCGCTGGCGCCCAACCTGTGGTGGCTACTCGTCGGTCGCGTCATCTCGGGCATCACGGCGGCAAGTATCGGCACCGCTCACGCCTACATCGCGGACGTCACCGAACCCCAACATCGCGCCAAAGCGTTCGGGCTGGTCGGCGTGGGTTTCGGTCTGGGCTTCATCCTCGGCCCTGCACTGGGCGGCATCCTCGGCGACATCGACTCGCGGTTGCCGTTTTGGGTCGCGGGTGCACTCAGTTTACTCAACGCCGCCTACGGTGTGTTCGTGCTGCCCGAGTCACTGCCCAAAGATCGCCGCTCGCCGCTTCACTTGCGCAAAGCCAACCCCATCGGCGCGCTGCAACTGCTCAGCTCCCACCCGCAGTTGCTCGGTCTCGCAGGAGTCAGCTTGATAGCGAGCCTGGCGCACATCGCCCTTCCGAGCACATTCGTGCTCTACGCCGACTACCGCTACGGCTGGAGTCAATCGATGATCGGGATGGCGCTCGCCGCCGTCGGGGTGTTCTCCGCCATCGTGCAAGGATTGCTCGTGGGCCCCGCCGTGCAACGTTTCGGGGAACGCGGCGCGCTGCTGTTCGGTCTGGCTTGCGGCATTTCAGCGTTTGCGGTTTACGGCCTCGCCACGACGGGGGCATGGTTTTGGGCGGGCATGCCAATCATGGCGTTTTGGGGTTTGGCAGGCCCCGCCGCTCAAAGCTTGATGACCCGCCTCGTCGATCCCACGAAACAAGGCAAGCTCCAGGGCGCCAAGAGTAGCCTACTCGGCATCGCCGAACTCTCTGGCCCCCTGATGTTCACCCAAGTCTTCGCCTACTTCATCGCCGAAGATCGCGACCTGCACCTGCCAGGGGCGCCGTTCTTACTCGCCGCAGCGTTGCTGGCGTGCGCACTCGTGCTGGCGGTGATGGTCACGCGTCGGCGTACGAAAGAACGAGTGACGGCGTGAGGCCGGCGGAAGCTCATCAGAACTCGACACGCTCGACCCCAAAGCCACCAGCCGCGCACGACAATTGCTCACCAACGAACGCGACGGGACCGTAGCTCTCACACCTGCTCGGACGCACGGATCGCAACTCGAGCTCGCCATCGTCATCCAATTCGAAGAGCGCGAAGTGTCCCCCGTACTGACGTTCGAGCAAGACGTGCGGAAGCGCCAGCTGCGCGACGCTCCACTCGACCCAGTCGTCGCCTAGGGTCAGCTGCGACGTCAGCTCGAGTTTCGGAGACAGACTGAGCGTGCTCAGCACGCGTGGCCCGCCACATAGTTCGGACGGCTCAGAGACGTACACGGCGGTATCTGACTCGAGATGCAGCGAGACGAAGGACCCATCGATCTCCAAACTGTCCTCGACCCGCGCGGCATCGTCATCCACCCGAACCCGATGCACGGTGCCACCGCCACCCGTGCCCGGCCTGGGTTCGACAGTGAGCAACTGTCCGCCTTCCAACACGCCAATCGCCCTGCCAGGAATGTTCACGCGCGGCAGTCTGGCGAACTCCCCAGCGTCGTCGATCCCGAAACGATCGAGAAAAACCCTGACCTGTCTGGGGCGGTCTTCAGGCTCGATGCCCTGCAGGCGCTGTACTAGCAGCTGCCCGTCACTCACCAGAGTCTGTCCGAAACCCGTGAAGTCATCGCCAGTCGCGCTGGTCGCGGGTTCACTGAAGTCTCCACCATCCTGATGCACGTCGAGTGCAAAGAGGTAGCGAGTTCGCAACACCCCACGCCAGTAGCCTTCGGACTCGTAGAAGCGCGCCTCAGCCCCCAACTCCTGGCACTGAGCCTCACTGTTGCACGCCTGGAAGACCTCGGCCGTAAACACCCAGCGTCCATCGTCGAGGCGCAGCAGCGGATGATCCTCGTCCATCAGCCAGCTCAGTTCGGCCTCAGCCGTCACGACGGTCAACTCATCGAGCACGCGCGGCATCACGACAGGATCCAGGAGCCTCGGCGGATCCGTGAGTGAGACCGTCAGCAAGTGTGGTTCCTGAGGGACGCAGTCGTCGTCTTCTTCTTCACACGTTGGATCGAGGACAGGTAAAATCAGAGCTTCATCGCTCGGCAACAGTGCCAGCGGCTGGTGCTCCATGGGGAAACTCCAACTCTCGTCCCCTCGGGTCAGGCGCAACTCGAAACGCGAGCGAGGATACGGTTCGACTCTGAGTAGCCTCGCTTCGAAACCGCCCACCACTGTGTGTAGAAAAACCTCATCGGTGTAACGATGATCGGAGGTTTCGCCGCTCTCGAAGCTTGCCGTCTGTACTACGCCGAAAGGCGTCACCAAGAAGTAGTCGTCACCTGCCGCGAGCTCTGCGCTCACGAAGTCCGTCTCGACGCTTCCGACCGAAACCAACGCATCTCCCTCGATCCGCAACGCCGAAAGCCTACCGCGGCTACCTTGATCGTGAGCGGTCAGATAGGAGCCGTGGAGCGTAACCTGGTGCGGCTGCAGGAAACCGAGCTGCTCCTGGTAACCCTCGATGTTTGCTTCGATCAACGACTCTGAGGGGATTTCCCAATCGTCCAGGGTGGTCACATCCGTGCCGTCGATGCTCACCAAGCTCAGGGCGCCCGCAACGGCGCCTGCATCGCCGCGCCAGGCTAGTGCCTTCGTCGGCGCAGCGCCGACTAGGTCGGGCTCGGAGTCACCGCTGGCTTGAAGTTCGGCCAGCGGCAACACAACCTGGGTGGGCGCTCCCAGGTCGAGTTCATTCGTTCCCGACTCCGCGAGCTCGAACACTCGGGCCTCCAAGTTGTCGCGCCCCAAGTTTACGAATAGGTGGTCACCCGCAAAGAATGCCCCAGACGTGCCGCTGTACTCTGACCCGCCCAAGTCAGTCACCTCGGGCTCTCCCGGGCCTTCCTCCGACAACCCAAAACGAAATAGTTTCAGCATTCGGTCCCCCTCAGGTTGTATCTGCGCGACGACTTGCAACTCCTCGGTCGTCAAACGCATTTGCAACGAACGCCCACCGAACGCGTCATCGACCGTCACCGACATCGGCGCCCCGATGGCCGCGCCGTCGAAACGGGCAAAGTGGAGAACACTGCCCGATCCTGCAAACTGCAGACCTACCACGCCCTCTTCACTCAACCACGCGCGTGACGCCGCCGGCAGCTCCACCTCGCTCACCGGCTCCCAGCCATCGTCGGTGATGCGAAAGCCCTCTACTCTCAGCGTGTCTGGCGTGTAACACCGAGAAACGAACGGACATGGCGGAACTTCCGAATCCTGGGAATCGTACGACGTCGTGACCCACGCCAGCTCATCGTCTACGACGAGCCCGCGAAACATGCCCTCGAGCGCCCAGTTCTCGATCATCTTCGGCTCTGCGGGATCACTCAGGTCGACGCGGAGGATTTGGTCGAAAGACTCGAAGTCCCCAGCTTCGGGCAACTCGTTCGAGGCGATGCGCGGCGTGGCTCTAGCCGCCAACACCGCCTCGCGCGGCTCTCCTTCTTCGAACAGCAGCTCGACTTGATACACGAGCAAGTCGTCTTCAAACGCCAGCTCGCCGAGCAACTTCGGCGTTTGCGGATCGCTGATGTCGATGGTGACCAGGCCATGAAACCTGTCGGCACCGATCAACAGATTCTCCGCGCGATGCCAGACGAAACCTCCGACTGGCTCGAAAGGGTCACAGCCGCTGCCACTCGACCCGCCCGTAGGCGCGTCGAAGTCTCGCGGCGAGGTGTACTCGACCGGATCGTCGTCGCGATCGACGACAGGGTTGTCCGTCTCCGTGCCAGCACACGCAAAACACAGCCAAGCCCACCCGAAGAAAGCTCGTAGTTTCATTTCTTGGACGCCTTTCGACAGGGCTCCGACAGCGGAAACACCTGAAAGTTGACCTGCACGACGCGCTCGGGATCGTTGTCTAGCTCTGCCAGTTGCAGGAGCTCTCGACGAAACGCCCGCACGCGGTCTTTGATCTCGTCGAGCCTGCTCTCGCTGATGCACACCGTCAGACAAGAGACGTCGCGTTCGTGCCGCGGACTGTGATCCAACGCGTGGCCCGCTCGCTCGAGCATGGCGTGGTGAAACGCAAAGATGTGGTGACCCAGCGGTCCCGAGCCCGTGCTCACGAGCGGTTTGGTCTGCACCAGCTTCCCTCCCTCGTCTTGCTGCAGCAACTCGAGCTTCTTCAGCAGCGAGAGCGCACGCACGGCTTGTTGTTTGGTGATCTTCGGGCGCAGCTGCTCGGCGATCCACTTGGGGTCGTCGCGAAAGTCTGTGCGCCGCACCAACTCGCGGATCACTGGCACGTACCAAGTGGAATGATAGTCCGCCTGCTCTTTGGCCAGGCGGTGCACCGATCGGAACTGACGATACCTATACAGGTTCTCGAACGCACGGCTCTTCTCTTGGGCGTCGGTGGCCTGGCAGTAAGCCACGAGCTCACAGAAGAAGTCCGCTGCCGCTCCGCTGAGCCCACAGCCTTTGGCGAAGCGCGTCGCCATTCCAGGGGTGAGGTTGCGCTTGCCGTCCATCACCAGGCGCAAGTAGTTCGACGAACGGGTGCCGGCTCGACGTGAAAAAACACGGAACGAAAAGCCGTAGTCGTACCGTTTCGCGTAACTGTAGTAGTCGCGCAGAAAAGCACGATAGTCCCCATATGAGTACACACTCGGAGCTGCGGTATCGCTCACTAGCCTATGCTGTCAGCTGATTGGTTCCCGCGCCAGGTTGCTAGCTGCAGAAATTGTGGACTACGAGTACACACCTGCGGCCGTCGCGAAGCCGCGGGGCAGCTCATCACGCCGCTGTCTGTGCGCCCGTGCGCACGTCGCGACGCTCGTCGATTCAACCGTCGTCGATCACGACGCCGCTGCGCTTGAGCAACTCGTAAACGTGTTTCCGACTCAACCCAGCGGCGTTGGCGACGGCGGTGACTTGGCCATCGTGCACGGACATCAGGTGTTTGATGTAAACGCGTTCGAAGTCGTCGAGCAGACGCTGTTTGGCTTCCTTGAACGGCAGGGGCGGATTCAATCCGGGGTATTGCAGGCCCGATGGACGCTCGCTGGGTTGGCCCGTACTGAGTACCAGCTCGGAAAATGCCGGCAACCTGCCGGGCTGCCGTGGGGCGAGAGCTACCGCGCGGTCGAGCACGTTGCGCAGCTCACGCACGTTGCCGGGCCACGAGTGCGCGATGAGTCTCTGCAGGTTAGCACCCGCAATGGGCTGCGAATGGTCGATACGCCCGTTGAGCAAACGGTCGATGATGCCCGCGATGTCTTCTGGTCGCTCGCGCAGGGGCGGCAGCCGCAGGCGCACGACCTCCAACCGATAGAACAGATCGCTACGGAAATTGCCGCGCTCGACCTCCGCCTTCAAATCACGGTTGGTGGCCGCCACGACTCTCACGTCGACCTTCATCACGTGATCGGAACCCACGGGTTTGACCTCACCCGTCTCCAAGGTACGTAGTAGCGTCGCTTGCACGTTGGCGGGCAGCTCGCCAATTTCATCGATGAACAGCGTGCCTCCGTGCGCCTGCTGGAAGACCCCCATGCGATCGGCGACGGCGCCCGTGAACGCCCCTCGCTTGTGGCCGAAGAGTTCACTCTCAATCAGATCGGGTTTCGTCTGTGCGCAGTCGAACACCACGTACGGCTGCTCACTGCGCGGTGAGGCTTCGTGCACGGAACGCGCGGCGAGTTCTTTGCCCGTACCGCTTTCCCCCTCGAGCAAAACGGTCACGTCGCCAGGCGCGACTCGTTCGAGGATCGCGAACACTTCGCGCATCAGCGGCGACTTGCCGAAGAGTCGCCCAAACTGACGACTCTCGCTCAGCGGAACCTCGCGCACGTACCACGCGGGGTGTGCCGCCACCAACGTGCTGCCCGCGCGCACCACCGTGCCCGGGTGGATTTGCATCTCGACCACTCGCTGCCCCGCGACCCATGTGCCGTTCGTGCTTTGTAAATCACGCAAGCCGATGCGCCCGCGAATCGCGGCCATCACGAAGTGCTGATGCGAAACCGTCGGATCGCGCAGCACCAGATCACACGAAGCATCCGTGCCCACGGTCAGCGTCCCCTTGAGGCGCTTTTCGACTCCCGCGTCGGGTCCTTCGAGTACGACGATCTTCATGCCGACCCCTCCACTCGCGTCATCGAGTGAAGCTTCGAACGAGTTGTTCATGGTCAGCGTCGGTCGCCGCATCGTCGAATCGTCGGGAAGGGTGGACAGTGCGTCAAGCTCAATCGAAGTGCTCGGCAGGGACGCAAGTCTCGCGGCCGTCGCCTCAGCGTAATGATCCGGCCAGGCTCACTCGCAAACGCAACACTGCTCACAAAAAGGGGACCAGCATCGTGACGGCCTTCTCCCTCAGAGACCGTCACGATGCTGAATCGGAATCGCTAGTTCGACGCGCGAGCGGATCACTTCGCGCATCGAACCCTGCGTCGTGGCGTCACTCGACGGTCAGGCACGTCGAGGGCGTGCACGGCTCTTTCGTCAACTCTTCGTAATACGCGCAGAAGTTGAACGTGTTCGGCACGTCGAAATCTGCGTCCTCACCGAGCCACATGTCCATCAGGTCATCACCCTCGCCGTACAGATCGCACAACATCTTGACCGCGGGTACGAGGCACTCATTCTGCATGTTGGCGCTCACCTGCCCCGAAGTCTTGCCGTAGTTCACGTCGCGGTCCAACACCTCCGCCATGCACTCGAGCAGCGGCCACCACTCGCTCATCACCTCGGTCTCGACGCGAGAACGAATGCCGCAACCGTTCACCCAGAAAGGTCTATCGATGGCGAGCACGTCGTTGATGCCGTCGCCGTAGTAGTAGGTGTCGTCGGTGTCCGTATCACTCCACCAGTTCTTGCCGTCGCTCACGCGGGCGTAGTTGCCGGGCTCGTAACAACTCGAGGGACCCATGGGCGGCACGATGGCGTCGATGTCGACGTCACGCGTGGCTTCGAGGCACTGCTGATACAGCGGATAGAAGGGTGACTCGATCTGTGAGTACGAATCGGGCATGATCAAGTCGCAAGCGCGGCTCAGTGCGCCATCCGGGTCGGGCAAGCTGCCCGTCAGTCGCGCCGCGATCACGTCGAGTTGATTCAGCAGCTCTTTTTCGAGGGCGCCCTTCATCCAACCCTGCCACAACATGGGCCCCGCCCCGCCCGACATGTCGTGACCCTTGATCGAAAAGGGTACGCCATTGATCAACACGTCGTTGAGCACGTTGGTTGCAGTGGTGAGGAGTGCGCCATGCAACGAGTCGAAACTGCCGTACAGCTTGATGCCGCCTTTGTACTCGACGTCGATGTCTTCGATCACCCCGCGCACGAAGCGCACGACGAGCGGACCAGGCATCGCGTTGGGCGCGTACTGGTCGATGACGCCGTCGGAGTCACTCTCATCAGCACGCTGACTGACCGTCGCAGTAGTGCAGACTCGAAAACGACTGAACTCGACCGAGCCGAACTCGATGCCCGTGATGTGTGAGACGCGAGTCGCGACGCTCTTCGTGGTGAGCTTGATGTTGGTGTCCACGCGTTGGCCTTGCAGGGTGCTACCCGGCAAGTAGAAGCAAGCGTTGATGTATGCGTCCGCATCGGCGGTCACGCCCGCGGGCGCTTCGTGACTGACGTTGAACCAGAAATCCGTATCGTGAACGCGCACCTCGTCTTCGACCTCGAACGGAACTTGCCGTTCGTGGTTCGGAAAGCGCGAGTAAAGACGAAACTCTTCGACGTCCGCTGAACCTGCAGGTGACCACGCCGTCGACAGGTCGCGCATCGCGTAGTTGTCACCGCGCGTCTGCCCGTCGAGACGCAACATGTCGATCGGAATCGAAAGCGGAATCGCCTCGATGTTCACGTTGAACAGGGTGCCGTCGTGATGGAACGACGGCGTTTCGAAGTCCAGCGTGGTGATGCGCTTGTGGCTCGACGAATAAGTGTCGCCCACCGGGTACTCTCCGCAACGATAGTTGGCGTCACTCGGCAGCAGGTTGGGGTTGAACTGCGGCCCGAGCACCCCGGCGTTGTGCGGGTAAACGGGATACCCGTCACACGCCGCGTAGAAAGCGCTGTCGACGAAGTTCGCGATCTGCTTCGAAAACAGACCGTAACTCGCGCGGAAGTCGAGGCTGTCACGACTGGTGGAGACGGACGTCTCGTACAGCCACGCGAGCGGCACCCAACCCACGGCGCTGACGTCGCGATCCGGAAGTTGGATCTCGACGAACAAGGCATTGCTGCTCACGACGGGTAGCGTGTCGAACACGAACACGCGTTCGCCACGCTGCAGCTCGAGTTCGACCTCCGCGTCGAAGTCGGGCGCAGAAAACAGCGGTAGGTCGTCGTTCGAGACGTAACGAACCGCGCTGGTGTCGCCCGTGCCGATGCTGAGCCCCGCAGGAGCGAACGCCTGGATGGGTTCGTCGTCGTCATCGGTCGGGGCCACGATGATCGTGCCCACGGGCTCAGGATCCGGATCGGGATCGCGCGTGGGCGAAACGCCGATCGTCAGGTCCAGCTCGGGTTGATCGAGGAACGGACTCGGAGAAACCTGCTCCAGCAACTGAAAGGCAGGCGTGATCAAAAACTCGCTATCGGTCTCGTAGAACGCCGCAAGTTCGGCCGCCTCTTCGGCGCTGCCGAAAATCTCGAGATCCCGTAACTGCACACGCTGCGTTTCGGGATCGATCGGTTCGGCCACTTGCAGACGCTTGCCCTCGTCCAAACGTTCACGCGCGCCATCCAGTTCTTCGCGCGCCTCTGGCTCTTCGACGTCGCTGACACGCACGCCGATTTCGCCGTCAGCTTCCTGATCGTCTTCGAACAACGCTTCCTCAGCCTCTCGCGCTTCGCGCTCCTCGGCGGATTCAGCGTCGGTGGATTCGTCGTCGGCTGACTCGTCGTCAACTTCGTCCGCGTCGTCATCGCTCGACGGCTCTTCAGCGTCGTCGCCTCCGACCGTGCCAGCGTCGCCATCACTTCCAGAACTCTCAGTGGCGTCATCGTCGGCGTCCTGATCGTCGGAATCGTCGTCTTCGTCGCGTTCAGCGTCATCGTCACCCGCGTCGCCGCGGCCGTCCGAACCTCGAGCGTGAGTGCCCGCATCACCGACGTGATCGGCGCTCGCCGTTCCTCCGTCGCCCGCACCCTCGTCGGGCCGTGCGCTGGAGCTCGGATCGCTGGAACACGCGACGGCGAGTAACGTCGCGCAAGCGCCGAGCAGTGAACGGGTGAGTAAGCTGGGATTGACCTGAATGGGAGACATGGGGCTGTGTTTCTTCCTGTATGCGAACCAGCCGCACCGCGCGGCTGACGGCCCCCCTTATCCAAGCTCCGTGCCAGTGTTCGACACCAACCCTAAAGCATTGTTATTGCTTCTTTTTATCAGAATCCCCAAGTCCACGACGAGCCCGACTGTTACCTCCAGGAAACGCCCCTCGACCCACCGATTACCCCGCGGTAACACACGAGCAGCCGAGCCCAGACCTACGTCTTCTTGGTCCGCTTCGCCTGCTTCGTCTTCGTCGGCTTCTGGTTCCGGGCGCCACGCGCCTCCAAGAACGCCCGCCCGCGCGGCGAGAGCTCGTAACCGATCTCGAAGCTCTGCGTCAGGCCCAGGCGCTTGAGCTTGCGCACGTCGACCTTGAACGGATCACGCTCACGCCCGACTTTCTGCGCGAGCACACGCGCAACGACGCGCGGATTTTCTGCGATCAACTCGAGCGTTGCATACGTCCAAGGGGCGTCGCGATCGAGCCTAGCCAACTTGCGCTCGATCGCCTCAACCTCTTCGGCAGAAAGCTCCGTGGAAAGCGCCAGTGGCACGTGGTCGCCATCCCCCGTGTACCGCAACTCGACCCGAAAGATCTGCTCACCCGCCGCAAGCGGTCCCTTTGGACCGCTGCTCAGATACTCGAGCAACTCAGCGCGCGTCGCAAACCCCGCACGTTTCGCGTCCGCGGTAGTGATCGCCTGCGCCTTCACCTGTCGCACATCGCTCACCTCGAGCACGCCGATCGGGTGACAACGGTACTTGCCCCCAGCCTTGACCCGCGCCTTGTCCCAACGCCTGAACGTCAACGTCACGCTGCCGTCCTTCAGCGGCCCGTGAAACTTCTTCTGAAACAGCAGCACCTCCGACGACTATCACGCCCCGCGCACGACACACACCAACGTTCGACGCTGCCCCCGCGCCCCGACGACCATACCGAGCCCGCGAGCCCACACGAATGTTCGACGCTGCCCCCGCACCCAGCGCCTTGCTACGCTGCCTACTTCTCTTGCGGTCCGGGCTGAACGCCAATAGGTCCCCGCCCGGATTCGCTCAGATCCGTCAGCGCAGCCCGCGCCCCCTGCTCAGTCGAGCCAATCCAAACGGCGAAGAACGTCCGCCCGAACGTCACGCGCTACCCAGCGTAAACGTCCTGCATCTCTTC
Organism: uncultured bacterium; assembly: GCA_965651905.1. GTDB lineage: Bacteria > Myxococcota_A > Polyangia > Polyangiales > Polyangiaceae > SZUA-265. The sequence goes on along the minus strand of CBFGUG010000041.1, from coordinate 8,915 downwards.
GCGCACGCCAGCGAGGGCAAACGCACGCGGTGAACACCCCAGCTGCGACTGAAAGCTGCGATGACACTGCGAATAGGAACCGAAGCCAGCAGCCACGGACGCTGAGGTCAAGTTGCCGCCGCGCTGTCCCGCGAGTTCGATGAAGCGCAGCAGGCGCAATCGGGTGCGGTAACGCACGAACGTCATCCCCAGATCGCGATGAAAATACCTGCTGACTTCAGTCGAGTTGGCGCGCGCAGCTCGTGCAACCTCCACCAGCCCGAGCTCGGGAGATTCCGCAACGATCTGTAGCGCACGTTTGGTGAGCGCGTGGAGTGCGCCACCTCTGCCCTCAGGACGACGCTGACCCAACCAGTGAAGCTGCGCCCACAACTCAGCGCACGACTGATCCACGCCTTCTCGATCGACGAGCAGCTCGGCGCGACGCATGACGGACGAAAGCTCGCCGTCGTCCAGACGCAAGTGCAGTGGCACTGACGCTTCACCCGAACGTCCGTCGAGCACCTCCGACGCGAGCAGTGGGTGCATGCCGATCGCAAATAGATACACGTCGGGTGACGACGCCAGCAGCACGTGATCTTGCCCTGCGGGAAAGCCGACGAGTTCCCCCTTCGAGACCCGCACGACCCGTTCGCCAATGCCGAACTCCGCCCAGCCGCTGACCACCAGGTTCATCTCTGGCTCGGCGTGGAAGTGACGAGGTCTGCGCCCACCGTACTCCGTCGAGTACTTCCACACGTACGCATCACCGCGAACCGGCACGCTCGGCAGAAAACTTTGGTGAAGGATTTGTGAGGTCACGTCGTGGGTCGTTGGTTTGAGCCGTGGCAGGAGGGAAATGTCGAACCCTCGAGAAGAGGACGCGGCGGGTTCGACAAATGGTTCAGCGGCACCTGACCCAGCATTTCCCAAGAAACGCGATGTGCTCGATCAGTGTCAGTGCATTCTAGATGACGACCCTAGCTCCGCAAGCCGCGGCGCTTGGCGCAAGCGGGGGCGCAACCCGATTCGAGACAGCGTAACTCCATGCTCGCACGCCAGATTTCACCAAAGAACCAGATCTTCAGGCTCGTCGCCGCGGCCGCCGCCGCGGCTGCCACCGCCGCCTTCGCGCCGCCCGCGGGCGCGGTGAGCAGTGCGGAACTCTACACCACCGCCGCGTACCAATACGGGCGTTTCGAGGCGCGCGTGCAATACGCGGCGGGTGACGGTGTCGTCAGCTCGTTCTTCCTGTGGAAGGTCGGCTCCGAACAGGCTGGCGTTTACTGGAACGAGCTCGATTTCGAGAAACTCTGGGCGGACTGCTCGCTGGCGACCAACGCGCTCCACGGCGCGCCAGAAATGTCGCACAGCGAAGATTACACGGACGACGACCTGTGCGACGCCTTTCACACGTACGCCTACGAGTGGACGCCCGACTACATCGCCTGGTTCATCGATGACGTCGAGATCCGCCGCGAGACGGGAGAGCACGTTGCGGCGTTCAGAGACAACGCCGCGTCGGGCATGCGCATTCACTTCAACGTCTGGCCCGGCGACGCCACTTTCGGCGGCAACTTCGACCCCGCGATCTTGCCAGTGCACCAGTACATCAACTGGGTGCAGTATTCGTCCTACGAGGGTGGAGACTTCGTGTTCCAGTGGCGAGAAGACTTCGACGGAGGATCGCTGCCTGGGGGCTGGCAAACGGGAAACTGGCCGTCACCCAAGAACCTATCGACACATTCTTCAGCCAACGTCTCGTTCATCGACGGCTTCGTCGTGTTGTCGCTCACGGCAGACGGAGCAACTGGCCCTTCGGGCGCGAATCCCGTCGACAATGGGCCCTCGCAGCCCGATCCTGATCCGACTGACGACGGTACCACCGACGACGACCCGCCAGTCGACGACGGACAACCCACGATCGACGCGGGCGTCCCGCCATCAGCGGATGACTCGCCAGCCCCAGACGACACAGGAACAGACGACACGGAAACAGACGACGAAGCGGACGACGCGACAGACGGTGCCGGCGGAGGTCCGTCAAATGACGACGCCCCTGCCGACATGGACGACGCGGAGCCCGGGGCTGGTGCGGGCGGAACGCCAAACGACACCAACTCGGATGACGTCGACACGGCGCCGAGCGGCGGTGGCGCGCCTACGACGACGGGTGACGCTGAACCGAATCAACCGCCGACCAACCCCGGTGGGTCGAGTTCCTCTGCCCCTTCGTCGACCAGCCCGTCACCAACGTCGAGTGGGACCACGCCAACTAGCGACTCCCCCGTTGAACCCGTCCAAACGATGGCGCAAAGCGATTCGGAAGACGCTGGAGGTGGCTGCGCCATCGCACCACGTAGCTCCCCGCAGCAGTGGGTTTGGGGAGCGTTCGCGCTAGGCGCACTACTGTTCAGGCGCAAGCGCACTCGACGCCAGACCGTGCCGAACCGAACCGAGTGACGTAACCCCCACACGCTCTCACGCCGTTTCCCAAGAAACGCGAAGCGATACCCCACGCAGGCGGTATTTCGCGTTCCCTGAACATCCCCTTCATCTCGTTATGATAGTCATGCCAAAACTTCCCTCATTGTTCAAAACCGCCGCCTTCTCTCTCACACTCGCCACGCTGTCGTGGGTTTCGACGGCTCACGCCGTCCGCAGCGCGGAGCTGTTCACCACGGACGGCTACCAGTTCGGCCGCTTCGAAGCGCGCATACAGTTCGCCTATGGAGACGGCATCGTCAGCTCATTCTTCCTCTGGAAAGATGGCTCGGAGCAATCGGGCATCTTCTGGAACGAACTCGACTTCGAGAAGGTGGGAGCCGACTGCGAGCTCCAGACCAACGCCCTGTACGGCGATCCCGAGCGAGTTCACGCCGATGAGCACGAGTGGGAAGGTGATCTATGCGGAACCTTCCACACGTACGTGTACGAATGGACACCCGAGTACATCGCGTGGTTCATCGACGGCGTCGAGATCCGTCGCGATACGGGCGAGGACGCGGCCGCGTACAGTGAAAACACCGCGGAGGGCATGCAGTTTCGTTTCAACATCTGGCCAGGAGACGCCAGCTTCGGCGGTAACTTCGACCCAGCTATCCTGCCCGTACATCAATACATCAACTGGGTGCAGTACTCGTCGTACGAAGCTGGCGAGTTTCAGCTGCAATGGCGTGAAGACTTTTCCGGGACCTCGCGCCCGTCCGGGTGGGCCGTGGGCAGCTGGGAGTCTCCCAAACAACTTTCCACCCATAGCGCGGCCAACGTGAACTTCATCAACGGCTATGCCGTGCTCTCGCTCACCGCCGACGATGCCACTGGTTCCGCTGGTGCCGCGCCGCTCGACCCCGACAACGTCGAACCCGAAGTCGTAGACCCAGTACCAACGACGACGGGCACGGCAACTGGAACTGCAACGGCGCCGAACGGCACGGTAGCCATGCCCGGCACCCCCGGCGTCGAGCCGATGAGCGACTCGGGTGAAGGAGGCTGTAGCGTGCATGCCCCGGCCACACGACGAACCCACGCGGGCGCGTGGCTCACGCTAGCTTGCGGACTACTGCTGACGCGCGCGCGTCGACGCAAGCGCGTCCAGCAAACCGGGTAGCGCCGCTCTTGACGAGCGCCAATCGCACGCGGCTGCGCCCTCGTCAACTTTCGGGGCCGCGCCGCACGACCCGGGCCAAGTCGCCCACACTCACTTCACCCGCTTCGACGACCTGCAGGTAGATGCCGCGCAGGTGTCGTGAACGGAAGGCGGGGTCGAGGTTCAGTTGCATCGCTGGTAACCCAAAGCGCTGCACCCACTTTTTGCAACCGTTGTGCGCCTGGGGAGTCACGCGCAGCGTGGCTTGCCCCAGTTTCAAGAGCGATCCCACGGGCAGGTTGTCCGCCGATAGATCCAAATCGAGGAACAAGTTGTCTCCGTGCAACATCAGCGGCTGGCCGTTGGCCACCACTCGGGCGAAGTCGGCTTGCGCAGTAGCCAACTGATACTCGGGGCCATACTTCTCCGCCGCCCAGCGATCGCCTGGCAGCCCGCCGTCCACGGTGAGCACGGCCCGCTGCGGCAGGTACCGCGTTCCACTCGCGCCGCGCGCCACGAGCAGCACGAGCGCTCCCGCGTCACGCGGCGCGGGGGGCAACGCCGAAAGCGCTGCCTCGAGCGCCGCACGACTCAAGTGCTTCGACACATCGCCGCGCAACCCTTCGAAGTGCAGCGTGTCAGTGTCGAAGGTGCCAGGCGCCATCACGAGCAGTTCGTCGTTGCTCGGCCCGGCGTTTGTCGCGGTGTTGGCGGTTGCCGTACTGGGATCTTGCATCGTCATCGGGTGAACCCTGGCATGGCGCCACGTGCCCCCGATGTCGAGAGCTCGGTGTCGCTGCCTCAAGGTGAGCAGCGGCGATGAGGCGGGCGCATTATCTCCCGTCGAGTCTCGTCGCTGGCTCGGCACTGCCTGTTCGAGCCGCCTCCGCTAACGACGGCAAATCTCGTCAGCCCCGACGCTCGCGCCCCGTCGTTAGCGGAGGCGGCTCGAGCCTCCGATGAGGTGCCGCCAGCGTCCTTCTCACGGTCTTCTGCCTTTGGGGTGCGCCGTGCGTATCGGTTGAGCTCAAGAGTGCCCGGCTGCAGCCTAACGTGTATCGACGTTGGCGCTTTTGTGCCCTGGAGGCTCTCCATCGTGGTTCGCTCAGGCGGGTCAACCGCTCTGATCTACTCAAACATGTACTGACAGGTGCACCTTATGGCCCTAATCAATACGTACAGTGTATCGACTAGAGCACTCTCGAGCGCAGACTAGACGTGTATGCGTTCAGGAGTGGGGATGAACCGCCTGAACGGAGCGCACTACGTACCGACTACGCGGGTCACCCGCTCAGTCGATACGTCAGCGTATCCGCATCTCCGTGGGCAACTGCCTGCTCAGTACGCAGTTGGCTCCGCTAGGTGCCCAATCTATCAAAATCGCATATCTTTTCTAGCCGGGCGCGGCGCCGCACCGTGACAAGACTCACTATGCGGGCGCCCACGGCTGTCGTACACTGCCGCCTCGTGGGCGAACGTGGCGGAGCGCAAGGGGATCATTCCGAAACCGCGAGAGCAGCTTTGCTGGCGTGGGAACGCCGCAGATCGCGACCGAAGAAGCGGCGACGCAACGCTCCTTCCACGGGCTGGCTGATCGCCGAGCTGGCGCAGCTGGCGGGCGTTTCCGTGCGCACCGTGCGCCACTACCTGACGCGGCAGGTGCTCGTCTCCCCCGAGTTCTTCGGCGTGCAAACACGTTACGACCGCGTGCACCTGTTGCGCCTGCTCGCGATCCCCGTGCTCAAGGCACGAGGCTTGCGACGGCTGACCGACGTGCGGCGCAAGCTCGACGAGCTGGGCCAAGCAGGTTTGGTGCAGTTGCTTCAAACCCAACCGCTCCCCGCAGCTACCCGTACAGCCTTGGGGCTCCCGCCCGATGCACGTTCACCTGAAGCACCACTGCATTCCCAGCCTGCAGCTCGAACCGCCGCACCAGCCGTGGCCACGTTTCAATCCCAGGCTGCAGCCGACGCTACAAACTCGGCGACCACCGAAACCTGGCACCGCCTGCAGCTGATGCCCGGACTGGAGCTCAACCTACGCAGCGACGCGTCTCCCTTCGTGCGCGAAGCCGCACAGCAGATCCGCGAGCGCTACTCGGCGCGGTGACGTCCGCTCAGCTAACGCGCGGCAGGGCCTGTCAAGACCTGACTGATACCGAGGTACCTGAGCAAAGGGCCACGTAAGCACGCGAGTGATCACCTCGCGCCCGCGTTTCCCGTGACGATCTCGCTGAGGTCGTCGCGGCAAGGTCTCGTCTGCAGCTCGGGGTGCACCACGATGTGCGTCTGTTCGTCGAGCCAAGCGAGTTCGGTCGCCCAAGCCAGCGTGACTTCGCCTGGAGAACAGCCGCCGTTTGCGTCTTCGTCGACCAACACCACGCCGAAAGTGCCGAAGCTGCTCGGATCGTCGATCGAAAAGTCCACCTCGCCACCGACGACTTCGCCTCCACCGACCTGCACGTTGCGCACGAATGCCAACAGTGGCAGACCCTCACAGGGATTCTGCCCTCCAGATGAACACCCGAGCTCGGCGAGCGCCATCGACTCGTCGGCAGAGTCGCCCGACTCCGCCACCACCTGATCGCCCGCCATGGGCTCCTCTCCCACACCCGACGGGTTTTCGGCGCTGCCGGCGTCCGAGGTGTCCACGGAATCGCCGCCAGCCGTATCGCCGCGGCTACGATTCGCGTGCGACTTACCTCCGCAACTCGCGAGGATCAACCCGAGCAGTAACACGCCGCCCAACCTCCGACGACGACCCACGAAATTGGACGCACCACCAATCACTCCTCAGCCTCCCGCTGAAACCGCCCTACGTCCACCCCCACTCCGCTCAAAAACAGTGGAGAAGCTGGCGCAACGGTCGCTCGCCTGAAAGGGCGCCCACGTCGGCAGGTGCCTGCGCCCGTTCGCTCACTGCACCAGCCGCAGCTAGGGGCTGTCCCAAGTCTTCGACAAGAGCGTTGATGGGTCAGGCCGAAGTTTGAGGCGCTGAACGGGATCGCGAGCGAACGCCAGCCGCGCCTTCCACCGCTAGCGGAGGCTGCCACGGGAATGTGCATGCCAGGTGTGGGGATCTGCGATAACTATCGCCCTCCATGCACGCGCACACACGGCACCCAAACCCATTAGTCACTGGCGCGGGGCGGCGCCGCAACAACGCGCCTCGGCAGGAGAGCGCATGGCGCTACTGGATGCTGTTGGCGTTGACTTTGGCTCTGCTGCTGGCCTGCGCGGACGACGGCGATGGATCGGGTGACGACGCGGGCGCGAATACCAGCGCCGATGACTCAGCTAGCGACGACGCCGACGACAGCACCGCGGACGATGAGCTCGGCGACGACGCGACCGACGACAGCACCGCGGACGATGAGCTCGGCGACGACACGACCGACGACAGCGACGACGCAACGGACGACGGCGACGACACGACCGACGACAGCGACGACGATGCTCCACTCACGGGTGATGGGGGCCCCCCCAACGGCGAACTTCGAGACGCTGCGACTGACGACACGACGGACGCCGACACTGGTCCAGACGACACTGGTCCAGACGACACTGGTCCAGACGACACTGGTCCAGACGACACTGGCCCAGACGATTCCATGGCGGACGACAACGATGATCCATCACTGCCCGACGACGGCAGCGACGACACAGCGCCAGAGCCAAACGACGCCAGCGTGGACCCGATCGATGCGGCGAGCGACGCGGGACCACTCGACGTGGAGGCAGGTCCACCGCCGGGCAGCGCTTTCCCGGACTTCGACGGCGGCATCAGCCGCCGATTCGTCGAAGTGGAGAACAACGACAGTTTGGTCGTCGCCAACGACATGGGCTACGGCTCTGGAACGGTCATGGGTGAACTCTATCCGAATGGCGACTATGACCTGTTTCAGTTCGAGCTGCGTCACCCGACGAACCTGAGCGTCACAGTAGAAGACACGAGCAGCGATCCAGACGTCATCGGCTGCAATGAGCAACAGATCATCATGGACGTGATCAACGCGTCGGGCACGACCGTCGTATCCGCGTCTCAGATAAACGACTGCCCGTGGTTCGACTGGCAGCTCAACGAAAACGCGCGCGGCGTGCCGCCAGGCATCTACTACATCCGGATTTCGATGTATAGCAGCCAGCCCCCGACAATCGACGAGTACCGCGTGACGCTGGAGCTCGAATCGGAGTGTGGCAATGGCGTGGTCGAAGGCGAGGAGACTTGCGAGGGTGACGACGCGTGTATCGAGTGTCAGCGCGTACCGACCTGCGGCGACGGCTACGTCGATCTGCCAGCAGAGGGTTGTGAAGACACGGGACCCGACGATGGCTGCACTGAGCAATGTTTGCGAGAGTTCGCTACCGAACTCGAACCCAACGACGTGATCGCCGAGGCGAGTGAACGCGCCGAGCAAGACGCACGCATCATTTCCGCCGACACCTTGCTGGGCGGAACGTTGATCCCGCCCGACAATACGGATGTCTTTCAGATCGACGCGTCGGCTGACTCGATCGTCTACGTGTCCATCTACAACACGGAGACGGGCGCTGAGTGTGCTCGCACCCTGGATGACGGCGAGGTCTCGCCGACCATCGCAGCAGACGTGTTCGATGCGACGGGAGGCTTGATCCGCGGCGCTTCTCGAACGCTCGGCAGTTGCGCCGCCTTTGCCGTGAACCTCACGGGCGGGCAGAGCCACTTCCTCGAAGTCTCGGGCTTCGCGGGCAATCGAGTCGACCTTTATCGCACCGAGGTGGACTTCGTCGCCTTGCTCGGTGAAGAGAACGAAGGGCAGAACGATACCCCCGCGGGCGCCCTCGTCGTCGCGCCCGTCGCGCCCATGGACAGTGTCGCGGTCCACGGCGAAATTTCCGAGACGGATCAAGACTGGTACAGCGTGGAGTTGCCTGGGCGCCAGGCGCTGCGCGTCGAGACTTTACCGCGCGACCCCGCGCTGGGGTCGTGGTGCCCGCGTTACGACGCGGAGCTGCGCGTCGAGGTCTACGACGCCGACGGCGTGAACGTCGAGAGCGCCTACATCACGGACGACAACTCCCACTGCGGCAAGCTGGAGTTCGACAACCCCCTGACGACTCCGCAACGTTACGACATCGCCGTCACCCCGGGCGACAGTTGGTCGGGCACCTCTCTCGACTACAACGTCGTGTTCAAGACGCGAAACGTCGCGCCATGAAGAGCAGCGCCGCTCGCCAGTCGACTCCGAACGCAAACCAGGGTCCGGGTCGCGCGGGGGCCATGGCCTGGCGTAGCCAGCGGCCGCCAGCGTCCGGGAAGCTGTCACGCGGTGCGACCGTAAACGCACTCACCCAAGATCGTTTGATAA
>CBFGUG010000040.1:0-62979 GCA_965651905.1 uncultured bacterium | reverse complement strand
CTAGCGCGGGTAGGTGCAATACACGCTGTCAATGACGGCGCAGCGTTGTAGATCCCGAGAGATGAAAGCGGCCATCTTCGACTGCGACGGCACGTTGGTCGACAGCGAGGGTCTAGGCAACGAAGTGTTGGTGGGTCTGGCGGCGCGTCACGGACTGGAGATGTCGTTACCGCAAGCCATCAAAGAGTTTCGAGGCGGCAAGATGGCGGACTGTATCGCGCTGATGGAGACGCGCCTCGGGCGCCCGTTCCCAGGCGACTTTCTAGCGGAGGTGCGCGAGGAGATGGCGCGGGTGTTTCGCGAGCGCCTGCAGCCTGTCGCCGGGGCGCGACAGCTGGTCGAAGGGCTGCGCTGTCCCTATTGCGTGGCTTCCAGCGGACCTGTGGAGAAGATCCGTTTGAGCTTGGGCTTGACCGACCTGCTGCACTTGTTCGAAGAGCGCATCTTCAGCAGCTACGAGATCGGCAGCTGGAAGCCGGACCCTGGCATCTTCCTGTACGCGGCGCGCGCCATGGGCGTAAGCCCTACCGATTGTGCGGTCGTCGAAGACAGTCGATTTGGTGTCGAGGCGGGGCTCGCCGCGGGGATGCGGGTGTTCGCCTATCTCCCACACGGGGCTGACTTCGAGGTGCCACGGGAAGTAGTCGTCGTCGAGCACCTCAGCGAGCTGGAGCCGTGGTTTTCGAGCGCCCGCACCTGAGCTGGGAGGCAGACTGGCGCCTGGGGATCCAACCCCGCGTGAGAGCGGCGGCAAGCGCGCACTGAACGAGTTCCGAACGGTAGGCGCCTGCGCGAGACCGTTCCGCGTGGGAACGCGGCGAAAATTCTGAGAGATCTGATCTACAGATGCGAAGGTCTGCCGCCCTCTGCCCCTGAAATTTTCGCGCTTCAAGCGCCCGAGAGACGTTCGAAAATGCGAGCTTCGGCGACCCCGTCGGGCGTCTGAATACCCGAGCTGATAGGAGAACACGATGAATTTTAGGTTTCTCGCGCCGTTGGCCATCGCCGCCAGCATGGGTTGCGCTGCGTCGCAGACCCCCTCCCCAACTTCGACGAAGAGCGTTCCTGCGGAAGCATCAGGCCCGGCTTTGCAGCCCGCGGAGAAGGGCGCGTATTTCACTGGGCAGTACCGCAACGTGTTCGTCGAACGCGGCAAGCCAGCGGCGGAAGTTCAGGCCAAAGTCGAACGGGCTTACGAGAGCTTGTTTCACGGTGACTTCGAAAGCGAAGCCGTGCTGTTCGAAGCGGGCGAGAACGACGACGGGGCTCTCGCGTACATCAAAGACATCGGCAACGGGGACGTGCGTTCGGAAGGCATGTCTTACGGCATGATGATCGCGGTGCAGATGGACCGTAAGCAGGACTTCGATGCCATCTGGAATTGGGCGATGACGCACATGTATCACGCTGACGAGACACACCCCGTTCACGGGTTTTTCTCTTGGCAGGTTGGAGCTGACGGCAAGGTGGTCGACGAGATGCCAGCGCCCGACGGCGAAGAGTACTTCGCGACGGCGCTGCTATTCGCTGACCACCGCTGGGGTAGCGGCGAGGGCATCTACGACTACCGAACGCGGGCGCTGGAACTGTTGTCCGACATGAAGAACCGTGAGCCCATCACGGGGATCGTCAACGGTGACAAGCGCAAGACTGGGGTTGCGCTGTTCAACCCCGACAACAAGATCGTGCGCTTCACCCCAGACACTGAAAACTTCGAGAAGAACGGCGATCACACGGATCCTTCGTATCACCTGCCGGCCTTCTACGAGCTGTGGGCGCAGTGGGGGCCCGAGGCAGACCGTGAGTTTTGGAAGGAGGCAGCGGGCGTCAGTCGGGATTTCTTGATCAAGACGACACACCCCAAGACTGGCTTGGCTCCCGACTACGCGAACTTCGACGGCTCTCCCAAAGCCGCCTCTTGGGACGCGGGGACTGCGAATTTTCGATACGACGCCTGGCGCACGGTGATGAACTGGGCCGTCGACTACGCGTGGTTCGCCGCGGACGAGAGACAGATCGAGCTCAGTGATCGCTTACTCGGTTTTTTTGCGAGCCACGGCAAGAGTTACCCCAATCTGTACGAGATCGATGGCACGCCGCTCAGTCAAAGCACCTCGATGGGTCTCATCTCGGCGAACGCGGTGGCGGCACTAGCGGCGACGCACCCTCGCACCTGGCAGTTCGTCGACGATATCTACGCGCGCCCCGTACCGACCGGGCAGTGGCGCTATTACGACGGGATGTTGTACATGATGGCAATGCTGCACCTCAGCGGTAACTTCCGTGTGCACATGCCGAAGGAGCTGGCGGCTCGATGAGTGAAACAGTCGTTTGGGTTCCCGGGAGCTGGGGGAGACGCGCGTGCGCGGCTGGCTTGGTAGGGGGGCTGACTGCACTGCAGCTCACCTCATGTTCGCAGGGCGACGGCGAGCGCGAAACGCCCCCGCCGCCTCAGGTGGCTGCGGGGGGTTCAGATGACGGCTCTGCGCCAGCCACACCTCCCGAGGGGGTGACCTGCGCCGAGCCCATGCAAAGCAGCGTGAGTTTGGCGCAGAGCTTCGCAGACCACTTCGACGTGGGTGCAGCGCTAGCCCCCAGCACGTTCCGCAGCATCAATTCCAACCAGGTGAGCTTGGTAGAGACTCACTTCAATCGCGTGACTGCCGAAAACGACATGAAGTGGAGCTCCATTCACCCTGGGCCTACCTCCTTCAGTTGGACGGCCGCGGACACGTTCGTCGAATTCGCGGAGCAACGCGGCCTGCAGGTGCATGGGCACGTCTTGGTCTGGCATCAGCAGACTCCCGACTGGGTGTTTACGAACGATGATGGTAGCGACGTGTCGGCGGACGTGCTTTGGGCTCGCGTGGAGGAGCACATTGCGGCGGTGGCCGAGCGCTACGGCGGACGCGTGGCGTACTGGGACGTGGTCAACGAGGCGTTCGAAGATAATGGGTCGTTGCGCGACTCGAAATGGCGTCAAATCCTGGGTGACGACTACATCGCTCAAACGTTCCAGATCGCCGATCGCCTACTGCCTGATTCGAAGCTGGTTTACAACGACTACAGCTTGTTCGTGCAGACCAAGCGTGATGCGGTCGTGGCGATGGTCGAAGACCTGAAGGCTCGCGGGATCCGTATCGACGCTGTGGGCATGCAAGGCCACTACAACCTCAGGCGACCGGGTCCTGAAGAAGTGGACGCGGCCATCACAGCCTATGCAGGCACGGGAGCGGAGGTGTTGATCACTGAGTTAGATCTCGATGTGTTACCCTCTGAGCGTGAAATCGCGGGTGCGGATCTCGACGCGACGACCGCCAGCGATCCACGCCTCGACCCCTACTCGTACTGCTTGCCCGAAGAAGTGGAGCAGCAGGTTGCGGAACGCTGGGCAAGCTTGTTTGAAGTGTTCCTGAGACACTCGGACAGCATCAGCAGCGTTACCTTCTGGGGCGTCGATGATGGTGGGTCCTGGCTCAACAACTGGCCCGTCAATGGCCGAACGAACTACCCGCTGCTGTTCGATCGCAGTCAGCAGCCCAAGCCGAGCTTCGGCGCCGTGGTGGACCAGCTGGCGGCTGAATAGAGGCTGCGGGTTGCTGGCGGTTTAGTGCCAGCGCGACGGGTTCTGGCGTTACGACGTCGTGTCGCGCGGCAGTCGCGACTTCAACTCGGTGATGAGTTCGTCGGCGAGTTTTCTGTGAGTGCGCACACTCGGGTGCCAGTCGCACCCTGGGGACTCGTTGGTGGTGCGGTGTCGAAAGCTGACGACGTTGGTGTCGCCAGTAGCGTGACGCCGAGAAATTGCACTCGCGATTGCAGCACTTGCCCTGTCCGCGTCGGGGCCCGTGAGCATCGGGCCCGTGATGCACAAAATCAGCGCGCGAGAGTGGCGTGAGCGAACGTGCGCGAGCAACGCGGCGTAAGCCGTCGCGAACTCGTCGTGGCCTGGGTCGGGATTCGTGCTGAAGTCGTTGGTGCCGAGGTTGATCAACACGACGTTCGCCGAGTCCTCGAACGACCAGCGGCTGTTCGGCTCGTGAGGCAAAGTGCGTTCGTACAGCGTGGGCATCAGATCGCCAGGTTCGCCATCGTAGTTCTTGACGACGCCGCGGCCCGACCACGCCACCGTGGAAAGGCTCGCGCCAAGCGCGCGAGCAGTGATCGCGCCGTACGTGGCATAGTGGTTTTCAGTGGCTGGCGAAAACGGGCAGTTGGCATCCGCGCCCTCGTTGCCGTAACCGCAACTGATCGAGTCACCGACGACTTCGATGTGTAGTGGTGCGTCGGGGGGTGGCGGCAAGAGCCGTCCCCCCACGACTTCGAGCCCGTGCAGTTGCGTCGGGCCGAAGAGCGGCTCGGTGCGGCGGTACACTTCCACGATGTGCTCGCGCCGCGGCAGGTCGGCCGCCAACACCACGCGCTGGTTTACGCCACCAACGCGTAGTGGGAGTTGTTGCACACCATCGACGAGCAGCGTGTGCAGATTCTCTTCGTCGGAAAACCTGGCGATCAGACCTGTGCCGAAGAACCGCGTGCGGAAGCCGCACCCCGACCAAGCGTAACGAGCGCTGGTGGGGCCGTCTGCTTGGACGCGGCCTTGCCATGAAATGACGGGCGCTTCGTCGCTTGCAGTCGTTCGCTCAGCAGCGCTCGCCTGCGCGTCTCCCGAACTGTCAGTCGAGCTTGGGCTAGGTGAAGCGGAGCTGACATCTTGGGCGCCCCGCGTGTTCGCCCCGCAGCAGCCCCACACCAATGTGGCTCCCGTCATCATGAACAACCGTCTGTCCTTTCGGTATTGAACTTCGTTCATCTTCTTTCGCGGGTAGCTTACAAAGTTTGGTCGCCCGATGGCATCGGCCCAGGCGTGGTGCTCTCGATGGGGCAGCTCAGTCTCTCGGCGCGTCCCTCTGGGCGCGCACGTCGAACACGGTCCAGCGCGCGTTGCTGAATACTTGCCGTAACCCCTTCAAGCGACTTCGCGCGCGGCTGGATGTCAAAACGTAGTCGAAGCCGTATGCGTGCTGCAGTCGCTCGACTCGCTGTGGGTCGAGCTGTTCGTAGCCGCGCAGATCGCGGTACGTCTTGATGGTCTTGCCGCTGACGTCTTCCAGTCGCGAAAACCACTCGACCACTTCGTCGGGCAACATCGGCGTGCACTTCCAGTCCACCACGATGGCGCGCTGCGTGTCGAAGCGAAAGCTTTGGTGGGTTGGGGGAGTGAGGAAGAGCGCATCCTCGTTCGTGTTATCCGCGACCCAGTCATACAGCTGCTGGTCGTGGGGAGCGTGGTTTCGCAACAGACTCGAGCGCGGTTTCAAGTCGTCGAGCCAGGGGTACGTCCCGTAGGCGAGTACACCGAGTGCACCCGCGCCAATGGCCGCGGAAAGGATCCAGCCGAGTACGCGCTTGGCGAGAAACCTACGCCCGGTCAGCGAGAGACCGACGCCAACGACGCCGACGGCTACTCCGACCAACAGGGTTTCAGTCACGAGTGGACGACCCCGCAAGCCGTACGCACTGCCGACCGCAAACACACCGACCAGTATCAGAACCCAGTCGCCCCACTCGATCTGCCGCAATACGTGCGGACGTTGCGCGACGCGCACCAGCGCCAGGCAGAATGTCGTCTGTCCGATCAAGTCGAGGAAAGGTGCGAGCCGCCAGACGAAAAGCTGCGCGATGCGTGTGTTGTAGCTCCAGCTCGTCAGCAGCGTACCGAGCCAAACTACCGCAGCAAGCGCCAGCAACAGTCGCATCAGTCGAGCGAGAGCTCTGCCTTGGTAGAGCAATCTGGCGCTCGCCACGCCCAACATCGTCCAGGCCGCCAGTGGGATGAAGTCGTGCTGAAAGGCCTTGGGCGTGTAGTGGTGCGGGGAGCGGATTTCGAACAAGATGCGACGTGCCTCCGCGGCGTGTTCACCGCCTGCGGTCGCCAACATCGGCATCGCCAGGATCGCTAGGGCGGGAAGCGATGGCCCGAGCTGCAACGTCAAGCGCCGAGCGATGGTTCTCAGGTCTCCACCGAGCGTCAAGTGAGCCAGCCCGAACGTCGCGACGTTGAGCACCAAGAAGTTGGCGTGAAACAGTCCACTGATTCCGAGCGCCACACCTGACGCCAGCCAACGCCCACTGACGAAGAAGGGGACCGAGAGTAGCAACCCGAGGCTGCCCATCGCCGAAGGCTGAAACGCTTCGTTGAAGATGTAGCTGATGCCCGCACTGAGCGTGTGAGTTGCCGAGAGCAACCCGAGGATCAAGACGTAGGCGAAAAGCGCGGAGTTCCTGTGGTTGATCAGCCTGCGACACACGGCGTGCCAGCCGAGGCAGCCGCCGACGACGACCACGACTTGTAGGATCGCGATTGCCCAGCCTGATGGCCACCAACGGATCAGGGGTGCGACCAGCTGCGTGATCACGGGGTGGTAGTGGGTGGCTTCGGCGGCGTACCAGTCGCGCGCCAGCACGCTCGGGTCGTTGTGGCGGAGCGCCGAGAGAAAATACGTGACCTGGTTGTCGACGCCGTAGTTGAGGCCGAAGGTGAGCGCGAACGCAGCAGCGCAGGCTGCTGCGATGAGCCACCGCAGGGCGTCCGTGAGCTGTCGTCGAGTGCGAATTGATCCGGCCAAGGCACATTGCGACTAGCACAAGCGAGGGCCATGACCCTACCCCGTAGAAGGTGAGCCGCGACTATCGTCGGCGTTGAGCAGAAATCGGATGGTGAGTCACTTGGCGTTGGTCCGGCCAGCATTCCGAACGCGCGGAGCTGTTGGGGCGTCGCGATGTAGCGTCGTCGTTCGAGTTTGGCGCACCGCTGGGGTGTGGCGCAACGCGTGAGGACCGCGACGGATCTCAGCGAACGCTGGCGGCGGAGTCAGTGACTCAGGCCAGCTTTGTCCGACAAAATGGCTTCAGCGTACTTCGATCACGTTGGCGGCGAGAGCTTGCAGGGCTACGAAGCTGGTGCGTTGCCAAGTTGTTCCACGGTTTATGGTGAACACTAACTTGTAACCCGTGTTGCTGGCAGCTGCGCTCTTGGCCCAGGTCGTCCAATCGATGAGTACACGGATCGCCGACGAGTTCACGAATTCCAACTGGCTGACGTCGATTTCCAACTCGGAGAGCGCGTCCGCCAGGGCGGCTTCGTGTAACTTTTTGATGAATGGCTGCAGGTCAGCTTCTGGACTGCGCACGGTGATGGTGCCACCTAAGGAGATGCGATTGGGAGCTTCGATGACGATTCGCAAGCCGTCGATGTCGGGAGTTTGGACGCTCGTGAATTGGCTCATGGCTCAACGTTTTCCTTTTGCACTCATCTTGATGCGGCCGTCGCCAGTTTCGGACAAGGTGAGATCCATCTTGCCCTCGTATCGAATTCTGGCAAGGCCTAGTCGGGCGGAAGCGGTCGGGCTGCTAGCCGCCCGGGCGAAGGCCGCCACGTATGCGTCTTTCGGAGGGCGTTGGTAGAGCTCGTCGAGTTGCTGCCGCAGGGCGTCGAGATGGGCTGGGTCGGGTTTACTCGAGACGCTGATCTCGAAGTCTGCGGCGTCGGTGTTCATCGTCAGCTCCAACTCGTTACTGGCATCGACGACGGAGTACTTGACTGCGTTCTCCAACGTTTCTTGGATCACCAAGCGCGCGCGCTCGGCCAAAGGGGCGCCCGCGTCCGTCGCGTGGCAAAAGTCTTCGACGAAACGTCGGATTCCGTCGATGTAGGACCACGTTGGGCGAAAGCGGATGAACGCTGACGCAACCCCCCGAGGGTCAGTGCTGGCGCTGGCTGAGCGTGACACGTCGAACCTGCCGCACAGCGTAACACATGCTGCGCCCAGTGCGCCCGCGACTCGAGTTGGGTCGGGGTGCAGTGGTGGCGAAAGTGCGACGCTTGGTTCGACCGTGGGAGGGACGGTGTAGGTGATTGCAGTCGAAACCGCGGCTCTGAGTGGGTGGCGGTCAGGCCGTCCGAGGGCTGCGGGTGTCGGGTGTGCGCCAATGTAAACCTGCGTCCGGGCTAGGCCAGGCATTCGTGGTTGGAGCCGCTCGCGCCTCGTTC
This sequence comes from uncultured bacterium, assembly GCA_965651905.1. Taxonomy (GTDB): domain Bacteria; phylum Myxococcota_A; class Polyangia; order Polyangiales; family Polyangiaceae; genus SZUA-265. The sequence continues at coordinate 54,926 of CBFGUG010000040.1, read as the reverse complement.
TATTGTGCCGACATGCCCAAGGTGTCGCTGCGTCACAAGTTGGCGCTACTCGCTGGCATCCCCGTGCTCGGAGCCATCCTGCTCAGCGGGTTGATCGTCAGGGACGCGCAGAATGACGCGCGCAAAGCGGCTGCGTTGGGTTCGGTCGAAAACTTGGCGAGGTTGTCCCTGTTGATGACTGAAGCGCTGGATGCCTTGCACGCCGAGCGTGCCCTCACGTCGCTCGTGCAGGGAGCGAGCAGGCGTCGTGTCGCGGAGCAGAAAGCGAAGGATGAAGCGACTGCTGTCGACGACAAGAACTCGAAGAAAGCCAAGCGGCCAGAACCTGATGAGCCGAGCGAGGGAGTGGATGCCGTAGCGGAACTGTTACAGGCGGAGGAAGCAGCGAACGGCGACCCTGAGGAGGCTCCAGCGAAGTCCGTGGAGCACGTGAACATCGCTCACATCCAGTCGTTACTGGTGGCACAGCAGCGGCACACGGACGTGGCAGTGCGCGGCCTGGAGAGATTCTTGGAAGGGCGACGCCTTTCAGATCTGCCCCAGCGTTTGGCGGGAAACCTGGAGCAAGCACTCGGACCACTGCGCGAACTCGACGAGTTCCGAGCACGGGGAAAGCTCGGGCATCGAGCCCTCGACCTGGACGTCATCGTCAACTACTACTTGCAAGCAACCCACTCGCTGATCGGAGCAATCGCAGCGTTGACCGAACTCAGCGACGACGGGGAGCTGCTGCGCCTGATCACGAGCCTGGTTTCCAGTTTGGAGATCGCGGAGCGGGCGAGCGCGCAACACGCCGTGGTCAGCTACGCGCTCGCAAACGGTCAGTTTCCACCTGGAAGCTTTCGGACACTCGTGCGCATGGTGAGCGAGGAGAAGACGCATATCGACGCGTTGCGAACGACGTCTGCCGCCGAAGAGGCAGCCTTGTTCGCCGAAATCGCCAACGGGCCAGCCACGCAAGCTGCGGATGCCATGCGTGTCTCGGTGATGGAAACGCTGGAGGAAGAGCTGAGCCTCGACACGGAGAGCTGGTTTCAGCTGCAAGCCGCCAAAGTGGAAGAGCTTGCCGGCCTTTCGAAGCTGCTCAACGAGCGAGTGCGCGGCGTTGCACTCTCCAAGCGTCAGCTGACTGAACGTCAACTGTGGTTGAGTTCGTCCTTGGCTGCGGTGATCGTGTTCAGCAGCTTGCTCATGGCGTGGGCCATCGCACGGGGAGTCACCAGGAACGTGGGCGCGCTCGAGGCCGCATCGCGGCGCGTGGGGCAAGGCGATCTCGACACCAAAGTCGACATCACCAGCGGCGACGAACTGGGCGCGCTGGGCCATACCTTCAACGAGATGATGACGCAGCTCGGGCAAGCCCAAATAGCGCTTCAAGAGCAGGTGCGCATGGCCAGCGAGCTCGAGATCGCGGCTGACTTGCAGCGGGCACTCTTGCCCCCCCAACCGAAGCACCCCGATTTCGAGTTTGCGGGTGTCATGTTACCCGCGGACGAAGTGGGCGGTGACTTCTACGACGTTTTGACCGACGCTGAGGGACGACACTTGTGGCTGACGGTCGGCGACGTGTCCGACCACGGCCTGAGCGCTGGGCTCGTGATGCTCATGACCCAGTCGGCGTTTGCCAGTCAGTTTCATGGCAGCCCCGATGCCGAGCCGAGTGACGTGTATCGACACGTCAATCGCACGTTACGCCAGAACGTGACGCGGCGTTTGGAAGACAACAAGTACGTGACGGCGCAGCTACTCAGCTACCAAGGAAACGGCGTCTTCTCCTGCGCAGGCGGGCACGAGTGGCCTGTGGTGTATCGCGCTAGCGCGCGCAAGACCGAGTTGATCGAAGCTGCAGGCCCCTGGTTGGGCATCGTCGACGAACTGAATGAAGTGCCGACGTCGACGCTCGCGCTTCAGCCTGGCGATATTTTGTGCTTGTACTCCGACGGCATCATCGAAGCACGCGATGAGCAGGGCGAGCTGTTCGACGTGGCGCGGCTCGAAGCCGTCTTGGGAGAGGCATCCGCGAGCTGCGACGACCTTTCCGAGATTGCTGCGCGCGTCGTGGAGAAAGCGCGTGAGCATTGCGAAAAGCGCGAAGACGACTGGACCATGTTGTTGGTCCGTCGCAAGCGCGCGGCTTGACGTCGGTTCAGGAACGCAACTGCTTCGGCTGCTGCATCTCTTTGCGCCTGCGGCGCGTCGTGATCTCGGGTGACTCGGCTACGGCCATGCCGACGAGGCGTGCGCCTTCTTTGAAGTGTCGAAGGCCCGCGCGCACGATGTCGACCGAAGCATCACCGACGTCGGGGTAGCCACGGCCTTCAGCGTCGGGTTGTACCTTGCCCCAGCTGGCAAACAATCTGCCCCACTCGCTGGTCAGTGATTCGTTGACGCGTTCGACGCCGTGCCGCGGGTACCAGTACAGGTCGTGGTAGGTGACCGACGCGACGTATGCCCACGGGGCGAGCCACGTCTTGAGTGACCACTCGACGGGTTTCTTGAGCGGGCCCCAGTAGATGCGGTGTTGGTTTTTCGAGGCGAAGGTCATGTTCTTGAAGGGGCCTTCGAAGTTCCAGCTCTCGTTAGCGGCGTCGACGTCGCCTACCAGTTCGATGTCGCGTGGATCGCCGACGCCGAGCCCGAGCTCGTGTGCCAGGCGTACGAACTTGAGGTCGCGCATCGGATCGAAGCCCATCAACTTGGCGGCGACCGCATCGATCGCGACCTGGTCGGAGGATGCCAACAGCACGTTCTTGACGTGAGGGATCATGCAGCGCGGCCCGGGGCCATCGCCCGCAAAGGTGCCGTCCATCACTGCGAACACGCCGCGGTGAATCTTCTTCTGGATCATCAGTAGGTCTACGAGGGTCTCGTGGATGACCGGGTGCGTCCAGTGGCGGTGTTCGTTGAGCAAGCCGCCGAAGGCGTTCTTCATCGCGCCCGTGGTGGTCGTGAAGATGTGCGTCTTGATCGTGGGCAAATGGATGATGTTCTCGCCGATGAAGCGCTTCGGAATCGAGAAACCCTTGGGGTAAACCTCGTTCAAGCACAAGAACTTGTCCGTGAGGTCGCCGACCGCGTCACGAATGTCGATCCATTCCTCACCTTCATACAGGTGAACGTTGCGCAGGCCGTGCGCCTGGATCACGTCGACTTGCTTGTTCTCTCGCTCGCCTAGGTGCGCGTCGATCACTACCGTGCGGTTGTGGCAGCCGTGGATCAAGTCGGGGTCGTACCCGTCTTGCTTCATCGCTCGAATCACACCTTCGAGTTGCCAAGGCGTGGTCGACGAGGCTGGATAAAAGAAGTGCCACGAGATGTTGATCTTGAGCCCGGTGTCCGCGTCTTTGGCGATCTCTTGCTGGTAGTCGGCGAGATTCATCAGGCGGTGGTAGTCCTCCAGGACCGTTTTGGGACTGGTGCGCACGATGGCGACTTTGGAGCGGCTCATGGGGGCGCAGCATGCTCACCAGGGGGCGTGGGGCAAGAGAGAAATGCCCTTCTCCACGACAAATCCACAAACTCGGGTGGCTTTGAGCAGCGCTATTTCAGCGGGGGCGATTCTGTTCGTTCCAGAGCACTTTCAAACAGCCACGGACGACGACCTCTGCGTCTTCGTCTGCGACGATTTCACCCGCGGCGACCAGAGCTTTGGTGATTTCAGCCACGCCTCGCGTTCCATCGACCAGCGCCAATGTCGCGGCCACTGTTTTGTGTGTTGGGGAATAGTCCCCCAGACCAGTGAAACGGGGAACCACCGCGTCTTGCGCGGCGTCGGGGGCAAGCCAATCGGGCATTGCGGTTGTTTTAGCGCCGCCAACGTCGCTCTTTGGCAGGGGCTTGGTCGCGTGCATCGTGAGCACCCACTCGCTGCGTGAGTGACTCGAAAGTGGCGAGGCGAGGTGCGGCATGGCTTCGTAACTCGCCTTGGCAATCTGAAAACCGGCGTGCTTGACGAGCTGGATGAACTCGTCGCCGCAGTAGCGATGAGCAGGTTTCGTTCGGGTTGGGTCGTAGACGAACGGCCCGTGGTTGATCCAGCTTCCGCCTGCGCGTAGCAACTGCGCGATCGTGCCGGTCAGCTTGGCTGCGTCTTTGGGAACCTGGTCGACGAACCACGGCGTGACCACGGTGTCGACGGAGCCCGCTGGCAGCGGAGGCTCCAGGCCATCCGCGAACAGTAGATGCAAGCGTTTGGGGGGCGCACAGTGGGCCTTGATTCGCCGCGATTGTGCCGCGAACGTGGAGCGTCGCGGGTGGCCCGGAAGCTCGAACAGGTCCACACTTTTTCCGTCGAGTAGGCGCTGGGCAACGAGGTAGGGTAGTGGGTTCACGTCGAGCGCGTAGATCGCGTCTGCTGAAGGGAAACGCGTTGCCAGGTCCCAGCACAATCGCGTCGTGCCCGCACCGAGCACCAGGGTGGTGCCGAGCTCGAAGTCCGTGGGGACGACCGCGGCGATGGCGTCGATTGCCGCCTGGGCTTCGGTCACTTCGGGGCCCCAGGCCCAATCTCGGTGGAGTAACGTGTAATACGCCAGCACCGAACCTTCGACGCTGGCGGCTTCGACGCGATCGCGACTCGGTGAGATGCCGGCGTCCGAGAACAGCGACGTGATCGCGTCGCGATGTTGAGGCAGACTTTCGGCCACTAGCTGCAGGCGTTCGCGCGTGCGCTGATGGAGTCCTTCGTCGATCATTTCGACGGCGAGCTGACGGATCGCTTCATCAGTGTCGAGGATGAATAGCGACAGCTGCCGAGCCCACAGCTCCAGGCGTTTTTCCGGCTGTTCGAGCAGTACGGGGATCCCTGCCACACTGGGGAAGCGCCGCTGGCAGCTGCCGCAGCGTAACGATTCGTCCTCCGACGCGCGTGCGGCGAGAGGTTGGCGGCACTTCGGACACAGGAGGCGATCGGTCTGAGGCAGCGACAAAGCGCGCGTACGATAGCAGAGCCAACGAGGTTGCGGCAGAAAGCTCGCGCAGCGCAGTGCTGGCTGCGCGACGGCGGGGTCGCGGCGCCTCGGCCGCGCAGTCCAAATGAGCACGGACCTTCTCGCTGCGACTCGGTTCCAGGCGCGAGTGAAAGCGTGCTGTGCGAGGATGCGGAGTGATGGCGAGCGCCAGTGTTCACCCGAGCTCAGTGATCGACGCGACTGCCAGAGTTGGCGACGGGTCGCGCGTTTGGTTGTTCTGTCACGTCCAGGCGGGGGCGCAAATTGGTCGCGGCTGCGTGCTGGGGCAAAACGTCAACGTCGGGCCAGACGTGGTGATCGGTGATCGGGTCAAGGTGCAGAACAACGTTTCGATCTACGAGGGCGTCGTGGTCGAGGATGACGTGTTCTTGGGACCGAGCTGCGTGTTCACCAACGTCGAGCGACCGCGCGCATTCATCGAACGACGTGGAGCCTTCGAGCGAACGACCGTGCGCCGCGGTGCGACTGTCGGTGCCAACGCCACCATCGTGTGTGGTGTAGAACTCGGCGCGTACTGTTTCGTGGGTGCGGGTGCCGTGGTGACGGGCGACGTGGCCGCCCACGCCCTGGTCGTCGGCACTCCCGCACGTCAGATTGGTTGGGTGTGCGTGTGTGGGGGGCGGCTCTCTTTCGAGGGAACGGCGCCCACGCGGGCGTCGTGCACGACGTGTGAATCGGAGTTCGTCTGCGTGGACGAACTCGGCGGTCAGCGGGTAGAAAGGGCGCCTCGATGAAAAACTTCGCTCTTACGGGGGCGGCCGGATACGTCGCGCCCCGTCACATGAACGCGATTCGCGCGACGGGTAATCGTCTGCTGGCGGCCGTCGACCCACACGCGTCAGTCGGCGTGTTGGATGACTATTTCCCGTCGGTTCGCTTCTTCACCGAGCCGGAACGTTTCGAACGACACCTCGAGAAGTTGCGACGTCGGGGCGCGGGTCACGCCATCGACTACGTCAGCATTTGTTCACCCAACTACCTACACGACGCTCACGTGCGGCTGGCACTGCGCTCTGGAGCGTCGGCCATTTGCGAAAAGCCGCTAGTCATCAATCCTTGGAATTTGGACCAGCTGTCCGAGATCGAGCGGGAAACTCAGGGGCGCGTGTACACGATCATGCAGCTGCGTTTGTTGCCTCAGCTCGTGGCGTTGAAGTTGCGGTTGGGTTCAGGTCGCGACAAGCGACATCGCGTGGAGCTGGATTACATCACCCGTCGTGGACCCTGGTATCACTCGTCGTGGAAGGGCTCTGAAGAGCACTCGGGAGGGCTGGCGATGAACATTGGTGTCCATCTGTTCGACCTGATGTTGTGGTTATTCGGACCGTGTCAGCGGGTCGAGGTGCATGGTCGCGCTTGCGACAAGGTGTACGGAACGCTCGAGCTCGAGCGAGCGGATGTAACCTGGTTTCTGTCCGTGGACGCCGCGGACTTACCAGCGAGTGCTCGAAGTCGCGGACACGCGGCGCACCGCGCGCTCGACGTAGACGGGGAGTCGCTGGAGTTCTCGGCGGGGTTTTGTGAGTTGCACACGCGTTCCTACGAGGAGGTCTTGGCGGGGCGCGGGTTTGGTATCGAGCATGCGCGCCCTGCAATCGAGTTGATTGATCGCGTACGCCAAGCGAAGGTGAGCTCGCGTCCACGGTTGGCTCATGTCGTCTGAGCCTGAGACTCGAGTGCCACTGCTCGACCTGCGCGAGCAGTACCGACGGACTCAGGCCGCGGTGGACGAGGCCGTTTTCCGTGTCATGCAGCGGCAAGCTTTCGTCACGGGGGTGGAAACGCAGGCATTGGAAGCGGAGCTCGCCGAGTTTTTGAACGTGCCTCACGCCATCGGTGTCAGTAGCGGTACGGATGCGCTGCTGGCGACATTGATGGCGCTCGAAGTTGGGCCAGGCGACGAAGTCGTCACCACCGCTTTCAGCTTCTTTTCGACCGCGGGCGCCATCGCTCGGGTTGGCGCGAAACCCGTGTTCGCCGACGTCGAGGCAGACACCTTCAATCTGGACCCAGCGGGCGTCGAGCGCGTACTCAGCTCCAGAACGAAGGCCATCGTCGCCGTTCACTTGTATGGGCAATGTTGCGACGTGCGCGCGCTGAGAAAGCTCGCCGAGTCCCGAGGTATCCACGTCATCGAAGACGCAGCGCAGGCGCTGGGCGCGAAGCAGCATGGTGTTTCCGCGGGAGCGCTGGGGCACGCGGCTTGTTTCAGCTTTCACCCGAGCAAGAACCTCGGTGCGGCGGGGGACGCCGGGCTGGTGACCACGACTGACGACGCGTTGGCGGAGCGGATTCGATTGCTGCGTCAGCATGGCGCGCGCCCGAAGTACCACCACGTGTTCATCGGGGGGAACTTCCGTTTGGACGAGCTGCAAGCGGCGGTACTGCGCGCCAAGTTGCCGTACCTCTCCGAGTGGAACCGCACGCGCCGAGCGAACGCCGAGCGCTATGACCTGCTGCTCGACGGACTGCCGCTGCGTACGCCGATCATTCGTGCAGAAAACGAGTGCGTGTTTCAGCAATACACCGTGCTATTCGACGATCGGCTGCAAAGGGATGCCGTTCGACAGCGGCTACACGAGCGCGGCGTGAGCACGGGGGTGTACTATCCCGAGCCGCTGCACTTGCAGCCATGTTTCGTCGCTTTGGGCTACGCCGCGGGAACGTTGCCCGTGACGGAGGCCGCCGCGGCGAGGGTGCTGTCTCTACCGATCTTTCCTGAGCTGAGCGAAATGCAGCTGGGCATCGTGGCCGACGAGTTGCGCGGCGCACTCACGGGGTGACGACGCAGGGCCGCGCTACGACGCTGATTGTTTGCGTGCTCCCAGCGCCGTGCGGAAAGCGCGCACCGTGGGCCAGAAGCCATAAAGCAAGTTGAGCGTCAAGATGAGGGATGCAGCCACGCGCGGTCCGCCGACAATCGCACCGAGCGTGACCAAGAGCAAACACAGTGGCGCGAGCAGCAACGCACGGCGCGGGTATTTGCCTGCGGCGCGACCCGGGTGACGATAGCGGCTGGCAAACGACACCATCAAACTGCACGCCACACCGACCATCGCCCCGAGCAGCAGCAGGTTGTCGTGAAACAAGATGACGCCGCAGAGCGTGATGAGCCCACCGCTGGTGCTCGGGACACCCGAGAAGTAGTTCGGATCGGCGTTCGTCTTGTTGAGCGTGAAGTACACGAGGCGTCCGATGGTGAACGTTGCGAAAAAGCCGCCAAGCAATGCGCCTTCGAGACTGGATGTCGCAAAGTACACGGCGGCGCCCGGCGCGATCCCGTAGTTGATGCCGTCTGCGATGTCGTCGCTGTACACGCCGAAGCGAGTGCCGCCCCAGCGACGAGCGGCGGCGCCGTCGAATCCGTCGAAGGCTGCGCCGACGATCAGGAGCACGAGACTAGAGAAAAAGTGGTCGTCCGAGGCGAGCACGATTGACCAGATGCCGCAGGCCAGGTTCATGGCGCTGAGCGCGTCGGCGATGAAGCGCTTTTGTAGAACGCGCAGGTTGTACAGCACCACCAGCGCCGAGAACACCGCCGATAGCCACAACAGGCCACCCACGAAAGTGGGCGTGAAAACGGTGGGGAGCCAGTTGCGGCTCGCGAACAACAGCCCGAGCAGCGCAGCGTAGCTCATGGTCGTGCGCAAGCGATTTTCCGTCGAGCCTCTGCCCAAGATGAACAACAGCAGCAGTAGGGCGTCGCACCCGAGTTTCGTGAACAGAGCCGCTCGAGGAACGACGTCCAGGGAGTAGTACGAACAAATCAGCAGTAACGGGTAGTCAGTCAGGCGATCGAACACGCGCCCGAAGCTGGTGTCGAGTCCTTTGCCGCGCGCGACGACACCATCGAGGTAATCCAGCGCAGCGAAACACAGAAACGCCAGCGCCAAGGTCCATGGTGCAGTCAACTGCGGGACACGGCCGCTCAGCGCCAGGTAAAAAACGGGTGTGATCAACAGCAGCTTCGCGGCCGAGATCCAGTTCGGGTGCACGGGTATGCGCTGCGCGAGGCTGCTTTCGAAGGCGACCACCCAGTCGGGCTTCGGAACGAATCGCCGAGGGGCTTCGGGCATGCTCCCGAGCGTACGCCAATTCCGCTCACAACTCCCCTTGTGGGTGGCTGGTGATCGAAAATTCCTAGCGACTTACCTAGCAGCCGAGCCTGAGGCCTTCGGCGCGGGTTCGCGCCAACTCAAGAAGCTATGGGTCCGCGTCGCGCTGTACGCGGTGTCGGGCGGAGTGGGGCTGGTGTGTTCCAGGCGCAGGGCGGTGAACGCCACGATGCGGTCCTGGGGGCGACCAGTACGTTCGTGATACTTCTGGATCCACTCGGTCAGCGGCCTGTGGTGACGGCGGTCGCGCGAGATGCGGTCCATGTACGAAACGAAGTAGACCGGAAGCCCGAGCGCACTGGTCGGGATGTTGCGCGACGTCGGGTCGTTGGGGATGTCCGCCGCCAGCGCGATCGGGTCGACGTGCTGTCCTGAAGCCATCGTAGCATCGATGCGCAGGTAGTTGTCCGTTCGGGGCGTGTTTGGAGCAAACATCTGCCATCCCTGTTGCAGGCGCGTGTACGCAATCGCCGCCCCATGCCAAGATCCCGTCTCGGGTTTTGCCCAAGCGGGGATGATGCGATTTTCCTTCAACACCTGAAGCGTCGCGACGACGATCAGCGCCGCGACGGCAGCTTCCCTCGTCTTGACGCCGACGGAGCACAGTTTGCGTCGCAGCTCACTCGGCGGGATGTCGTTGCTTCGGGGAGCAAGCAAGTCCACCAGCGCGGGGCCGTGGCGTTTCACGAAGTCGTTCATGGCGCGCCCGATGGACGCGCAAGGGCGAGTCGCGCAAAGCCTCGGAAACAAGCGTCGCTCGGCCCAATCCCAGTGACTCGGATGAAGCAGCACCAAGCTATAGACCATCATCACGTAAGAGAAGACTCCCAAGTTGGCAGAGAGCGAGATGGAAGCATGTAACCCTATGACCAGCAAGATCGCCAGTGCACGGCACCACGCCTGCTTGATGGGTATCACGATCAGTAGCGGGATGAGGCCCTCGACGAACAAGGTTGTCCAGGTGAACACCTGTGACACGGCGAGCGGAAGGTCCCTCGCCCAGACCGCAATTGGAGTGGCGATGCGGATCTGGTACCAAAGGTCACGAACGGCGCTGCCCTCGAGCCACGACTCGCCCGACTTGTGAACGGCGTTGAACAGATAAATCAGTGCGAACTGCACCCACGTCGCCAGAACGGCTAGCGAAACGAAGATACACGTGTCGCGACCGACTGAGCACTACGACGAAGGCCCACAGTCGCCGTTTCGCTGCACCAATGTCGACTTTGCCCGCGTTCCTTGACCGTCTGATACAAGCGGTGAACTGAACCAGGCACCATCCCGCGGTATTCACCCAATCCGACGCGGGTTCCCGGGATCGTTCACAACCACAGATTCTCCTGAGGAGGCTCGTTTTTGAAGCGGGTCCTTAGGAGTAACTGGCTCGACTTGCGAATCCTAGCGTCGCCTGGCATCATCCACGCTTAACCCGCCGAAGCGATTCGGCGCCCGGGCATCACTCAAGGTGGGAGGCGCAAGAATGAGACAATCAGTTCGGAACGCAATTGTAATTGGAGGCTTCCTCAACGCGGCAGGGTGTACTGCCGTAGGCAGTCACGAGGAGGAGATACAAACCGCAAGTGCAGCGCTAACAGTACAAGATGCTGTACAGATTCTCGGCTTCGAGTCGGCAAGCGACTGGTCCGTCGTTGCCGGAAGCGCCACTCTGACGACCTCGGCGAGTCACGTGCAAGGATCGTATTCCGTACAACTGCAAGGCGGAGGGTACACTCGATTCATCAGCCAACCGATCTCGACGCTGCCGTTCGGGAGCGACAAGATGACGCTCTCGGTGTTAATACCAGCAGAGCAGGCGAACCCGTACTGGTTCGGGCAGGTTCAAGTGTTCTTGGACTCCCCGAGTCTTGGGATTTATAGCGAGTTTGCGGGCCAGGCGGATCTCAACGGGCATGCCCCTGGCGAATGGGCGACCCTTGAGATGACGATTACACCGGGGGTCTACACCAAGCTGATCTCAGGATCATTCGACGACCTGCGCATCATGGTCGGCTTGAACGTTCCAGCGAATGCCCCGGGGCAGTACCGGTTCGACAAATTGGCACTAGCAGAGGTCGATCCTTGCATAGCAGACGCCCAAGTCGGTGGCAGCGTTCCGTCACTCGACGTGAGCACCGAACCCGAAGAGGACGGCAGCATCGTCATCCTACCGCTGGTGGCTGGTGAAGCCGGCGAGGTGGGCTCGGGTCAGTTCTCACTCCGTCTCGACTTCCACAACACAGGCCAGAGCGCCGTGATTATCAACCACGTGACCGTGTCGTTTCCGAGTGGCGGTCAGCCCAACGGCAACTACGACCTGAACCTATGTGTGGAGGCTGGGCGCACCCAGCAGTGGTACTTCGACGCAGGAGACGGCCAAGCGAAAGACAACATCATCCTGAACGAGCCCTTGCCGACCGTCGCAGGTTTCGCCGTCAGCGCGGATAACTACACGTTCCCGCACGCGTTCACACGACCCGTGAAGGTGCACGAAGCGCCGGTCCCGTTCGGGACTTGGACGTGGCCAAGCTATGGTTCCGATCTAGGGCCGAACCAGTACTGGAGGGGGCAAGCTGCCACTCACGCGCCGGCCGGCGGCGGGTGGCAACTCTTCGGGTTGGATCTGCACGTCGCGGACGAAGATGGAAACACGAAGGAGTCGGGTGCTACCATGAATGAGGAGCATTACATCTGGGATAAGGCCATTCGAGCCATGGCCAAAGGCGTCGTGACGGCCTCCGCCGATGGATACGAGGACAACGATCCCGGCACGAAGAAATGCTTCGGGGATTCGCCAGATCCGAATGCGGATTGCGATGGCATTACCGTGTACGGCAACTATGTGTGCCTTCTGCATGGCGACGAGGAAGTCTGTTACGCCCACATGCGGGAAGGGACGGTCGACCCCACTTTGTTGGTAGAGGGAACGGAGGTGACCAGGGGACAGCTTCTCGGACGGGCCGGCAACTCGGGCAACTCGGACGGGCCCCACCTTCACATTCACGCCGTGCAAGACGGCACTGCGCGGCTGCGACCGATGCCATTCCGCGAAGCATTCGCGGTGAATGTCGATGGAAACGAGTCTCCCGACGCCAGCACCCCCTGGAGTTACCTTAGCGCGCATGGGCTACCAAAACCGCCCGAGGTGAGTTTCATCTGGCCAACGGTCACCCATCCAGTGACCCGACCGATCGCACTTAGCATCGCGCAGCCAGAAACGTTCGCCGCCTACTTCATCACGCAAGAGCCTCAGCCTGCATTCCTCGACCGGATCTCGACGCTGCGCGCGCAGGGGTTGCGCATGTTGAGTGCCACGACGTACCTCGACAACGGTGTTCGCCGATGGGGAGGTGTATGGGGCGCAGGTAGTTGGGATGAAGAGTTCATCGTCGATCTCGAGCTTGAAGCGTTCCATGACAGGGTCCAGGAACTGTTCGATGACCGAGATTTGCGACTGATGGACGTGGACAGCTACGAGGTTGGCGGCACGCGACTGTGGTCGGGCATCTCGCGCGTTGGCACAGGCGCGAACTGGTTCCTTTCGGGATTCAGCAAGATCGGGTTGCTGACGAAGCTGGCGGAACTCGAAGCCGAGGGTTTGGTGCCGGTGAAAGTGATCCCCTACGATGTCGCTGGCGAGCAGAAGTGGGCGTTCGTCGTGAGCTCCGCAGAGTGGAGCGTTGGAAAGGTCGTGGTCGACCTCGAGCAGGATGCCTTCGTGACGGAAGTCCAGCGCCTGTTCGATGACGAAGGGTTCCGCTTGATTGACGGCACGAGCTATCTCGACAACGGAGTGCGTCGCTGGGTGGGTGTGTTGCGTCCCGCGACGTACGGGCTCAAGGTCGCCATTCGCACGGATCTGCGCGCGATTGGCGACGTGATACAGGCCGATTTTGACCAATCGGGGTTCCGCCCCACGCACCTCGATATTACGACAGAGTAGCCGCGAAGGCGAGCCGGCTTGTTGAGCTTACGGGTGTCCGAGAGACACGCGTAGGCTTGCTCGCGGTGACACTCACGTGGCTCCGCTTGCGCCCAATGATACGCGTGACGACGTCGTGCGGCGTTGTTCGGAGGTGACGGATGTGACCGAGATCGCTCTCGTTGGACCGGCGTCGCGCCGCGTTCGTCACGCGTGGGCAATCCTGCTCGCGTGAGGTTGACGCGAGTCGAGGTCGTCACGCCGCGTAGAGCGCCCGTACGTTCGCGCTCGAGTTCGCTTCTGGTTCTGTCGGCGGCGCGTCACACTGCTCGCGCCAACTGGCTGTGTCTGGCTCAACCCTGGTGGTCCGCATGGTTCATCGGTCACGGTCAGTCAGAACACCACGCATAGGCAGACTACGCAGTTCGCTCGGGTGGTGGCGACGCCTGCAAGCCAGGCTACAGACTTGCTCGTCCGCGTGGGGCGAGCCGAGGTTGTCGTTCGGCGCGGGTTTGCTCAAACGCTGTTGGTCGAGGTGGTTCGCGCTTTGGAGGCGGCGGAGTGATCCCCGCGGGTGTTCAGATTTTTCTGGCAGTGCAGCCCGTCGACGTGCGCTGTGGCTTCAAGCGACTCTCGGGAATAGCTCGTGAGCATCTAGGCTACGATCCTCGATGCAACCGGCGAAAGACGACAAGCAGCGAAAACGTCAGGCCTTCGTTGGTGTACCACAGCTCCGCGAACATCATGCGATGCGCCAAGTCGGCGAGCAGCAGCAGCGCCAAAGCGATGCGCAGCGCGCCCAAGGTTCTCGGGTCGACGCTGAAGTATCGCTGCACCAGCCACTGCACGGTGCGCACTATAGCGGATTCGGAACGTGTCGCGATACCGCAGCGAAAGGCGAATGACTCGTTCGAGTCGATGAAGAGAGAGAGCCACTCGTCGGGCGGGGCTCAATCCTCGGACGCCTCGTCGTCAGACCCACCGCCATCGGCTTCGGTGCCAGCATCGCCAGCCTCGGGAGCGTCGCGTTCGGCGGACTGATTGACATCGATGTAGACGTGTACGTCGTCGACGCGAGCGTTACCGATCTGGGCTTCGTCGAACAGCGCAGCTAGCTCGTCAGCCGCGTCTTCGTCAGCCATGATGAAGTGCCAACGCAGTGCGAAACCTTCACCTTCCGCGGCTTCGAACAGTTCGATGCGGTCCGCACGCCAGCGTGAGCCGAGGTCCTCTGCGCGCGTACTGTCTTCGAACTGTCGCAGTGACAGCAAGTATACGCCCCAGGCGCCGAGCGAGTCGTAGTCGTACAGGTCGAAGTCTTGCCAGTCGCCCGACTCCCGCGCTTGCGCCAGGCTTGCTTCGGTATTCTCACCCCAAACCCGGGCCAACAACTCGTAAGCGCTGTCCGAGGGGTCGTCGATGGCGTCCCGCAAGCCTTTTGCGCCGTCTTCTTCCCAAACGTCCAACGCCCACAGCGCGCCGTAGCCGTAAGGCACGACAACCCACATGTCGAGCAGCAGCTCGCCCTCGTCCAGCATCCACGCTTCGAGCTCATGACGTGTTTCTGTGAAGGCACGGCGCAGGTCGACTTGGCTCTCTCGTAGGCCGATCAAGCCGACGTAAGCGCGCACCTGATGTAGCTCAGCTTCGCCTTCGACCATCGAGCGCCATGCGAGGTACGAATCCGAAGTCGGCACTCTCGAGTTCGAGATGCGGTTCAGGTCGTGTTCGTGATCTTGCTGCGCATGGATCAACTCGTGAATGAAGATTGAGTTGTCGTAGGCTTCATCGAACTCTTCCTCAGGCGTCACCAGCGTGATGCGTTTGGAGGTTGGGTCGTACGTCGCCGCAATGTTCTGGGCTTGTCGCTGCGCCTGGTTTTCGGCGTCGAGGCCGCCATCGGAGGCGAACCCGAGGGTTTCGAACGCCCAGGCCCAGCCCTGGCGGTAGCGTGCGAACTCGTCATCCGCATCTGTGTAGTCGTCGCGCAGCGCCTCTTCGAGTTCGTCGACGCTGATCACGTCGACGGGCGGCAGCACGACTTCGGTTCCATCACCCCCGAACAGGCACGCAGCGATCTCCGCGAGGTGCTCGCGACACGCGGAGTCTTGCACGTCACACGTGCCTTCGGTCGTGCCATCGCAGTCACCGACGGACTCGCCCGTCGTGGTGGGGCCCAACAACGGGGCGTGGCCGTCGTCGCCACAACTTGCGACGACCAGACTCAGGCAGCATGCGGCAGCCGCTCCTCGAACGTTTGCCGCGCTTCGCTGGCTGTTGTGAACTGGGAACCGAGATCCAACTTCAAACCCCATCCGGCGCAGCCTAGCTTAGAAGCGCTTCGTCGCGCACCAGTTACAGGTTGATTCAGTAGAGGTTGATTCAGTGGGCGATCCTCCTACACTCGCTCTAGCGCCCCGTTCCAACTTCGACCCTTTCGCCCCGTACAGTCTCTGTGTCTCGTTCTCTCCAATTCACCCCGCACGTCAACCTTTGGGTGATCGATGGTTTCAACCTGCTGCACGCTTGCATCCTGAAGGGGCGAGAGCGGCGGGACTGGTGGAACGCAGAGGCGCAATCCAAGGTCTTATGCTGGCTGGACGACGTACGAACGGGCGCGGAACTCTGTGTGGTGTTCGATGCGAGCTCCGAGCGATCCGAACGCTGTTCGTGGGTACGTGAAAAAGGGGAGCTCAGGTACGCTGCACACGCGGACGACGAAATAGTCGACATCGTTCGCTCCGCCGCGCACCCTTCGCGAGTTTGTGTCGTGTCCGCGGATCGCGCGCTTCGCGATCGGTGCCGAACCTACGGCGCTCGATTGATGCGTCCGTGGGAGTTTGCTGAGCTGAGGCAGGGGGCCGAGGCGAGTCCGCCGCTCTCCTGACGCGACCAGCCAAGCCCGGTCCCAGCAGGCTCGGCTCAGCGTACCTGCTCTACTGTCTCGTCAGCGGACTGCGGCGGCTCGCGACGCTGCCACAAGGCCGCCGCCAAGCTGCCATACACGCAGTGGGTGAGCGCAGAGAGCGCGCTGGGAACGTCCACGCCCAGGCCTGGTGGAAAGTTCGTCCGTGCCAGCTGCGCGCCGAGACCCGAGTTCTGCATGCCCACCTCGATTGACACGGTGCGTGCAACCGATTCACGTTTGGTCAGCCAAAGGCAAAGCCAGTAGCCGAGGCCGAAACCCGCGAGGTGCAGGCAGAGCACGGCCGCCCACAACGCCCAGCCACCGTCGACGATCTTGTCCCTTCCAGCACCGATGATGCTGGCGACGATCATCGCAATCAGGAGTACCGCGACGAGGGGACTGAAGCGGGTAGCGTGCAAAGTGAACTTCGGCGCGAAGCGGTTCAGCGCCGTGCCCAGAGCAACGGGCAAGAGCACCACCTTGACGGTCCCCAAGAACAGTCCAGCCGCATCGACGTTCATGCGCGATCCAGCCAGCGCCGAGGTGAGAAGTGGTGTCATCGCGACGGCGGCCATGGTCGAAATCGCCGTCATCGTGACGCTCAGCGCGACGTTGGCTTTGGCGAGGTAAGCGATCACGTTGGAAGCCGTGCCTCCCGGGCAGCAAGCGACCAACACCAAGCCGACCGCAAGCGGAGGCGGCAAGCCGAAAAGCCAACCGAGGCCCCAGCCGAACAGGGGCATCACGGAAAACTGCAACACCACGCCTGACAACACCCAAAGCGGGTAACGGGCGACGCGCGTGAAGTCAGCCGGCGTGAGAGTCAGCCCCATGCCCAGCATGATCACCCCCAGCCCCCAGGTGATCCAAGGACCCGAAAACCAGGTGAACGCGCTCGGCCACAGCGCCGCGCCGAGACTCGCACCGATCACCCAAAGCGGAAAGGCCCGGGTGGCACGATTGACGGCGAGGTCCACGGCAGTCTCCCCTTACAGACTCAGCGCTCTGCTGGCTTGCCGAACGCGCGACGCAAGAGCTCGAACACCGTGACGAGCTGAAGCGCCACCGCCATCAGCCATACGATACAAAGGCGCCTCAACCGTCCCAAGACGCCGAGGTTCGGCATCGGTCGCATACGCAACATTCTGAGAATCGGCGGGGCGCAGGCCGTGAGCAAGACGAGCGTGAAGGCGACCACTCGTGAGTGTTTGCGGGAAGCGCTACCCAATTGTCCGCTGGCTTGTCTCAGCTTTTTGCCCACCAGCTGGGCGAACTCGCGGCGCGCAGGATGCCTCACCACAGCGTCCTCGGCGAACAGGATCGGAAAGCCTGCACGTGCGGCGCGCCCACACCACTCCTTGTCGCCCGCAGACTTCAACCCGGCGTCGAACGGCCCCACGCGATCGAACACTCTCCGCGTCGTGACCAGGTTGGCGGTCACGGTGTACTTGCGTTGCTCGACGTAGAACCGCTGGGGAAAGCCGAGCGATAGTTCGTAGAGCTCCGTCCAGGTGGTTGCGTGCGGGTCTAGGGCAAACAGTTCGACGTCGCCACCCACGACTGCGTCGAGCGCCCCGAACTCGAGCGCGGCCGCGGCGTTTGCCAACCATTCGGGGTGGGGTTGGCAGTCGGCGTCCGTAAAAGCTAGGAGCGTTCCCTCGGCGACCTGTAGGGCCCTGTTGCGGGCGGCGTACGATCCGGGCTTCGTTTCGATCACGAGCTCGACGTGTGCGAAGTTGTCCACGCACGCTTTGATGTCGACGTGACTGCCGTTGTCGGCGACGATGATCTGAAGTTTGTGTTGCGGATGGGTTTGGGCGCGCAGCGCCCGCAGGCAACGCGTCAAGCCGTCCGGGTCGTTGAACACGGGCACGATGACGGAGATCAACGGCGACTCACTCATGGCCAGGGCTCGGAGGTACTCGCCCGGCTGCGTCAGGGCAAGGGTGGAGGCGCCTTTGGCCGCGTCGTGTGCGTGGCTCGGGGGTGCCGCATCCGCGAACCTGCGCGTCAGAAAAGCTGATATGTTGCGTCGATGTTCGCCAAAGCGCTGATGGATCGCTTGCCACCGAAGTTGACTGTGCCGCTCCGCGCCGCCCGGGCCCGCACGCGGGGAGAACGTGAGATGCGCCTTCTCGACGTGCTCTGCGATCGCGGCCGCGCCGCGCTCGACGTGGGGGCGAACAAGGGCCTGTACACGTACTTCTGCCGTCGCCACGCCTCTCACGTGTACGCGGTCGAGGCGCACCCGGTATTGGCGAAACAGCTCGAACGGAGCTTCGGCAAGGGGGTGACGGTGCTGAACCTAGCGCTTTCGAACGCGCCAGGAACCGCCAACATCTACGTTCCCGTGATGGGCGGCCGCGAGGTGGACACGCGCGGTTCTTTGGAGTCTTCGGCGGCAGACGGGGCAGAAGTAAACAGTATCGAAGTATCGTGCAAGACGATCGACGAGCTGAACCTGCAGAACGTCGGCTTCATGAAAATCGACGTCGAGGGACACGAACTGAGCGTGCTCGAAGGCGCGCGCGAGTTCTTGCAGCGCGAGCGCCCCAACGTGCTGGTGGAGGTGGAAGAACGCCACCGCGCGGGGGCCATTGCTGGCGTGTTCGGATTGCTCGCGCAGGCTGGCTACGAAGGCTACTTTCTGGAGGGCAACGAGCTACGCTCGGTCTCCGAGTTTTCCTTGGATGTTCACCAGAACGCCGCGCACGTCAAACCCGTGTTCGGAGCGCGCACTGGCATGTACATCAACAATTTCGTGTTCCTTCCGCGAGACAGCGCGCCGCTGGTTGCCCGGCTGCGAGCGCGCGTGGCGGGCTTGTGAGCCTGTTTCGGGCCTCGCAGAGAATTTCTTCGCACGAAGTTGACGACGGGGAGCAAGTGCAAGAAACCAGGAGCCCATGGAGGCGTACGGCAAGGATCCACTGCGTGAACGACTGTTCGTCGTCATTTTCGGCACGGATACACGTGCGGGCAAGCTGTTCGACGTCGCGCTGCTGCTCGCCATCATCTCCAGCGTCTTTGCCCTGATGCTCGAGAGCGTGCCTGAGGTGGCGCGGACTCACGGCAAGACGCTGCGCGTCGTAGAGCTCACGCTCACTGGGTTGTTCACCATCGAGTACGCGCTTCGGCTGTACGCCGTCCGTCGACCACTTCGCTACGCGCGTAGCTTTTTCGGGGTCGTGGACTTGGTCTCGATTCTGCCGACCTACGTCAGCTTGTTCGTGCCAGGCGCGCAGGTGTTGACGGTGGTTCGGGCGCTGCGCTTGTTGCGCGTATTTCGAGTGCTCAAGCTCGTGCGCTTCATGCGTGAGGGGAGCCTGCTGCTCTCCGCGTTGATCGGCAGCCTGCGAAAGATCACCGTGTTTCTCGGCGGGGTCGTCACCCTGGTCACCATCGTCGGCACGCTCATGTATTGGATCGAGGGAGATCGTGGCGTTTTCTCGAGCATTCCAGAAGGCGTCTACTGGGCGATCGTCACGCTCACGACCGTAGGTTACGGCGACATCGTTCCGATCACCGTCCCCGGCAAGATTCTGGCTTCGGTCGTGATGATCTTGGGTTACGGCGTGATCGCGGTTCCCACGGGGATCGTATCGGCCGAACTGGTGTCTGCCGCACGCGACGCGAAGCCTGCCTCGAAGTGGGTTTGCCGTGCCTGCGAAAGAGACGATCACGACGCCGACGCGCGTCACTGCAAACACTGCGGTGAGCGGCTCTCAGAACAGCCGCTCACCAGTCCTCCCGTCGCGAAGCCCGCGTCGACTGACGACCGACGCGTGTGAGTGACGTGCTGAAACGGCAAGTAGCGTCATGCGGACAAAACGCAACGGCCGCGCTCGAATATGAGCGCGGCCGTTGCCACATGGCATGACCCAGTTGGGTTTAGTTGCTGCCAGCGTCGACGCCGGCTTCGCTCATCCCCGCTTCACTCATTCCCGCTTCGCTCATCCCCGCTTCGGGTGTGCCTGCCTCGGGCATCGACATCCCTGCTTCGGGTGTGCCTGCCTCAGGCACCGACATGCCCGCTTCGGGTGAACCCGCGTCAGATACTGGGGCGCCACCTTCTCCAGAGGGGGGCGGTCCAGGCATCACGCACTCGGGGTAAGGCGCGCCCGTGACGTTCGGCTTGCCTTCGATGCTCAGCAGATAGGTGGCGATCGCCAGGGCGTCGTCATCTTCCATGCCGCCGAACGAGCCCATCGGACCTGAGGGCATTGGGGGACACAACGGTTGGCCTTCGTCGTCGATACCCTGCTTGATGGCATTGACGATGGCTTGTGGCGACCACGCCCCGAGGCCATCCTCGTGCGGGGTCAGGTTGGCGGTGTAGACGCCCTCCGCCGGGAACGGCGGTGAGGGCAAGCCGAACACTCGACCGCCGACGAACAGGTTCTCCAAGTCTGGCTGGCCCTGGTTTTCGGGGGTGTGACAACCGATGCATGAACCCGTGTAGGCGGCAATGTATAGACCACGCACGGCCAACTCGTAATCGGGGTCATCCTCTTCCAAGCCGATGGCGGGGAACAGAGTGGGAGAGTACGGTGGGGGGGCCGCTGGCAACATGACCTGATGATCGGGAACGGCATTGTCCACCGCAGGGATCTGCATCAGGTAGGCGACGATCGCGTCGAGGTCGTCTTCCTGAATGTTGGCGAACTCTTGGTACGGCATGGCCGGGAACAACACGTCGCCGTCCATACGAATACCAGTGGCGATCGCCGCCTTGATCTCTTCCGCCGTCCAAGCGCCGAGGCCCGTTTCGACGTCAGGGGTCAAGTTGCGAACCCAGACTGCTCCGGCTTCGTCGTTGTCGGGCACGATGTCCAAGAACGGTGCCGTGGCGTTGCCCGCTAGGAACATGCCTGGCAGAGGTGCGCCTGTCTCGTCCGTGGGCGTGTGACAGTCACCGCAGGGCACGACGTGGTTCACGACGTACTCACCGCAGTCGATCTGCTCTTGCCCCGTCAAGCCTTCGCAGATCGCAGTGACCTCGGGAAGCGCGGGAGGAAGTCCACCTTCGGGCGCTCCTGCCTCGGTCGCGTCGTCGTCGGTCGAGTCATCCACCATCGAGTCGTCGTCGTCGGTGGAATCGTCCACCATCGAGTCGTCGTCGTCAGTGGAATCGTCGTCGGTCGAGTCGTCGACCATCGGGTCGTCGTCGGTGGAATCGTCCACCATCGGGTCGTCGTCGTCGGTCGAGTCATCCACCATCGAGTCGTCGTCGGTCGAGTCGTCGTCGTCGGTCGAGTCGTCGTCGGTCGAGTCGTCGTCGTCGGTCGAGTCGTCGTCGACCGAGCCGTCTAGACCTGCTTCAATCGCGTCGTCGGACGAGCCGCCGTCGTCATCGCCGCAGGCGATCAGTGATAACGCACACACGGCGCCCACCAATCCCGTCATTTTCTTGCCGTTGATCATGATAAGACTCCTATTCGGATTCGCTTTCGCCTGAGCATCAGGGAACCTAGTACTACCCACACGAATGCTGACGAGCTGGTACCGCGTGAACCTACGGCGCAATCACATCCACTAGTTGAACGCGCTGACTGCGTCGGCTGACCACCTTCAGGACCCGTCGTCTTCTGGGCATCCACATATCCTGATGCGTCCGACGCGTCTAGTAACGAGCCGACATCGCGTGGGTTTCCTGCATCGCCAAGCGGCTTTCCACCGTCGTCGAAACCGCCCATGTCCGGCGCGCTTCCGTCTAATTTCCCGCCCGCATCAGCGTGAACCAGGCCCGCTTCCTGGAAACCGCCATCCCGTGATGGCTCGACCACCGCGGCGTCCTTCGGATCGTTCGGGGCGCCCGCGTCATTTACACCCGCGTCGCCACCGTTTGGCAGCGGGTCCCCCTCCAGGATCAACAAACTGACCAACTCAGCCATGGCGACTGGCGGCGCTTGGTCGTGCTCCATCCAGAGGTCGAACAAGCGCTGCCCCGTGGCGTCCGTGCGGTTTTCGTCTCGCAAGAACGCGACGTACTCGCGGGACGTCGTCTGGTACCAAAGCGTAGCGGCCACCCACAAAGGCCCGACGGTTTCTGCAGGCACTTCGAAGCGATACGGCGCGACGTCCCAGTGAGCGAGCATCAGCGCGCCAGAACGCTCTCCCACGCTGGGGTAGTCGCGGCCGACGGGACGTGTATCTGCAGCCGCGACAAACCCGCGGGGCGGAATTCGATTGTCTTGTAGCAGTTCGTTCTGCAGCACGAAGTGGAACCCTTCGACGCCGTTGCTCGCCATCTTCACCTCGTAGGTTCGGAGCTGAACGTCATCGACTCGCTCGGCTTCTTCGTAGTCGTAGCGGCCCGAGTGAAGCAACTGTCGGCCAGTTCCATCGCGGACTTCCACCTCCAGCCAGCAGCGGCGCCCCTCAGGGTAACCCGTGGGCAGTTTGTGCCCCGTCAGATTCTCGACGCGTAGCTCGAGCAGGTGCGAGCCACCGCGAGCAGGCCGAGGCCCGTCGAGTAACGTCAGCTCAGCGGCACTCTGCAACATCCGCTCGGCGGCCTGGGCGGTGCGTTCGTACGCCTCGCCTCGACCGAGCTCCGGGTGTTCTGCGGCGAGCACCCGCGGCACCCACGTGTTGCCGCCCGCGAGTTCGTGGACGGCCACTTGCCGCTCGGGAAGGTTGCGCGCCCCTGCTGCGAACCCCGCTTGCCGGGGCATGTGACAGTTCTGGCAGGTCTGTCCCTCGGGAGCGAACGCGGATGCCTTCCATTCGCTGTAGGTGCGTTCGATGGCGAAGTTGCCCTCCGCGGGGTTGGAGACGTCGTGACACAGCCCACACAGTTCGGAGCTCTCGTGGTACGCCGAATAGACCGACTCGTGCGCAGACTGCGCGTCGTCTCGCGGACCACGCCGAATGAAGTCGTCAGCCACGGTGTACTGTCCTGTTCCGATCAGCAGCGGCTCGGCAGGCTCCAAGCGATGGCAGAAATCGCAGGCCACTCCTTCGTAGTCATCTTCGATCAGAGTCGCGAGCTCGGGCGGGGAAGAACGACCAAACAACCATCCGTCGGGGGAATGACAGCGTATGCAAAGGTCACCCGAGCCCGGCACGTCTTGGTTGGCGATGGCGAGCGCAGCTTGGAACAACGGATCGCGCGTGGCGTTGGCCATCATCGAGCCCTGCCAGGAGTCGTTTGGCGAGTAGTCGGCGTAGTAGCCGTGGCAGCCGCCGCATACGTCGGGAGAGCGCAGCTCTTGGGTGAGCTCGCCCGGCTGGGTTCCCGGTAGGTGAAATGGGTTACCAGTAGCACCACCCGCGTCGCTGCTCGATGGTGGAGGTCCCGCGTCGCTGCTTGGTGGTTCGGCAGCAGCGTCTACGGCAACGACACTCGCGTCGAGCGGCTCGGGGTTCACCTGTCCGGCGAGGGCCGCTGCCGCGCTGAGAGCCACGCCGACCAAGAGCACGAGGCCGAACCAACGGCCGCGAGTCGCCCAAGAGCCCAGAGCCGAGGGTTTCATCGGCTGTATTTATGCCGAAGACTCGTCAATTGGAAGCGCGTGCGGTAGCCGCTTCGGCCCCGTTCAGCGCACGCGGATCACGGGCGGGATTTCGACCTGGCACTCGTTCTGTGGAGTCAGCCAGCGTATCGTATTGAGCCACAGGCGCGCGGTGGCCTGTTCGCGTTGGCTCGAGCCCGCGCTACACACCTCGCACTGTGAGGTGTACATCTCGCAGCGCGCCGTTTCCGACTCGCAGCTCGGTTGGCAGCCCTTGTGACACGTCGTCTCGTCGGTGTCGCTCGGGTCGCTGCAGGGTTGCATGGCGCAGTCTGCGCATTGACGTTCTGCGATCGGGCAGATGTTGTTCATCTCGTTGCAAGGCTGCTGGCACTCATCCTGGCCGCCTTCGATGCTTCCGGACCAGGTGATGTCCTGGGTGATCCACTCGTCGGAGAAGATGAACGCACGACCCGAGCCCACTTCCTTGGCCATCGCCAGATCATAGCTACCCTCTTGCAGCACGACCGTTCCGTCGCCGCTCACGGGATAACCGAAGTACACGCCGATCTCTGCCACGCCATCCACGGTGGGGTGATCTGGCGCCACGATCCCGTCGAGCCAAACTGGCGGGGCTAAGTCCTCGCCGATCACGCCCTCGTCCGGAATTGCCGCGGTGACGTATTGGACTCCCGTACTCGCGATCAGCGCGTTGGTGGGCTGAATGTCCGCCGACTCCGCCGTGTAGCCGCCAAGCGTGATCACCCCTGCTCCCTGGTTCATCAGCCAATCCTCGAAAGCGGCGAGTTCGGCTGCCGAAAACCCACCTGTGCGATCTTGCATGCCGCCAACGATCAACACCTGAATGCCCGAGAGCCATTCCGCGGTGAGTGTGCCGTCTGCATCCAAGTTCTTGATCGGCACCTGACCGCTACGTTCGGTCAGCCAGTTTTGGAACTGACCTGTCTCGTTGCCCGCGTCCGACGAAACTTGTCCGAAAAAGCCGATCGAAATGCAGTCGCACAAGCCATCTTTTCCGACGTCGACGTCGTCGATCACGCCGTTCCCATTGTCATCCAAACCATCGCAGGTCTCTTCCGAGCCCAGATTGGCGACGCCCGCGTTGACGCCGCCCGACCCGGTCCCGCCGCCAGAGTTTCCCGTGTCGATCAGCACGTCTGATGGCGAGGTCGCGCCTGCGCCTTGCGCGCCAGCACCACCCGCGTTCGCGCCTGCGCCGTTCGTCATCGGCTCTGGGGGATCGCTTGCCGAACAGGCAACAACCAAGCAAGACGTGCAAACGGCGCGAAGCAAACGGAACATGGTAACTACACCGCTCTACCTCACTGCGCACACCCAGGCCACCGTCCGAACGAGCTCGTCGACGAGAGTTCCGTCCGCCGCTCGCGCGAGGTTACCAGTTGTAGATCAGTGCGATCTCCCGAGTCACAACTGGTAACGCTACCATCACAGCCGGACTGGACGCTTGGCGACTCCGTCGCTCTCGCGCGGGCGGGTCAGTTGGGCGTCCAACTGATCGAGGTCACGGACAACACCGCGTTGCCGCTGCTGGCAGAGTCGATGCGTACATTGATCTGTCGCACTGGGCTGCCCACGTCGAAGTCTTCCCAACAATTGGCGTCGAGGTCATCCAAGAAGATGGTGTCGTCCGTGGCCAGGTACGCTGGGTACTGGCAGCCGCCGATCCCTTCACCGTCTTCCAAACTCACCGTGACCGCGCCGTCGAGGCCACTGCCGCGCGCGTCTAGCCCGATCACGACGTAATACGGATCGATGGCGTATGCCTGATCGAGAACGAAGCTCAGGGCGCCTACCTGGTTTTCGTCGTCGAACGCCATGCGCAGGGTTACCGCGGACTCGCTCTGTGTGAAGTCCGATACCAACTCTGGGCGTTCTACCCAGTCGGGGTAGGTCTCTGCGCCGAAGTAGGACACGTGCGAGCAACACGCGACACCACACTCCAGCACGCTGCAACCCGCGCAGTCGGCTTCGCTGAGGCCATCTTCCGTGCACTCCATGCGGTCACCCGCGGAGCACATGCCAGTTTCGGTACAGCTGACCTCCGACGAGTCGTCGCTGGCGTCATCCGTGTCGTCAACGGTATCGTCGTCGAGGTTGGAGTCATCGACGCTGGAGTCGTCTGCCGCGAGATCGTCCGTCGAGGAGTCGTCACTCACGTCATCAGTCGGATTCGAGTCATCACTTGCGCTATCGTCGGATGGCTCATCGTCGTTGGTATCGTCCTCTGAACCGTCGTCCGTGCTGCCGTCGTCCGACGGCTCATCTGAATCATCGCTGGCATCGTCGTCCGCGTCGCTGTTGTCCACGTCGCTGTCGTCCGCGTCGTCGTCGTCGTCCGCGTCGCTGTCGTCCGCGTCGTCGTCGCTGGTGTCGCCGTTCGCGTCGTCGTCCGCGTCGTCATCGTCCGCGTCATCATCGTCCGCGTCGTCATCGTCCGCGTCGTCATCGTCCGCGTCGTCATCGTCGTCATCATCGTCCGCGTCGTCGCTGTTCCCCGAGGTATCGACACACAACGACGACAAGCACCTGAGCCCGTCGTTGCAGGTCTCGTTGGGGTAACATTCGCACCCTTCGTCGCCTTCTTCGCAGTCGTCCCCCGTGTTGACCGACGATGAATCCTCCTCCTTGTCGTCGTCGCCGAGAATGCCGCAACCTAGCAGGGCGGTGGCAACGACACTTGCAGCGGTCAGACTGCGAATCGGGGCGCCCCAGCCGACTTGGATGACGCTGGTGAAACGCTGTGAAAGGTCCGTGACGTGTCGATTAAGCATGGAGCGGGTTTATTACGTCGACCCGCCCACTGCAATCGCGATGTCTGAGCTACATTGACGCGAAAATCCAGGGGCGCGGGGAGACTGGTGACCGCGTGCCGAATTCACCCAAGGCGAGCAGCTAAGGGGGTCGCATCCGAACCCACAACGAGCGGGCTGGGGTGAGGGCCGTCTGGCCCACTCGCACCCGAAGAGTGCCCGCTGCGCGACCAGCCAGGTCCGGTCGTTCGCCGCTCAGAGCCGTCTGGGCCGCAAAATGGTTGGTAGACCTTGACCCTCGGCAGGGTGAAGCCGATACTGCTGAGTAGCGTGGCTTGGTTCAGTTATCACGGTGGTCATAGTGGACGATACTGTCGCCACGCCAAAGGCGACCTGCGCGCCGTGGTCGAGCGGGCGATCGAGCTGGGTTTCAGTCACTACGGCCTATCCGAACATTGTCCTCGCTCGCGAACGATCGATCTGTTTCCCGACGAGTCTGACCTCGACCCCACCAAGCTTGCCGAGACGTTCGAGCGCTACGTCGAGCAGGCGCGCGACTTGCAGCGCGAGTTCGCGGCCGATCTGCATTTGCTCGTCGGTTTCGAGACCGAGGCCCTGCCACCTGGCCAGTGGCCCGAGCTGATGCAGACGCTACGTGAGCGTCACGCGTTCGACTTCGTCGTCGGAAGTGTGCATTCGGTGGGCGACATCCCCATCGACTTCACGCCCGACCGCTCAGCAGAGGCCGAGGTTCTGGCTGGTGGCTGGGACGCGCTGTGCACGGCGTACTTCGAGCAGGTGGCCGAGCTCGTCAGCACGCTGCGCCCCGAGATAACCGGCCACATCGACTTGATCCGGCGCTTCCGCGGCGATCGCGTCGAGTTTTCGGATGCCGTTTGGCCCAGTATCGAAGCGGCGCTGCGCGCGGTGAAAGCGACGGGGAGTTTGCTCGAGATAAACGCAGCACCCGCGCGGCGCGGTTTTGGTCCCGTTTACCCAGGGCCCGGGATATTGGAGCGCGCTCGACAACTGTCCATCCCGATCACGCTCGGTGACGACAGCCACGGCCCACATGACGTCGGCGGCGGGCTCGACGCTTGCGTGGAGGCATTGCGCGCGGCCGGATACAGCGAAGCCTGTTTGCTCGAGCGTCGTGACGGTGCGACTCGCGTCGTGACGGTGCCACTAGCAGAGCTGAAGCCGGGCGTGTAGACAACCGCTACCCGAGGGCTGCGCGCGTACGTCACTCCATCATCACGTCTACGCGTGTGGGCGTCGTGCCCCCGCGGCTATCTTGTACGACGGCAAACACGGGCACGACGATGTCTGCACGGCCCGGCGGAGTCCACTTTGCCGCAAACCGCTCTCGCAACTCCCCGTCGCGATCCATGATCAAAGATTCACGACGGTCGAGCGAACCCACCGCATGATACTTGACCCACACCAGTTCGCGTTTCGGCTCCTGCCCGATCGCCACCGACGTCGCGTCCAGTTCACCCACGTCGCGATCCACAATCGGCGCGACGCTGATGGATTCGCAATCCCCAGCGCACGCTTTCACCCGAGGGATACATTGCTCTTCGTGGCACGCGTATTCGAAGCTGCGGCCCAGCGCGGAGCAGTCGTCATCCTGCGTGCACGTGGCCGTCTCGATGCGCTCGCCATCGAACTCGATGCCGCTCACTTCAGGCGAGTCATTGACGATGTCGTCGTAGACGTAGATGGTCGTAAAGCCGATCAGAAAGTCCCTTTCGTCGACCTCGACGCCATCGCGGTCGACGCAGTCCACGGGTAGCAGTTCAAGAGCTTCGGGCAGCAGCGTGAACTCGCCGCGGCAAATGCCGAAAAACGCGTAACTCACCCCGAACGGCACCAAGTCTGGTCGGCGCTGGCGGTCACTGACGGGTTCGTCGGGGATCTGCATCACGAAACGTGGCCCAAAACCCAACTGTGACAGCAACTCCGGATCGACGTCCTGTGCGTCGCCCTCTTCGAGCAGTTCCACGGCGGTCGCCGCAGCTTGCCCCAATTGCGGCAAACACCCCGTGGCGCTCTCGCGCGGCGGGTTGTGACAGCCCCCAAACCAAGCGATCTGCAGCGGCTCGCTGTCGTCTTCCAGTCCGCCGTCGGCGCCCCCCACATCGCGCAGCGTCAGCGGGTCGAAGTACGTAAGCTCCAACTCGACTCGGTCGCCAGGGTTGGCGCTCGGCGGCGAGGCTTCGACGGCGATCAGCGTGAGCCCATCGATGGTCTGAATCGATTGCGGTTCGCACGCGCTCAGAGCCCCAAATCCAGCGAGTACCAAGCTGTGTTGCCAATCGAGCTTTCGTTTCACAACTCACCTCGGAGACCAATGCTTGGGGTGAACGGCAAGTCTGCGGTCTGCCGATTGTACACGTTGATCACGTCGAGGTAGCTCGTCAGCCGAAAATCCGTGGAGAGCTGCCAGCGTTTCTCGACGCGCACGTCGAGCTGATGAAACCAAGGCGCACGGCCTTGGCCATCACCCCCCGCGAGGCAGCGGAAGTTGCCCTCGGAACTATCCCAAATCTCTTGTCCACACGACTCGGTAGGCACGCCCGAGACCAAGCGAAAGCGTCCGCCGAGCTCCCAGCCCTTGCCGAGCTGGTAGCTGCCCAACACCGAGCCGACGTGGGTTTGGTCGAAGCCGAACAGCTCCATGGGCGCGCCGGGCAGATAGCGCCGTTCGGAACGCGCCAGCGTATATGACAGCCAGCCGAAGAACTCGCCGTCGTTCTTGTAACGCAACATCAGTTCACCACCGTAGACGCGTCCGCTGCCCGCATTGTTCAGCTCCGTGACGCCTTCGTCATCGGCAGCTTGCGACAGTTGTTTGTCGAGTCCCGAGAAGAATCCCTCAGCGGAGACTTCCAGCTGCTTGCTCAAGTCTTGATCGATTCCCGCAGAAAACTGCAACGCGCGCAGGGATTCGAGGCTAGCCGAGCCGTACTCGGGCAAAGTGAATCGCACTTCGGGCGGCTCACGAAAGACGCCCGCGCCGAAGCGCAGCGTGGTCGTGGGAAAGTCGCGCGCCAGCGCGTAGCTGCCATTCAAGCGCGGACTGACGTCCCAACGACCCGTGCCTCGGGTGTAGTCCAGACGCACGCCGGGCGTGAGCGAGAGTCGCTGCGTCACCTGCGCGTCGAGCGCTGCGAAGGCGGCGGGCTGAAAGAACGCACTCTGGCTGTCGGCCATGCGCGGCGGTCGCAAGACGGGGGAGGCCGCCAGCGGATCTCCCGTGATCGCCTCTTCGGTCACGATGAAGTTCACGTTGAACGGCGCGGCGAGCACGTCGGGGCCAGTTCGCAACGTCAGCGAATCGCTCAAGCGGTGGGTCAGCTCTCCGCGAAAGATCATCGGCACCGCGTACGTCGTGGACTCGAGCGGGCCAACCTTTACCTTCTCGATCAAGCGACCCACCGAAGCGACGTGTTGCCAATCGGTGGAATGGCTCAAGGGTACGCGATATTCGCTGATGAAGTTCCAGAACGCGTTGCCCTGGCTGAACTCGTTGAAGAACACGTCGGTGTCGTTGAGCAGCGCGACGCGATCGTCCGAGCCGTGGAAGCCGACGCGGATCATCGAGCCGTCCACCGCGTCGCGCTGGACGAACACTTGGTAGTCGTAATACACGGGCAGGCTCGAAAACGACGCCGAGCTGCCCTCGAGCAGTGGTCCGAGCCAGGTGTCGAGGTGGCTGCGCCGCGCGCCCGCCATGATCCGCCAGCCGTCGTTGCCCGGCAGTGGTCCCTCGACCATTGCGCGCGCGTCCACGAAGTCTACCTGAGCTAACCCGTGCAACTTACCGTCGTTGCGCGGGCTGCGGATCTTGGCGTCGACGATGCCGCCGATGCCGCGTCCGTAACCCACGTCGAAGTTGCCCGGATGAAAGTCGATGCTCTCGAGCATTTCAGTCGGCACCACGCTCGACAGCCCGCCGAAGTGATACACCTGCGGCGTGTACACGCCGTCGAAGAACACCTGCGTGCTCTCAGGCGAAGTCCCGCGTACGACCAGCAGCCCCGAGAGCGACGGGGTTTGCGCAACTCCAGGTAGCGCTTTGATCGCGCGCAGCGCGTCGCCGAACGTGCCCGGTACGCGCTCCATTTCGTCGGACGTCAAGCTCCGCACGACCGTCGGTTTGGCGACGCGTTTTCCCGTCACCACCACCTCTACCGCCTCGGGATCTGCGCCTTGCTCGGGTACTGGAACCTCGGGGACGAGCGCGATCAGCACTTCTCGATCTTCAGCTGCCTGAAGATCGTCTTCACTGCGCTGGGGTTCGTAACCCGGCGTCGAGATGTGCACCGTCACGTGTCCCGCGCCAAGCCCTGCGAGTCGGAACCGTCCGTCTGCGTCAGTCACGACGCGGTGGGTTGCGGACGCTTGCGCGCCGCCGTCAACTGGGGCGCTGCTGTGCACGACCAACAACTCCACCCCGGCGAGCGGACGGTTGCTACTGCCATCGACCAAACGACCCGCGTAACTCGCCTCCACCGCTCGCTCTTGGACCTCGAACCTGTAGACGAACGGAATACGCACGGCGACGGGCTGACCGTCCCTTCGCGCTGGCAAGAACACGAACTGGCGCGCCGCCAAGGCCGCTGCCTCATCAAACGCCGCGCCGGCGGAGCCCTTCACGGAAACCGCGGTCACCGCACCGCTCGCGTCGATGTCGAGGTGAAGCAAGACCTCCGCGGATCTTCCCGACTGCAGTTCCGTCGCTGGGTACGGTGCGTCGACGAAGTGTTGCAACGTGGGCGGGCTGACGCGCGCCACGTCGGTGCTCTGTGGTGTTTCGGCTTGTGCGAACGCCACGAGCGGAGCGCAGTAACCGAGCGCGACAGTGACTGCTACGAGATAACGAAGGGCTGAGCGCCGCGGCCGACGTCGACGAGAAGGTAGAAGGGGATACACGAGCAACGTCCGCAGAGATGCCGCAGCAACGACGTCTCAGGTTGTAGTGCCCAACGCGGCGTTGTTGAAAAGGTTTTAGCGAAGCACCGCAGCCTGAGACGCGAGTGACCCGTGCTAGCGACTATTCGTGAAATCAACGTAGGAGATTGCGCAGTAGCGCCGCAATTCCGTCCCAACGCACGGCGCGAGTGTTGCGCCACCTGCACGACACGAGCATGACCAGCGTCAGCAACCACCGAGTGGGCGCGGCGTGCTCCAGCCCAGCCACACTCCACGCGCAAAGTCCTGGCGACGCGCGTGGCTTCGCTTCGGCAGAGTCGGGTGTTGGGGTCGCGCGCGCGGGTGACGGCGTTTTCGTCGGCGAAGTGAGGGCAGGGGGGCTTTCTTCACTCGGCGCGGCTGCCTGGGTCGATGCGGACGTCGTCGGCTCCGTGGCTGGGGGCACGGTCGAGCCTTCTGTAGACGAAGTTTCCGTAGACACCGCGCCTGAGGGAGCGGGCGCAGTTGACGTTCCCCCGGCGGAAGGAGTCTGCACTTGGTTGGTGTCCGTCGGGTTTGCCGCTTCTGCAGCGCGTTTTTTGCGCAGCTCGACGAGCAGCGGCTTGTCGCGTTGGGTGAACCAGCGTTCACTGAAGCCTTCGAGGGGTAACATGTCCCGCACCCACATCTCGCGAAATCCCAGCTGCTTGGCCTGTCGGAATTGAGGGTTGCCCGAATAGAAGTACTCGCGAAGGGCTGCCGATTCGAAGTTGTAGCCTCGAGCCGCATACAATAGGTTCAGGCACTCCTGCGCGGAAGGTTCGTCCCGGCCCCCATAGAAGCAGCTCATGCCCGCCGTGTCTTTACCATCACCGCGGCGAGCCATGCGCGGCGAGACGTTGAACGAGATCTCGACGTCCTCTCGTGGGACCCAGTTTTTCCCTTCGAGGGTGTACTCCACGTAGCTAGCGCCCTGTACGGGCGGGCTCTCGGTGAGCCCTTTGCTGGAGCGGCGTTCGATCGTGTGCGTGAAAGGCGGAAAGCGCCCGCGAAAGCGAGCACTCTCGATCGTTCCCTTCCAGCGCGCGCCAGTTTTCGTGACGTAACTGGTATAAGTGAATCCCTCGACGTCTTCACCACTGGCAACCGAGTAACTGTGGCGTACGCGCACTTCACGTTCTGCAGGAAACGTCACGTCGAACAACCACACCAAACCGAGGTAACCCGACCAGGCTTGGTCGTCGGCCAGCTTCCCCCGACGATGGCTGACGACCTTGCCATCGACGTGGGTCGTCAGGTTCTTGAACGCCACGTCCACGCAATCGGCGTGTTGTTCACAGCGCAGTTCGGGGAACCCCACCTGCAGCGTGACTGTTTCGCTCGCGTGATTGAAGAAGACGTACTCGGCTTCGACGTTCCAGCGATAGTCGTCGAACGTCATCAAGATGTCTTCCGAACGCATCTGCACGCGGGTCTCGTCTCGAACCGTCAGGCTGCCTCCCGCACCGCCGAAGGTCGCGTCGTTCGCATGGCTTGGGTCGGGAAACAGCCAGCTCCCGAGCAACACGATCGCACCCAAGGCCCTCACCACTTTGGTTTCACCCGCCGCATGCCGCGAATTACAACGCAGCCACCCCGCGCCTGGCAAGCGGGGTGTGACGAAACCACGTTGCGGACAGTTTCGTTCGGGCCTAGGCGAACAACTGACGCAGCTGCACGCGTAACTCGGGCCTTTGGAGCACCTCGGCACTGTCACTGATCAGGTCGATGTTGCCGATGGGGCGCGTATCCGCGAGCTGACGCAGGCGCTCATCTTCGATGTGCGAGAACACGGCTCGCGCAACTTCCACGCCACCGATCACCGTCAATGGGCGACTCCAGAATCGCTGCACGTGGCCACTGTGCTGATCGCGCCAGCCCTTGCTGCGTTGAATCGCAAGCAGGGTTTCGTACGTCGCGTTGAGTGCAGTCTGGCGATCTCGCCAACCGCGGGCATCTCGTGCGGCTTGGAGGTTGGGCACCAGCTGGGGCGCACACGGTAGCTCCGACAGCGCACTGCCCAGCCATTTCGCGTAGGGGGCGTATTCCTTTTCCAGACAGAACGCCACCCGTATCACGTCGTGAATCAGGCGCGCGGCAATCAACGCCGAGCCCAACTCGTCTCCCACTTGCGCGGCGCGCGCCATCAAGTGCTCCTCTTGCCCAAGGCGCGTCCACGCACATCCGAGGATGTATGCGGCGACGTCGTCGGGATACCAGCGTAGGTGCTCGCGGACTTCCGCCAAACCAACGTCGTCGTGGAACACGGCGCCGCGTTTGATCGAGAGCAGCTTCTGTGAGGGCAACGTCAGCCAGTCGACGGCATCCATCGTGGACGCATCGTCGAGCCCTAGATAGTCCAGCAGATAACTTTCGACGGTTAGTATCTCGACGCGGTGATTGAGCGGACCGCCCGTGTGCCTAGCAGGCAGCTGGGTTCCGTTGTCGTCGGGGTTGGGTGGGCTGAAGTGTGTGGAAAATCCGCGATAGCTCGACGGCAGACTTACGGAAAGCCGTTCTCTAATCGCACGTGAGTGAGCGGCGTGGTCTGCAGGGCGCAGGAACAACATCGCGCGCGGCCCGAAGTGGTGGTCTGTCGAGATCTGAGTATCGAACCCGAGTACTTCAGAGCCTGGACCGATCAACGCGGCGGCGTACTGCAAGCGAGGGAAGTCGTGGGCGAGCACGGGGCGCACGTGCTCCTCGAAGAACCCTCGGGCAAGCTCGAGTCCCTTTGCGTGGGGCGCATCCACCGACACTTCATACACGAGGCCGTCTTCGGAGTCGACAACGCATCTGCGCAGCTCTGACGGCCAGCACCTACGACATCTACTTCAGTGGGTCGCTGGGTCACTGGTTCACTGGTTCACTGGTTCACTGGGTCACTGGTTCACTGGTTCACTGGTTCACTGGGTCACTGGTTCACTGGGTCACTGGTTCACTGGTTCACTGGGTCACTGGGGTCGCTGGTTCATGAGCATCGTTTTGGGTTTGTGGCCCCGAGCTAACGGGCGCGCTGACCGTGACTCCGCGCAGCTCGAGCCCGACTTTCCAAGTCTCGTCGACCGATCTCCGCGCAGGGCCCGCACTACTTCGCAACGAGGCCGCTCACCGCCCCGCGTCACTCGACAGTGCTTGCAACAACACCTCGTAGCGAAACGAGCCTGCCAGGTCACGAACCTCGATCGCCGCTTCAGACGAGTGGGCTGCCACTCGTTCAGCCAGGCGTGTGATTTGCTGAGCTCGCGCCTGCACTGCTGCCTCCTTCAACTCGTCGACCAATTCGCTCGGGAGGCTGGGCACGATGGCCGCCAAACATTCCGCCGCAGTCACGCGCTCGCGGACCTGGGGCTCGGGCGCCTGGGCGGCGCGATAGCGCACCCCCAAGATGTCGCGCAGCATCATCAGCAGCTCCGACTCGCGGTAGGGCTTGCGTAAGAATTCGTTCGCGCCTGCTTCGAGAGATTCCGCTCGCTCTTGGTCCAGCACGCTCGCGGTGATGGCGATGATCGCAGCCGTAGATCCTCGCGCCCTGAGTTGCCTGATAGCTTCCAACCCGCCCATCCCGGGCATTCTGAGATCCATCAACACCAGCGTTGGGAACCACTGTGCATGGGCCTCCAATGCTTCCTCGCCGCTGATCGCCGTGCGCGTCGAAAACCCCACTTTCTGTAATAGCTCTTGCAGTAGCTCGCGGTTCGTCGGGACATCATCGACGATCAGCACCCGCGGCGGGACCTGATCCGCAGCCAACCCGAGCACTTCTGGCAACGTTTCATCCTGCCCAGACCGATCGAGAGCCGCGACACGGCATTCGAAGGAGAAAGTGAACGTACTCCCGTCGCCCTCAGTGTCCTCCAGTGTCAGGTCTCCGTTCATCAAACGCGCGAACTGCCGACTGATGGCCAAACCGAGTCCCGTGCCCCCCTCGCGCGCTCCCCGCTCGGTCTGGTCGAATGCATCGAAGATGTGCTCGGCGCTCTCACGACTCACCCCGCAACCCGTGTCGCGTACTCTGATCAGCAGCACCATCGGATCTTCGTCCTGCTTTCGCGCTTCCGCGTACACGTCGATTCCTCCCTGATCCGTGAACTTCGCCGCGTTGCTCAGCAGGTTGACCAGCACCTGCCTGACTTTGCTCGAGTCGGCTGCGATGGTGTTCGGCAGTTCGGGGCTGACGTGAAACGTGAGTTGAAGCCCCTTGTTGCGAGTGATCTCCCTGAACATGTCTTCCACCTCGCGTAGCGTGGCGCGCAGGTCGAAGGCTCGTTCGTTGAGCGTGCCGCGGCCCGCTTCCAGCCGCGACATCTCGAGAATGTCGTCGATCACGACGAGCAGGTGATTGCCGCTGCGTCGGATCACGTCGAGCTGATCACGCTGGTGATTGCTCAGCCCGTCACTTCTCAGGAGCAACTGGGCGTAACCCAAGATCGCGTTCATCGGCGTTCGAATCTCGTGACTCATGTTCGCCAGGAAGCTCGACTTGGCCCGCGTGGCGGCTTCGGCCGCGTCTTTTGCGTCTCTCAGTGCTTGTTCGGTGCGCTTGAGGCGCGTGACGTCGAACAGGAATGCCATGGTGGCGGGCTCGCCCTCGTAGTCGATGTGTCGGAACAGCGCCATCAGGTCGAGCAACTTGCCGTCGGTGCTCTTGGCCTGGACTTGGATGTCGTCGAGCTTCTTTCCTGTCGCCAGCTGGGTGAAGATGAGTCGCTTGATTCGGGGGTCGACGTAAGCCGAATAGGCGTCGTCACCAACGTTCATGCCGAAGGTTTCGACGAACTTGGGGTTGGCGTAACGTACGACGTCCTGGCGAGAAATCGCGACGGCGCTGGGCGTTGCGTCCAGGATCGCTTGTAAATCCAGAGCGCGTGCTCGAGCCAGACGCTGCCACTCGTCCCGGGCGCGTCGCAGGTGTTCGGCTTGCAGCGTTCCTTGTCGCCGCACCCAGTAGATGAGTCCAGCGCAGAGCACCGCCACCACCGCCAGCAGCATGAGCACTAGGTTGCGGTTCTCTTCGTAGGTGAGCAGTGCTTCTGCTTCGTCGATTTCGCTCGTCAGCCCGAGGTTGAGCTCCGCGTCCCAGATCCACGCGCCCAACACGCGTCTGCCGCGATAGTCACGGTAACCCCCCACGTCCATCGACGTGTTGCCAGCCGTGGCGGAGGCTGCCATCGTCGTGAGCTTACGACTTTCGTGGGGCAGGGGCGGGCTGTCGCCCCGCAATACGTCCGTGCCAGGGTCCGTCACGAACAGCGAGCCAGTCGCGAGCTCTTGATGCGAAAGCACTCCTGCCTGCCGCAAGTCGTCGAAGAAGCGGCTCTCGGAGATCATTCGAGCGTTCACGTCGAACGCGTAAGT
Source organism: uncultured bacterium (assembly GCA_965651905.1). Classification (GTDB taxonomy): domain Bacteria; phylum Myxococcota_A; class Polyangia; order Polyangiales; family Polyangiaceae; genus SZUA-265. The sequence continues at coordinate 18,454 of CBFGUG010000040.1, read as the reverse complement.
TTCTCCTGATGCACCTTGCCGACCGAGGTGCAGCGACTGGATTAGCACGCGTTCCAGGTCGAAGGACAACACCAAGACTGCGATCACCAGTTGCCGTTCATCTGCTATGGGTACGGCGATGGAAGCTACGTGATGGTGTGTCGGAGGTGTCGCGCCGCGCAGCCTGGCGGCGTGAGGTAACACGACGATTTCTCCGCCGAACGCTCGACGCAGCAACTGCGGGTACGTTTCGGAAACGGGCGCGGCCTGTCCGAGTTGTTCGTCGAGGGTCGATGCGATGATCGTGTTGTCCGACGCGACCACTTGGTAGCCTTGTGGGTGCATGCTGGCCAGCCCAGTCGTCAGCGCTTGACGCAGGCGCCAAGTGGACGTGTGAGCAGCCAGACGCTGATGGCTGCGCTCACCGCGCAACAACTCCCACGCAGCGTTCGTCACGACCGCGCTGCGTGCGATGTGGCGCGCGTGGGCGCCTTCCGATTGCAGCCTGGTACGCAGCGTGCCGCGACTGACCTCGACGATCGTCTCGAGTGATTCTCCGACGCTCTCGCGATGCTGACGCTCGAGCTGGTCTAGGCCGAACCATGCCGCGGCGCTCATCGCCATCAACGTAGCGAGGACGACCAGGGTTGCCGCTCGTTGGCCAGACGCTGGCGGAGGGGAAACCGAGTGTCCTGTCTGGCTCATCGCGACACCCGAAACTGCGTCAGTGCTGGGACCGTTCGAACACTAACACGGTCAGCTCCTGCTCCTGGTGCCCTACCGCGCGGCGCCCAGCCCAAAGCTGCTCTCCGTCGGAACGAAACGGAAAAACATCATCATCGTCTGGCATCGCCTGGAGCGCGGCTTCGAGCGACGGGATGCCCAGATCGGCCACGGTCGGTAGTTGAGCCGCGGAGTCCGCAAGTTTGCCTTGGGCCTTGGCTCGACGACGGATCGCGTCAATCTCGGAGAAGAACGCGCGCACGTCTGCCGCCGATTGAAAGCGTTGGTCCTCGGGCAGTCCCACGATGTGGTTGTCGCGGGTAATCAGCGCAGCCAAGAAGTCCGAGTCTTCCAGCTTGGTCGTCGCCATCGAGATGTCGGTGAGCATGAAGTCCACGGCGAGCACGTAGTCGTGATCGCCCTCACGCCAGGCGATGGACCCCGTGATGCCAGCGTCTTTGGTGATGAAGAACAGGTAGGGCCTCGTCCAGCTCACTTGCTCTGTAGCTGGCTGATTGTGAGACGCAGCGACAGCCGCCGTAAACCAAGGGCGCTTGCTCGGCTGGTATCCGGTCCATGGTTGTCCGCGACTATCACTGTCGCCGAGGTGGAGCCAATCGGCCAGCGGCTGCCCGGGAGCGTCGTTTCGCCATCGGACCTGAAACGCCGACGCGCCGAACGCGGGCCTGTGCACGATCCGATTGTAGAAGTCGTACGCGGGCTCGAGCTGTCGGGCGTCTGGGTCGTCGAACATCAACAGCTCTAGGTCATCGTCGCGGGCTACCATCAAGGAGGAAATCGTCGCGTCGCGCTCGGTGATTGGGCGGAAGAAGTTGTTCAGATGCGAGAGCAGAGATGTCATCTGCGCTTCCTGTGCGGCCTCACCAGCGGAGTTTGCCTCGTCGCGTTGGGTCGCCTCTGCCAGTTTCTGCACAGCGGGCATCCAGCTGGCACGCTGGGAGAAGATCAGCGAGATTTGTGCTTCTGCTCGGGAGAAAATCCCTTCGACACGTTCTGCGACAGCCGCTGCTTTGCCCCTGACTTTCGCGCGGGTCACTCGCTCGAGTTCTTCGTTGCTTTGGTCGATGAGCCATGCGGCTGGTGCGAGTCCCAGGGCCAGCAAACTCAGTCCTCCGATCACACTCCGCCGCGCGAACTTGCGCCGAACGACGGCGCGGCGAGAGGCCAGCACCAGTTCGACTTGCGACTCCGTCAAGTTGGCGCGGTGCTCCTTCAGCAGCTCGATGGCATCACGCAGTAGTTTACTTTCCGGGATCAGCCCAGTGTCGGCGCGCCCCTGAGCGAGCCAGGCCGCGCTCATGACTCGCAGTTGACCGCGCACGCCCAACGCGGCACGGCACGCATCCAGCAAGTCTGCGATTTTCGCGAACCGCTGCTCTGGATCCGCCGACAAAGCACGTCGAATGGCCCGACGCAACGCCAGTGGTGCGTCGGAGTCTTCGGGCCAGGGCTGAATGTTCTCTGAGAGAACGTTGGCCAACATCTGCTTGTGACCTTCACCTGCGAAGGGTCGTTGACGAGTCAGCGCTTCGTACAGCGAAGCCGCGAACGCGAACTGGTCCGCAGCCGGGCCTGCGGTTCCTCCTGCGAGTTGTTCGGGCGCCATGTACGCCAAAGTCCCCAACACCGCACCATCTTCAGTCAACACTTCGTCGAGCGCGCTCGATACGAGTGAGTCATCCGCGGCGTCTGTTGCTGACTCCGCAAGCGTCGCGGAGCGCAACTGGGTGTGGCTGTTGCTGCGTGGCCGCGCGTCGATGTGGCCCGCTCGGTCTGGTTCTCGATCCTCGATAGGTCGTTCTGAGTCGGACGCTGCAGGCAGTGGGTCAATCCGCTTGGCGATGCCCAAGTCCAACACTTTGACCAGGCCATCGTCCGTGATCATCACGTTGGCGGGTTTGAAGTCGCGATGAACCAACCCCGCGGCATGCACTGCGGTCAGCGCGTTGCCAGCTTGGTTGAACGCATCGACGATTTCCTCCAGGCTGTGCGCGCCGCGGAGCCACTTCGCCAGGGTTTGACCCGACAGGTACTCCATGGCCAGAAACACGTGCTCGTCGAACGTCCCCACCTCGTAGATGGTTGCCAGGTTCGGGTGACTGACCATCGCCATCGCCTGCGCTTCTCTGAGCATGCGACGCTCCGCGTGGCCGTTTCGGGAACGGTGCCCGTAGCGCAAGATCTTGATCGCCACCCGTCGCTTGAGCTCGGGATCCATGGCCGACAGCACGACGCCCATTCCGCCCTGCCCCAGCTCTTCCTCGATGCGAAAACGCCCCACTGTCGCGCCCGCGCCGAGCACCCGAATCTGCGCGCCTTCACCCACTGCGCCCTGGAACGCGATCGTATCTCTCAGCCGAAGCGCCTTACGCGCTTCACCGCTCTCCTCACGCGCGGCCTCGCCGTTGGGCCCTTCGTGAGGATCCGCGCGACTGCTCTGCATCAGCTCGACCTTCCCCCCCGATCCCATGTGTGGATCCTACGCCAACTCAGATGACTGGACTACAGCGCATTTGGCGATGAGGACAGACGTGAGCATGGATCCGATGTGGGGGAAGATGCGCAGCTCCTTGGGCTCAGGGGCTGGTGGAACCATTGCCTCAGTAGTATGCCTGGCGCTGATGTTAGCGCTGGTCGTCGGGGCAACGGGGTACACGGGAGGGCACGTCGTGAGCGTGCTGCGCGAACGCGAGATCGAGACCGTCGCCCACGTGCGCCCGACGTCGCGGGGGCTCACTGCTGCGCGGCAAAGGTTCGAGGCTTCGGGGGCGCGGGTCGATACCAGCGCTTGGGAACCCGAGACCATCAACGGCATGCTGGAGCGAACCAAACCCAGCATCGTGTTCTCTTTGCTCGGCACCACCCGTGCCCGCGCCGCCAGGGACGGCGTGAAGGGCGACATCTACGAAGCCGTCGACGGCCGATTGACACGCATGCTCGCGGACGCCACCCGCGCTGCCGTACCCGATGCGCGTTTCGTGCTGCTCTCGTCGATCGGCACCAACCCCAAAGCCAAGAACGCCTACCTGAAGTCACGCGCAGAGATGGAGAACTACTGCGTGCAGAGTGGCTTGCGGGTGACTATCGCGCGCGCGCCCTTCATCACGGGACCTGACCGCAAAGAGTCGCGCCCCGCCGAGCGAATCGGCGCGGCGGTGGCGGACGCAGCGCTGAGCGCCAGCGTACTGCTCGGCGGCATTGCGCTCAAGCGGCGTTACTCGTCGATGAGCGGACGACAGCTGGCCGAGGCGCTGGTGCACGCCGCCCTCGATCCGAGTTGCGGCGGCGTCACCCTAGAGCCCCAGCAGCTGCGCAAGCTCGCTCACAAGTCGTAACCCAGCTCTTCGTGTTCGCTCAGGTCCAAGCCTTCACGTTCGGCCTGCTGCTGCACGCGAAGGCCACCGAGCCAGGCTTTGACGACCATCAGAATCAGTGCTGAAGCCACGGCTGTGTACGCGATGGTCGCGAACACAGCCAGCGCCTGAACGCCGAGCTGCCGTCCCATGTCGAAGTCTTCGATGGCGCCGCCGAACGCGGGACCGCCGACCACCGCGAGCAAAATCGTGCCGACGAAGCCGCCCACGCCGTGCACGCCGAACACGTCGAGTGAATCGTCGTAACCCAACTTGGTCTTGATGTTTACCGAAGCCCAGTAGCAGATCAGCCCCGAACACAGACCGATCACCAGTGCGCCAAGCGGCCCGACGCTCCCCGCGGCAGGCGTGATTGCGGCTAGGCCTGCGATCGCACCCGTGGCCGCACCGAGCACGCTCGGCTTGCCGTTCTTGTTCCACTCGATGACCATCCACACCAGCGTGCCCACGGAGGCGGAGATGTGCGTCACCACGATGGCCATGGCGGCGTCGCTGCCCGCGGCGAGCGCGCTGCCGCCGTTGAAGCCGAACCAACCGACCCACAACATCGCCGTGCCCGTCACAGTCATCGTCAGATTGTGCGGGCGCCGCACCTGTTCGGGGTAACCGTCGCGGGTTCCCACCATGATGCAGGCAACCAACGCGCCGATGCCCGCCGTGATGTGCACGACGATACCACCCGCGAAGTCGATCACGCCCAGATCGCCGAACAGTGAACCTGCGCCGCCCCACACCATGTGACACACAGGCAAGTACACGATGGTCACCCACAACAAGCAGAACGCCAGTACCGCCGAGAACTTCATGCGCTCGGCGAACGCACCGACCATCAGCGCGGGCGTGATGATCGCAAACGTCATTTGAAACATGAAAAACAACGGCTCGGGGATCGTGCCCCAGACCGCGCCACGCTCGACGCCCGTGAGCAGCGCTTTGGAGAAGCCGCCTACGATCGAGTGGACGTTCACTTCGCCCGCGACCATGCCCGTGGTGTCGAAGGCCACGCTGTAGCCGAAGAACAACCAGAGCAGCGTGATGGTCGCCGTCAGCGCCAAGCACTGCATCATCAAGGACAGCACGTTGCGCTTCGCGACGAGGCCCGCGTAGAAGAGGAACAAGCCGGGGATGGTCATGAACAGCACGAGCGCCGACGACACCAGGATCCACGCCGTGTCGGCCCCGTTGATCTCGTCCGCCGCCCAGCTGCTCGAAGAAATCAGAATGATTGCGAGGGAATAGAAGAACGCCGTCAGTCGGCTTCTGAATCTCGAGGGCACATGAATCTCCGTTTCGAACAAGTTTCTGAAAAGCTTGCGAAACACTTGTGCCGTCCGAGAGTTTCTTCAGTGTTTCGGAGTCTTTTCTGTTCGACGCGGAGTTGGCTCGGGTTTGTGCCCCGGGCGAAAAAACACGACCCCGACGTTTGCAGTCAAGGTGACTCGCACTGCGCGACGCGCTTTAGGTGAGCAGCGATCTCACGAGCCACCCGCTCGGCGTGCAGTTTCACGAAGTCGTGATCACCTCCGTCGATCACGACCAAGTGCGCGTCGGGAATGCGCTCTTCCAAGTGTTCACCCACGGCCACGGGGCTCAGCGGATCGGCGTCACCCCACAGGAGCAACGTCGGCACACGGATCTCCGAGAGTCGCTCGCTCAGATCAGTGCGATCGTCGAGGAACCAGCGCGGGTCCCTACGGTCGTGCCACTCCGACGCTCCTTCTCGCCAATCGGCGGCGCCCATCGCGGCCATGTCGACACCGCCAGCGGTCGCACACAGCGTCAGGCTGCGCACGCACTCGGGGCGCTCGAGTGCGGCCCGCAACGCGACCACACCGCCCATCGATTGCGCGGCGATGTGCGTCGGCTCGGGGCAGTCGTCCACGACCAGTCGAACCAGATCATCGAAGCCTGTAACGTCGGGTCGAGCTGCTGCTCCGCCCAGACCAGGCCAACCGAGCACGCGCGAATTCACGCGGCTGTGTGTGGCCAGTTCGTTGCACGCAGATTGCCAAAACTCGCGGCTACCCGAAGCCCCAGGCAGGCACAAGAGGTCCAAGATGGTCATCCCCGCAAGATCCATGGACGGCCAGCTGAAAGCCAAGTTTTCGCGGTCTTGCGCAGGTTTTCGTCGCACTCGAACGCCTTCGTCGACCCTCCCAGCGTGACGATCGCACGGCTCTCTTGCCATTACTCGCCGAGCGCTCGACTATTGGCGTACGGCGCGCGCGACGCGCTGTTGGAGAGTTCATGTCCCTAGGCCCCGTCGATATCGCTCAGCTCGATTCTCCCGAGCGTTTGGAGAGCGCCAACCGCGGGCTACTTGGTGAGCGCAGTCTCGACCCAGTGCTGCAGGCTATCGCTGGGCAGGCAGCGGAAGTCACGGGTTACCCGATCGCGTTGGTCAGCTTGGTCCTCAAGCGCACGCAGTTTTTCAGGGCCCATGTGGGGCTGCCCGAAGACTTGCAGGTATCGCGCGCCACCGATCGTTCGATATCTTTCTGCCAGTACGCGGTTTCGTCAGGGGCGCCCGTGGTCGTGGCGGATGCGTCGAAACACCCGGAAATGCCTCAGCACCTGGTCGAGAACTACGGCCTGCGGGCGTACGCGGGTGTTCCCGTGCGTTTGGGCAAACAAATCCTGGGCACGCTGTGCGTGCTCAACACCGAGCCCCACGAGCTCACGGCGATTCAGCTCGGGCGGCTCGCAGAGCTGGGTAAACGCGTCGAAGAGCGACTGGCGGCGCTTGCGCTAGGGAACCAGAATCGCGGCAAAGCCCAGCAGGTGGCACTCGAACCCGCCTTCGGCGAAATCAACAACCTGCTGATGAGCTCGATGGGCGCCACTTTCGCAGCGCAGCGCGCAGTGCGTGAGCTCGACTCGGTGTTTGCACTGTTGCAGGCCCAGCTCACGGCGGGGGCGCCCCGTGAATCGTTGATGCCGCCGCCAGGGGTGCTGGATGAAGCGACGCGCGCGCGGCAAGACCTCGAAGCCGCACTACAACAAGCCGCACGCGCAGGTGAAGCCCTCACGCAGACGTTTGCGGCCATGCGCAAGATGTTGATCGTCGGCGACGAGGTCAAACAACTCGTGGCGGACGTGATCGAGACAGCCACCGAGGTAGCGCTCCACGCCACCAAGATCGCGGGCGGTGTGCGCTGGTCACCCGTCGATCCGGGCTTGGCCATCGCCGTGGGCGAACGGGTGCCGTCGCAGGTGCTCAGTGCGGCGCTCAGCCTGATCGCGGGTTCGGCCTTGAAACACGGTCGCGGTATCGACGGTCGGGTGAGGACGAGTGCCGACGGTGCCAGCGCCGACGCAGGCAACGACGATCCCTCCCGCGACGACACCGTGAGCTTCACGCTCAGCGCACCCGGCGTCGGCAGTGACGAATTGAAGTCGATCGCGTCAGGCTTGGCGATGATGCTCGGCGGCGCCGTGGAGCTTCACGTTCTCGGCGAGACGCTGGTGCTCGAGTTCCGTCGAGCTTGAGCGTTCGGCTGCCTGGTGCGGCGTCGCCAGCTGCAGGTGGTGACCAGGGCGAAGATCGCGACCCAAGAGCCCGCGCCACGGGAGGGTGCGCTACTGCTGCAGCTCGATTCGTCGTCGGTGGCGTCGACGACGCTGACTCGGGAGTCGTCGCCTTCTCCGTTCGGCGCGACAGAGCTAGCGTCGTCGCTCGACGCGTCTGACTCGGGCGCTGACTGGTTGGGATCGGGCTCGCCAGGATCCACAGCTGTCGGCGGGGCGAGCAACGCTGCGATCTCTGCCTGGGTCTTACACGTGCTGCCCAGGCATTCTTCGCCTTCGGCGCACAGCTGCCCGTTGTCCACCACACCATCGCAGTCGTCGTCGAAGCCGTTGCAGGTTTCGGGGATGGGGGTTCCAGGTAAACAGTTGTTAGGATCGCAGCCGACTGCGTACCGTTCGCACCAACCCACACCGCAGCGCGGCTTGGCGCCTTCGTCGATGTCGCCGTCGCAGTCGTCGTCGAGGCCGTTGCAAGTTTCTTCCGCGTCCGGATGGATGCTCGACTCGACGTCCACACAGTCGTCGGCATTGTCTGCGAACCCCGCAGGCAGGGCGCAGGCGATTTGACTCACGCTCGAGGTTCCGAAGCCGTCGCCGTCTTCGTCCAAGTAGACGTCGCGAGGATCCGCGTCTTCGTCGATGTCGCCGTCGCAGTCGTCGTCTTTGCCGTTACACACTTCGTCAGCGGCGGGGTGGATCTGATCGTTGTTGTCGTTGCAATCGCCGCCCACGGTCGTCCAGCCCGAGGTATCGGCGCAGCCCAGCTTTTCGCCATACGCGATCGACCCAGCCCCATCGCCGTCCGAATCTCGAAAGATGGGCACTGCATCGCAACCCCATACGAAATTGAACGAAGCCTGTCCCGCGCCGTCGCCCGTCGAACGGCCATCGCCGTTGGCGGCCACGGCGGCCACACCGATCACCACGCCGCCCGGATGATCGGGCACCTGCCATCGGATTTGCACGCTGCCCGCGCCACCTTCGGCGCTGATTGGCCGCGCGTGGGTGATGCCGAACTCGTCCTCGCGCGTGGGCTGCCCGTCGGCGTTCTGCAATCCGCCGAACTCGTCGACGTCCATGAAGAACCCGAAGTCGTTCATGCCACTGGCGCTGACCGACAACGTGAGCAGCACCGTGTCACCGGGCTGGGGTAACTCGGGCTCGGCGCTCAAGCTCAGCGTCGGCTCACGATCGCCGTTGTGACAGCCCGAGCAATCGAATGTCGTCACCCCCGTGCGCCGCGCCTGAGCGCTCGAAGCAAACAACACGGCCCCCAGCCCCAAGCACAACCCGACACGCAGGCCATCCCACTTAGTAAAACGACGGCATGAAGTAGTTGAGAGCGAGCAAAACATGAGCGGCTGACGACGCGGCGCGGAGCAATCACTGGCCGCGCCCAGACAACGCGTCAACCTGATCGATCGCTCCCCAAGCCACAAACGAAAACGCCGCAGCTCGCCGCATCACGTCAGCCCCACGGTATAACTCCACCGACATCGGGGCGACGCGATCGAACAGCGGCCGCGGCGTTTGCGCTCAGCGGTTCAGTTCAGGCCGTGACCAGGCCTTTGCCCGCCATTTGCGCGGCGAAGCCGTCGTGGGCTTCGTTGACTTTGGCCCAGGTCGTCGCGCCTTTGACGCGATCGATCCAGGCTTTGGTCTTGGGGAACTTGCTGAAGTCTTGTCCGACGAGCTCGGCGGCGCACACCAGCTGGGCGCCGAAGATGTCGGCGATGGTGAGCTCACTGCCGCAGCAGTAGTCGTTGTCGCCCAAGATGAACGTGTCGAGCAAGCCGAGCACCCGCGCGGTCTTTTCTTTGCCCCAAGCGACCGTGCCGCTGGTCACGTCGTCACTGCCGCGCTTGTGGTGCGGGAACAACTGCGGGTAGACGAGATTGTAGCCGAGCTCGCGGTACAGGTTCGTGTTGAACCAATCCATGCGCTCGTTGACGCGAGCGCGCGCTTTGGGCTCTTTGGGGTACAGCGGCGACTCTGCCTTGTCGGCGAGGTACTTCATGATCGCCGAGCTCTCCGTCAGCACGAAGTCGCCGTCTTCCAGGACGGGCACCAGGCTGTTGGGGTTGAGCGCGACGAACTTCTCGCCGTGGTGTTCACCCGTCATGATGTCGACGGGCACCAGCTCGATGTCGATGTTCGCCAGCTCGCATAAGAGCACGACTGGTCGGGACGTTGTGGATACGGGACTCATGTGCAACTTCATCGGTTACTCCTCTCGCTTCCTTGGGCTTGCTCTCCCCCGTCAGGCTGGCTGCCGAGTCTCTCGGCCGCCGTGCCGCGCTGTCCGCGCCCTGCGGGTACTCCTGGTTCCGTCGAGCGCCGACGGCTCGACGCGTTCGTCATGCGTAACGACGCCTGGCCGAACTCGTCAATAAGCTTCGTCGCCGAGCAGACGTTTCAGCCGCTCTTTCACACGACCGATGCCTCGCTCGACGAAGCTCTTGCGCATCGGGTAGCCGTTGCCCGAGTTGGCGCGGAACTGAGACTCGGGTGTCGGGGTAGTCACGTCTGGGTAGAGGTGCGGTCGTGGATCGCTGCCTTCGGCGGCGATCTCGAGTGGACGATCGTCTTCGATGGCCGGCAGCTTCAGCAGGTCCATACACGGCCACGTGATCTCGAGCGGGATGTTGTTCGGATCGTAAAAGTAGATGGACCAGATAGTGCCGTGGTCGACTACGCCGTGCACTTCGACACCAGCGGCCTGCAACTTGTCGCGGAAAGCGAACAGCTCTTCGACGGTATCGACCGTGAACGACACGTGGTCGAAGCCGAGTGGCTTGCCCGTGCGATCGCCGGCAAACTTGCGCTCCATCACCTCCGCGCCTTCGTATTCGAAGAACGCGATCTGATTCGGCCCCAGTTGCAGGAAGTAGTGACGAAAGCCGTCGTGCCCGATGCCCGCGACCAACGGCAGCTCCATCAAGTCTCTCCAGAAGCGAATCGTCATGTTCAGATCGGGCGTGATGAACGCCAGGTGGTTGATGGCGCGCAGCTTGGGAGTGGTCGGATTGGTCATGGGGTGCCCGGGTACAGCAAGTCCGGTGCCACTGGAGGGAAGACGTCGAAACCCGGGGCATTTATGGCTGCTGAACCTCCCACGGCTATCAAAACGATAGAAGTGACCCGGCGACCCACTCATTTTGATAGGCTTGGGAGGTGCGCTACCCAGATCTGAACCTGCACGAGCTCCTCGAACTCGACGCCAGCGGCGGCGTGATCGGCTACGCGGGGCAACGGGTCTTGATCTGGGACGCGGTCGCCCTCGGTAACTTTCGGCGCGAGCTGATCTTCGAACTCGGCTCCGCCGTGGCGCGTCCCTTGTTCATTCGCCTGGGCTTCGCTCACGGCTATCGCATCGCCGAAAACTTCCGCACGGCGATTCAATGGAACGACGAACGCGATTGGCGCATCGCGGGCGCGCGATTGGCGCAGCTCAATGGCCTGATGTCCGTCGAGCCGCTGGAGCGCGTGCCAGGCAGTGATGTGACCCCCTTTGCCGCGTCGTACTGGCGTGAGTCGTGGGAAGCGCAGCAGCACTTGATTCACTTCGGACGCTCAGAAGAGGCCGCGTGTTGGACGCTGTGCGGCCTGGCGAGCGGCTACATGACCTACGCCAATCAGCGTTCGGTGTTCTGCGTGGAAGAGCAGTGCGTGGCGTGCGGCGACAAGAAGTGTCTGATGGTCGCCAACACGCGCGAAGGGTGGGGCGCCCGTTTCGACGAGCTGGCCGTGGACTTCGGTCCAGCTGCCGTCTCGCAGGCGTTGGTGGTGGCCAGCGCCAAGTTTCGCCCCACCGAGCGAGCGTTCGCGTTCGGGTCAGCCAGCAGCAGTGTCGAAAGTGAACGCGCCGCCAGCGGCATGATCGCCCACAGCCAAGCCATGGCCCACGTGTTGCGCCTGGCCCGCCGCGTCGCGCGCGTGGACTCGAGCGTGCTCATCGTTGGCGAAAGTGGCGTCGGCAAAGAGGGTGTCGCGCGTCTGGTGCACACCAGCTCGCCACGCGCGTCGGGCCCGTTCGTGATCATCGACTGCGGCGCCATCGCGCCATCGCTGCTCGAAAGTGAAATCTTCGGGCACGTGCGCGGTGCGTTTACGGGCGCCGCGTCCGACCGCGTGGGCTTGCTCGAAGCCGCCGAGGGCGGCACGGTGTTCTTCGACGAAGTGGGCGAGCTACCGCTGCCGCTCCAGGCCAAGCTGCTGCGCGCCCTGCAAGAGCGCGAGATCCGCCGAGTCGGCGACAACACCACGCGCCGAGTGAACGTTCGCGTGGTGGCCGCAACCAACCGCGACCTGGAAGCCGCAGTGGTCGACGGCAGCTTTCGCGAAGATCTATATTACCGCCTGCGCGTCGTGGAAATCGACATCGCCCCGCTCAGACTGCGGCGTGAAGACATCTTGCCCCTGGCGCGAGCCTTCCTCAGCGAAGGCGCCAAGAAGCTGGGCGAGGGCCCCGCACGTTTCACGTCTGAGGTCGTCGACCGTCTGACGCGTCACGACTGGCCAGGCAACGCCCGCGAACTGCGCAACGCCGTAGAACACGCCCTCGCCGTTCGCTCGACGGAGCGCATCGAGCTCGTCGACTTGCCGCCCGCCCTGCGCGACGGCCGCCCGAGCGCCGTCACCACCGCTGGCCCCGTGCTTGCCGACGTCGAGCGCGCCCACATCCTCGCCACCCTCGAAGCCCACGACGGTAACCGCCAGCGCACCGCCCAAACCCTCGGCATCGGCATCGCGACGCTCTACCGCAAGTTACGCAGCTACGGCGTTACGGGCACGTCCAGCTGAGCGGGCGCCAGCCTAGACTCCGCAGGGGGCGTGCAGGGGCGCGGGCCCACGCCCGGTACGCGTGAACGGGGCTGCGGTCTGGTGACCAGGCAACGATGTGTTCACGCATGGCGGCGATCAGGGTGACGAGACAGCGCCGTGCGCACGGTGGGCTGCGGTGAGGGGGGCGAGCGAACGCCGGCGGGCACCTCGCGACGCAGGCCGGCTTTCCCACTCCATGAGGCGACGACTCGATGGCGGGGTGAGGGGAGTGAGCGAACACCGTGGGCGCCTCGCGCCGCATGCCGGCTTCAGATTCGATGAGTCGACATTTCAATAGTGCGGCGGCGGTTGGTCCTTGTCGGGATCGCCCTCGAGCCCCAACTGCATGAGCTGTTGACGGACCTTTTTCAGATCCGCCTGCAGTTGGTCGATGATCTGTTGCTGTCGATAGAGCGTCGTATTCATCTCCGCCAAGTCCCGATCGTGGTACGCGACCTTGGTTTCGACACCGCAGAAGCGCTCATGCACTTTTTCGTCCATGCCCGCGAGCATATCGCAGGCTTGGGTGCGTGGTGAAGCGCGCTGTGCGCCGTGCAGCAACCCGCGCTAGCTCAGGGTATTTCGCACGAGTTGAACACCAACACCTGGTCGTTCGAGTTCGTGACGTACTCTTGAAAGCTGCATTCCAGCGTGAGTCGCTGGCCCTTCTGCACACGCGCCGCTGAGTGGTAGTCGTCTTGCGGGAAGAAGCACAACGCGCGGCCGCTCTGATCGTCGCCTGGGACCAGGTAAACGTAGGGCATGTTCTTCGGTTGCCGACTGCTCTTGGCGCCCGTGACGCTGTACTCGTGTGCCCACTCCTGTTGCTTGTGCACGGATAACACGCTGACGTCACCCATGATGACCACGCGCTCGCCGCCGTACTTGAGGCGCGTCGCGAACTGGTTCTCTTCAGCTTCTTTCAGCATCGGCCGCAAGCCGACGACCATCGGCGGCGTGCACCCAACACTCGCCACAACGCCGGCCGCCGCAAGGCCGCTCGCCATGACGCCGCTCGCCATGACGCCGCTCGCCATGACGCCGCTCGCCATGACGCCGCTCGCCATGACTCTGGCCGCCCGAGCGCCGCTCGACACGATACGGTGCGCCGCCAACCCAAGTGTTTCAAGCATCACGTCCACGCTACGCGAGCGTCGCGTCTGCTTCAAGATCGTGTTCTTCTTGCGCAGCATTTTGCTCCGAGTAGGCTCAGAATCGACGCGCAAGGGCAGGGTCGCAGATTATCCCGAGCGTTGCCGATGTCGGCGCGCGAAGAACGGGGAAGAGCAAGGCAGTCGAGGGAGCTTCGGCAGTGACGCGACCGTCGGAGCCCAAGCGGTTGCTCACGGCGACGTGTTCGTTGCGGGCGCCAAATCTTCGGTGGCGCGGCTGACGGCGCGTTCCAGTTTGGCGAGCACGCGCGAGGCGACTCGTTTGGTCAGCGGTGAGGCGTCGGAGCGCAGCGCGAGTTCGAAGCCCGGCAGCACTTCGATGCGGTACCAGCTTTGAGACGGAAACCTCGCTGAAGCGGAGGCGGGTTGCGTGTTATCACTCCCATCGATCGACGCGCTGGCTGCAGGCACCGCTCCCGAGCTGCTGGTTCGAGCGCTAGCGCCCGCGGCTGCAACGCCTGCAGTTGCGGCGTGACCGCTTGCAACCCGAGCGCTTGCCGCCCCAGCGCCCACAGCGCCGTCGGTGGGGGCGCCCTGAGCATCGAGCGCCTGAAGTACGTCCGGACGGAGCGGCATGCGGCGCAGCCACGCTTCCAGCTCGACGAGCGTCGCCGAGTTCAAGTGGCGCCGCACCTCGTCCAGGCGACGAACACCCATGCCCATGAGTCGTTCAATCGCGAGGAGCCGTATCAGGTGAACGCGCTGATAGCGCGTGGCCGTGCCACGAAACTCGGGGGAAGGGAGCAGTCCCCGCTGCACGTAGTCGGTGATGCGGCGCCCCGGGATCTGCGTCAGCCGCGACAGTTCGGGTTTCTGCCAGCCCGTCTTGGGCAGAGGTCTTCTACGCCGAACGCGTCCGCGGTCCCTGATTCGAGTGTAAGCCCATCGTTTGCGTGCCATCTCAGTCCGCCGCTTCGGTCCGCGGCGCCACTGGTTCACTGAAATCGCTGTCTCGCGTCGCATTTTTCGGCGGGACACGGCCCCAGCGCGGCGTCTGTCGACACTCATCGGGCTGCGGCCCTTGCCGCGAGCCCCCGTCCATACACTTGGTGTGAGGCGGAGGCAGCGCGTGAGCGCCCGTCCATACATCTGACGTCAGGCGAGGCAGCGCGTGAGCCCCCGTCCATACATTCGGTGTCAGGCGGGGCAGCGCGTGAGCGCCCGTCCATACATCTGACGTCAGGAGGAGGCAGCGGGTGAGGTCCCGTCCATACATTCGGTGTCAGGCGGGGCAGCGCGCGAGCGCCCGTCCATACATCTGACGTCAGGAGGACGCAGCGGTGAGGTCCCGTCCATACATCTGACGTCGAAACTGGGCTGGCAGCCAGTGCCGTCCGTACTTCATCATCCAGATGAAGCTTGGCGCGAGCTCCGCGCGTCCACGCAAATCCCAGCTGCGCTCGCGGCAAGCCCAATCCAAGCGGCGGAAGTCCCGACGGGCCCACCCAAACCCTCAGCGCCGGGCCCGACGGTGTTCTTTGGTGCCCAGCGCGGCATTGTCCGCGGGCGACCCAGCAGAGCGCCCGGTCTGGGCCGCGAGCGGAGCAACCCCGAACGTAGGATCGCTTCGAATTCGACTTGCCCAGTCGAGGCTTGCTGTTTTGGTAATTCATGGGTTACGGTAACCAAGTAGTTACCAGCATCGCCAAGTCGCCCCATGCCCAAGACAAACAAGTCCCTCGACATCGCCCTCGACGCCCTCGGCAGCCCGATCCGCCGCGAGATGTTGCGCATGCTGGCGGTCGAAGAAGTGACCGTCGGGCAGCTCGCGGAACGTTTCCCCGTCAGCCGCCCAGCGATTTCCAAACACCTGCGCGTGCTCGAAGGCGCCGGCATGGTCGTGCGCGAAACGCGCGGCAACTGTAACTACTGTAAACTCGACGCCCGCGGCTTCGACGCAGCCCGCCGCTGGCTCGACGAGTTCTGGGAAGACGCCCTCGGCCGCTTCAAGCTGCTCGCCGAGAACACCACCGAGCGCAAAGGCCGCACCAGCAAGCCCAGCCGCCGCGCCGCCAAAAAGAAGGTACGGAGAAAGTCACGTGGCTGAACCGCTATTTCGCAACGTCCGCGTCCGCTGCAGCGTCGAGCACGCGTTCGCCACCTTCACGCAAAAGGTAGAGCTGTGGTGGCCGCGCGGACACCGTCGCTTCGAACGTTCCGAACTGCATCTGGAAGCCGCCGTCGGTGGCCGCTTCTACGAACGCGCCGACAGTGGCGAAGAACACGAGCTGGGCCGAGTGTTACTCTGTGAGCCGCCCCACAGAATCAGCTACACCTGGCGTCCCGGCGCGATCACCAAACCCACCCTGGTCGAAGTCAGCTTCGCCCAACGAGGTGACGAAACCCTGGTCGAGGTGCGCCACAGCGAAGGCGACAGCGAACTGGGTGAGGCGTGGCCCACACGCGTCGTGTTGTTCGAACGCGGCTGGCAACACGTGCTGACCGCGTTCGCAGATCTCTTGCAGGCAGGAGAATGAACCGATGGATATCGATTTCGGCAGTGTCAACTGGCTAGCGATCGCCGCGTGCGTCGTGGTCGGGCAAGTTTTGCTCACGGTTTGGTTCGTCGCGCTGTTCGGCGCCCCCTGGGCCAAAGAGTACGGAGTAGCGGACCAAAAACAACACACCAAAGAAGTCCCCGGCTACACCTACGCCATCGGCGCCGCGTGCGTGCTGCTGCTTTCCGTCGGCATGGCCACCCTCCAAGCCAAGCTGGGCGTCGAAGGCGCCGCCCAAGGCATCCTGTTCGGCCTATTCATCGCACTCCACTTCAGCATCGCCACCGCACTCCCCGGCTACGCCTTCCTAAAACGCTACCGCGCCTTCGCGTTAGCCCTCGGCAGCCAGACCCTACTCATCGTCGTGCTGTCGACCATCCTGGCGCTGTGGTAGTCGCTGGGTAACAGCGGAGTAGCTCGACGACCTGCTTCAACCCGTGAAGGGGTTTCGGCGAGGAACCGCATCAAACCCAAGGCGCTGAAGCGTCCACGGCTTCACCCGCTCAGCATGCCAGACTGAATCACGGGCTGTTGCGTTCGGTTCGGCTATTGTGGTTTTGGGTCGCCCTGTACGTCGCCGTCAGGGACCCTGCACCGTCGCGACGCGAACATGCTGCGCCGTCCCACCGCATGGGGCTACTCGTCGTCCAAGCCAACTAACACGGACCCGAGGCCAGCCTCATCGAGCGGACTTTTTACCCCGAGCGGTCCACGGTTGACCACGTGGGTGTAGATCATCGTCGTGCGCACGTCACTGTGCCCGAGCAGCTTCTGAATCGTACGGATATCGTACCCCGACTCGAGCAAGTGCGTCGCAAACGAATGACGCAACGTGTGGCAGCTCGCCGATTTGTTCAGCCCCGACGCGAGCACCGCGCTTCGCACCGCACGCTGCACGACCGTCTCATGCAAGTGGTGACGCCGCCGTTCGCCCGTCGCCTCGTCCAAGTAGGTACGCGTCGCCGGGAAAACCCACTGCCAAGGCCACTCCCGCGGCGCATTCGGGTACTTGAGCCGCAACGAATGGGGCAGCTCCACACACCCCGCCCCCACCGCAAGATCCGCCTCATGTTGCGCTCGAGTATCCCGCAAATGCACCCGCAACGGTGAAACCAACGCCTGAGGCAAGAGCGCTGCCCGGTCTTTTCCGCCTTTACCGCGACGAATGAACAGCTGCGACCCTTCCAGGTCAATGTCTTTCGCGCGTAACTGCACGCACTCCTGCAAGCGAAGCCCGGATCCATAGAGCAACGACGCCATCAACCTGGGTGTCCCCGTCATCTTCGAGAGCAGCCTCGCCACCTCGCCCTTCGAAAGCACCACAGGCAGCCTCCGCGGCCCCCGTGCGTGCACGAGGTTCGAAAACGAAGCCAGCTTCCGCTTCAATACATTGCCGTAAAAGAATAACAGCGCCGCCAACGCCTGATTCTGCGTAGACGCACTCACCCGCCGCTTGGTCGCCAAATGCGACAAGAACGCCGTCACCTCCTTCTCGCCGAGCTTGTCCGGATGCCGAAACTGCCAAAACGCATGATACCGCTGCACCCACGACACATACGCGTCCACCGTCCGCCGACTGTAATGCCGAAGCTCGAGCTCTCTCCGCAACCGCACGAACAACCCCTCAGACTCCAGAGCATCACCTTCCCAACGCCGTTCCATCGCCACGCCCCAAGCACCAACCATGCCACCCCGTCCAGCCGCTCCCGCCGCCAACAATCCAACCCCACGCCCCCGACCAATTCGGCCCCCGCCGGCCCCCGCCACCCGCCGCCACCTTTCCCCCCAAATCCACCGCCCATTCCCAGCATCCGACCCCCCATTCCCGCCAAGACCCCGCACACCCGCAGCATAACCAAGTCATCTTAGACCGCACGTCACCCCCGTCACTCCACCCCAAACGACCCAATGCAAAGCCCCGAGTCGCATAACCACGAATCCTGCAGCACTTCGCAGACCGGCCTAACCACGCCCCGAAAAAACATTCAACGCAGGTCCATAGACACACGCCGGAAGATCACGGCACCATCGCGGGACAATTAGTAGTTGGGCAGCAAGCACAGCGCCTCAGATGAATGGGCACAGGGAAGAGCGCCTTCCGATTGCGACGCCTTGCTCTACACTGGTTTGTCATCGCGCGCTTCAGCGCTGCCGACTGGCGAGAGCGGCCGAGACTCAATCTGGGTGGCCGCAGGCGAGGGCTGTTGGGTGGTTCCATGCTTGGTTTTCGCCTCATCCTCCAATCCGTCTGGATAGGATCGAACTGCTGCGTGATGTCGAGCGGCCACCGCTTGCCTTCCTGGGCTTTTGTTAGAACCGTCCTTTCCAACCTGGG
>CBFGUG010000039.1:0-64035 GCA_965651905.1 uncultured bacterium | reverse complement strand
ACACGCCGACGGACGACGACACACCGACAGACGACGACACACCGACGGACGACACACCGACGGACGACGACACACCGACGGACGACACACCGACGGACGATGACGTCTTCACGGGCGACTGCTTGGGTCACGAGCAGTGTGCCGAGGGCGCTTTCTGTAACTACCAGTTGCGCTCATGTGTGGAGTGCGTCGTCGATCCGCACTGTGGTCCCGGCAGTATTTGTGTCAACAGCGCTTGCGAACCCGGAGTGCCGGGGTGCCGCGTCAACGCGGATTGCGCAGCGGACTTGCTGTGTGATCCAGCGATCGGCACTTGCGTCGAGTGTCGCAGCGATCTCGACTGCGGCGATGACCAAGGCTGCCTGCAAGGCGCGTGTGTAGAGCTCCAAACGTGTAACAACAGCTTGGACTGCGCGGACGGCGTGTGTGATGAGTTCGCGCAGCTGTGCGTCGAGTGTACGCGCGACGAGGATTGCAACGACGGCGAGTCTTGCTTCTGGCAAACGTGCCGCGCCGCATGCGACTCGGATACCGACTGCACCCCCATGGGCCAGCTTTGCGACTTCGAGCGCGGTGCGTGTTTTCGCTGTCGTGACTCGGGAGACTGCTCCGACGACGAGTTTTGCAGCGACGGGGAGTGTCACCCAGACGTGTGCACCCGGGAGCAGCAGTTCTGCGACGGCAGCGCCCTCAACATCTGTTCGGACGACGGCAGCGAGGTGCTGACGCAGTCGGGCAACTGTTGGTGCAACGAACGTGCAGGCATCGGCGGCTGCGCAGGCCTGTGCGAACCAGGCACGACTCTGTGTCTCGACGACAATGCCATGGGGCTTTGCAACGAGTTCGCGATGAGCTTCTCCGACATTCAGTATTGCCCCGAGGGGCAGAGCTGTAGCTCAGACGGTTGCTCCCCGACCGCTTGCGATCCGTCCGTGCCCAGGTTCTGCAGCGACGATGACATCGTGTACGAGTGCCGAGACAACGGCACGACCATCGAGTGGAGTGAGCGGTGTTACGCTCCAGAGTACTGCATCAACGGTCGCTGCGAGCTACCGTTGGGGAACACTGGCAACCTGATCATCAACGGTGACTTCGAAAACCAGTCCGAGGGCTGGACGGTGACGAACATCAATGGCGACGCCGTGGACCACGAGGTAAGCGCAATGGGTCTCTGCGTCGAGCTGCACGAAGACCAACGCACCGTGCGTATCGCGTGGCCGGCGAGCATCTACGACGCCCTCATCTTGCCGTACTCGGTCTACGACTTGTCGCTGCAAATAGAACGAACGAGCGGCAGCAGCGGCTCGTTCAGGACGGACATCGACGTGGTCGAAGCGGAACCGCCACTGTACCGACTGCACGAAACATGGTCATACTCGGAGGCGGAGAGCACGACCCTGGAGTATGAGGTGCGCCCCAATCACAGCGGACGTTCGGGGCTGGTCATCGAGTTCCTCTTGCTGGATGAGGAAAGCCCGGCGTCGGTTTGTCTCGACGACGTGACGCTCAGCACGTCGTTCAACTGATGCGACTGGAACTGGTGTCTGAGGCGGACTGCATCGCTTCGCGTACGCGGGGATCGCGAGTGCTGATTCTGTTGATGCTTCTCGTTGGGGTGGGGTCGCTCGGCTGCGCCTCTTGGCACGCGGCTCGAGAGCCGCCACGAGCGAACCCGACTGCAAGCTCGACGACTAGTCCGACAATGCCCGCGCCCTCGACGCCTGAGACCAGCGGAGCCTCCTCCCCTCTTCCCGAAACCCGTCTGCACCAAGCAGAACAATCCGTGCAAGACGTCCAACTAGAGATCGCCACCGAGTCATCCAAGGTGACCTTTGGCGAAGGCCTGAACCTCACGGTCACCATGACCAACAGCGGCGAACGACCAGTGACCGTTCCGCGTCCTGAGAAGTCGACGCGACTCTACCTGGTAGTCAGCGGCGATGGCGCCGACGAAGCGAAACGCACCTTTGGCCAGATCGTGGCGTTCACCAACGACGAGATGGAGTCGTGGGGGCCTGAACCCAACGACGAAGTCGAATTGCCGCCTGGTGGAGCGCACGCGTTCACTGCAGATGTGGCGGCGCGGTGGCCGTTCATGTTTCCCCCCGGGTCGTTATCGTTGAGCGTTCTCAGTAACGATGTCTCGCCCGAGGTCCGCTCCAACGTCGTCAGGGTGCGCGTCGAGTTCACGCAGGACTCCTTCGACAAATTGTTGCAATGGGTCGACATGCCCGTGCCCGAACGCGATCCGAACGTCAGCAAGAGTGACGACGGCGTCCCCGTGGGGACGCGCGCGTTCGCCGCGCGATGGTTACGTCGTTTCATGCCAGGTTTTCGCTGGTTCGAGAGTCCCGAAACCCAGGAGCAACGCCAGCAGAACGCTCAGGCACTCTCCGATGCGCAGCAGTGGCTGGAGAAGAACCGCAACGGCTGGGAAGTCCGCGATGAGATGCGGCGCCTCAACCCGTCGCAGTGAACCCTGATGCAGCAACGAGAAGTAAGTCCAAGACGTGCATGGCGGCGTGGAGCTACTTCAGATAGGCGCCGCAGCGAGCGTCACCTACCTCGACGTCTCCTTGGCCGTCGATCGCGGGGAACGTCTGCCTGTCGCACAACGCGGCAAAGATGTCTCGCAAGAGTTGGGCTTGTTCTTCGTAGCTCGCGTCGCTCGGTAGCTGTGGTCCCATTTCGCTGCCCGGATGTCCGACGACGACTTTGAGCCAAGCCTCGTAGGCTTTGATTCGCGAGTACGCGCCGAGGGAGTACGTCTCGTCGATGGGCAGCTCTCGTCCGTCGTCGCCGTGACATGACGAGCACTCGGCGCTGATGAAGCGTTTGCCGTTTTCGGCGTTGCCACCTTCTAGCAGCTCGTAGTTCTTGGGCGCGTCCTTCGACAAGCGGAACACGTCGGCGGGGCCAGGTATCGTTTTGTCGCGAACGGCAACGACGAATTCGGCGATGGCGCGCACCTGTTCCGCCGAGAGCACGCTGCCCATCGCGGGCAGCTGTTCGTCACCCGCCGACAGCCAAGCGGCAATTTCTTCCGCGCTACGCGTGTCGGTCAACAGGTTGTGCGGCACAGCGTACGACTTGGCGTGGTAGTCGGGACCGTAAATCCCTTCGGCGCCGCGGAGATCCCAACCGAAGAAGTTCTTCAAGCGATAGTCGTGACCTGTGTTGTCGAGCGGCTTGCCTGAAGCATTGTTGAGCCTGCCGTCTCCGCCCGGGCCGCCCTTGCCGGGCGTGCCTTCGGATGCGGGAGAGAAGTCGCCCGCGTAGCTCTCGTCTTTGAACCACTTGTCGAACAAGCGCCCGCCGAGTAGTGCGCTGGGTTCACTCGCCGCATCCCTGGCAGGGGCGGGTTCAGCTTGCGCTGTCGCATCACTGCCGTCAGTTGGCGCTCCTGCGTTGGAAGTTGCAGGGCTGGCCGCAGGCGAGGCCGCACACGCGGTGAGCGCGATGACGGCGGGAAACGATACGACTGAAGAAAAACGAACAGCAGGGATCATGCCCGACGCTTGCCGCGAAGCGGTGCGATTGACAAGTGTCTGTCAGGGAATACTCGCGCCTATTGCTCGGCGGCGGCTTTCCGGTTGCGAGGGACCCTACACGCTCAGTAAGGGTGGCGTTCGCGGCGGCGTAGCCCGAGCAGGCCGAGGACCAACAGCAGTGCGGCGCCCGAGCTCGGTGACGAACGAGTGAACGCGCAACTGCCCCCGCCCGAGGAGTCGCGGGTACGCGGCTCGAGCTGGGGCCTAGGCAATGGCAGCGCTCCCGCGTCGGCGGCACTTGGTTGCCCCGCGTCGAGTGTGTCGGGCGGGCTGCCCGCGTCGGGTGTACTTGGTTGCCCGCCACCCGCGTCGAGCGTGTCGTCGGGCGGGCTGCCCGCGTCGGGAGGACACGAGAGTTCTATCTCGACCTCTTCACTGGCGAAGACGACGTCTGTTCCGGGCAGCCGCGCTTCCATGTGCACACGATGTTTACCCAACGAGGCTACTTGATGATTGAAGTTGTAACGCTCGTCGCAGGAAGCCACGATGCGATCCTGAGAGCCTGATATCCACGACGTGCCGGGTTTGATGCCCTGACACAAGTACTCCTGGGGAGCCCAGGGCTCACCATCGACCAGGGTGCTGTAGTGGAGCAGCGCGTTCGAGATTCCTTCGGGTAGGCGTGGCAGGATCAAAGACATGTCGACGTACGCGAGGTTGGCGTGGACCCAGCAAGACGAGTCGGCTTCGATCCGCAGCTCTCCCATTCGCACGTCCCCGACCGTCAGTTCTCGGGTAGGCGCCCCCACCAACGCCTCTGCGACTTCGAACTCGACGAGAGCGAAACGTTGCGAAGCATCCTCGGCTGAGGCGTCTTGGCCCACGTCGACTTGGAGCCGGTAGTGCTCACCCACGCTCCAGTCCGCAACTGGTCGAATCAGATAGCTACCTTCTGCGTGCTGGATTACCTCTACCTCAACGCTCGTGGCGCCGCCGTCGGCGAGCTCCAGCCGCTCCATACTGACGAGCGACTCGAGCTCGATGGCGTCGTCCAACAGATATTCGCGCGTGAACCACCAGTGCACCCCCGCGGCGTTTTCGGGCACGAACCCGAAGCCGACCTCGAGCTGGTTATGCAATGGTGGTTCGCACGAGCAGGCTGCCACACGCTCGGCCAGTGAACAGACTAGCAGGCTGACGCCCGCGGCGATGAAAACAAGCTTGTTCACGACGTTTCCTGAGCTCCAGTAGGTGCCAAAACGTAGCACATGTGCTCCGGGCTGCAGTTACGGGCCTGAGCGAAGGCGGCGCGGGAACCTAGTGCCGTGAGCGCCGCTCTAGTCAGTTGTTCGAACGTATTCGATGCGACGTCATGGGAGTTTTTCCAGAACAGTGCGGCTTGGTGATTCCGCTGACGCTTGTCGCGGTGATTGCAATGCGTTGGGAAATCACGCTTTGTGAACTGTTGCATCGCACTTGTCGGCCCAGCGGGGGAAGAACGCGCTCCTGCACATGGTAAACGTCGGCATGGCTGGATATTCGTTTTTCAAGCGTGGCGTCGGCAGGAGCGTGATTGCTCTGGGGTTGGTAGCCGCTAGTAGTGCACTCTGTTCCATGGCTGTAGCAAAGCCTGCGCCCAAGCCCCCCACCGTGAAGCTGCCCGGGGGCTCCGTGCCTCGCGTGCACGCTGAAATCACGCGCCTATCAATCGTCGCCGCAAAGCCGGGTGCCTCCGCAGCGCAACTGGGTGAACTGACGCGCCTGCCGATCAGCGTGACGGTGAGTAACCCTGGCAAGACTGCCCAGACCATGTCGCTGAAAGCGCATGGAGACTTTGCGGGTTCCATCATCACTCAGGCTGAGCCGATCGCGGCAAAATCCCGCAAGACGTTCAACCTCGTACTGGAGGTCGATTTGCGGGGCAAACAGAGTACGCCGCAGCCCGACCTTTCATACGCCGTCGATCTCACCGTGGGCGAGTCCCGTGTCGACACCAAGAAGTTCACCATCCGCACGCAGACGCCCGCAACCCGCCCAGGGGGCGCGCGCGTGAGAGCTGGCAGCCCGGCAGAAGGCGCGAAGGCAGAGTTCGATGTCGGCTTCCGTGCGGGAAGGCTGAACAAGCTGTTCACCACCGCCCACCTGCGCAAGAAGAAGCGTCGGGTCACTGGCGCAGAGCTCGAAATGTACATCGAGAATACTGGGACCAGCGCCTGGCAAGCGCCCATCGAGCTCGAGGTGACGACGAAGATCATCAAGTCTGACGGGCGCAGTTCTGGGCGCAGCTTCACTCAAACGGCAACTCTCGCCGAAGCCGTCAACCCCGGGGAGGGCAAAGTCTGGACGATTCAGCTAGGCACCAAGCGCCCGAAGTTTACGGCGCTGATCGTGGGCGGACCCGATCGACCAAAACCGCCAGGAATGGGCACACTAGCAGTCCCACTGCTTCGTTACGACGACGCTTGGCCCATCAGAAGAGGTGATCGCTTTCAGGTGAACGTCGTGATGAGCAGTCCCCACGATACCGAGCTCGGTAACAACCAACTCGTGCTCACGGGCATACTTCAGTCCGATCTCGACGTCGCCCGCGAGCGTTCGGAGGTCGCGGCCGCGCCGACTGGAGGGAGTGCGACGGCCCGGCCTCGACACGAACACCGAGCTAGGGAGGGGAAGTGATCACACGGGTTAGGCTGAAGGCAGGTTGACTTCGCACTCGTCCGAGCGACATCTGGGACAAGTCCATGCGCACCGTACCGGATCTAGCTTCGTCTGGATTCGACGTCAGTATGACACGTCGTCGAGATACAGCCGATAGCGCGAACCGGTGACCTCCATCCCGAGTCTTCGCGCGCGTGACACGTCGAACGCATTGACGGCGAACGCTGGTTCGTCCAGATCGAGGGCGAGGCAAGCCCATTCCCCCGGAGCCACGACGACGACACCACCGTCGGCCCAAGCGTAGTTGGTTCCCGACTGAGCGAAGAGTTTGACAGACACCTCTGCTTCGGCCTCAACCAGTACGCGTGCGGTCAACAACGTCCCACTGAGGTCTTGTGCTTCTGTGGGGACGAACACGAATACGTCGGCGGACACGACCGTGGTGCCATCGAGCAATACAGCTCCGGGAGCGCTGGCACCTTCATCGGAAGACCAACTCAGCGAAGCCGCTTGACCGCCTGCATATTGCCATCCTTCCAGTGATGCGTCGAACGACCAATTCGGGGTGGCGTCGACGACGTTATCACAGCTCACGTTGGGCGAAACGTCTGCGTCAGCACTCTCCGCTGGCGGAAGGATGACGGCACTGGCGTCCGCTAAGCTGTCGGCGGGCGCCATCCCCGAGTCGGGTGTGCCTCGGCTTTGCGTCGGCTCCACTGTGGCCTGCGGTATACCAGTACCATTGCCTGCTTCCGCCATTCGCATTGCCGTCGCCGTCGCGCTCGATGACGAATCGTCTGACACCTCCGTGCGCTCACCGATACGCACTACCTTTCCACAGGAGGTGATCGGCGCTAGCCACGCGACACTGAGCAACCAGCGCGCCACGCGTATGTAACTGCGTCTTCTCACAGCGTTGCTCGTGGTTACTCCGAACGATCCATCTGTTTTTCTTCAGCCAAAGCCTTTGCCAGGGCTCTGCGCGCGGCGTCCTTGAACCTTCCCTGTGGATAGCGACTCAGGTACTGTACGGCGAGCTTCTTCGCGCGCGGATCACCACTTGCAGCGGCTGCCTCGACGGACAGCGCCAGCGCTTCTTCCGCCAAAGTGCCATTCGGATGCTTCTTGCGATATGCGTCCAAATGCTCTGCCGCCTTTTCTGGGTCCTTGTGCTTGCGTAGTGCTTCGAGCCCCTGCTGAACAACTTTGGCTTCCGACGCAGAAGGTCGCTTCGGCTCTGATGACCTGGTCCTACGTCGATGCTGCGGGTTATCGTCGACGCGGTCGCTGCGCTCCCCTTCCGCGGGCGTCTCTACGGCGACAGCCTCTGGCGTCGCCAATTCGTCAGTCTCGGGCAGCGGAGTCTCCGGTACGTCTACCACCCGGCGCGTGGGTGTTTTGGGGCCTGTGGCGGTCGCCGCCATCGGAGGCGACGCGGTCTTCAGGTCATGCTTCGACTCGGTGACGCTGCTGACGATGCGAGCCACGCCGTAGGCCGCACCTGCGGTGGCAACCAGACCCGTAGCCAAACCGAAGACCGCGACCGGTCGCAAGAGCGGAAGCGAGAAGCGCTTCTCCGAACGGTCGAGCATGCGACGGATCCGGCGCATGCGAGCGGGAGATTCGGGTGTTGGTCCCAAGCGCGAAAGAAGTTCAGCGGCGCGAGCGACGACTGGATCATCACTGCCGGCCTGTTCACGTAGCGGCTTCATCGTCGACCCTCCGCGTTCGTGGCTACCTCTGCGAGGAATTGTTTTCGTGCGTAGTGAAGTCGGGAATAGATGGTTTGAACGACAACCCCTTCCAAACGCGCGATGTCTTCACACGAGTAGCCTTCGAGTTCGTAGAGGATGAAGGCCGTGCGATGTTGCCGACTCAAGCGCCGCAACGCCCGTTCGAGCACGCGCTGAGCCTCTTTGCGTTCCAGATCTCGCGCGGGGTTGGCTGCTTCGTCGACAATTTGCTCGAGGTAATTGGCGGGGGGTTGAAAGAAGCGTCGTACCCACGCGCGCCTTCGATGTTGGCTCACCGTGCGCTGCGCGATGGCATAGAGCCAACCCGGTAAGTTCTTTCCGTCGAACGACGGCAACTTGCGACGTACGACTAAAAACACCTCCTGAGTCAAGTCGTCGACGTCGGCGTCAAGACTGCCGATGGCGCGCACCCAGCGCGATACTTCGTGAAACCAACGCCGATAGATCTCGTCGAAATCAGTCGGGACGTCGCGACGATCGTCCGCGTGCGGAAGCTCGCGATGAACACGAACGGCAGGAGTAGAGAGGTTGGACTTCACGATCTCGCTTGGTGATTGAATGGTCTACCCGACGCACGCGCATGGGAACGACAGGCGCGAACTCACAGCAGCCCCATACTGACGCCGAGTGATACACCGAGCCAGACCGCGGGAGCGCTTCCAACGACACCTTCGGGCGCCAGCTCTAGATCGTATGTCGACGGTACGAAAGTTCCGCTGACTTCACAGAAGGTGGACCACCCTTCACTCAGAACGAGACGGGCCTGGGCGGCAGTGCGAACCCCCACCTGCACGCGAGTGTGAGCCTCTGGCGTGAAGCTTCCCCGACCAGCAAAGTGCAAACCTTCCACGGACAGCCCGAGCCCGACCGCTCCTTCGAGCGTAGGTCGGTTCGCTCGAACGTATACCGTCACGTTTGCGGGCAAACGCGTGAGCTCGACTTCCGCATCTCCGAAGCGCAAAGTGCTCGGACTGGTGATCGCCATGTTCAGCTGAACCTTTAGTGTGTTGCGTCCCAGCCCCAACCCCAACTCAGGCCCGACTGCAAATGGTTGATGGCTGGAGCCAGCCCAGGTTGCCAGCCCCGCGAAACTCAACCATGCCGCTTGCTCAGCGTGCTCCGTTTCCTTCTGACGTTCGACGTCTGGCTGGTCACTCGTCGGAGGTGGTGGCGGCGCAACTCGGGATGGTGCGGCCTCCTCGATCACGGGTGGGTCCAAAGCCATCGCGGCAAATACGGCCGCCACGCGCGCTCGCTCGCTGCAGTCACGATCGGGATCGTCGATGATGCGCTCTTCGCCGCCAGCCGAGATGGTGTAGTGCGCTCCGCCGTCGGTCACCACCACGACATCGTCATTGGGGGCTCCTTCGGACTCCGAAACGATAGCGGTTTCGTTCATCGACCGCTTCAGCTCACGACCGACCTCGACCGCGCCCGGACAGGTGCTGTCGCTGTGCACCGACACTCGCTCTGGAGCCCCTACAGCGGGGCGAGGGAGACAGTTCAACGCGATGACCAGCGCAGGGGTCCGGGCGAAACGACGCACAATGCGCAAACGACCGGGGCCGGAACTTTCGCTTGCATCGTTCATTTCACGTCTTGCTGTAGTCGGTGAACCCGTAGCAGCGAGCGCTGAAGGTTCGCGTGTTTGGCCCCCATATCAGGGGGCACGGCGGAGCGCCAGTGCCGACCAAGGTCGGAGTTTCCCAGCCACCACGCACAGGGCAGGCATGCAGAGGTCCATCAGCAGATTGACGAGGTATCTTATGCGCACCTCGATACGAAACGTTCAGCACTATGCAGCGGCGCTCCTCACCGTTGCGTGTTCTGGAGACGTCGGTGATTCGGAGAAAGACGCACAACCGGCAGGATCCGGCGCTCAAACGTCGGACACTGCGAACTCGGGCAGCAATGACGACGGAACGTCATCTTCTGCTGGCTCAAACCCTTCGTCGGGGTCGATGCAGTCTTCAGGCTCCGCTGGGTCGACTGGCTCGGCGTCATCCAACTCGGGTATGGGTGACGATAGTAATGCAAACGTCGACGACGAAGGTACGGGGTCGAATCCAACGGAAGGCTCCGATTCGTCCCCTCAGACGAACTCCGGCCGTGAACTCTGCGACAGCAGCGCCGTACTCGACGTTGGACTGAGCAAGTTGCGACGTCTCACCCGCACACAACTGAACAACACGCTGCGTGACTTGGTTGGTGCGCAGGGCGAGCCAGCGGCCATGTTGGTCCCGGACGAACGCATCGGCCCATTCGACAGCAATTCGATCGCGCCAGTTGATGACCTGATTGTCGTGCAACACCAAGAACTCGCAGCAAAGGTGGCTGCTGAGGCAATGCCGCGTAGCGCGGAGATCGCTGGCTGTGATCTGGCTACCGAAGGTTGCGCGGATCAGTTCATCGACGGGTTTGGCCTTCGCGCATTCCGTCGGCCGCTAGAAGCTGACGAGAAGTCCGGCTTGATGGATCTCTACGAGCTGGGTGCCGAGTCTGGGGGCGTCGAACAGGGATTTCGATTGGTGTTAGAGGCCGTGCTGCAGTCGCCGTCCTTCATTTATCTCGCAGACGTCGGGGAAACGGGTCTGGCGACGGGTTCACCTACGCTGGTTGACGCTTACAGCCTGGCGTCTCGCCTGTCGTACTTCTTGTGGAATACGCTGCCAGACGACGAGTTGTTTCAGCGAGCTGAAGACGGCTCACTCACGTCCGAAGCGGAGTTGGCTACCCAGGTCGATCGCATGCTGCTCGACCCGCGAGCGGCCGACACCATCGCGCTGTTCCATACCCAACTGCTGCGTTTGGATCACCTGCACGAACTCGAAAAAGATCCCCAGGTGTTTCCCGAGTTCAGCCCCGAGTTGGCGGAAGCCATGTTGCAAGAGACCGCGGACTTCACGTCCAGCGTGATCCTGGAAGGCGACGGCCAACTGGGCACGTTGCTGACCGCGAGCTATTCGTACCCTCGAGGCGCGCTGTTCGAGATTTACGGCACTACCCCGCCGCCGGGATTCGCGCCGGGAGACCGCGTTGAACTCGCCGCTACTGAACGTTCTGGTCTGCTCACACAAGCGGCGTTCTTGACGAGCCACGCGAAGCGTAACGCGACGTCGCCGGTACATCGCGGCATCATCGTTCGTGAGAACCTCTTGTGTCAGATCATTCCACCGCCGCCAGACGATGTCGTTACGGTGCTGCCGCCAGCCTCTGAAGCAACGACCACGCGTGAACGTTTCGCCCAGCATCTGGCCGACCCAACTTGCGCCGCATGCCACGCACTGATCGACCCCATCGGGCTGAGCTTCGAAAACTACGACGGAGTCGGCAAGTTCCGCACCACTGAGGGAACACAAGCAGTAGACGCCAGCGGGGCCATCGTGGGTGGCGGAGCCGACCTCGAAGCCGACTATCAGAACGCGGTGGAGATGAGCAAACTGCTCGGCAACGCAGACATCGTGCAAGACTGTATGGCCACGCAGTGGTTCCGCTTCGCATTGGGACGCACCGACAGTGACGCGGACGCCTGTTCTATGGCCGCGGTTCGCAATGCGTTTGCAGCCACGGATGGCAACATTCCCGCACTCCTTGCAGGTATCGCCTCGAGTGATGCCTTCCGTCACGTGCGTTCCACCGCAACCAGTTCCGAGGTGACCCCGTGATCAAGAAGTACTCGAAGCCGTTCACTCGCCGCCAACTGCTGCAGGGAATTGGTGCCAGCGCTGCACTCGCGCCCTTGTTGCCGCTACTCAACGCCTCCGCGCAAACTGGGCGCGCACCCAAACGGTTGGTGCTCATCTTTCAACCCGATGGCGCGCCAGCGCGCGACTACAACAGCACCATCGACTTCAAACCTCAGGGCTCGGAGACGGACTTTTCGTTCCACGCCATTCACGCTCCTTACGCGGCGCACCAGTCCAAAGTGGTGTTGCCCTGGGGCATGAACCTGACGGCGGGCGGCGCCGGGGAAGCCCACGCATTCGGCATGGCGGGCCTGTGGACGGGAGCGACCCTGCATCAACCGAGCGCTGGCGCCGATTTCGACGGTGGCAACGGCAACCGCACTGGCTGGGGCAGTGGGCCATCGATCGATCAGATCGTGGCGGCTGCCTCAGGCACGGAAACTCCGTACGCCGTCGCTCCGGACGATCCGAACCAGGAAACGCCGTTTCGCACCGTGGAGCTGGGCGTCAGCAGCTTGAATCCAACCAGCCTCAACCGGATGATCTACACCGGCGACAACTCGCCTGTGCACCCGGAGCAAGATCCTGGTGCTGCGTTCCAGCGCTTGCTCGGCAGCGTGGACCCGACTGCGGGCGGAGAAATGACGACCAGCGATCCGGCAGCTGACCAACGCCAGCTGGAGCAGGGCGCCGTCGTGGATTGGCTGCGCGGTGATCTCGGGCGCCTGAAGCGACGCATCGGCAGCGAAGACTACGCCAAAGTCGACGCGCATCTGGACGGGCTGCTCGCCATCGAACAACGGCTCAACGCAACGTCGGGCGGAACCTCGCCGGTGACACTAGGCTGCGATCCTGGAAGTGGTCCGGCTAGCGGCGCCAACTACGCCGAACAACTGCGGCAGATGATGGACATCATGGTCGGCGCACTGAGCTGCGACGTCACGCGCGTGATCAGCCTGCAGATGAGTTACGCGTTCAGCCACATCACGCACACCTGGCTGGGTCACAACGACGACCATCACAACATGTCGCACGATGGCTCGGATCGCACTCGTGAACTGTCCGAGATCGATACCTGGTACTCGGAGCAGGTGGCGTACCTGCTGTCGAAGATGGACGCAGTGAGCGAAGGCGAAGGGACACTGCTCGACAACAGTTTGGTCGTGATCGGAAGAGAACTCGGTAGCACCGCCCATCGCATGGACCGCTGGCCCGTGGTGCTGGCGGGTGGTGCACGCGGCGGTCTGCAAGGCGGACGCTGGCTCGACGTACAAGGACGGGAACACGCCGAACTGTTGGTCAGCATCGCCCAACTCATGGGAGTCGACATCAACAGCGTCGGCAACCGAGCCCCCGACTCGGGGCCGCTTCCCGGCTTGGTGTGAAAGCGCTGAAGAGCTCGGCCGCGACCAGCGCAGAAGCACGCAAAGCGCCCATCGCGTCTCAACGGGCGACTTGAGCAGAGCGCCGCGCTACGCTCGGCAAACGTGCTTCTGCGACTGTTACTCTCGACCAGCTTGGTGGCAGCGTGTGCCGCGCCCGCTAGCGAGCCTACAAGCCTCGCGGCTAGCGACTGCCGAGACACCACTGCTTGCGTCCATCAAGGGCGCTGCACGACCGCAGTCGACGGGTGTGTCGTCGGCAGCGACGCCGATTGCCAACAGAGTGTCGAGTGCCGCCAGAAAGGTCACTGCAAGGCGACCGCATCCAACGACCAGTTCCTCGATTCGTTCGACATCTCTTGCCAGGCGGGTTCAGAGCAAGACTGCCAGGCGAGCGAACGCTGCCGGACTCGGGGCGAGTGCCTGTTCCATGGTGGACGTTGTCACGCAGATCTCGACGAGCTTTGCCAGGACGAACTCGCGTGTCGTTCACACGGCGCCTGCTCCTTCGCGGATGGCCAATGCCGCCCGAGCGAAGAATCGGACTGTCGCCAGTCCGAGGAGTGCGCTACGCAAGGAAGCTGCTCCTACGAACTTGGCGAATGCGTCGCGAAGTTCGACGCGGACTGCCGCGCGGCGGGGGTTTGTCGCGAGTACCGGCACTGCACCGCTCAGGGCGGCCGCTGTCAGGCGACCTCGGACGCTGATTGCGCGGCAGGAACCGCGTGCGCGACGGAGGGACGCTGCGATGCCAGCGGCGGCCACTGCAAAGCGACCAGCGACGCGCATTGTCATCAGTCGCAGAACTGCCGCATGCACGGGGCGTGTCGCGCGACGATCGCTGGGCGATGCGCGAACTCATCGACACCACACCCGCCGAGCGTCGAATGTCGCGACACGCCCGAGTGTCTGAACGAACGACGCTGCACCTTCCAAGACGGGCGCTGTGTGGCTACAGACGCTGATTGCCGGCTGTTTGCGCTGTGCCAGCTGCAAGCTCGCTGCTTGGCCGTCGATGGGGAGTGTCGAGCATTACACAGTGTCGATTGTCAACACACGCCAGGCTGCACCAACTGGGGCTTGTGCACCGCCGTCGGCGGCCGTTGCCAGGCCGCCAGCGACGCGGACTGTCGGGACTCCGGCGCTTGCCGTTCTCATCACCGCGCGTGTAGCGCACAGGGTGGTGAGTGCGTGCCATAGCGAGCCGATCGACGAAGCGGCTCGAAGGTGTTCGTGACCTGATGCGCAGCTCGTTCGAGGGATGACATGCGTTTGGCTGCGGTGACGGACCTCAGCGAACGCGGCGCAGGCACCTAGAGCCGTGAGCGCCGCCCCTCAAATGGCATCGATCGCACCGGCTAGCTTCAAGCGTATCACAGCTCGTCGCGCTCGTGCCAGGATGCGCGGGTGTTGATCGGCCCCCACACGTTTCGGCGCCTGGTGCAAGCGCATGAGCTGCTCACCAGCGACGCACATGATCCACTCACCGTATTCGCCGTCGCTGAGGCTGTCGGGCTATCGCCGTATCACTTCATTCGACAGTTCGGAGCATTGTATGGCATTACGCCACACCAGTTGCGGATCCGTGTGCGCCTCGAGCGCGCGCAGCGCTTGCTCGCGGCGGGAGCGTCCGTCACGGAGGTGTGCATGCGAGTCGGGTTCTCCAGCCTTGGTAGCTTCTCGACGATGTTCTCCCGCGAAATTGGCTTATCACCCGTGCGGTACCGGCGCTCCGTGCAGGTCCCACGAACGTTTTCGCCGGTCTTGATCCCGGGTTGCCTTGGGCTCATGGGGCAGCTCCCATCGCGCAACTTTCGAGAAGCGCTTCGCCCCTAGTCTCGGCATGCTAGCCCCATGCTCCAAATCAAATTGACCAGTGTGATGGTCGAGGATCAGACGAAAGCGCTCGCGTTCTACACCGAGGTGCTCGGCTTCGAGAAGCAGATGGACTTCCCCGTCGGAGAGTACCGCTGGATCACCGTGGCCGCAGCTGACCGTGATGACCTTCAGCTCGCCCTCGAACCAAACACCAACACGGCGGGCAAGGCGTTCCAACAGGCGATGTTCGAGCAGGGTATCCCGGTCGCGTCCTTCGAATCGACGGACCTCGACGCGGACTACGAACGTCTAACCAAGCTCGGTGTTGCATTCACCAAGGCCCCGACGATCTCTGGTCCGGTCAAGGTCGCTGTGCTCTCCGACACCGTCGGCAACTTGATTCAGCTGCACCAGGCGCTGTAGTGGGCATGGCGCCTGTCAGCAGTGCGACGGCCCGGCCTCGACACCACAATCGCGCCAAACAGGGGAAGTGACAGGATGCGCGTCGGGCAGTCGACGCGCACTCCTGCTCCTCCCTTGCCGACCGCCTATTCCCCCTGCCAGTTTACGGTCGCCCAGCCGCGAGCCGGGACCTCGAACTGCAGGGTCGTACCACCGACGGCAAGCGTGGTCTGCGCCGCGGAGCCGCCGTTGTTGTGGATCACCGTTACGATGGAGCCATCCGGGTTCTTGAAGGCGAGCGCTTGTCCGCCTTGCGTCGCGACGCGCTTGGCGCCCGGTTCGATGTACTGCGAAAAGTGACGGAACACGTAGTAGGTGGGCGTGACGATGAGTTCACCAGCGCCTTCGTCCACCGCGAGCAGCGCGTTTTGATTCCAGGGGCGAACCATGTCCAAGTTGGTGCCAAAGATGTCCAGCACCATGTTCCACGCGAGGTAGGAGTTCACCCCGTTGTTGATCCAGTCGTACATCAGCCCCCAGCTCTCGAGAGCGTACGCGTGGTTGTTGGGAGCAGGGCTATTTTCGTACTGTTGCGACCGGGGGGTTGGCGGGAAGTTACCGCATTGGTGCTCGGTCTGCATGACGTTGAGCCCCTGTTGCACGTAATAGCCAGTGTTCTGACGCATGGCCCACTGCAGACCCACGCCGGAGATGACCGCTTTCGCCCCTGCATTGCCAACCACGGCTTGCCCGATCTGATGATCCGACTGTGCGTTCGACAGCGTGCCCAGCCACACCTCCGTGTCCGGCAAACGTTCGGCGAAGAGTGGCCCCAAGTGATCGCGTATGTAGCGGGTCATCTGGTCCGGCGACCAGCTGCATGAGGGGTAGTCCTGCAGATAACCGGGCTCGTTCTGCGGTTGTACCGCGACGACTTCGATACCCTCGCTAGCGTATTCCTCCACGAACCGGGCCAAGTACAGAGCATGCGCGGCCAAGTGCTCGTCCAGCATGTTGCCGCGGTCGTACGCGTTATTGCTCTTCATCCAAGGCGGCGGAGACCACGGGCTACCCCACATCTCGAGGTCGGGCTTCACCGCCAACGCCGCCTTGATGTACGGGATCAGGTGCATGCGATCGCGCTCGATCGAGAAATTGTTCATCTCGGGATCGGGCGATGCCGAATCGTTGAGGCTGTAGCGCGACAAGCCGTAGTCGCTGGAGCCGATGGGGATGCGCGCCATCGTGAAGGCGGCACCGTCGACTGGGTCGAACAACAGACGAATGGCCAGGTCCCGGTCCTCTTCACTGAGGTGAGAGAGGGCCTCCCAGCCCGCTTCGTTGAAGGTGCCACCAAAGCCGTGCCAGTCTTGCTGCTCTTGATTCTCGTTGACGGTGATGTTGGCGTTGCCGCCGCCCATGGTGGGCTCGCCGATCTGCCAGTAGTTGTTCTCCCCAGACGTGATGAGAGTGGGCTCCTCAATGGGTTCGGGGGCTGGTTCTTCCCCACTGCCTCCTGCGCCCATCGGCGGCGCGCCTCCGTCACCCATCGGCGCTGCGCCCCCCGCGCCTCCTGTGTCCATCGGCGCTGCGCCCCCCGCGCCCCCGGCGCCCATCGGCGCTCCGCCCCCGGCGCCCATCGGCGGCGTGCCGCCAGTGTCCATCGGCCCTGCGCCCCCGGCACCCATCGGCGGGGTACCGCCTGAACCGCCGGCTCCTCCAGCCCCGGGAGTGGTGCCGACCGGGTCCGACGTGGGCCCGGAGCTTGTAGCCGTCGTGCTCGTCCCTTGGGAAGAGGTGTTCGTCCCACTGGATGATCCATCCGTCGAGGACGTGGTGCCCTGATCGGACGCCGTGGTGCTGGGGACGGCACTGCCGTTGCCGCCCACGCCAACCCCGGTATTGTCCGTGTCCCCAGACTCGCCGCAGGCAACGCTCCACAGCGCGATTAGAACCGTCGGGACCGCTACACGCCTTGTCTTACTGCTCATAATCTGCATCTCGCCACTGTACAGGTACTCTGAACGACGAACGGATCACAGATTCGACCTAAGCCCTCCTGGCTGGCGACCAACGCCTCCTTTTGGCTCGACCAGCCCGCTCTCGTGGTCGAGTAAACGGATTTTTGAACTCGGGGCGGCTGCTTCAGCACGCGGCGAAAACCTGCAAACGCGACCCCATCTACCTCCCGAAAGGCCCGCGGGGGCTCTTCGGCAGCTGGCTGAGCGAGCAGGGTCACGATTGCGTTGGTCGCGACGTCCGACGAACGGATTTTTCGAGTACCTCGCGGACCTGTCATCTTCAGCGCCAGGAGCAGCGCCCGCTGCCCCTGGACTGAGCGCATCGATGGTCCAGGCTGCCTTGGTCGCCACCCTGGGTTGCCCTGTCTGTCAAGCGCCCGAAGCTGCCCTACCCAAACTGAGAAATGGCACGTGGCCACTGCTGACGAGTGAACGCTTTCGACGTCGGCCGCGCCCATCACGAATGGATCGCGCCGAGCGCCCCGACAAACAGGCCAGCCCTGGACACTCCCAGAGGACCACCGACCCACAAATGGCACCTAGTGAACGTTAATCTATCAAACATACCCCGCGCCCACGCTTCAGTTTGCACCCTGACCCGCGCCCCAGTGAACGACGGCAGCCCTGTTTCGAGCATCAGAACGCTCGCTTGGGAGACCTCACACAGATCAGAGCAGCACGGCATCGCGATACTTCGTTCGTGGCACGAGGACTTGGTCGACGGTTTCCTCTGCGTCGAACAACGAGGCTCCCACCACCGCGCCGCGTGAAACTTGGGCGCACCTGGTCGAACTCCCGACGAACCTCTAGCGGGCTCGCTGGGGGAGGACATATCTGCCCTGGGTACTTTGTTGCCGCGATCTGTCGCCCAACGGCCCTGCGTGATAGGTCGGTTGACGTGCAGCGACGGGACAAAGTTTGTTATCTGGGTTAGCTACTTTCTCTGCAGCTGCGAAACAGTGGGTCGAGATCCAAAAGCAGAATGCATCCACGAATGTTGATTCGCAAACTCGCGTCATCGCTGCGAACGAACCAACTTCGAGCAACACCAACCACGAGGCGAACGTGACTTCCGATACCCCAAACCGAAGAGCCCCCCGCAAGCAGCAGTCAGCCTCCAGTCGAGGCGACGTAGGACACCAGCGCTACACGCGATATTCGTTTCGTAGCGTTGGCGTATGTTGCGTACTGCCCATCGCAGTATCCGTTCTTGCCGCCTGCAGTTCGGACTCGAACGACGCGAGTGACGGCAACAGCGCGGTCGCTTCAGGCACGGCAAGCGATTCCTCTATGGGGCAGGCGTCATCGACCGCAGGCACTTCGACGACCAGCGAGACTGCAGGCACTTCAACGACCACTGGTACGGCCGGCGAAACAACGAGCACGAGCACGACCGTCGAAACGGCGGCTCCTGGCGGCATGGGCGGAGCTGGTGGCATGGGCCCGGGCGGCGTAAGTGGCATGGGCGGAGCTGGTGGCATGGGCGGTGTTGGCGGCATGGGCCCGGGCGGCATGGGTGGCGCTGGTGGCATGGGCCCGGGCGGAGCAGGTGGCGGACCTGCGATGGACGCCGCAGGAGGCGCCCCTGGAATCGACGATCCAGGCACCGACGACTCAGCAATGGATGATCCGGGCGCCGACGACGCGACCAGCGACGACTCAACTAGTGACGACGCGACTACCGACGACGCTGCTGCAGATGACTCGACTGTAGACGACGCTGCTGCGGACGACGCCGCTGCCGATGACTCGACCGTCGACGACACCATGATGGCGAGCCCTGGCTGCGGCTCTGCCAGCCCGCTCACCAGTGACACGTACACGCTCGACATCAATGGGGCGCAACGCAACTACGTGTTGGACGTTCCCGCGAACTACGACCCCGAAACGCCCTACCGACTGATCTTCGTCTGGCATCCGCTGGGCGGCTCCGCAGGCCAAGTCGTGAACGGTGGGTACGATGGGCTCAAATCACTGGCCAATGACAGCACGATCTTCGTTGCGCCCGATGGGACCGATGGCGGCAACGCCATGGTCAGCGGCAGGGGTTGGTGGAACGATGGGAACAAGGACATGAACTTCTTCAGCGCGATGTTCGAAGAGCTGAACGCGGGCCTGTGCATCGACCAAGAGCGCATCTTCTCAACGGGGTTCAGCTTCGGCGGCATGATGTCGTACACCATCGGCAACAACTTCGACGTGTTCCGCGCTCTGGGGCCAACTTCGGGCAACCTGACGGTCATCCCCAACGAGCGGAACTACGACGGGCCCGTCGCCATCATGGCGTTCCACGGCGCCAGCGACGACTTCGTGACCACACAAGGCGGGCGCGAGGCACTAGAAAGTTATCGCCAACGAAACGGCTGCAGCATGGAGACGATGCCGACCGATCCTAGCCCCTGCGTCGAGTACCAGGGGTGCGAAGTACCCACGCTCTGGTGTGAGTACCCTGGCGCGCACGCGCCCTGGGGCCAGATGCCCCAGGCGGTTTGGAACTTCTTCTCTCAGTTCTGAAACTACCCTGATGCGGGGGGCA
Organism: uncultured bacterium; assembly: GCA_965651905.1. Lineage (GTDB taxonomy): Bacteria > Myxococcota_A > Polyangia > Polyangiales > Polyangiaceae > SZUA-265. The sequence goes on along the minus strand of CBFGUG010000039.1, from coordinate 44,287 downwards.
AGAGTCCGGCGCACGCCGGGGCGCTCATTGCCTCCAGCAGAGGTGGTCTACCTCGAACTCCGCGTCCGTCGCGTCGTAGTCGGTTGGGGCTGACCCACCCGAGTGGAACGTAAACCCGATACCGTTTACCTGCGTCGGATCGAAGTCGTTGCCCTGGACGGTAGCGCAACCGACGGAAGCCTCGAACCATGCGTTGCTCGGCGCGGGCACGTCGTTCCAGGCAGACACGCTGGCACCCCAAGCATCGCTGAACAGGTACACGAGTACTCCGCCTGGCATGTTCTCCGGGTCCTCGACGAACCCGGAGAGCAGACGTACGCGCGCCACGAGCTCTGCGCCTGTGCAGTCGGTGTTTCCGCTCGGCACGTCACCGACCCATCCGAACTGCTGAGCCGCGGTTTCGAAGGGCACCTCGACGTTGAATACGCCCCCAGAGACGGTGGGTACCACCGAAGTTTCCCACGCCGCGGGATCCGTTCCTCCCCCAGCGACCCCCCACGCGCTGTCGAAACTGACCTCGACGTCGCAAGGGCCAATCGCCCCGCCCGAATCGACCACACCTGCTTCCGGGACCTCGACTTCGGGTACCTCAGCGTCGGGCTCGTCGGGTACTCCCGCTTCGGGTTCGTCCACGTCGGGTACTCCCGCTTCGGGTTCGACCGTCACTCCCGCCTCGGGCTCGTCGATCTCGACAACTCCAGCCTCGGGTTCATCAACGTCGGGCACTCCCGCCTCGGGCTCGACCATGGGTACTCCAGCCTCGACCAGCTCTTCGGGCGGCGTTACCTCGCCACGCCAGCACAAGTGATCGACCTCGAAGCTGGCTGTCGTCGCAGTGTAGCTAGAAGCATCTTCTCCGCCGCTGTTGAACGTGAACCCAACGCCGTTAACTAGCGCCGGGTCGAAGTCCGTATCATCGCTCTCGCAACCCACGGAAACCTCGAACCACTCTTCGCTCGGCGCGGGCACGTTATTCCACGCGGAAACGTTGTTACCCCACTCGTTGCTGAAGAGATACATCAAGATCCCACCAGGCGCGCTCTCGGGATCCTCCACGAAACCAGAGAGCAAACGCACGCGCGCCACCAGCTCGCGTCCCGTGCAGTTCACGGGGCCTTCCGGGTGATCCCCGTTCCAGCCGAACTGCTGCGCCGAAGATTCGAACGGCACGTCCACACTGAATACGCCGTCAGAGATTACGGGAACGACGTCAGTCTCCCACTCCATGGGAGTGGTTCCGCCGCCGGAAGCCGCCACACCCCAAGCTTCATCAAAACTCACCACGACTTCGCAGTCGTCGTCGACGGGCGTCGGATCATCCGTCATCGAATCGTCGGGCATGGAGTCATCCGGCATCGAATCGTCGGACATGGAGTCGTCAGGCATCGAGTCGTCGGGGGAAGCGCCCCCGGCGCCTCCTGATGCTGGGTCATCATCTCCCACGCCCGGATCCGTGGTCGGGCTGGTGGTCATCGCGGGTGTCGTCGGCATCGTTCCTGTCATCTGCCCAGTACCCGAAGACGTCCCGTTGCTCGTCGCGTCGCTGGAGCTGGAAGCCGTCGAGTCTGAACTGACACTCGCACTTGCAGAAGCCTCGCCCGCTGGCGGCGAGGAAGCGTTGGACTCGTCGCTACATCCTGCGGCGATCATTGCGCCGAGTAACAATGCCGGGTTCAGAAAATTCGCGTGTTTCATGGGTTCTCCGAGACTTCGTCGACACGCCGCGGGGTGCGCGGTCGGCGCATTCAAGGGGCCCCGCGGTCCGATGACTAGGCAAAAGCACTCCCATACTCATCCCTTTTGCAGCGCCGTTGCATCCACGCTCCGTGCGGGGCACGTCTGCAGCCCAACGTCTCATTTGATGCGCTGTTGTCGCATGTCTGGCGGGTCCCTTCCGATCACCCAGATCGCGCAACGCACGGTGTGACCTCGTCACCAGCTCACAGGTCACACTCGCGCGGCTCGCAGCTTCCTTCGCTGCCGCAACGCAGTCGTACTGGACCTGCGCAGTAGCCCGTCGCTTCCCACGTCGGGCAGTCGTCATCGTTCTCGCAGCTCTGGGTACACATGTTGCGTTGCGGTGGCGGCGGCCCTATCGACGACTGTTGTTCGAGCACCAGACAGCTGAGCGGCGCTTCGCAAATAGACGCGTCTTGCTCGCAATCTTCTCCGAACGTTGTGGGTTGGTTCGGATCGATGGCGTCGCAGTCGCAGCCCCCCGGACCCAATTCCTCGACGGCCCATTCACCATCAACTGACTCCAAAGCGCCCTCACACTGAAAGTGGCTGACGTCTTCACAGTCGCTCGGGCGACGGGGTGCCTCGGAGTCGCAGCGACAACCCATGCGCTCAGTGTAGTCGTCGCAAAACAACATGCTGGAAAGCGGGCACTCGTCGCTGAGTAGCGGCTGCCCCTCGGCGTTGCGCGGCACTCGATCCGGCAATGGCTCGCTCCCCTCGGGCGGGACGAGAATCAATCGACCGTCCATCAGAAAGCAGTGACCCGTCGTGCAGTCGAGTCCATCCTCGAAGCTCACGTCGACCGTGTCAGGCAACGGCTCGTCCCGACTCAACTCGCCGATGCTCGTCCTCTGCCGCCCCGACTCGGTCACAGAGGCGGCAGTGGGCCGGATTACCCGCAGCCAGCCGTCATCGCCGTCGGTCGTCCAAAAGCCGATGCCTTCGTTCAGGTCGAGCCCAGAGAGAAAACGCCCGCCGACGTACGCCGCGGGAATGCGTCCCGCTAGAGGTTCCCATTCGATGCCGTCTTCGGTGGTCAGCTGGTCGCTGAAGAATCGACCTTCCGCAAACAACAAGTGGGTCTGATACCCCTGAAAGACGTTTCCGTCGGGGTCCATGTCGCAGGCGCCTGGCAAATCGCAGTCGAGCGACTGCTCCTGCCAGTCGTAGCCATCCTCAGAGACTTGCATGGGGCCGCCACCCACGAGCAAGTAGCGCCCGTTGCCGTATGCCACCGCACGGGCTTGAATGGTGGAGATCCGCACGGCGGTCCAATCTCGTCCGTCTTCGGAGACCCCCAAGTATCGAACGCCGAGGGCGAAGAACAAACCGCCAGTGTACACCACATCCCCCCACAGATCGGTGACGTCCACGGGTTGCTCCGTCTCAGACCAATCGAGCGCGTCTTCGGACGTCCAGATCACGCCGACACCCGCGGAACGCCGTGCCGTCATCACGTAGCGACCGCCACCGTACGCCAACCCGGTCGGCTGAAGATCGTCTCCTGCCAGGTCCATCGGCAAAGACTCCCACTGCACGCCATCCGTCGAACGGTACAGCACGGATTCGTACCCCGAAGGCGCCCGAGAATCTCCGACGGGCCGCGCGGAGGTCGCCAACCACCCTGCTGGCGACTCAATCACATCCGCCTGATTCGAAGCGGCGGGCACTTCGATCACCCGAAACGCGCCCTCGGGGCGCTGCGCGGGCTCTTCCTCCGCTCGCAATGCAGCTGCGAACTGCTCGTCAGTCACGTCAGGTTCAGCGCCGCGAGGCGACGGCTCGAACCACGGCGTCTGCCGAGTGCTGCGCCAACCCGCTGGGGGAGAGGGCAGGCACAAGAACTCGAGCTCGGCCAAGGACTCCAAAGTCTGCGCCGCTGACGCCAGGGCGTATTCCCGGTCACCAACGGTGAGCTGCTGCTCGCGGCCGGGTTCGAACACGGCACCATCGAACTCGATGGGAAAGAACGCCCGAGCGGGTTCCCCATCCATCTGAAATTCGATCGACGTCGAACCACCATCCTTTTGCCTGAGAACTTCGTTCACCCGACGCTCCACCAGCGGTTCGCCAGGCTCGAGAGATACGAAGACCCGCATGGATTCGTACTCGAAGTAGCGATCAGGACGTACCACCACGACTTCGGGACCCGCGTCGGAGACGGCATGGTACTCCACCCAAATGGCGGAAACTGCCGGACGCACTTCGAAGCCGTCCAGCGCAGATTCACCCAGGACACTCAACTCCGTCCCGTTGAATGCGGCGTCCCCTCGCGGACGCTCATCTGATTCGCCTTCCGACCAGAACGCCTGATCTGGATCATCCAAGGGTCCGAAGCCCAACGAATAGATCCCATCCGGGCCGCGCACGGTCACCGAGAACTCATCGCTGCTTCCTCCCGCACCGATCACGTCGTGCGCCACCAGCTCGTCATCCTCCGAAGCAAACGCCCGCTGCTCGCCGTCGAGTTCATCGACGACGTACAGGGTTCCGTCTTCAGCCTCGGCGACGAGCAACACGTCACCGAATTCGAGAGGCTTTTCCAGCGGCGCGGTTGGATCGCACTCGACGTCGTCGGGCGCGGAGTCGATCACGCCGACGGAACCGGAACTCCCGACTTCCAGCTCCTCACCCTCTGCGTCGACGCAACGCTTCCCGTTGCAACCGGCGGCCTCGCCGATCCCCAAGCAGTCGGCGTCCTGTGAACACTCGACGAAATGGGACGAGCTCGAACCTTCGGTCGTCTCGGTCGCACAACCCGACGCCAGGAAAGAACTCAGCAGCGCGGCAAAGCTGCTCCAAGCAAAACGTTTCACGAATCTTCCTCCGAGTCTTCGGGTTGAACGTATTGGCCTAGATACACGACGACGTTCCGACGCGGCAGCTCACTCGGGTGCTGCGCGTTGTAACCGTCGATGCGATTGCGCAGGCGCTCGACGTGCTTGCGCAGTTCACTCAGCGTGCTCCTCGCTTCCGCCTCGAAAGGATGTCCGGGCCAGACGTCCAAGGTCCAAGTCGATCCTCCCACCACGTCTGCCAATCCCTTGGAACTGCGCGCCGCGCCGAGCTTCATGCCGATGGTCGTGACCATGGCGCGAAAGTGATCGAGCGCAGCGGCTTCCCAACCCTGTGCCGCGTCCCAAGGCACCTCGAACACGTCACTCTTGAACTTGCCAGAAGCGTCGCGCGTCACTCTGCCGCCGTTGGTCAGGCGTTGTAGCGAAGCGCTCACCACCTCTCGTCCGAGTCCCGTTTGCTCGACGACCCGTTCGACGTCGACAGGCCCATCGCGAAAAACACAGAGCCATACCACGAAGTCCACCGAACGTTCACGCGCCGCGGAGTCCTCGAAGTCGGAGTCCGAAGCGATCCGGTACACGGCTTCATCACCGCGGCCGGCCCTGTAGGCCAATCCCGAATTGACGAAGTCGTTGAGCACACCGCTGACGATGTCGCGGTCATCGTTCGCAAAGCGCTGCAACACTCGCGCCCCCGACACGGGCTGGTGATGTTGCAGGAACCCGAACACCGCTTCCCACACGGTGATCTCGCCATCGGTCTTACTCTGCTCAGCAGCGGTCAAGCGTCGCTGGTAGGTACGAAGTCCCATGCCAAACATGTCGGCGATGACTTTCTTCTTGAGCCCCTGCGCCAACAACTCGTTCGTCAGCTCTCGAAACACCTGGTCAGCCACGTGCACCAGCGGGGCTCGCACGCCGCCCGCCGTCGCCAACTGAGCGATGAACACCATCGTCTGCTGCACGACGGCGTTGATGAGCAGTCCCGGATTCATGGCGCTATCACCAGCACGAAAGCCTTCCTCACGGTCATTCGTGCAGCTTGCCGCGACGCGGCCTCCCTCGCTAGGGACAGATCTGTCGTGGTCGATCGCCGCCGGGTGGGCGATGTACCAAATCAACGGAGCTACCGAGCACGCAATATGCGGCGGCGGCCTGCGACGACGGGTGCCGTCATCGCTCAGCAGCGGGTATCAGGGCGTCGGCACGATCTCGAGGAACTTTGCAGCGTAACGCCGCCCCATCTCGCGCGCGGCCTCTGAATCGAAGTGATACTGATCGTGATTCCCCATGCCCTCGGCACTGGCAACTGCAGAGTTTGGAATGGCGTCCGGGATTTGATTGACGATCGGGTTGTGGCTACCGCAACAGGCATTGGGCGGCAGCTCCCCGGCGATGAACGGCACCTCTTCGCCGAGCTCCAGATCCGTGCGCAACTGAGCGACGATGTTGGCCACCTTGCCCACCCACGCTTGTTGCCCCGTATCCGTTTCGCCTTGATGGAAGATGATCCCGCGAATCCTGCCCTGCTCTTGTGCGGCTCTCGCACGGTCGACCATCATCGTGTACGCGCTGCTGTAGCCTTCGGGGAGCGCCTGATAAGACTCGCCCATGGAGGTGCCGCCGGGCTCGTAGAAGTCGATCGAAACGCCGGGCACGCCACAGGGGATCAAACCGATCTGAGAATCCGGCCAAGCCTCGGCCACGGTTTTCGCAAAGTAATCTGGAGGACCAAGCCCCAAGCGCCCATTCTCCGACCATTGGCAGCCATGAAGCGGGGGCTCTGCGACTAGCCACTCGCCATAACTCTGCCCGAGGCTGGGGCAATCGTATTCCACCATGAAGGTGATGCGCTCGTTGGTGACTCGGTCTTGCTCCTCGGTGGGCGACGACATCAGGTTCGATTGTCCGAACAAGATGAACAGTTCCTTGCCGTCGAACGCGTCGTCAATGGTGCTTGAAGTGTCATCGTCGCTACCGACCATCTCTCCGTCGTCGGTGGCGTCATCAGTGACGTCGCTTTGACCAGTGTCGTCGGTGAGTTCGGTCGAGTCGTCAGTGCTTGGTTCAGCTCCGTCGTCCGTCGTGGCGGCGTCATCGGTCATGTTGGTTTCGGTGTCGTCGGCGACGTCGGAGCCCCCTTCGCCGGCCGCGTCGTCGTTCGCGCCGTCCATTGGAGCGGCGCCCATCATCGAGGGGTCGGTTTCAGAATCATCTTCTGGATCGATATCCCCGCTTCCCGTACCAACCGGGCCGGCGCTCCCCCCTGCGGTTGCAGAGCCATCACTTGCTCCCTGCGGCAACCCGGAACCGGTTCCGGCAGAGCTCCCGCTTGCGGAGTTTTCACCAGGGACGGCGTCCGGGGTCGGAGACATGGTTTGCCCGGACGACCCAACCGCGTTGGCCCCCGAACCATCTGTCGTGCCAGAGATTACCGGGCTGGTATCGCCATCGCCGGAGGCGTCACCATCACAACCCAAACTGACGACCGCGGATACCAACACGAATGACGAGACGTGACAGGCTCGGAGTAACGAAGTAGCGGACATGCGGTGCACGTACCACGCGAACGGCCTGTGCGACCGTCGTTTGATCACTCGTCTGCAACCTGACGAACGGTCCGTGGATTTTGATTGCCCGAATGTACCGACTGCAATTTGCGTGATCGGAAACGCGAAACGAGGTTTGCCTGCAGTTTCCGTATACTGTGAAGAGACGACCCACTGCCGCGATCGTTAGAAGCGATTCCATTCTAAGAGGCGACTTCAGCGGTCCCAATCCGGTTGGATCCCCGGGATGTTTTCGTTAACATCGCGTGGTGTGCGACAAATCCCTACACGCTGCACCGGCCCCCACCGAGTTCGACAATCCGATCATCAAGTACGACGCCGCAGATCCCACGAACGGTCCAGGAGACATCATCTACACCGCGGATCCTGCCGTGCTCGTTCATGACGGTCGGGTGTACATGTACACCAGTCACGACGAACAGGTGGTGGGGGTCGAGGAGTACCGCATGTACGACTACCGCTTGTGGTCGTCGGTCGACATGGTCAACTGGAAGAACCACGGGTCGATCTTGCGCTACTCGGACGTGCCTTGGGCCCGCGAAGGTACGAAGTCTGGCTTCGCCTACTCAGTCCACATGACCCACCGAAAGGACGCAAACGGAAACTCGAAGTTCTACCTCTACGTCACGCTCGCGGGTGGCAACGAACCCAACTGGGGGTTCAGCATCGGCGTCGTCGTCGGCGATAGCCCGGAGGGACCGTTCGTCGATCCTCGTGGCATGCCGATGGTACTTCTCACGGACACCGAACAACACGGAGACCACACCTGGCGCAACATCGACCCTGCCGTGTTCGTCGACGATGACGGGCGCGCATACCTGTACTGGGGTAACAGAAAACTGTATTGGGTAGAACTAGAAGAGGACATGATCCACCTGAAAGGGGAGCGCTACACGATAGGCCCTGACGGAACGATGCAGAATCGCGACTTCAGCGGAGTCGAACTGCACGTGGTGGATGTACCGAACTTCGAAGAAGCGCCCTACGTGTCAAAACACGGAAACTTGTACTACCTAGTTTACGCATCAGGGCTACCCGAGAGCGTTTCTTACGCGACGAGCACCTCACCACGGGGACCTTGGGAATACCGGGGCGTCATCATGAACGAGATCCCAGGTACCGCGACGATCCATCCGGCCCTGTTCGACTTCAAAGGCGCGTCGTATTTCGCGTACCACAGTCCGGCGTTGCCTGGAGGTGGCAGCTACCGGCGCGCGGTCTGTCTCGATCGGGCGTTCTTCAATGACGATGGGTCGATCCAACCGATCGTGATGACTGGCAGGTAGACTGTCGACTGAAGGCCTTGCCGCTCGACGTTCGGGCCCATGACGAGTAGAAACTCAGCATGAATGCGGCGAGCGCGCTGGGTTGGTTCGAGTGATGAGCGATGCTTCGCTCGAGTCAGCGCTCGAGCGCATGGTGACGACCGGTTCACTCGCAGGTGCGGCGACGCTGGTGTGGCGCGGCGGCCGCATCGTCCACCGCGCCGCCACGGGATGGTCCAACGTGGCCTTGCGGCGACCGCTCGCGTGTGACGACTTGTTTCGCATCGCCTCGATGACCAAGCCCATCACGTCTGTGCTGGCGCTGATGGCGTTGGAGGAAGGTCGGTTCACCTTGCAGGATCCGATCACGCGGATCGCGCCGGAGTTTGCGCGGATGCGCGTCCTCCGTTCTCCTACGGGTCCGCTCGATGACGTCGTCGAAGCAGAGCGTCCCATCACCTTCGAAGACCTGCTCACTCATCGCTCTGGTCTCACCTATGGTGACTTCTGGTCGGGGCCAATCGCCAAGGCATATGCGGACACCTTGGGCGGTGACATCGATAGCGATGTAGATCCGGACGACTGGATTTCCGGGCTCGGCAAGTTGCCGCTCATCGATCAGCCGGGGAATGCGTTCCACTACGGTCACTCCACCGATTTGCTGGGCTTACTCATCGAGCGGATGGAGGATGCGCCCCTTGGCGACGTGCTCGCTCGTCGATTGACGGATCCGCTCGGCATGAAGGACACGAGCTTTGCCGTCCCCAAGGAGAAGCGTGAGCGTTGCGTTGCAGCCTACGGCTTCGACGCGGCGGGGCAGCTGATGGAGCTAGACTGCGGTCCGGGGGGCTCGTTCCTGAAAGAGCGCCCCGACGACATGCGGTACGTTTCCGGCGGGCAGGGCTTGTGGTCCACGCTCGACGACTATCTTCGATTTGCCAGGCTGTTCGTGAGCGGCGGAAGTGTCGATGGGGTGCAGATCCTGCGTCGGGAGACGCTTGCATTGATGATGTCCAATCGTTTGAGCGCTGAGCAGAGACGCGGAGCTCGGCTGCTCGGCGCACCCCTGTTTGCTGCGGGGCACGGCTTTGGTCTCGGAGTGGCCGTGGTGATGGATCCCGAGAAGGTATCGGGCTTTCCTTGTGGTGGAAGCGAAGGCAGCGTGGGTTGGCAAGGTGGGTTTGGCGGCTGGTGGCAGGCAGATCCGAACGAGCAGTGTGTGATGCTCTTTCTTGCCCACAACATGGTCGAACTCGACGCCCTGCAGCAGGGTTTCGGACTTGGCGTCTACGAAGCGATCTCCACGTTTTACGCTTGGGCGTCCGCCACGGACCCATGAAAGACCTGTGCTTCGCGAGCGCTCTCGAAATCGCCGAGCACATTCGTGACGGTCGGTTGAGCGCAGTGGAATGTCTCGACTACTTCCATGATCGCGTCTGCCGCTACAACGACAGCATCAACGCCATCGTCGTGTTCGATTGGGAGCGCGCGCGAACACGTGCGCATGCTGCGGAACGAGCCCGACGTCGAGGTGAGCTGTGGGGACCGTTCCACGGCGTACCGATGACCGTGAAAGAATCGTTCGACCTGAAAGCACACCGCACGACCGCGGGTGATCCGCAGTTAGCGCACGGCGCAGTCGCCGAAGAAGACGACCTGGCCGTGACGCAACTCGAGCGTGCGGGTGCCGTCGTGTTCGGAAAGACCAACGTGCCGTATCGCTTGTTGGACTTTCAGAGCTTCAACGCCATTTACGGCGTTACCCGCAACCCGTGGGACACGTCGCTGAGCCCCGGTGGCTCGTCGGGAGGTGCTGCTGCTGCACTCGCTGCTGGCCTCACCGGGCTGGAGCTCGGCAGCGACCTTGGTGGCTCGATCCGACAGCCAGCGCACGCTTGTGGCGTGTTTGGTCACAAACCTACGTTCGGTCTGGTCACAACTTCACGCCTCGGCCCGCCCGGCAGAGTGGGCGTGACCGACATGGCAGTGGCCGGGCCGTTAGCGCGCAGTGCCGAGGATCTCGCGATGGCCATGCGTTATCTCTCGGGCACCAACGTCACTAACATGCCCGAAGCGAGCAAGCCCATGTCCGCATACCGCGTCGCCGTGTGGTGTGACGAAACGGCGATTGTCGCGTCGCGCGAAGTGCGTCAGCGCTGTCAGGAAGTTGCAGGCGAGCTGACGAAACTCGGCGCCATAGTGTCCCTGGAGGCACGGCCACCTTTTTCTGCCAGCCAAGCACTGGACACTTATCTGGCTCTGCTCGATGCGAGCATCAACCCGACGCAAGCACTCACGCCATCGAACAGGCGCGAGCTAGAAGACGCGCGTGCGCGCCTCCAGCAAGGCTGGCGAGAGTTCTTTCAGCACTGGGACGTCATGCTCGCTCCCAGCGCACCCACGACGGCGTTCGCTCATGATCAGAGCCCGATGGCATCGAGAACCATCGACGTGGATGGGCAAGCGGTTCCCTACGAGCAACAGCTTTTCTGGGGCGCCCTGGCCAGTGTTAGCTACCTGCCCAGCACCGCCTTCCCCACCGGCCTCAGCAACGCAGGCTTGCCCATCGGCTTGCAGGCGATCGGCAAGTGGAACGATGACCTCGTCGTCATCGACTTCGCCCGGCAGCTCAGCAACGAGCTGCGCGGTTTCTCGTCGCCGCCTGGGTACGCGGGGTGAACTGATCACACGAAGCAGTCACCATCGGTCGCCCGCTTGAACGCAGGCCACCGGCGCCGTCATTGCGGTGCTGGAACGTGAACCAAGCCAAACCGTGGCTGCTTTTGGGATAACGCCGTCGCGGAGAGCTTCGTTCTGACGCTGCAGAAAGAAGATCGCGCACGGCGTCATTCTAACCGTTCGACCCGCCCTCGACCGGTATGAACCCCGGGCCCCTTGACGAATCGTGACGAAGTCCGAATTCGGCACCCCACAAAGTTACGAGAGGGCTCCGCGGACGTGTCTCGAACCGACTTCATCGTGTCGGTGGTTGGCATCGGTCGCTGGAAACCTGTCGGCTGTACCCCGCAGAAGGAACACTATGAATCACGATAAGAACGGTATGAAAACTCGCCTCATCGCTCCTTTTTTCGCCCTCGTGGGCGCGGTTATCGTGACCGTGCCGGGCACGGCCAGCGCGCAGTCCTCGTCGCTCGAAGGTTGCTGGCAGATTGAAATCGATATGCCTTTCCCGAAGAGCGACAAGAAGCTCGTCGCTTGCTTCGAAAAAAACAGCACTCAGCTCGTCGGTAAGGTTCGCCGCGACGCCAACGAGCCGTGGAAGGCAGTCTCCAAGGTGTCACAAACTGGCAATACGTTTTCGTTTGTAAGCCCATCTGAAGACGGTCCAGTGACGTTCCAAGGTTCATTCGAATCATCCTGTCCGTCCTGAACTACGACGAGGCCATTGCGGGGCACCTCGTGGAAACGCGCGACGGCCTCGCTCACTCCGACGCACTCGATGATTGCACCGGCCCCATCGACATTCTTACCGACCGCGCCAAGAGCGCCAGCAGAGGCGTCGCGCTGGCCGCGGGCGCCTATTTTCAAGGCGATGATGCTGCGCTCGAGGCCGGGCTCGCCCCGTGCCGAGGTGAGGAGCCGGAAGGGAGTTGCGGTTGGATGACGTACAACCCGCCCTGTGAGCAAGCGTTGCTCGAAGGCGGGCCGGACGAAACGTGCTGCACGAAAGACAACGACTACTGCGACACGCCGTGGCTGAAGACGGCAAAGAAGGACGCAACAGGTCCCTATCTCGGTGAAACTTTGTCATGCGTTGCAACTTCCGGAAGCCATCCGCTCGGCTCGGGAATGGTTGTGGTAGCTCTCTTCGCGGCCCTGCGCTTCATGCGACGAAGGAGCGCGCAGCTCGGATTGATCCCCGCGAGCCTGCTATTGCATCCTGGCCTCGCCGAAGCGGCCGTTGACCTCAAACCCTCCGATTCAGCTACTGCTACCGAAGCACGGCCTTGGTTTGCTGCGGTCGACGCTCACATCACGTTGTTCAACGACGTTCCCAACGCGTCACTGCTCAACGTGGGCCGCGGTGGCAGCCTGAGAGGAGGCTACCGCTGGGGTCAGTGGGCGTTCGTTGCCAACGTTGGGCTGGACTACTGGCTCGCCACCGAAGTCACCCGATCCCTCGAGCTCGGTTCGCTGAACATCGGCATCGGTGCGGAACACACCTTCGCGGACGACTTTCTACGAACTGGACTCGTCATCGGTCCATCGATACTCCTGCTCGACACTCCGCTCGACCAGCGCGGTTCGATCGGGGCGTTCGCTCACTTCCGACCACTCGGCGCGCGCTACCAACCTCATGAACGACTGCGCATCGTATTCGACCCGCTGTCTGTCGCTTACGTGGCTCCCGTCTTAGGTGAGGGACCTACCATCCAACGGATCGAGTACCGCACCGATGTGGGCCTAGAGTTCTCGTGGTGAGAACGAACCCCCAGTTTCCGCGCACCCACTCAGCGCTACTCCGCGTCCACTGGTCGAGGGCTGGTCAACCACGCGAGAGCTTCGGCATCGTCGGCGAACCAGCGCTCGCTGTTCGAGACGGCGCCCTTGCCGCGTTGAAAGACGAAGGCCAAGCGCAGGGAAGGGTTCTCGGCGTTCAGTCCGAAATCCCGGCGCGTGGCTTGGGAGAGCTCTCGATGTGCATCTTCACTCGCCCACTCCGTGTGACGAAAGTCGATGAGCAGTCGGTGCACACCGTCACGCGCGGGGCGGGCGGCAAGCTCCTCGGAAAGCCGCCGCAACCGGGCGAGCCCTACGGGGACATCGACCTTTCCGGCGCAATCCAGCACGTGAACGTCGCAGTCTTCGCGATAGCGATAGAAACTCATCGCACTGCAATAGCGGGGCGCGCTCGGTCGAGTCAATTGCATGAGAAGCTGGTGACCTGGCCATGCTCGCCGTCCGCTGGAGCCGGTATCGAGTGTCTCCTGACCAAAATGGAGAAAGCCCCCGAGCACGAAGCATGCTGCTTCTTGCTCAGGGGCTAGTTGCGCTCAGTATCGCTATCGCCGAGCGGAGCTCACGGGCGCGGACTAGGCGACAGCCGCGTTCGGATCTGCCGCGGGAGTCACGGCGGGTTGTTCGCTGCTTTGGTTGGTGTTGGTGGGCGTTTCGGAGTCTTCTGCTTCTTCGGCTTCTTCTTCGGGGGTGGGGGCGGGTGAACCCTTGGGGCGGAGGAAGCCCAGGGCGCGGAGCACTCGGCGATTCTTGATCACGGTGCGATTAGGATAGACTCCGGTCCGATGCCTAGGGCGCGAGTCGTGGTCTATCTGCAACAGCTAGCGGTCCGGGGTTGGTCGAAGAAGTGCTGTAGAGTGGTACGCGTCCAGACTCGCGAACGGCCGCGGCCCAAGCCGCCGTGACGCGTGCCGCGAATCCTTTACTCGGAAACGCTGGTGCGGTCTCCACTCGCGCCTCGGCGCTGTCCTCCGCGAGGCGCGCTGACAGGCATACGCTGACCGGGAGGGGACTAAGGATTGCTCGAACGGGACTCCACCCGGCTGCTATCTCACCCGGCGTCCACCCGGAATTGTGTTGTGGATGGCGAACGCAGCCAGCAGGTAGGGGCTAGAATATCTCCGAGTCGTCGCCATCAATGGTTGTGACGACGATGATGTGATTGCCGCGTAGCTCCAAGGGCAGTGCTGCCCATGCGGCCTCCACGACTAGCTGACTTTGAGCGTCGTAGGCGATCACGTGCAGCAGCCCTTTGTCCCAAGCATCGCTCGGGGTCACGTTCGCCGCGGCTTGTGTCAAATCGGCGAGCTTGTTGAGTAGCAGTTCAGTCGCCGCCACCTCGTCAATGGTGCCGTCAGGGAAACTGTATGCGCGCGTGACACTGACGCCGAGAGAGATCGCTCCGACCATGACGACATAGTCGACCATCTTCCCGGCGACGTCGTACGCGATATCTGCTTCGAGTTTCAGCAGCTCAGCACCTTCGCCCCGATGCAACACCTCGAACGCCACGGCTTCGGAGGCAGAGCTCGAGCCGCCTCCATTCCCCGCCTCGTACACCGTGCGAGCCTGCTCGGATAAGCTCATCGGATCGAACCCGGTCACCCCGAGATCCAAAGTGTTGCTCAGCAGGAACGGTGTCTCCCCGGTCAAGATGTCGGAGTCGAAGGCGTTGACGGGACCACTCAACACGCCGAGCCCCTGTTCCATGCCGCAGCCCGAAGCGCTTGGATTCGAGTCGCAGTCTGGCTCCGCAACACAGTCTTCCGTGGCATCAAATGGGCACGGGTCCAGCGTATCGACGACACCGTCGCCGTCGACGTCGTTGACGCTCACGGGCTCCGACCCCGGACAGCTGAGCGTGATAACGCCGGTCGCATCGACACTTGTGGTGCACGGCAGAGCGGCCTCGCCCTGGGGGCCCTGGTCACCCTGGGGGCCCGCCTCGCCTGCGGGACCCGTAGGCCCCTGCTCACCCACAGGACCTACATCACCAGTTGGTCCCTCTGGCCCGACGGAGCCCATCTCGCCGGCGGGACCGCGCTCTCCGCTGCAGACGGACGCGGTCGCCGTCACCTCGTCAATTACTCCATTGCCGTCTGCGTCCGGACCAACTGTTATCTCGACACCGCCCGCTGGGCATGTGCCTGCATCCGCCACCGTGAGTGAGACCACAAACGCCACCGCATCGTCGCCGCCCGTGAGCTCCAGGGGCACGTACTTGTGTCCGGAACAGTAGACAAGCTCGTCGCTTTGCTCGATGTAATAGACGACACCTGTTCGCGCTCGATTGCACTGGGGTAGCTCCGAGCGATGCCCAAGCCGTACCGCGCCTTGCACTCGAGCGAGTGACTCGGAGCGCTGCGGCTCGGTTCCCGAGCATCCGCACAACACGGTAACCAGACCAATCGTGGACAGCGCGCGCGACCCTACTTGAATGGATGAGCTGATCAGTCCCATGACTCCTCCTCGTTCAACCGTTGAGTCCCGAAACCACGTTGGGCCAGTGACCTCCGAGTCAGTGAACCAGCATGCCGAATCGGTGTCAACTGGGCCGCGATCTGGTTGGAGGAGAAGAGCGCATCCAGTTCGAACAAAGTCCGCAGCTGGAGCATGGGTGGGGTCATGGGGTTTGGTTGAGGATATGCACAGGCAATGAGAGCCCGGCAAAGAGACCGGGGCCCTGATAGGCGCAGTCGCCCGCGACGACCAGCCTCGTGACGTCGTGAGCCTAGCCCAGAACTGCAGCAACGGCGTTGCGAGTCCAACAAACGTCTTGGATGAGTGTGCGCCCGCCAGGGGCGTCGTCGGGGGAGGTGCCGACTCGATAGGAGAGGAAGCTGATCGCCCAAACGGCGTTGTCGAGGAGGACCCGAGAACGGCTGATCTGGCGACCCGTGTGACGCGCGTACTCCGCGCTGGCGGCGTCCAGCAAGTCGAAGCGGCCTAGGTCGAAAACCAGGTAGCGGAAGTCGAGGTGATGGTCAGCAACCGCAGCTTCCTTGAAGTCGAAAAGCCCGACGACCGCGAGAGAATCTGGCTCGAAGACGGTGTTGTGAAATCCCACGTCGCCATGCACTAGAACGAGGTCGTCCGACGAAGGTTGAAGCTCCTCATGAAGCGCGAGCACCCGATCGGCTTGCTCGATCAGGACGTCGTCGACGCCCACGGTGCGAAGGTTGGCACGAAGTCCGATTGGACTCGAAACCCGGAAGCTTCGAGTTGGGCGGCGGCTTCTGTTGGAGTCATGGGTCTGTGGTCGATGTTGCTGCGTCTGGTTAGCGGCTTTGGGGATCTGCTGCAGGGGGCATTCACCCGACACAGCTGAGCGGAAGGCTACCAGAAATGGGGGCGTTGATCAGCGGCCACGCCCCGAGGCATGACCATTAGGCAGGCGCAACGCGTTCCCCGAGCGAGGACTCGGCTTCTACTTCCTAAAGGTCGGATCGGGGCGGTCCGCCCGCTCAACATCACTACGCGAACAGCGAAGCCGCCAGGGACGCTAGGCGGCGTGTACGTCGACTCGCATCTTCAGCCCAGCACTACGTACCTGGTCTTGTAGTGCGAGGCGCACGAACTGTGCCTGGCTATGGCCGAGGGCCTTTGCGAACCGTGCCGCCCGCTCCGGACTAACGGCTCGACGACCGTGCTCGATGTCACTGAGGTGGGAGCGTGAAATGCCGAGACGATCGGCAAACACGGCGAGACTCTCGGATTCGGCTTCACGAATCGCGGATAGAGCACCACCCAGAGTCAGGGGACCACCCATGGCTCTTTCGAGGAAGGCCTGTGTGTCGTTGTCGCGCTTGTTTCTAGTAGTCATGCTTGTTCACCTCCTCGACGTATACGGTCTCGACACTGTTGTCTTCATGAATGATGTAGATGGCTCGGTAGGCTTGGCTCAGACGAATGGCGCGATAGCCCTTCCACTTACCTTTGAGCGCATGATCCTTAAAGCCGGGCAAGGCCCTGGCGGCGTCCAACCCATCGATTCGAACCAGGTCGGCCCAGATAGCGAACTTCCGAAGGATGTGCTTGGGAACCTGCGTGAGCTGCTTCCTGGCCGTGTTGGAGAGCTGAAGCCTCACTGCGGCAGTGTACCCTAACCAGGGGTACAGTCAAGCGTCTGAGCAGAGTACGGCAGCGCGGGCCTATGTGCCTCAAAACCGCCCGCTCGTCAGAGGCGCGTTTCCGGTTGGGTGTCGGTCGCAAGGTGTCGCCCAACGACGACAACACTCTGCACGGAGACAAATCGAACAGCGGCCGCCCGGTACCGTCGACCAAACCGTGAGCAGCAGGTGCCAAGCCAGGCGCTCGAGAGGCACGATGGAGACGGGCGTCGCCAGCGCCCAAAGCTTCGAAGTCTCCCACGACGTATCGAAGAAGACGCCTGCAGTTGGCTCGGTAGTGCGAGCGAAGGCTCCTGAGGTTTGGGTTCCACCACACGTTGCATCAGCCCTCGTTGCCCAGTGCTGGTCACCGCCGACTACCGCGCGCTGAACTGAACGAGTAATCTGCAAGGATGGCCGACGAAACGAAGTACGAGCGAATCTTGGCGCAAAGCTACGACGCCATTTACGGCGTCGTGCGTGACCCTTCAGGCGACGTCGAGTTTTATGTTGAACGAGCACGGAAGTCTGCGGGACCTGTGCTCGAACTCGGGTGTGGTACTGGGAGGATACTACTCCCGACCGCGAAGACTGGGATCGAGTGCGTAGGCTTGGACTCATCGTCTGAGATGGTGGCTGTGTTGCGGGAGAAGTCGCCGCCCGCGAATGTGACGGTGGTCGAGGGGCGAGTCGAAGACTTCGACCTAGGAAAAGGGCGGTTCCGTTTGATCACCGCGCCGTTCCGAGTAATGCAGCATTTGCTGGATGTAGATTCACAGCTCAGGATGCTGAACAACGTCCGACGTCACTTGGAGCCCGGTGGTGTCTTCGTCTTCGACGTGTTCGATCCAAAACTCGATCAGATGGCGATCTTGGAACAACCAGAAGTACCTGGCGCCGCGTTCATGTACGACGGTCACGAGATGCGACGATACGAGAGGGTAACCCGTGACCTGGAAACGCAGGTGATGACTGTTCGATTTCGCATGGAGGGCGGCGCGAAGACCATCCAGGGCACTTCGGCGATCAAAATGCGCTGGTACTATCGCTACGAACTAGAACACCTTCTCGCACGCGCCGGTTTCGAGAAGCTCGAGTTTCTAGGTGGCTTCCAAGGCGGCCCTTGGAAGCCCGGTCGAGACATCGTGGTGGTTGCTCGTTCGTGAGCTGAGGTACCCCGAGTGCTCAGATCCGTTCGCTTGGACGGCAAGAGTTCCTGAAGTACCATGAATCGATGGTGCTTCGTTGGTGGACTGTCGCATGCCTTGCGATTGCCTGTGGTGGCGAGTCCCGAGAGACTAGCAGGAACGGCGAGCACGAGCAGAGGGACGAAACAATGCTCGAGGGGTCCGAGGAAGATCTGGCCGAGTCTGAAGCAGAGACCGCATCGGCCGACGCGGACGGACCGACGGCGCGGATGGAATGCGACGAAGGCGAGTTCGCCATCACATTGGGATGGGTGGAGGTTGACTTCGGGTGCGGGCTTGGCTTCGAGCAACCTGAAGGGGTGACGTGTGATGACGAGTACGTAGAGGAAGATGTATGCCTGGCGGACGCCTGCGCGACAGCGTCAGGTGCCTGCGAGTGGCAGGTACTAGCCATCGAGGCAGCGGGACTACCATTGGACACTCCATCGGACGAACACTTCTGTTTCACGTCGATCGAAGAAGCTTGTGCGTGTCTCGGATGCTGCGACGGGACCGAGATGACCCGAGAGTACGAGTCCAGTCCGAACTTGCTGCAATGTAGATTCGTCGCGCGATAAGCGCGCGGTTCGACCGCCTTCGTGCCAATCGTCCTCTCTGCGCATTGGCGGTTCGCCGTATCAACGATTGACGACCGTACTTCACGGACGCTGGGGAGGGAGGATGCGCCGCCCAGAGTGGAGACTTGGCTGAGGTTGTGCGCTCTGGTAGCGTGTCCAAATGCGAGGAACAGGTGTGGTTGTGTTGGCGGTTCTCGCATGCGCTGACGGAGCTGGGGAGAACGATCCGAACAGGTATTGTGACCTGTACGACTGTCCCGCAACGATCGAGGAGGCGTTGTCCGAGGTGTACGAAGACTCGGATGCACGCAAGGTGGCGGAGTTCGGAACTGTCTGCGTTGGCTGGTTCGACGTCTGGTCCGGTGTGGCACATGCTACGCCGGAGGACCATGTCTTGAAGGGGGGCGTCTTCAGAGTTCCCACAGACGTGCGGCACCGAGTACTTGGCTGAGTTGAACGCGCGAGGAAGGTAGGACGAGAGCTTGTGCCGGATTGCGGTAAGCAGCGAGTGGGTCCGGCGACGCCGTGTCAGCAGACGCTGGATGGTTGCTGCCCTTGCTCTGTTTCAATTGTTGCCCGGCTGCAAAGTCTGCTCACAGTGGGTGCTCCCGGAGTATTTTGGGGGGCCACATTGGCGTCAGTGCTTTCCGGCGTGCTCGTTCCGCTTGGTGGAGCGCCAATCTTTTCGACCAACGGACGGGCTTGTTCCTGACCAAGACTTTGAAGTGCTCGCTGGGTACCATCCAACGGAGAGATGGCCCTTCGAAGAAATCGTCGCTACTGCTAGCTCGGACGGAGAGCTTGCGCTGCTCGCCAAAGCGCTTCGATTTCCCGACGTGGAGGGAACAGTGAACTTCGATACTCACGTCGTTGTGGGCTGGACTCAGTTTGGCTGCCACGCCGTGTCGATCGAAAGAATCGACGTCATGGACGACGTCTATTGGCCTCGGTCGCACACTGAGGTGTGTCCCGGGCCGCGCCGTACGCATCGTCTGCTTGCTTTGCGACGCGGCTCGATCGTGGAGAACGCAACATGGGTATTCAGCGAACGGTCGCCTCTGGAGCTTTTCGCAAAGGCGGTTTCGCTGAAGTAGCTTGCTCTCGATCAGAAACAGAGTCTCTGCGAGACGTTCGAGCAGCGTTGATGGTGTCAACGCGCGCGGAATGTCGTAAGCTCCGCGGATGCAGAAGAGTAGGGGTGGCACGGAGCTCATCGTGACGCTGGCGCTGGCGGCACTGACGGGGTGCGCTGAGGATCCCAACACGCATTCATGCACGCTCGCCGGGTGCGGCGGCACCTCCACGTTGTACTTTGCGGAAGGGATCGACGGCGACCCCACGCCGAGCGGCGAGCTTCGCATCAGTAGCTCACCCGAGCGTATTCGACCGTTTGATTGCGACCCGAACGTTCAGCCCGGTACCTGCTGGAATGGGAACCTCAACCTCGACGAGATCTGGAGTGGAGACACCCTGGAGATCCGCTTCAACCTCAGTGACGGATCGATCTCCGAGTGGGAAGCAGTTCCGCTCACCTTCCAGGAGCACACCCTCGAAGACTTCAATGGTCCGGGCTGCCATTGCACTTACTACACGGCAACTTCGGGTCCGATCCCCGTTCCCGAAGCTGCGCAGATGGGCGGCGAGAGTACCGAAGACGCGGGGCTCTGAGCAGCGACCCGTCGCACTCGACGTCAATCGACGCTCTCTGCCTCCAGTTGTTCTCTCAGCACACTGGCGAAGTCTGCTTCGCAATCGAGGCGTGCCAAGACGGAGTGTAGGCCCCAGATGAGGCGTTGCAGCCAGATCCATGAGGGTGGGATGTTGAGGCGTCGTAGGTTTGGGTTCTGGGGGCCGTTGAACGCCATCGCCCCGCGAATGAACTCGGTCGTGAGGCGAAACTTGGGCACGCGGTACGGCGCGTACTGGTGACAGAGCATCTGCCAGTGAACGTCGAAGTCGAAGCGCTGGGGATCGGGTACCATGCCTGTGGCCATCACCGCTTCCTCGAAGCGCTCGCGTTGATTTGAAACGACTACCTTTGCCAGTTGACGCTCGGCGTCGACGAAGGCCTTCGTGAAGGTCGTGACGCAGCCAAAGTCGAGAAACACCACGCGCTCGGTGTCCGTGAACACGTAGTTGCCGGGGTGCGGATCGGCATTGAGCATGCGCAAGCCGAAGAGTGATCGAAATGCGAAGCGCGCCAAGACCAAGCCTGCGGCGTTGCGCTGCTCCGTCGAAGCATTCTGCGCAAAGGTGTAGAAGTCCGTGCCTTCGCAAAAGGCTGTCGTCAGCACGGTCTTGCGTGTCCGCGCCAGGAAGACCTTCGGGATGTCGACTTGCGGGTCGCCGGCGAACGCTTCCGCGAAGGCGTCTTGGTTCTTGGCTTCCAGTTCGTAGTCGCACTCTTGCGCCATGCGGGCCGCCAGTTCGTCGACGATGGCGGGCCCGTCGACGGCGGTTGCCAACGACGCCACCTTCGAGAGACTGCGCAGTCGTCCGACGTCCGCCACCATCGTGTCTGCAATGCCCGGATACTGAACTTTCACAGCGACCGCTTCACCAGCGGAGCGAGCGCGATGCACCTGACCGATGGACGCGGCAGCGATCGGGCGACGCTCGAAGGCTTCGAACAGATCATCGGGGTCTTGTCCAAAGGCGTCGCGAATCACCTGTGTGACCGTTTGGAACGACACTGGCTCTGCGCCGGTTTGTAAACCTCGCAGCGCCTCGTGGGTGGCTTCGGGAAGCGCGCCGTCAACGTAAGACAAGATCTGCCCCACTTTCATGGCCACACCCTTCATGCGATCGAGTTCCGCAAACAAAGACGCCCCAACCGCGCCCATTGGATCACCATCGCCCGTCACGGCCTGACGCGTCGCGAGGCGCGCTGCCTGTGACGCCACCTTGGCCGTCGACCAAAGTCGCTGCCCGAAACCACGCCGCAACTTATCGTCGGACATCGCAGCTCACCGTCAAAAGGAGACGAATAGGAAAGGTTCGTCGCGCGGGCATCCGTCGGCAAGGCACGTGGATGGCTAGAAGAAACTCAGTCACTCGGCACCAAGACCCAGATCGTGCAGCGTGAGAGGATGACCTAGAGCAAGCTTCACGCTTGCAAGTCAAGGAGTCGAGGAATTCTGCCGCAGTCGCATCTGGCCGTGCAAAGCGCCGTAGGATCCAAAACGCAAAGAAAAACCCCTTCCAAGCGGCTTGGCTTGGGGATTTCGAGCCCTAAGACTCTCCGCTGGAGATGATTCCAATGACTGGTCAGAGCAATGAGCAGCAGGGGAACTCCGGGCGATGACTTCTCGGCAATACATGGATGTGTTCGCCAGCCTGGCCCCAGCGTTCGCGCTGGCGGCGTGGTTCATCGTTGGGGTGTTCGTTTATGCGCTGCGTGCCAGGTTTCGGGGCCGTGTCCGCGACGCCGACATGGAGAACAGAGGGGATAGCTTCATCCTCGGCATGTGGATTCGGCAGTACTTCGTTTGGATCACGCAGCCTGTGTGGCTGCTCATTTTACGCAGCGGGGTGCCGGCCAACGCGGTCACCATGCTGTCGGCACTGCTCGGCCTCGGCTCTGGTGCGGCGTTCGCGGCTGGTCACTTCGCGCTCGGCGGCTGGCTCTACATCTTCTCGGGTACGCTCGACGTGTTCGATGGCCGCCTCGCACGCGCGCAAGAAACGTCCGGACCGCGTGGAGCCGTTTTGGATTCGGTGTTGGATCGTTACGTCGATGCCGCGGTACTGGTTGGACTGTCCTGGTATTATCGCGAGAGCTGGGTTCTGGCGTTCACACTTTCCGCATTGGTTGGGAGCTCCCTGGTTTCCTACGTGCGCGCTCGGGGTGAAGGGGTTGGCGTGAGCGTTCGCATCGGGATGATGCAACGCCCCGAACGCATCGTGACACTGGGCGCACTGACAGCTCTGAGTCCTCTCGCGAAGGCACTCTACGCGCCAGGAGATCCGCAGGCGCCAGAGTGGCTTGCGATCGCGGGCATCATCACGCTCTCGGTCAGTACGCAGCTGACGGCACTGCGGCGCTTCGTGCACGTACTTCGCAGCTTGGCACCTGACGTGGAAAAGCCGCAGCGTCCTCGCACACCGCGGGCCTGGCTCGAACGTGGTGGACTAGGCAGAGCCGTAACGACCGCAATGCTGGCGACGGGAAGTGACTTCGTCACCACACTCGCGCTCGTCGAGGTCGGTGCGATGGCTCCTTGGGTGGCAACTGCGCTCGGCTGTGGAGTGGGGGCGGTCGTCGGATTCAGCGTTGCCCGACATTGGGCGTTCGGCGATGTGCGGACGCGCGTGTCGCTGCAGGCGAGGCGTTACGTGTTCACCAGCGCCACAGGGATGATGCTCAACGCAGGTGGTGTCTATCTGTTGACGTTGCTCCCCACTGTCAGTTATCTCATCGCGTGGCTGATCGTTCGCGCACTCGTTTTTCTCGCGTGGAGTTACCCGCTGCATCGCGACTACGTATTTGGCGCGGCCATACCCGCTGTGGCGGAGGAAAGCGCGAGCCCACTGACCCCGCACGGCGGCCTGCCCAGAGCGTAAGACCCCAGTCGATGCGTGCCGCCTGAGCGAATGCCAGCGAACTCTCGGGAGCGTGTCACTTGGGCTGGGCGTCGCCTGGCCCGATGTGCAGAGCGCAGCTATCTGGCGCCCCGCCGAGCAATGATGGTGGCGGGAGTCTTGCTGGTGATCGCGTGGTTCGGCGCCAGCCAGCTACGCCTGAATACGGATCTCGCTGCGCTCTTGCCGCCCACCTTCCCTAGCGTCTCTGCGTTGCACCAGCTGGATGAACGTGGCGAGGTCACGGGCTATGTCGCCGTCGTCTTGCAGGGATCGAACCCTGACGAACTCCGAGCCCTGGCGCGGCGCCTGGCCCCAAAGATCGAAGCGCTCGATGGTATCCGCTACGTGGAATTCGAACGCCCGGTGGATTGGTTCGAGGAGCGCGCGCTGTACTACTTGGAGTACCCTCGGCTGAAGCTGCTTGCAGAGCAATTGCGAGAGCGGACGGAATGGGAGCTGCTACAGCACAACCCCTTCTACGTGGATCTGGAAAACGATGGTCCACCAGCGGTCGACGTGCCCAAGTTCGAGCGCGACGCGGATACGGTCGTTGGTCGGCGCTTGCAGCGACGCTTCTACGAAGACACTGAGGCTGGCGTGCTGGTGTTATTGGCACGACCCGTCGGACGCGCCACCAAGTTCGACGTCGCCGAGTCGAGCGTTCGAGAGGTTCGGCGAATCGTCGATCCGTTAGCGGCAGAGGCCGGGGTGACTGCACGTTTGACGGGTCGGTTCGCGAAGAAGCTCGAGCAAAAGGCGCGTCTGTCGGAGGACCTGCGAAATAGCTCACTGCTCGCGCTGGCGCTCATGCTCGGGTTTCTGACGTGGCACTTTCGCAGCTTGCGTGGTGTGATTCAGGTGATCACGCCGCTAGTCGTAGGAGTCGGTTGGACGCTCGGGATCGCTGGCTATGGTTTTGGACAGCTGAACCTGCTCACGGCGTTCATCGCGGCGATCCTGCTCGGTCTGGGGATCGACCATGGCATTCACCTGGTGACGTTACTCCACGAAAATGCGCGCCGACTGAACGACTGGCGTGAAGCGACGAAGCTGACGTTTCAGGAAACGGGAGCCAAGGTGCTGGCTGCCGCGCTGACCACTTCGGTCGGATTCAGCGCGCTAGCCGTGTCCGAGTTCCGCGCCTTCCGCGAGTTCGGCGTGATAGCCGCCTGCGGCATGGTCGCAATCGTGACGGCCTATGTTGTACTGCTGCCGGCATTAGTCGCACTTGGCGACTCTACACCCCTGACTAGAGGCGCGTCGCAAGCGGCGCCGAGGCCAGCGCGCTTGCGAACCTGGTGGGGCGGAGTGACTGCAAGTCAGCGGCTGCTGGCCAGCTTGGTGGTGCTGGTGGTTTCGGTTCCGATGCTCCCATCGCTCAGGTTCGATGCGTCGCTGTCATCGCTAGAAGACATGAACTCTCCAGCGTTCGAGCTGGATAGACTGGTGAACAGAGTCCTGGGGCACTCTCAGACGCCGACGGTCGTCATCACTTCGAGTCTGCAGGAGGAGGCCAGCACGGTCGACTCGCTGCGTGCGGCTCACGAGGCGGAGGGAACGCACAGCACACTGGAATTCGTGATGTCAGCCAGTGACTTGGTCCCTGCAGATCAAGCAGAACGCTCGACCCATCTCGCCAGCATTCGGCGTTCGCTCGAGCGCATCGACCTCGAACGCCTCGGAGCCGAGGACAAGTCCGCGTACATGGACCTGACGCGTATGGCAGCCGCGCCTGCGTTCACCCGCGCCGAGCTACCAACGTCAATCCAGCGACGCTTCTTCCCATCCGCAACGAAGGTGGGTAGCGATTCACCGGGCTACGTCCTGGCGTTTCCCAGTATCGATCTGGGCGACGGCGCGAAGGTGTCGCAGTTCGCGCATCAGGTTCGAGCCCCGACGGATCCGGATCTCGTGGCTGGCGAGGCGTTGATCCTCGCAGACGTACTCGACATGATTCGTCGCGAGGGCCCGCTGGTACTGACGCTCACGATAGTTCTCGTCATCGTGGCATTGTGGGGCCTGCTCGGAGGCATCTCACGGGCGCTGATGCCCGTGGCAGCGGCCACCGCGACGTTGATCGTGACTCTTTCTCTTGCTGCGTGGCTAGGCCTTCCGCTGAACTACCTCAACGTCTTGATGATCCCGATTCTGTTCGGTATCGCAGTAGACGCCGCGGTGCATCTGAGCGCAGCTCCCCGAGACGCGGCACTCTCCGAAACCAAACGAGCCATCGCTGCAGCACTGCTCACCACGGCGCTCGGATTCGCGACGTTGTTGGCCGCCAGTCACCCAGGTCTGCGCTCGCTAGCCTGGCTCGCGATTATCGGCCTAGCCGCCAACGCCGTCATCGCATTGGTGGCGTTGCCTGCCATCGTGGAGCTGCGCTCGAGCGACGCTGACGTCTCGGGTTCATGACCAGGCGCGCGCAGGCTCGCACTACCCGCGTTACTTGGGGGCGTCTCGCGACTCCATGGGAGAAATCACGACTCCGTGGCAGCCTCACGACGCGGAGCGTTTTGCGCAAGAACGTTCAATCGCCTGGCGACGCACTGGCGTATGGGGTCGTGTACTCGGCGCAGTGGTGCTGCTCGCGCGGAATCAGGTGGACGACGATGAGACTCTGCAAAAACTTCTTCAAGCTGCTGCTGCTCTGCGCGTGCGTGAGCTGTGGGAAGAACGAGGCTCCATCTACCGAGTCGAAGGACCCGAGTTCCACAAGTGCGCCCCAAACTCCAGCCACGACTGCCGAGGCCAAACCCAAAGCGCCAGTGACCGCCGAACCCGAGACGACGGCCAACGCCTCAGCAACGGCTTCAGTCAGCGCGACGGCCACCACCAGCGACAAGACGTTCGCAGTCTTCAACGTCAAGCCGGGTGATGTCCTCAACGTACGGGCTGAGCCCGACGGCAAGAGCAAGAAGGTTTATTCGTTCGGTCCGAGTGTCAAGCGCGTCAAGCTGACGGGCAAAGAAGACGTCCGCGACAAGACCGCGTGGGTCGAAGTGAGCTTCGAGGGGGGCACGGGTTGGGTGAATCGTCGCTACCTGACCGAGGTCGCGCCGCGGGGCGGCTGTGGCGATCCGGAGTTACTCGCCGTGATCCGTGCGTTCATGCGCGCAGTCGCGACGAAAAACGAGGCAGATCTCGCCAAGCTCATCTCACCCGTGCAAGGTTTGATGGTGCGCTATCGGCAGCGGGAGATGACCGCCTACTACCGAGGCGACGAGGTCGACAGCCTGTTTACTGGCTCCACGCCGAAGAACTTTGGCCGCGCTGACGGCAGCGGTGAACCCATCCGCGGCTCGTTCAAGAAGTTGATCTTGCCCGGCCTCCAACAGTCCGTCGCCCCTGGTTCCAAAGAGAAGTGCGGCGAACTGTTGTACGGTGGCAGCGCAACCATCAATGAGTGGCCCGACGAATTCGGCGCACTGACGATGGTTTCGTTCTACTGGCCCGAAGGCGCACGCGAACCTTGGCAAACGTGGGCGGCGGGCATCGAGTACGTCGACGGCAAACCCTACGTCGCGACGCTGGTCGGCTACCGCTGGGAAATCTGAGCGGAAGCTTCCGCTGATCGACGCGCTGAGATCCCTCGGCGCGCGCTGGCGTTTGCCCAGGGCGTTTGGTGAACCCAACTCGCCCCGCGCCACGTGGGTGGTCGAAAGCGATTACCGCAACTCCGTTCAACCAAAGTGCGGAAGCCGGCGAGTAAGCGTTTCTGCGACTTGATTGAGACGGACGGCATCCGCGTACGTGGCCCGCTCCTCGAACAGTTCGCGAAAGCGCAATCAACCATCCAACTTGGCTTGGAACTTCGAAAGGCCGTTTCCTATGAAGACTCGAAACAACAGGGCACACACCAGTCTCATCACACTCGCACTGTCGCTGGTCGCGCCAGCGGCTTGGTGCGCCGAAGATGCAGGCGAACCCGCCGAGTCGACGACACCCGACGAAAGCGCCGTCGTCGAGACTGACGACGCAGAGACGCAAGCTAACACCGATCCCGCCGCCTCAGCAGAGGCTGTGGAGGAGACGCCCGAGGCAGCTGACGCAACCGAAACGACGCCGCCGGAAATGACTCCAGCCTCGGCAGAGTTGGGAACGCCTCCGCCTGTCAACGACCAGGGAGTGACGGACGACGAGCCCGAAAAGAAGAAGAAAAGTGACGTCAGACTCGAGATCGGCGGACGTCTCGGGTACGCGCTGCCCGCAGGTGACGCGCTGACCAACGATCCACTCGACGAAACGTTTTCGGCGACCATCCCATTGCAGCTCGACGTTTGGTTGCGATTGGCGAAGAGCGCAGCGTTTGGAGCGTACGTGCAGTTCGCGCCCGGGCTCACGGGCCCCGCGCTCGAAGACTGCGACAGTTGTTTCGTGGGCAACTTCCGTGCGGGCGTACAATACGCCAATCACTTCAATGCAGGCGGCTGGGTCGATCCCTGGATCGGACTGGGTGTGGGCATCGAGTTTGCAACCATGTCCAGTAGTGGTACGGCAACAGGCATCACGAGTGACGGCGATGTCGTCGAGTTCGACGTCACCAGCCGTTCGACGCTACGGTCGTTCCCCGAGGTGTTGTTGCAGGCGGGTATCGACGTGGGCAACGACACCTTGGCGTTTGGACCTTACGTCAGCGCCCACGCGGCCAGTTACACGAAACAAGACAGCGAGCTCGAGTGTAACGAACTACTCTGTCCTCCAGGCCTCGAGTTCGAGGCGTCGGGGGACGTGCCCGACGATCGAACAGCCTTTCACTATTGGTTGGCGTTCGGGCTTCGCGGAACCTACTTGCCCTGAGCCACACCAGGACGACGCTACGAGCGGCGTTAACCCCATCGGCACCCGCCAACCGAACGGGTGCCGCGCAGCTCGTAGCGGGAGCCGCACCCCGCCGCATCTCGACTCCCCAAAGGCAAACGCTTCACGGGGCATGACGCGCGGTTTGCTCCGTGAAACACTGAGCGGCGCGGGCAAACGTCATTCGCCAGACGCCTCTCCGACGAGTGTTTACGAAGAAAAAGCTTCGAACGACCTGCGCATGCGAAAACGCGAACTGTTTCCCCGTGCCCCCGTTTGACCGACTGCTGCACCTCGGGTCATGCTGCGGCACATGGGGCACAATCACTCGGGCACTTCGGGACGTTGGAAAGTCGTGAACGCAACCGCGCTAGCGGTGTTGCTGCTGCCGCTAGCCTGCGGCGCTCGCGGCGAAGTGGGCAGCTCGCGCATGGGAGGTTCCCAGTCGTCCGAATCGTCGGATGACGACGAGCGCGATACGTCGGGGGACGCTGGCGTATCGAGCACGAAGACTTCTCGAAGTGACGGTTCGAGCCAAGGTGCAAGCGGGTCGTCGAATAGGCCCGGCGCAGGCGGCGTCAGAGATCCCGAGGGGTCGCCGAATTCCGGGGCGTATTGTGGCGATGGGGAAATCCAAGACGGTGAAGAATGTGACGACGGCAACGGGTCGGACACCGACACCTGCACGACCCATTGCACGGAGCCCTCCTGTGGTGATGGCTTCGTTCAAGAGTCGAATCGCGAGGAGTGTGACGACGGGAACAGCAACGACGCCGACTCCTGTACGAACGAATGTACGGTCGCAGTCTGCGGAGATGGCATTCGCGCCGAAGGTGAAGAGTGTGATGACGGAAACGACGCCCCCGACGACGACTGCACCAACGATTGCACGAATCCCGTGTGCGGCGACGGCATCGTCCAGGCAGATGAGGAATGTGACGATGGCAACACCAGCAACACCGACGCCTGCACCGAGGAGTGCAGGCTTGCCGACTGTGGTGACGGTTTCGTTCAACCGGGGGGAGGCGTGTGACGATGCCAACGACAGCGACGCTGACGCATGCCCCTCGAACTGTCTCATAGGTGGTCGCGGCGATGACATCGTTCAACCGGGTGAAGAGTGCGACGACGGCAACACCAGCAACACCGACGGTTGCACGAACTCGCTAGAAGAGGCAGTTTGCGGTGATGGCTTCGTGTTCATGGGCGTCGAAGAGTGTGACGACGGCAACAACTCGAATACCGACACCTGCACGAACGAGTGCAGGCTAGCGGCCTGTGGTGACGGGTATGTGCAAGCGTCAAACAACGAGAGCTGTGACGACGGCAATCTGAACGATGGCGACGAGTGCACGAGCCATTGCAACCACGGCCCTCCGTGCGGCAACGGTATCGTGGAACTTCTCGAAGAGTGCGACGACGGCAACTCCGACAACACGGATGGCTGCACGGACTCTTGCGGCCTTCCGAGTTGTGGAGACGGCATCGTCAACGGCGACGAAGAGTGCGACGATGGTAACAACCTGAACACCGACACCTGCACGAGTGATTGCACCCTCGCTACTTGCGGGGATGGGTTCGTACAAGTATCGAACAACGAAGACTGTGACGACGGGAACACCGACGACGGTGACGACTGTTCGAGTAGTTGCAGCAGCGAGCCCCCTTGCGGCAACGGAATCGTGGAGAGCACAGAAGAATGTGACGACGGCAACACCAACGACACGGACGCCTGCACGAACGGGTGCTTGCTTCCCGTGTGCGGTGACGGCATCGTCAATGGCAACGAGGAGTGCGACGACGCCAACTCCGAGAACGACGACGAGTGCACGAATGCGTGTGAACTCCCCAGCTGAGCAAACGTGAACGTGTGGACTGTGCTCAGTTCTCGCGAAAACGCCCTCAGCCACCGAGCTTGACGGGCGGTTTAGCTGCTACGCCAGGCATGGATCGACGACACGCGGCGACGATCAGACCAATGCTCAGCCCGTCCCTGCTTCTCAGCTTCCTACAAGTACGCCGCCAAGCTACCGATGGTGATACTCGGGCCGAATACGATGGCCCACGGGTTCAGGTCGACTCTGCCCGCGGGACTGCCCGCGTCGTCGGTCAGTTGCCCCTCACGCTTGCCGAGGGTGTACGCCACCCAGGCGTGAATGTTGAGGGACGCTTGGGTAGGCTGGTTGGCGTTACCCAGTGGCACGCCAACGCCAAGACCCGCCACGATCGCGAGCTGTCGGTCTTTTTCCGTCGCCAAGCCCATCGTCATCACGCCACTCTCGAGACCGATCAGGCTTTCTTTGCCTTCGTCGTTCAGGAGCGTGAGACGCGACAACACACCGAAGTTGAGCGACAAGGCGCCCGTGCCCAAGTCTTGCGGATCGTCCGAAAAGCGAAACAGCCCCGAGGGGATCGACGCTGTGGCGTAAAACTTGAGCGTCGCATCTTCGGTGACGACCGTCCATTGACCTGTTGGCAAGCGGTAGCGGCTGCCGTGACCGAGCAAGTAACTCGCCTCTTCCACGATGTGGTGAACGCGCACACGGATGCGATCGAACTGTTGACGCGCGCCGCGGATCCAGATCACCTCTTTGTGCGGGCCGTGACGCAACAGCAGGCGCTCAGACATGCGCGCGTCGCTGCGTTCCACGTCACCTGACGTCGAGACGCTGACGTCGATTTCGATCAACTGTTCGCCGCTTTCGGCGGGGATTCGCGCACGATGGATTTCGAGCCTGCAGCTGTCGCGTTCGGCAAACGGAATGTGCCGCGTTTGCCCAGGTGCGATGCGTTCGACCTTGCCCTCGTCCGTCGCGCAGCGCAACTCGACGACAGGCTTACCCGAGTTGGATGACGCTCCGAGAGGGATCGGCAGGTTCGCCTCACGAATGGGACGCTGAATGGGGTCCGTCAACGTGGCAAAGTCGACGTCCGCGAAGGCAGCAGGCACGCCAGCAACGCGGTAACCCAGCTTGAGCGACGTAAACCCGCTGGAGGCGTAGACGCCGCGAATGCGACTGATACCGTCGTCGTCGTGCGTGACTCTGTACGCTCCAGGCACCTCGATGGGTACAAACCGCCCACCGCCGACCGTGCTGGTCGCCACCTGCACGTCTTGGTTCTTGGGAATGAAGTCTATTTCTCCAAACCCCGGCAACACCAGGGAAGTGTGCAGTGCGAGCAGCGGCGACGTGGGGATGCTGCTCAGCGCCAACACCGACTGATCTTGAGGTCGCGTCGCAACGACGACGGCCTCGTCGTCCAAGATGCGACCATGACGAAGCAACACGTAGATGTATCCGTCGATGGCTTCCGTGCGTTCGACCAGCGCGTCCTGACCGTTGATCGTCCAGTTGAGGCGATCTGCGTCCAGGCCACACGTCACGGGCAGCCGCGCGAGCAAGCGAACGTCACTCACGTCGCGCAGCGGCGGCCCCGAGGTGATGTTCAAGTCGCAACGCACCACTTCGAACTCGCGCACGGCGCTGTCGTCTTGCGCGTTCGCCCTGGCCAGAAAGACCCGCGGTAACAACTTGGCGCGCACGGTGATCTTGCTGGTCGACAACGGCACCGCACGAACGCTGATGTACCTGCCAGTCAGTTCACACTGCGCCCCGTCACACTCGACGCTCGCGACTACGTCTGGGTACGCGAGCGGAATTTGCCCAACGCCGCTCGAGACGTCTACCGAACGCTCACGCTGCATGACGCGTCCGAGCACGATACGCCCGGGCGTCAACTCCAGCTCACCCGGACCGAGCAGGCTGCCCTGAGAGTCATAGGTTCTTACGTCCTTGCCGAAACGTCCGCCCGCAGGCACCCAACTGAACCGAACGCTAGTGACCTCGCTCGGTTGCTCGCGCGTCAGGGGAATCGTGCAACGCTGCTTCGGCCCTTCTCCGCTCACATCGACGCAGGTGTTCGACTCCAGTCGGGATTGGGTTTTCCAACTGACACGCAAGCCTGCGAGCCCCGTACCAGCAATCTCTAGCCTGCCCGCGTTGAGGGCGAGGACCACGCTCGACGGATCGATGGTTGGTAGTGGAGCAGTCGCGATCAAGCGCAGCGTTTCTTTGCTCGACGCACACTCCGCGCTGGAGGTCGCGAGCGGCAAACTGCTCTGCGCACCTGCCTCGGCATTGGCGGGTGGTGTGACCGTGTTGGCAACAGCGTCCAGAGTCCAGCCGTCTTTGGCGTCGCTGCACGCGACCCTGCCCGCGGGCAGCGGAATCGGTGCGCCCCCAGCAGGTGCTTGTAGCGTCGCCGCGTTGGCGACACTACCAACTGCCAGGATCAGCAGTGCTGTAAGCAGCTCCGCAACCCTCCGAAGCCCCAAGCCCCGCGAGTCGCGACGCACAGCTATCATTGTCGGCATGGTATGTGGGCTCGGGCGTACTGCGACCGAGCAACGTCCGCAAGGCGGATGAGCGAAATTGCCACTCGCGCGCTCGCTGGCGCGGGGAAAATCGTGCGTTGGTTCGTATCGGGAGGCGTAGTACCGTACGCATCGCAGGGCCGTGTGATGAAGCTGTACCGCCACTGGCTAGTGTCGTGTGGGTTAGCCACCAGCATGGCGACGGGTGCAACGCACTCATACGCCGTCGGCGCCGAAGGATCGGAGATCGACGACTCGAACTACACGATCGACTTTCACGAGGGGCCCGTCCTGCACGGTTCGCGCATCTTGGGCATGGCGGGCTCGATCGCAACGCTCTCGCCCGGCGTCGAGGGGTACAGTGTCAACCCTTCGTCAGCCGCGGCGCGCACGCCGTGGAGCCGCGACTGGTTCGATTGGGAGCTCGACGGCAGCATCGGTACCGCAGCAGCGCTGTCGCGCACGGACTTCGACAACAACGGCGACTCGACCTACGCATCTGACGCTGGGTTGCTGCTCTCGCTCGGGATTGGCTTTCAATTCGGCGGCTTCGGCGTGGGGCTGCACACCGACATCAACCGCTACGAGGCGCGAGCGCGGGCAGCAGCCGATGACTCGGAGGTGAACATCGACGTGGAACGTGTGCACCTGGTTGGCGCTCACGCGTTCTTCGACGGTCAGCTGATGTTGGGGGCAGGGCTGGGTACCTATTCGATCAATCTCTCGCTGCCGCAGACTGCTGGCGAGAACCAAGCGACGGCCGCAACCGTGTCGGGTAGCTCGATTCAGGTGGGCGCCACGTGGTCACCCACGGACCTTCCCGTACGCGTCGGTGGAGGCCTGCGTGTCGGCTTCGAAGACGATGCGGGCGCTGTGCCCCAAGGTGTCGACGCCGATGCCGACGGCAACTACGTGGCTCGCGGCTATGTCTTGCCGCGCAAGGTGCTGCCCCCCACCGAACTGCACCTCGGAGTGGCCACGCAACTGTTTCAACGGTTGAATCAACAGTGGGTCGTGCCGCGCACGCGTCTGGGCGATCGCCGAGCAGCAGCGCGTCGCAAAGCGTTGGAGGACAACCCCGAACCTCGGGGGCACCTGCTAATCGCAGCGGGCGTCAAGGTCACACTGCCCGTCGACGATGCTGTCGGAATCGACTCGTTCTTGAAGCAAGAAGTCGAACGCAGCGGACGCTACGCTTCGTTTTCGCCGCGTCTGGGGATCGAAGGCGAGCCGTGGATCGACATGCTCAAGCTTCGCGCCGGCACTTACCTCGAACCCACACGCTTTGCGTCGAGTTCGCCGCGCTTGCACTGGACGGCGGGGACCGCAATCCACATCCCCGTCGAGTGGAACATCTTCGGCTTGGCGGACGACGGCACCACGTTTCGAATCGGTGGCGCCGTCGATCGAGCGGCGCGTTACTTCGGTTGGAGCGCGAGTGTAGGTATCTGGCGCTGACCACCGCTGACTAGCGCCAGCTCGAGCTCCGCGCTTTCTTGCGCCGAGCGAACATCTCCCCTAACGTCCGTACGGGTGTCGAGACCAACTCTTCGGGTCGCGTTTCTCCTCCTCGGTTCGGGACTCTGTGCGCTGCTCTATCAAACGGCGTGGCAGCGCATGTTGGCGCTCGTCTTCGGCGTGTCGACAGCTGCTTCGGCGGCAGTCCTAGCGATCTTCCTCGGTGGGTTGGGCTTGGGCGGAGCGCTGCTCGGCAAGTATGCCGAGCGTAGCCGCCGCCCACTCGAGCTTTACGCCAAGCTGGAGATCGGTGTGGCGCTGTCGGCGGCGGTGACGCCACTGCTCGTTGCGGGCGCTAGCTTCATCTACTTGGGTTTGGGTGGCGCGGGATCGTTGGGGGACGCAGGCGCGTCCATCGTTCGCGTGATCTTGTCGGCGCTCGTTTTGGGTCCGTCCGTGTTCTTGATGGGCGGCACCTTGCCCGCCGCCGCGCGAGCAGTGGAGTCGGACGATGACGACGCACGCAGTCGCGCCGCGTTGCTCTACGGCCTGAACACGACGGGAGCTGTGCTCGGCGCGTTGCTTGGCACCTTCGCGTTGTTCGAAATGTTTGGCACGCGTCTCACGCTGTGGGCGTCCGTCGGGCTGAACCTGATTGTCGCGCTCGTTGCGTTGAGTTG
Source organism: uncultured bacterium (assembly GCA_965651905.1). Taxonomy (GTDB): domain Bacteria; phylum Myxococcota_A; class Polyangia; order Polyangiales; family Polyangiaceae; genus SZUA-265. The sequence goes on along the minus strand of CBFGUG010000039.1, from coordinate 9,664 downwards.
GGGCAGACAGTGTGACGATGTCGCTGTCTCCAGCGAGGAGATCGAAGAGAAGACAGCCCCCCCGCCAACCAGCAACGATGAAAACAGCGACGACTCGGACTCTTCAGAAGACCCCGCACCGACCGACGCAGAGTTGAAGCCTCGCGACCCCGTATCCACAGCGCCTCCTGCAGCCCCTGGTTTGATCTACGCGACAGCGGGCATCGTGGGCTGCACCTTCCTGGCGCTGGAGCTCGTTTGGTACCGAGTGCTTGCGCCGATCCTCGGGGGCTCGACGTTCACCTTCGGGTTGATCTTGGCCGTCGCGCTTTCGGGCATTGGGGCGGGCGGGTTGCTCTACTCGCGGCGACGCGAGGACCAGCCCGCCACTCTTTCGCTGCTCACTGCCACGGTTGCCCTAGAGGCACTGTGCCTGGCGCTACCGCTGGCGTTTGGAGACTCGATCGCGCTGCTTGCCTCCTACCTGCGTCCGTTTCATGCCAGTGGGTTTACTGCTATCAGTCTCACCTGGATCGCGATAGCGATGATCGTCGTATTCCCAGCATCGCTGGTCTCGGGGTATCAATTCCCCGTGCTCATCGCCTTGCTCGGCCGTGGGCGCGACGGCATCGCTCGGCAGATTGGTACGGCCTACGCATTCAACACGGGCGGTTCGATCCTAGGCTCGTTGGCAGCTGGGTTCGTCTGCATTCCACTGCTCGGGGCGATCACCACCTGGCGCGTCGTGGGTTTCGCCATGGTGTTGCTTGCTGGCGTGCTCGGGGTGCACGCGCTGCGAGCCAGGCGCGAAAGTTGGGCCTCAGTCGCCGCGTCTGGACTGGTCGCGGTCCTCGCAGCGGGTGCCACCATGGCCGAAGGCCCCAGCGCCGTGTGGCGGCACTCGGCGATCGGTACCAGTTCGAAGACATTCAGCGCCGACAGCAGCAACATGCTCAAAGCGATGATGACCGATGCTCGTCACAGCGTCGCTTGGGAAGAAGACGGCCTGGAGACGACCGTGGGGCTCGGCGTCGACACCAGCGTCAGCTTCATCATCAACGGCAAAGTGGACGGCCACGTGTACATCGATCGCGGCACTCAGGCGATGCTGGGGCTGGCCACCGCGCTCTTGCACCCGAACCCGAAGGACACGTTCGTCGTCGGGCTCGGCACGGGTATGACGGCGGGTTGGCTGGCGGCCTCCAACGACGTGGAACACGTGCGCGTACTCGAGCTGGAGCCCGCAGTGGTCGAGGTCGCTCGGGAAGCGGCAATCGCCAACCACGACGTGCTCGAACGCGACGACGTCAGCCTGACGCTGGGTGACGCCCGTGAGTTTCTGCTCACCACCGACGAGACCTACGACCTCATCGTCAGCGAACCGTCGAACCCCTACCGCGCGGGCGTGTCCACGCTGTTCACCGTCGACTTCTACGAACACGCCAAGAGCCGTTTGAAGCCCGGCGGCTGGTTCGCGCAGTGGGTGCAAGGTTACATGATCGACGTGCGCACGTTGCGCATCGTGATGAAGACCTTGCTCGCTGTGTTTCCGAACGTCGAGCTGTGGCAGAGCCAAGACGGGGACTTGTTGGTGATCGGCTCCGAGCAACCGCTCACCCACGACCTGGAACGCTTGCGACAGCGCATTCGGCAGCCCGTCGCACACGCCGCCTTGCGGCGAACCTGGCTGGTCGAAGACGTGGAAGGGTTTCTTTCGCACTTCGTCGCAACGGGTCCGCTGGTGGAGCGCTTCGCCAACGCGCTACCAACGCCCGTCAACACCGACGACCACAACGCGCTCGAGTACGCTTTCGCACGCAGCGTCGGGGTGAGCTTGGGCTCCGCAGCCGCAGATCTGGTTGCTCTCGCGCGCGACCAAGGGCAACACCGCCCTCAGCTGACGCGCGGAGACGTCGACTGGTCGCGCGTCGACGAACAGTTTCCGCGCATGGGTCTGATCCGCGGCGGGCTGTCGAAGAATTACGCACACGGCGAAGCGAAGCTGCGAGCCAACGCCTTGAGCCTCGCGTGCAAGGGCCGTTTGAGTGAAGCGACGGCTCAATGGACCACGCTGAAGGACCCGACGCCGCGCGACACGTTCGAGGCTGTGATGGTGGGGTTGATGTACGCGGCAGCTGAGGACGTCCGCGCCTTGCAAATCGCCGAGCGACTAGACGCCACAGGTAACCCACTAGAAGCACGTGTGATCGCCGCAAAGCTGGCGCTGAGTCAGGGCGCTGGTGAGCAGGCGTTCGCAGCGTCCATCGCGGCAGTTCATGCGCTGCGCACCGAACCCTTCCCAATGTGCGAAACTGGACAAGCCGCTATCGCGCAACTGAAAGCGCTCGCGATGACCAGCCCGGAATGGGCCACGCAGGCTTCCGCCGTTCTGCTGGAGCAGCCGCTCGCGGCGCGCTACGGCGAACACCAGCGCATTCGTGCTGGGCAGGACTTGGCGTTCGTCAGTGGTAACAGCGAACTGTGCGTCGAGGCTCTGGGCGCACAACTGCACACGCCGTGGTGGGATCAGGCCTTCCTCGAAGGACGCCTGAGTTGTTTGATGGCAACGGATCACCCGATGCGCACACGAGCGGAAAACGACCTACTCGAGTTCTTGGCGGCTACCGTGGGCAACGTTGCTGCGGGTTTCGACACACCGTAGCGTCGACGTTGGGGTGGTCCACTCGCTCCTACATGAACGTCCTTCCACTCGAAGCGGCGAGAGGTTTACGCGTGAGGGAACCTCTCACCACCGATGTCGCATGGTGTCGCACCGAAATCCGTGCGACATCGGGTTTGCCGCAGGCTCAGATAGCTGAGAACATGAGCACATGGCCGCGCCAGTCGAACAGGGTGACATTCTAGCGGGCAAGTACCGCGTGGAACGTGTACTCGGCGAAGGGGGCATGGGCGTGGTCGTGGCAGCCACGGACACGCAGCTCGAGCGCAAGGTGGCGATCAAGTTCTTGCTGCCCGAGTACGCCGAACACCCCGATGCGGCGGCGCGCTTCATGCGTGAAGCTCGGGCCGCGGTACGCATTCAAAGTGAACACATCGCTCGTGTCATCGACGTGAGCAAGCTGGACAGCGGCTCGCCGTACATGGTGATGGAGTACCTGCAAGGCGCCGACCTCGCGGATGTGCTCAAGCGACGCGGCGCCCTGCCCGTCGAACAAGCCGTCGACTACGTGATCCAAGCCTGCGACGCGATCGCCGAAGCGCACTCGTACAACATCGTTCACCGAGACCTGAAACCAGCAAACCTGTTCCTCGCCAAACAACCCGATGGCTCTTCGAAGATCAAGGTGCTCGACTTCGGCATCTCCAAGACCACAGCGGGCGAAAAGGCCGACGTCTCACTCACGCGCACATCGTCGATGATGGGCTCGCCGCTGTACATGTCACCAGAACAGATGCGTTCCACGCGGGACGTCGACTGGCGAACGGACATTTGGGCGCTCGGCGTGATCCTCTATGAGCTGCTTTCTGGAGACATGCCGTTCGACGCCGCCACCATCCCATCACTCTCCGCGAAGATTTTGCTCGATCCTCCAGAACCCTTGCGCTGCGACGCGCCCGAAGCACTGCGGCGCGCGATCGAGCGCGCTCTGGCGAAGCAGCCAGAGCAGCGCTTCCCGACGGTTGCCGAGTTTTCGATGGCCATCTCGCCGTTCGGTTCGCGCAACACACGACAGAGCGTCGAGCGCATCTCACGGCTTCTGTCTGCGGCTGGCATGTCCACCAGCCAGGTCGAATTGCCGCTGTCACTTCCACCCGTTTCGGAGGACTTGGACGCGACTCGAATCGATCTCGACGACATTCCACTGGATACCTCGGGGCCGCAGCTCGAGCAGTCGAACACGTTGGCTGAGTGGGGACGCACGAACGGAGTCGGGGAACGAAAACCCGGCGTCGGACGCTGGTTGGCACTGGGAGCAGTCGGTGCGGCTTTGATCGGCGGATTTGCCTACGCCCTACTGGGTCAGTCTCAGCCCGAAGTGCCGAGCGTCGCGGCCCAACCTGTGGCCGTAGAAGTGGCACCAAGCGTCGTGGCCGCTCCCGATGCTCGCGGCGAAGGTGGTGAACGAGCCGGGGCAGCATCAGCTGCAAGTGCTACTGACTCGACGCACGAGGCACCTGCCCCCGTGACACCCGAAGTCGAGACGAATGCGAACGCCGCCGACCAGACAGACTCGAGCGACACGCGGTCAATCACGACGCCAGAGCCCAAGGCAGTGTCACCAAAACCGCAGCCAGCAGTCAGCCCCAAGCCCTCCGTGAGCCCAAAGCCATCCGTCGTCGCGAAGAAGCCAGCAGCAAAGGCGAAAGCCAAGACGCCCAAGCGCGAACCTGAGCCTCGAGCCGAACCGCCTTCACAGCGCAACAAGTTCGGTAGCCGCAAGTAGCCCTGGTTCACGCTCTATGAAACAATGCCGCAACTGCGCCGCCAATCGTGCAGGGAGGAGCCGCTGTCCGTGAAATTTCTCGTCTCTCACGCGCTGTTACTGACGGCGATGTTGTTGTGTGTCGTCGCACAGGCCTCACCAAGTGCCGCTGATCGCACCGCCGCCGAAGCGTTATTTCAGCAGGCGCAAGCGTTGATGGAGCAAGGCAAAGCGGATGAAGCCTGCCCGAAGTTCGAGGAGAGTCAGCGGCTCGATCCCGGCGTGGGTACGCTGCTCTATTTGGCGGACTGTTACGAGAACATCGGACGCACGGCGTCCGCGTGGGGAACCTTCGTCGAAGCCTCGTACGCTGCCAACGCAGCTGGGCAGCTCGACCGTCAGCAGCTCGCCGAGGAAAACGCGGCCCGGTTACAGCCGACGCTAGCAACGCTCTTGTTGCTCGTGGAGGCGCCTAACACCCCCGGTCTCGAGATCACCAGTGACGGCCAAGTGCTGGCTGCAGCAACCTGGGGCACCTCGATGCCAATCGATCCTGGTCCGCACACGCTCCAAGCCAGCGCACCGGGTAAAGCGGTTTGGACGACGACGATCGACGTCCCGCATGGGCCAACCGCCACGCAGGTACAGGTGCCGCCCCTCGCTAGCCTGCCGCCACCAACTCCCACGCCTCCCGTGGCAGCTAGTTCACCCGTGCCCCCACAACCAGCTTCGCCTCCGCCCCCCCCACCCGCAGAGAACCAAGACGCTGGACTGGGCAGTCAGCAGACTTGGGGTTGGGTGGCGCTGATCGGCGGCGGCGCAAGTCTCGCTGGTGGCGGCCTATTTACACTCCTCGCGGTGCTGGACGACGGCCGCGCCGACGACCAGTGCCGTCGGGACGATCCCGCCGTGTGCAATCGTAGGGGGGTCGAACTTTCTGACTCCGCAGCAACCAAAGCCAACGTCGCCACCGTGCTCGCCGGGCTGGGGGGAGCGCTAGCCATCACGGGAGGGGTACTCATCCTCACCGCGCCCGACGAATCGAGCAGCGGCCAACTCCGGGCGGGGGCGGGTTTCGCAGGAGCGGATCCTGCGTTTTGGCTGGAGGGCAGCTGGTGAACAACGCACAATCCCTCGCGGGTAGATCCCTGTCGCGACCGCCACGAGCGCGTGCGGTGGCAACCAGGGCTGCCGCATGTTTTCTGCTGGCCATGGCGCTACTGATGCCTGGTTGCAAGGGCATTTTGGGAATCGAAGATCGGGAGCTGGACATCGGCGAGTTGACGGCCGAGGGTTACTCGGGTTGCGAGCCCTCAAACGGCGTTTGTGACAGCTGCACGAGCAGTTGGCACACGTGCATCTGTCAGGGATGGAACACCGAGCCCGAGGCTGTGTTGCGTCGCGAGTGCGCGGAGTTGGCACCAGAAAAGATTCGTGACGACGTCGTAGCGAAGGCGAAGAACGCGTACGATGCCTATCGCGCATCTCTCGATGCCAGCGTCGGCACGGACGCCGCGCTGTCGATTGACGAACCCGACGCGGCGTCGACGGACGGTGACGACTCGAGCGATGACGGCTCCCGCGACGACCGCACGTCTGACGACGCGAGCGAAGCGGGAATGGACGGCGAGCGCCCTGACGACGACAGCACCGTGGACGACACTGTCGAAGACGACGACGCCGTCGAGGACGATGATGCCAGCGACGACGCCGCAAACGACGACAGCACCGTGGACGACGATACCGACCTCGACGACTCGAACGGCAACGACGACTCGACCGACGACACCGTAAACGACGATACCAATGTTGACGAATCGACCGACGATGACACCACGAACGATGATGCCGACCTCGACGATACGAGCAGTGACGATACGGACGACACGGCGACCGACGACGACACGGCGACCGACGACGATCAAACCGTCGACATCTCGGATCTGACGCTATTCGACGAAACCTTCTGCAGTGGCAGCCCGCCCGCAGGCAGTTGCCCTGGTTGCTTCTGCAGCGGTTGCCAGGAGGACATCGACGAATGCCAAATGGACCGCGGCTGCGCGGAGTTGGTCGATTGCGCGCTCACTTTGCGGTGTGATCCTCTCGCCAACACTGGTCTCAACGCTTGCTCGCGGCCAGAAAACTGTGGCGAATTGATTCAAGAGCTCGGCGGTCCCGAGACCCGCTCACACATGCTGTACCGCGACACCATGCGCTGTTCGATCGACGAACAGTGTCCATGCACGGATCCTCCTGGTGGAATGGGTCCTCCTGGCTGCAACGCCACGGATGGGTGCGACGACTGCCCGGATTGTTGGAGTTCGTGCTTCTGCAGCGGTTCGAGCGATAACCAGTGTCAACTACAGTGCGGCTCCCCAGATTGCACGCAGGCCCAAGGCTGTAGCATTTGCGCCGACTGTATGGACCAGTGCCTGTGCGATGGTCTGACTCGCCCCACGTGCACGGAGCTTTGCAGACCAGGTGGCCCCGACTGTCACCCGGGGGCCAACTGCGCCTGTGACAACTGCGTCGACGCTTGCGTGTGCGACGGGTTCCCTCGTCAGCAATGCGAGATCGATTGTTCAGCAGGCCCCAACATCTGCGACCCCTACTACAGCTGCGGCGACTGCCTGACGTGTGGCGGTGGTTGTTACTGTGAGGACCCCGACCGCCCACTTCACGAGTGTCTGTTCGAATGTAATGCCGGCGGGTGTACGACCGACGACTGCTCGGCGTGCGACAGCTGCCAGGCCCGCTGTGAGTGCGAAGGTGGCGATCCGCAAACCTGCCTGAACGACTGCCAAACGCTACAATGTGACACCAGCTTCGTCTCCGAATGTGACACCTGTGCGTGTGAGAACTGCACGTCGCACTTTGCCGCGTGCAACGAACTCGCTGGCTGCCCAGAAGTTATCGCGTGCATCGATGCGACAGGCTGCTGGGACGTCGAGGAATGTGATCAAGACTTCCTGTGCGCCGACGAAATCGCGGCCCTCGGAGGACGCGACGCCCCCGAAATGGGCATCGTAGAAGCGCTGCAGTGGTGCAGAATCGTCGAGTATTGCCCCTGTTTTGGACCGCCTCCGAACTGAGTCGCTGTGAGCCCTGCGTTCTCGGGCCACTGTTCTCTCGAGACGCCCTTCTCTTGCGACGTTCTTCGTGCAGGCTGCTCCCTGAGCGTTGTTGCTAGGTTCCCTGAAACACCGATTCGCTACTCGCAGTGTCGCAGTGTCGCGCGACGAGTTTCTGAGTCCTTTTGGGTTGGGCCCAGCACCACGCGTCCCCTCACGGCTCCCGCCCACCAATTGGCGTGTGCGCGCTCGACCGTTGACCGAGTAAAGAGATCGACCGCAGAAGCGCAACCGAGACGCTAGCGTTGGCTGCCGTCGTGGCGGGTTGCACACTCGATACGTAGCTGCATCAAACCCCTCGTCAGCCGGCCGCGCAAGACTCATTCATCCAACACGAACAGCTCGACGCCGAGTGCCGCGCCCAAAGCCGAATGTAGTCGCGGCCACGCAGCCTCCCGCAACTCGACGTGCATGACGACACGCTGTGCGTCGTAGTCGGCCGCTAACAATACTGCCCCGTGCTTGCTCAAATGGTGCCGCAGTTGCGGCTCATAGGCGTACCCGCACGCCAAACGTTTGCATGTCGTCGCTTCGATGGGCTCGATGGGCGCCAGATCGACTGCCTGTCGAGCGGCCTGGGTGTACGCGCGCACCAGCCCGCCTGTACCCAGCTTGGTCCCGCCGAAATAGCGCGTCACGAGTACCGCGCTGTTGCGCAGTGAAGCCCCCAACAGTACACGCAGCATCGGGTACCCCGCAGTCTTGCTCGGCTCGCCGTCATCCGAAAAACGCGTATCGAGATCTGTAGGCCCGACGAACGCAAAACACACGTGAACGGCGTGCGGATGCTGCGCGCGTAGCTCGGCCTGCGTCACCAACACGACTTCAGGCTCTGGCGCGGGCAAGAGCGTCGCCAGGAAACGGGACCCCTGTACCTTTTCGATCTCGTGATCGAAGCGCCGCGCGATACGTCGCGGTGGTCCTTTTGCGGTAACATCCATCGCTCGATGCCTCGATTGCAGAGCCCCCCGTATATGCAAGCCCGCACAGTTCGACAACGCCCGACCCTAGCGCCGGGCCCGAGCCAGGCTACCCGATGAAACCCCACGCGCGGTTCGACAAGGCGCCATCCCCCACAAGCGCTTGTCTAGCAGCCCCCACCCCTATTGTCCGCGCCCACCTCGCTCGAATGGCACTGGCAATCTCGAGAGATTCGCCGTCGACCACCAACCCATGAACGACTCGACCAATCCCTTCGGCGAGCCTTCGGCAAACTCCCGGCAGCGCGCTGACCAGCCAATCGCGCGTAGTGTCGACGAACCCTGGATGTCGCTGCGCGAATGGCAAAATCGCCATCGCCGCGGACTGCAGGCGAGTCATAGAAACAGCGCTCAGCTGGCGTTCGTAGGAGACTCGATCACCGAAGCGTGGTGCGAGTCAGCAGCGTTCCTACGGCACTTCGCCGAATACCGCCCCCTCAACTTGGGCGTCGCGGGCGACCAAACGCAACACTTGCTCTGGCGCATCGAAAACGGCGCACTCGACGACCTCTCCCCGAGCGCCGTCATCAGCATGATCGGCGTAAACAACCTAGGCAACGGCCACGCGCCAGAACAAACGGCACTCGGCGTGGCTGCAACAGCGGTCACCATCCGCACCAAGCTACCCAAAGCACCCCTCCTACTGATCGCCATCTTGCCCGCAGCCCGCCTAGCAACCGACGCGCTCAGGCGAAACATCGATCGCACCAACGCACTCATCGCGTCAGCGCCGCTCCCCAGTCGCACGTCGCTCGTGCAAATAGGCGCGGCACTGCTCGAGCCCGACGCCAGCATCGCCCCGAGCACGATGGAGGACCTTCTCCACCCAACCGCTCTCGGCTACGAAAAGCTGACAACCGCCATCGTCCCCCATCTGCGACGAATACTTCGCCACTAATCAACACAGACCTCGCCAGCCTCCCGCCTGCGGTCACCGAGCAACGCAAGCTGCGCCGCCCATTGGCCTTCGCCTGCGGCCAGCGAGCAACGCAAGCTGCGCCGTCTGGCGCCCATTGGCCTTCGCCTGCGGCCACCGAGCAACGCAAGCTGCGCCGCCCATTGGCCTTCGCCTGCAGCCAGCGAGCAACGCGAGCCGCGCCGTCTGGCGCCCATTGGCCATTGGCGTTCGCCTGCGCCAGCGAGCAACGCGAGCCGCGCCGTCTGGCGCCCATTGGCCATTGGCGTTCGC
>CBFGUG010000038.1:0-64902 GCA_965651905.1 uncultured bacterium | reverse complement strand
ACCTCCAGCAACGACGGCGCGCCCACGGCCGAAGATCACTTCGAACGACTCTACCCTCGAGAGATCGGTTACCGCACGCCGAAAGTCGACGTGCGCGGCATCGTCTTTCGCGACGACCGCATATTGCTCGTGCACGAAAAGACTGACGGCAGGTGGTCCGTGCCTGGCGGGTGGGCAGACATCGGCGAGAGCCCCGCCGAGAACGTGGTCAAAGAGATCCGAGAAGAAAGCGGCTACCATGCGCGTGTGCTGCGGCTATTGGCGTTGCTCGATCGCAGTCGCCACGGCCACGGCCAATTTCCCTGGTATACGTACAAGGTTTACTTTTCGTGTGAGGTCGAAGGTGAACCAGTCGAGAGCAGCATGGAAACCCAAGGCGTCGGCTTCTTCAAATTGGACGACTTGCCCGAGCTCTCCACCGGGCGCATCACCGCAACGCTGATCCGTCGCTTCTACGAGATGCACACCAGTGCCGAACTCGGCGCGTGGTTCGACTGAATCAATTGTGTCGATCTAGAGCCAAGATTGTGAAGATTGTGCGTTGTTTGTCACAGTCAGGTCACAGTCAGTCGGTACTCCCGCTGCCGTCATGAGGTTCGTTCAGCACGTCGTCACCCTTTTCGTATGGTTTTTCGTCACTTCCGTGACCTGCACGGTAAGCGCCCAACCCGCCCCCGCCACGCCTCCTTCTCGAGTCGATCCCGCACAACCCCCCACACCTCCTCCAGCCGAGAGCACCTCGGAGGCGCAACCTGCTGCGCCGCCGCCGCCTGCGGGCTCTGTCCCCGCTGGCCCTAAGCCTGCTGGCCCTAACCCTGCTGGCACCGCGCCCGCTGGCTCTGCCCCGACCGCAGCGCCTCCAGCGGCCGATCCCCCGCCCAGCGCGAACGCGCCAGCCGCCGCAGTACCGCCAGGCGACGCAGTCCCACAGTCAGCCGCAGTCACGAAACCCGTCGAGGTAACGGCGGGCGACTCCCCCTCGGCAGCCGCGACCGAAACGGACACCTCGAGCGACGACCCAGTCGACGCGCCCCCGTTTCCTCCAGGCGAAACTCACGTCACCTCGCCTCACGCCGTCGATCACGACGAGTCACAGTTCGTGTTGGGGAAGGGGCTCTCCGTCAGCAGCGCAGACGGCGACTTCGCCCTGGAAACACGCTTACGCGCTCAGTTTCTCTACACCGTCAGCGCCGAGGAAGACACGCCAGGCGATCTGGGCTCTGCCACCCAAGGCTTCGAAATCCGCCGGGCGCGACTACAATTCACGGGTCACTTCTGGGGCCCGAACAACAGGTTCAAGACCGAGCTGGCAGTCTCACCCGCAGACATGGGCGTTCGGGACTCGTTGAATAGCACCGCACCCGGAACCAGTTTGCTCCTCGATTGGTACCTCGATCTGACCCATTCACGAGACGCCAGCGTACGGATCGGGCAGTACAAGGTTCCCTTCAATCGGCAACGCGTCATCTCCTCGGGTGATCTGCAATTGGTAGACCGCTCGATCGTCAACTCGAACTTCAACGTCGACCGAGACCTGGGGCTCGATCTGCGGTCCAAAGATCTCTTCGGACTCGGAATGTTGCGCTACTACCTCGGCGTCTACACGGGCGAGGGGCGCAACACGAACCACGAGTCCGACTTCGGAATGATGTACTTGGCGCGCATCGAAGTGCTGCCGCTGGGCATGTTCGACGACTACTCAGAGGCAAGTTTGGAGCGCCCCGACACGCCGAAAGTCTCCATCGCTCTCGGCTACGGTCACATCGACCGAGCCAAGCACGACCGCGGCATCCTGGGTTCCGTCCCCGCAGACGGCGGTACCACGGACGTCAATCTGCTCAACGCCGACGTGATGTTCAAGCTCGGAGGTCTATCTATCTTCAGCGAGGGCGTACTCCGCAAAGGCAGTCGACAAGCTGGTAACCTCAGGGACGAAACCACCAACGACCTCATAGCCGCTGCCCCCGCGCTCGATGGTTACGGCGCGATGATTCAAGCAGGTTACCTGTTCCCCGAAACGCGTTTCGAAGTTGCCGCGCGCGCTGGCATGGTACGACCCATCGACGACAGCCCCCTCAGTGAGCAGAACGAACTCGGAGGCGGGCTCAGCTACTACTTCGCTCACCACTCGTACAAGCTGCAAGCCGACTACTTCATGCTCAGCGAAAAGGCTGACTCGGCGGACTCGCTGCTCGGCCACCAAGGACGCGTCCAACTCCAGGCCGCGTTCTGATCTAGCGGCGCGGCGATTGAACGGGCCTTCCCCAAGTAACCCAAGACCGCGAACTTCACTTCTCTCGAGTGACTTGGGTTGGGCCCAGCCCCTACGCGCACCTGGCGGCTCCCTCCCACCACTGCCATTCACCGTACGGACTCAGCGAGTCACGCGCACCAGGTCCTGCTCCAGCTCATCGGCGGTACCCAGTTGTTGAAAGTGTTCGGTTCCCCCTGCTTCGGCGATGTCGTTCAGCAAGGTGGCCGCTGCAGTTGAACCTGGCAACCCCAACACGTGAGTCAACACGCCGCGTTCCAACCACTTCGCGGGTAGCTCCGTGAGCAGCGCGAGGTCGCCTTCGCAGTTGGGTTCACCATCGGTGACCACGATCACGTTGAAACGGTCTGCGAGCAGCTCCCGTTCGCTGGCATTGGCGATGGCTGCGTCTGCTGCAAGGAAGGCCTGCGACAGCGGCGTACTGCCAAAAGGTAACGCCGACTCCCGCGCCCAACGATCCAGAAACTCGTCAGCCAGCGAGAAACCGAACTGAATCTCGTCGTCGAACGACGACACTCCGCATTGCTCGTCCGTCGGAAAGCGAATCGCGCCGACAGTCAGCGACGTGCGCACGGGAGCGATGGCATCGTACAGCGCACGGTTGGCGACCGCCCAACGCGACTCGCCATCCCAGAACGTGTCCATGCTGCCCGAATTGTCGAATATCACCAGCACACTCAGGTCGTCGACGATCTCGAGCTCGGCGTCGTCCTTGTTACCCGTGAGCCAGCTCGCTAGCTCGGGCTCCGACTCGTCGCTGGCGTCTTCGACGTCACGCGTAGGGTCTTCGTCGATCACGATTCGATCGGACTCGGGAACGTCGCGCGAGCCGAGCTGGGTATCGCCGTCGGTATCGTCCTGCTCGGCTCCGTCTTCAGCGTCCCCCGCTGGTGCAACCAGGTCGTCCTCTCGTTCCGCATCCGAGTCCGCCTCATCCACCGAGCCGCGCACGCTTCGGCCTTCGTCTTCGTCGACCTCCAACTCGGTGGCAGCTTCGTCCGCGTCGTCTGAGTCGGTTCGGGCCAAGTCCGCGCTGTCATCGCTGGATTCGGCGCGTTCCAACGCTTCCCCCTCTTCCATCGGATCCGCTCCCGAAGCACTCGCGCCTCCACACCCCACGACCAGCCATGTGATTGCGATCAGAACGCTCGACGGAACTACTGAACGGCTTGACGGTACGAATCGGGTCGGAATGCTCTCTCTCATGACGTCTCTCCTCGGCGCTGTGGGCCTGCGAAACGCTGAGTGCCCAGGTGCGCCGCGCATGAGCAGCCACCGCGAACGCACGCCGACCCACGGGCTGATAGCGCCAAGACCGCAGAGGAACTTCAGCAAGCCCGTCTGAACAGTCAGCGCGACGAGAGAACGGCGTAGATTGCACCGATCAACGCGGGGAGTAACAGCCACGGCAGCCATGCGATCGTGCTCGCACGTGGGGGCGCTCTCCTCTCCAGCACGGCCACGCAGTCACTCGAGTGATCGGCGGGGACCAGCGTCAACTCGACGTGGCCTCGGGGTTCACCTGGCTGGCCCGCGCCACCCCGATTCGGGATGCGGAGACGAACCCCCGCGTCGTCAACCTGTTCCCCCAAGACGACGTCGAGCTGCTCGGGAGGGTCGTCAGCTTCCCGAAGCGTGACCGCACCACGACGCTGGCATGCATCACACCCGCCACCATGGCAGAGCGCGCACGCCAACCGCCGTGGCATCCCAAGCCGTAGCTGCGCGCCACACGTGAGCGCATCACGCGCCACGTCGACATGCCACTCTACGTCCGCGCCGCGCGATTCATCCAGCGGTTCTAGTACGTTGCCAAGTGTCGTCATGCTGTCGTGTCAGGTGCCCGTGAGCCAAACGGAAACGCGCGTGTGTGGCACGTTAGTGGCGTCTGGTGCGAGACGCGAGCCCTTCAAAGCTGCTGTACCTCGACCCCGTCAGCCACCTGGTCGTTGGGATGGACTATCACTTGCTCACCTTCTCGCAAGCCTTCGACGACTTCGGCGCTGGTGTCGTTGCGCTTGCCCAGGCGCACGCTGCGCAGGTTGGCCACATGGTTCTCGACGACGAACACCGCCCAGGTATCGCCACTGCGAAATAGCGCGCTCTGGGGCACGACGATGGCGTCATCCGAACGATACACCTCGATACGAGTCTCCACTCTGTAGCCGTCACCCAACTCACGCCAGCTCTCGTACGGCGCGCTGAGATCGATCACGGCGTTCACTCGTTGCTCCTCGACACCCAAAGCCGAGACCCGCGTGAACGCCGAGGGCTCGATCAGGCGCACGGCCGCCGACAGTGGAACGCCGCCCCACTCTTCGACACTGGCGGGGCTGCCCGTACGAATGGCCACCGCGTCACTCGTCAGCACGTCGACGACAATCTCGAGAGCGCGGGGATCACCCAATTCCAACAGCGGCGCTCCAGCCTGAACGACGCCCTCACTGACGTTGATCACCTTCAGCACACGCCCAGCCACGGGACTGGTCACCGCAAGCGTGTCTTCAGCCGCATCGTCTTTGAAGTGCCCGAGCGCGGCGCGGGCCATCTGTAACTCGTGTTTCGCCACCTTGGAACCAAACTGAGACGACGTGAGCTCGGCTTTGCGCGTCCGCTCTTCGAGCAGCATGCGATCGAGTTCCACCTGCCCAGCAGCGCCCCCTGCAACCAACGCCTCGTAGCGCATGACCTCTTTCTGCGCGTAGTCGAGAGCCGCCTGGGCCCGAACGATCTGCGCTTCAACCTGCTTTACCGCCGCGGTGGCTCCCGCTACCTGCGCTTCCGCCTGCGACTTGGAACGCGCGTCGAGCAGCGGCGCTCGCGAGGGGACGATCCTCGCGAGCACTTCACCTTGCTTCACTTGATCGCCCGCCCTGAGCTCGATGCGCGCCAGATTGCCCGAGAGCGGTGCGGACACGACGTATCGATCTTTGACGCGCGTCTTTCCGTCTTCATCGACGGTCACGACGAAGCTCTGCTTGACGGCAGGTGCTTGCTCGACGGCGACGGGCTTCGGCAACGCCGCCATCACCACGCCAGCCACGATCGCGAGCCCGACGAGCACGTAGATCGTACGCTTGACCAAGCGACGCCAGTTGCGCTTGCGTTGATGAGAACTGGTTTCGTCCTTTTTCATTTTCACTCGCGAGTCTTGAGTACAGCGATCAAGTCGAGTCGTTCGAGCTTGCGACGAAGTACCAACGCGCTCACGACCGCAGACGCGAGGGTCACGGCGACAGCGAATAGGTACGTCTGCGGCGAGAGCACTATCGTGAAACGATACATCTCGGGATCCACCTGACTCATCATCGCGTTCGACAGCCAATGGCCGAGCCACAGCCCCATCGGGATCGCGAGCGCCACCTGAATGGTCTGCTCGCCAAACAGCACGCCTGCAATCTCGCGACGGGTGAACCCCAGCACGCGCATACTCGCCAAGTCGCGCGTGCGCTGCGAGAGCGCAACCCGAGCGTTGTTGTAGATCACCCCGATCGCGATGATGGCGGCAAAGATGGTGATGATTGCCGTAAACACGTACATGATCGACGCACTTTGTTCGTTGAACGCGCGTTTGAGGTCGTGCGGACTGGAAACACTCGCGACTAAGGGCATCTCAGATAGCCTAGCTTGTACGTCGTCGATGTGGCGTGGGTCTACCGCGAGTAGCGCAGTGTTGATCGCTCCACCATCCCCTACGAGTCGCGCTAGTGCGCGTTGCGTCATGTGCCCCTGCAGTCCGAACGATTCATCCACGAACCCCGCCACGGTCACGTCCGTCGTACGCCAGTCGCCTTCCCGCAACTCGACACGCACGCGATCCCCCACGGACAGGGACAGGATTTCGCCCAACTTGGTCGTCAGCAAGATCCCAGCAGACGGCACAGGGTGAATCTCCGCGGTCAGGTCGACCAGCTGTCGTAGCTCCGCGTCAGCTTCGTAGCCGTTGATCGTCACGTCGCGCCAAACGTGCCCAAAGCGAAACCTTGCAGGGACGCTGCGCAGGCCTTCAGCGCGATGCACGCCCGGCAGGTGCGCCAGCTCCGATACGGCGCGCTCGTCGACGGGACGCAGGAACGTGACCGTCACGTCCTCGCGCATGGAACGGTGAAACTGCACGTCCATCATGAACTCGATGGCGTCCCCCATCGAGCGCCCCACCACGACCAGCCCAGTAGCGAACGAAATCCCAACGGCTGACAGCAAGAGGCGCAGCGGCCTTCGCGATACTTCACGCCAAATCATCCGCGCCTCGGGATCCAACCAACCCCACAAGAAACTCGCTTCCAACGCCGAACGACGAAACCGTGCAGGCGCGGGAGGCCGCATCGCTTCTGCGGGTGGTAACTTCACGACCTGACTGACGGCAAGCCAAGCCCCCACCACCGCGGACGCCAAACTGATACCCACGGAAAAGCCGACCGCCGAAACCTGCAGACGGTAGTCGGCGGTCGGAAAGCGAAAAAACTGGGAGGTGTACAGTCCCGTCATTGCGCTGCCCAAGAAGCCACCGAGCGCGACGCCACCCGCCGCTCCCAAACTCACAATCAGCGAGACCAGCTGCAAATAGTGCAACCCGATCGACAGGTCGGCGTAACCGACGGCCTTGAGCGTCGCGATCTGGGAGCGCTGCAACTGCACGAGTCGCGACAGCACCACGTTGACGAGCAGCGCCGCCACGAACAGAAACAAGTAGGGCACGAAGTTCGCCATGCTACTGAGCTGCGTGAGCTCACCCGACAGCATGTAGTTGGACGGCTGCTTGTCGCGACTGACCGCTCCGAAGCCCCCGTACGGCTTCAAGATGGTGTCCACCTCAGCGAGCACGGATGCCACGCTCGCTCGAGGTTCGAGTTGCATCGTGACGTCGTTGAACCCGCCCTCCATGCGAAACGCCGCTTCGAGGGCGCTCTCATTCATCCAGATCACGGGGACCAACGCTGGGTCGTAGCTCAACTGCCCGGGCGCCATCGCCATGACGTATTCAGGGGACAGCGCCAAACCCACGATGGACAGTGTTCGCAACGTGCCGTTGATGACCGCGTCGATCTCGTCGCCGGGCGCGAGATCGTGGGCTGCCGCGAAACCATCGAGCAGCAGAATCTCATCTTGGCGCGTCGGATCTAGATCGCGACCTGCCTTGATGTAGACGTCGTTCAGACGCGACCCCGACTGGCGGTAGTCGTGCCCGACGATCGTTCCGCTGGCGGGGCGCGCGCTGCCGGGGATCGGCACCAGCACCCGCTCCACAACCCTGGTATCGACGCGGCTGACGCCATCGATCCCTTCGAGACGTGCCCGGACGGGCCGCGGCGCGCGTTCCAGTGACGCGAATACGTCGGCGAAGCGATACTGCTCGTAATACTTGTCGCGCGAGTGCACCAGCGAATCGTACGCTGTGCGCATGGTGATGTAGCTGGCGATGCCGCAGGTGACGACGAGCGAAATCGTCAACACTTGCCCGCGCAGCTGCACGAGATCCCGCCACAACTTCCGCTCCAGGGCGCTCACCATTGCAGCTCCTGCGGACTCAGCCGATGGGGGTTGACTTCGTCTTTGACGATTCGACCATCGGCAAGCGAGACGACGCGATCGGCCATTTTCGCGACGGGCGCGTTGTGGGTGATCACTGCCGTCGAAGCGCCGAGTTCCTGGTTGACTCGCCGTAACACTTCCAAAACGGCCACGCCCGTCTTGTAGTCGAGAGCACCTGTCGGCTCGTCGCACAATAGAATATCTGGCCTCTTCGCCACGGCGCGCGCGATGGCGACGCGTTGCTGTTCGCCGCCCGACAGCTGCGCAGGGAAGTGCCCGGCGCGCTCGGCGAGGCCGACCAGCTCGAGCGCTTCTGACGGATCCATCGGGTCTTCCGCGATCTCCGTCACCAGTGCGACGTTCTCGGCAGCGGTCAGGCTCGGGATCAGATTGTAGAATTGAAAGACGAACCCGACGTGCTGTCGTCGATAGGCCGTGAGGGCTTTGTCTGTAGCTTCACTCAGCTCCCAGTCGTGATAGTGAACGGTGCCCGACGTCGGGACGTCGAGCCCGCCGACGATGTTGAGCAACGTCGACTTACCGCTCCCCGACGCCCCCAATAAGACGAGCAGTTCACCTCGCCGCAGCGTGAAGTCGACGTTCCGCAACGCGTGAACCTCGACTTCACCCATTTGATAGATCTTGCTCAACCCGCGGGCGCGCAGGACGTCGGAGGTCTCGCTGTTCTCACCCGAACTGGCCACCGCCGCACCATAGCAGAGCCATCTCCGTGCGCGTTCAGCGCAATGCTCACGAGTACCTCAGGCGTGCGGATCCCGCGGTACGGACCGCGGGAACTAGACGCAGCGCAGAACCTTCAATCGATCGGCCACGGCGGCCGCGGCGTTTCCGTCGTCTGATTGGCGGCTCGCGGAGCGACCAAGGCGCGCAAGTCGCGAATCAACTCGAGATCCGCCACGATGTCTTCGTCGGGCGTGCTCTCCAGCCAACTCGATACGGACGCCTCGAGCGACGTGAGGGTTCCGTTCGCGCCCGCAAAATCGCTCGCCTCGACGTCGAGTAGCGCGCTGCGAATGCCTGCGTAGATGTTGACCATCACGAAACTCTTTTCGACACTCTCGTCGTCGAAGTAACCTTCTGGTGGCGGCTCCCCCGCGTCGAGTGGAGATTCGATGGCATCACGCTGCGTCATGCGCTCCCCACTCTGACCGCCGCTGACGGCGGTGTACGCGAGTTCGACGTCGCCGACGTCCTCAGTTTCCTCACCGAACTTGGGCGTGAGTTCCACGATGATGACGCCACCTCCACCGCGTCGCCCGAGCGCGTTGTCTTGTGTCGAAGTGCGATGTGCGATTTGCAATACGGGCAACTCGATCTGCACGCTGTCGTCCGTCAGTTCGGCGTGTTCGGTACCGTACACGCCGCGAACTTCGTAACCTTCGGCAACCTCGACGCCCAACTTGGCTTCTCGCGCGAGAGGCACCAGTGACGTCTGGACTTCTTCGGTAAAGATCTCGCGCAGCGCCAGAGGTGAATCCGTGAAGTAGTAGGACCCCGCCCCAGCGACGGACATTTGGCGCAAGAGTTCGGAGTCGAATGCTGTGCCAAACCCTATCGTCGACAGGGCGTAGCCCTCTTGTGCGTAAGCGCGGGTGAGCCCGAGCATACGCTCGCTACTCGACAAGCCCGTCGTAGCCTCGCCGTCGGACAAGAGCAGTACGCGGTTTTCCATCTCTGGACGCTCGTCGTGCGCGAGAACCGCAAAAGCTTCAGACAACCCCTCGTAGATGTTCGTTTCGCCCACGGCAACCAGCGATCGAATCGCCTGCACGAGTTCCTCGGAATTGGGCGGAGCTGAAGCCAACACTGTCTTACCCACGTCGCTGAAGATGACCAGGGTCACTCGGTCTTCTTCGTCCAAGCTGTCGAGCATCAGCTCCAGGCCAATCTTGACGTTCTCGAGCGGCTCACCGCCCATCGAACCGCTGGTGTCAATCGCCAGCGCGAGGTTCAAAGGCTTGCGCGAAATGGTGTCCGAGTCGAGTAGGGTGTTCATCCCCAGAAACAACATCGTGCAGTTGGCGCCGTTGACCATGTTGCCCATCACCCCCAGCGACGCATGCAAACATATCGACTGCCCGCAGTTCGGGCTCGGCAACTCGATCTTGTGTTCATTGAAGAACCCGACGTCGTCGAATTGCTCAGACGCCGGGATTTGCCCTTGGTCGAGCAGCTCTCGAAAGTTTCCGATGTCCTGGGCGCCGCCCTGGGCGACACCCGCCGCTCCTGACCCATCGCTTGGAGTTACTCCCCCGAAGGAGGCCCCAGCCGAGTCGCTTGCGGAGTTCGAACACCCCGTGGCGTGCACAACCAAGCAGACCGCGCACAACGCTACTGAAGAAAGGTACGTATTCATTGTCCTAGCATCTCCCGCAGCATGTAGCCGCTGTAGGTCATCCCAAGCGTTTCTCCGAGCACCTGCTCAGTGGCGGCACTGAGGCCGACTGACAGGCGCGTCCCGTCCTCTTCGATGGTGTGCGACTCTCCGACGTCCACTTCGAACTGCCCCCAAGCGCTTTCGACCGCTAAACGCGCCAGGCGCAGGGTGGCTGGCGGATTATCACGCGTGCGAAAGCCGCAGCCGAAACGTTCGACGGCACTGACTTCGGCACCGCCACTGATGTAACGCCCCACACTCAAACGCTGGAAGAGCGTCAGCCGCACATCGCCAGTCGAATTCGTGATTTGCGGCGCGGTCGGACTGCCCGAAAGCTGGACCAGCTCTCCCTCGTTGAACGGAAACGCTTCGTCGAGGATACAGATGTTGACCACCGATGGCCCCCCCGGTACGCGCGCAGCGGTCGTGGGCGGGTTTGGGTTAACAGGCACGGTGGGGGTGCCGTCGACCGGGGACACATCGTCTCCCGCTGTCGGCTCACCTGGAGTCGAATCGTCTGGTGTCGGCTCGTCTGGCGTCGGCTCACTCGGCACTGAATCGTCTCGAGTCGAATCGTCCGTGGGAGGCGCTTCCCCCACAGCCGCGTCACCCATGAGCGTGCCCGCTTCCGTCCCGAACAGCTCGCTGTCGGAGTCCTCATCCGCATTTCCAGCGTCCGACTCGACGAAGGGCGCCCCCGCATCTGGGACGTCGCCGTGTATCTCGATGCCACCATCAGCGGTTTGATCCAGCGCCCCGGCGTCGCCTACCCCAGCATCGAAACCGAGCGAGCTTCCCTGTTCGAAGGGGGACTCCACACTGACGAACGAATCCGATGGAGCCTGGCCAGCCTCCAGAGCGTCCGCCAACTCCGCGTCCGACGGCGTACTCAGCTCCAAACGAAAGCAACCGTCGAGTGAACGTCGTACAGAGTCGATTCGCGCAGTCGTGTTCGGCATGAAGTTCCCCGCCATCACCTCCCACTGTTCGGAACTCGGCGAACACTCAGGCTCGACGTCATCGTTCGTTCTGACCTCGTGCAAAAGATTACCGTCCAGGTCACGGAACTGTTCGGGGATCAACTCGTCGTCGTAGTCGACCAGGATCACGCCCTCACCTCGAGAAGGGATCGAACGCGCAGTGCGTAACAGCCGACGTTCCTCGATGTCTCC
This sequence comes from uncultured bacterium, assembly GCA_965651905.1. Taxonomy (GTDB): domain Bacteria; phylum Myxococcota_A; class Polyangia; order Polyangiales; family Polyangiaceae; genus SZUA-265. The sequence continues at coordinate 53,528 of CBFGUG010000038.1, read as the reverse complement.
AGGTAGCCAGAACGCGATACGTGGCTCGCGCCCGTCGAGCTGCAACATCACGGCGAAGCACTCTGCGCCGAAGCTGGTCAGCCCCAAGGTGTCGAACGAAGCAATTTGCAGCGGTTCCAAGCTGAAACGCCGCGCCGCAGAGAAGGCTGTGCGCGGCAGTCGCGCCCCCGGGTCCTCCGCAATGGCTTCGCAATCGAGTTGAATGTCTTGCCGCAAGACTTGCACACGGAGCTCGACCGCCTCGGTTTCCGAGCCATTGACCAACGCTGGCTGATCACTCGAGCCGCCGCCGATGAAGCCGTCGTCGGGGTTCGAAGATGCAGCGCACGCGAACAAAGCGATCGCCAGCACCCCTCGCTCCAGCCCACGCTGCATCAGGCCCGACTCGGAGCGTCGGAGGGATGCGTCAAACCATCGTCGAAACGCCACCACACACGCAGCCACCGAAACCAGAGCCACCAGATCCGTCGGGTCGCGAGTGATCACCCAGGGCAGACCCACGGCCGCACTCGATCGCTCTGCCCAACTGACGCAAGCCTCGGACAATTGCAGCAGCGAGAAGCCCAGCGCCGTCAGCGCTGCACTGAGAGTCAAGAGATGGTGCGAGCGACGACCGATCAGCAGCACCAAGAGCGACGCGAGCGCGACGGGCGCAACGTACAGCCCAGCGAAGTCACTCAGCTTGCCCGTCAACCAACTTGGCAGCAGTCCCGCATGCTTGAGCACGCGATCGTTGACAATCAACAGCGCCAGCGCTGCCAGCCAGTGCCATCGTAACAGTGGGGATTGTTCGCGCGCGCCCTTCACGTTCACCTCCAACAAGTAAGCTCGCACCGCCTCGACGGCGATGAATTCGAGTATGTCGAGCCCCAAACGGTGGGTCCAGTACAGGACCGAACATTCCGTGGGGCGGCGCGGGACAGCTATGCACGGATCGGTCTGATACCTCCCGCGAGTAACAAAGATTACGTGGGGTTCCGAGCGTCACACGACATCGCACGAGGCACGTCCCGCTGGGCGATGTGCGTCAGCAACCGCCGCCGCGCCCAACGGACGGCGAGTCTCGTCCCCACAAACACCAGGTGCGTCGCACGCCAGCAGACGCATTCAGCGTTCGCGTCGACCCCACGACGAGCAGCGTCGACCTGCGCCTAGCAGGCTTACTTCTTGGTAGCTGGGGCGGGTTTCGCAGCGGGCGTGGCCGCAGGCGCCCCGCCGTTGTGGATCTCGATCACTTGATTGGTCAGATCCAGATCAGCGCGGACGTAGGGCACTGCCTGCTTGTCGATGACCAACACGAAACCGCGCTCGGTTGCCAGCTTTTGCACGACCGCCAGCGAGTCTTTCAAGATCGGCTGCATCAGCTCGTTCTGCTTCTTTTGCAGCTCTTGGTTGTACTCACCGAACATCTGCTGCACTTGCGCCACTTCCAGCTGCCACTTCTCTGCGCGTTCTGCGAGCGCTTGAGGGCTGAGCACGGTGCGCTGCTTTTCGAGTTCTTCGCGCTCCTTCTGCAGGTCGTTCTGCTTACGATCTATCTCGAGCTGTCGCTCGTCGAACAACTTCTTGAGGGTAGCGCGCATGCGCAAGCCATCTTCGCTCTCCATCACCGCGCGCTGGGTATCGACGACCGCAATCTTCGTCGCACCATCAGCCAGCAACGTTGCGGACGACATCACCAGGGTGCCGACGGCCAGGGTGGAGAGCAGGGGGCGCAAGGGGGCAGAACGCATGGGGGCGGCTTAGCCCCTCGTGACCCAGGAGGTCAAGTCGGTCCGTGTGGGGGCAACAGGGGCAAACGGCGAGCGATCTGCGCGTGATCTAGCCTTCGAGGCTGCGCAAGTTCGCCGAAAACTGGCCCAAGAAAGGCCAAGTGCCGGAAAATGGGGCAAACCTTGACAGACTTTCGGCTAGATTTGATGATTCAAATCCCAGCCTAAGGCTAACTTCGGGAGGCCCCCTTTGACCACGCTACTGGCCGTCGACGACAGCAAAACCATGCGAAAGGTGATCGAGATCACCTTTGCAGGTGAAGATCTCAACACGGTACTCGCCGCAAACGCGCAAGAGGCCATCGACAAGCTGTTCAACGTTCGCGCTGAGATCGCGCTGATTGACGCTGGGCTGGAAGGCGGTGCGGGTGGCTACGACCTGTGTCGACGCATCAAGTCGGAATTCCCGAGCACCCAGGTCCTGCTACTGACCAGTAAACAGAACCCGTACGACGCAGCGCAAGGTGCGGCAGCTGGAGCGCTGGGTAATGTCGACAAACCGTTCGACACCCAGACCATCATCGACAGGATCGGGCAGCTTTCTGGGGCACCCCTGGCGGCTTCCGAACCACCTGTGCTGGAACCCGACGTTCCAGTGTTACAACCCGAGTCTCAAGTCCCCGTTCTCGAACCCGAATCCCAGCCTCCGCTGTTGGAGCCAGAGTCTCCCGTCTCAGCGGGAGCTTCACGGGGACTCGAACCCGAGCCTGCTCCCTGGGAGACGAATGCGTCGCGGGACGACGAAGTTGAAGAAATTGAGGCCGTCACCATCCCGCCATCGAACGAGCCCTCGGCCGCTCCAGGCAATGGAGCCGCAGCGAACTTGGAGGGGCGTCTGCACGCGCTCGGGCTGACGCCTGATCAGGTGGCTGGTGTGCTAGCGCTGTCGAAAGAAGTGGTCGAGCAGGCGGTTTGGGAAGTGGTACCAGCGCTAGCTGAAACGCTGATCAAAGAAGAGATCGCGCGCCTCACCAAGTGAACGGCTAGGAAACGCAGGCATGCCGCGCACTGCGCGGCTACTGACTGCGCGGCTACTGACTGCCCGACTGCGCCAGGGTGGTGTCACGGGGCCCATTCATGCGACGCTGCGTTTCGTGAATTTCGCGTTCATGGGCAATACGGGCGTGCGCGTCTCCCGTTTGGGTTTCGGCACCATGAGCTTCGGCGGAGACGCGGACGAAGTAACGAGCACCCAGCTGTTCACTCGCTGCCGTGATGCTGGGATCAATCTGTTCGACTGCGCCAACGTCTACAACCAGGGCCGCGCGGAGCAAATTCTCGGCAAGTTGGTCAAGTCGTGTCGCGATGACGTGCTGATCACCAGCAAAGCGTTCTTCCCCACGAGTACGGCTGAAAACGCGCGTGGTAGCTCTCGACTCCATCTAGTCAGCGCCGTGGAAGCGAGTCTGCGACGCCTCGATACCGACCGCATCGACATCTTTTTCTTACACCGCTTCGACGAAGAGACGGCTCTCGAAGAAAGCCTGCGTGCGCTCGAACACTTGGTGCAATCGGGGAAAATCCTCTACCCGGCCGCGAGCAACTTCGCAGCGTGGCAGGTTGCCCGTGCCGTGGGGATACAGGAACGGCGCGGCTGGTCGCCACTTGCCGCAATCCAGCCGATGTACAACCTGGTCAAACGCCAGGCAGAAGTCGAGCTACTGCCGATGGCTCGCTCTGAAGACCTCGCCGTGTTTCCGTACAGTCCGTTGGGCGGTGGGCTACTGAGTGGCAAGTACGGCAAAGAAAGCCGCCCAGCGGACGGACGACTGACGAGCAACGCGATGTACTCGACGCGCTACGGCGCGCCCTCGAACTTCGAAATCGCCGAAGCGTTCACCCAGCTCGCAAAGGAGCGCGGCATCCACCCGGTGACGTTGGCCATCGCCTGGGTCGCTTCACATCCCGCCGTTACCGCGCCGTTGATCGGAGCGCGGAATCTCGAACAACTGAAGCCCGCGCTGGCCGCGGCCGAGCTCACGTTGGACGCGGAGACCCGGGCAGCCATCAGCGCCCTCTCCCCCGAGCCCCCGCCCGCCACCGACCGCAGCGAAGAGGGTACGGACCACCACTACGGCGCGCGCTGACGCCTGACGCTCGCGAAAAGCTTCCCATGACGCAAGAAAGCCCCCCGAATCGGAGGGCTTTCTCGTTTCTCGACTCGCGTGAGTCTTGCGAGATGACGCTATGCGATCAGCTCTGCGAGCGGGCCGGGATCCGTGATGCCCGCGTCGACGTCGTTGCTGTCGGCCATGCCGAACTCGTTGATGTCGGCTCCGAGCCCTTGACCCAAAGTGACGTACAGCTTGTTGAGTGGCGTACCGCCGCTGCCGAACCCGCCGCCGAAGCCGCCGCCGAACTGGCCGCCGCTCGAGTCCGATGGAGGACTGACGTCGATGATCTCGCCCGACTTCAGGAAGCCGCCCATGTTGCCGGCAATGGTGATCGGCAAGTCGTCGTTGTTGTGCGCTTCGCCATCGCCCAACTCGGGCAGCCACATCGTCGCCGTGTTGTCGAGCAACGTCCCGTCGCCCTCTGGGATACTGTCCAGGATCTTGACGAGCTGCGCGTACTTCTTGCCCAACCAGTCGTCGATGACCTTGATGAAGGGTTCGTAGTACTCGGGATCGTAGGTGTCGCCACCCACGGCTGCGCTACCCGTACGGTGCGAAATGCCGTGGTGATCGGCGGGGGTGCTCATGCCGTCGAAGTTGTAGGTCACGAAGCTCTGGTTGTGCTGCAAGATGACGCGGTTCGCGTCGCAGATCATCGTGAGCGCGGCCAGGTTCTGCAGCGTGAGCATGCCCGTGGTCATCTGCACTTCGGTGTTGCCACCGCCGCCGAAGCCGCCGCCGCCGAACCCACCACCGCCGCCACCCCCACCCGAGTCGGGTGGGACGGTTTCGTCGTTGATGTTGAGCGCCGCCGCTACTTCGGCGTTGCACTCACCAGGCACGATCACCTGTTCGACGCCGCGCAACAGCTCTGCCCAAGCGTCCAAGCGAGCCTTGTCGGCGGGGCTGATGTTCTTGCCAGACAGGGTCATCACGTCGTCACGAGTGACGTCGAGAATGCTCTGGCCACGAAGCACAGTCCAGTCTGCTTCAGTGGTGGGCGCAGCAGTGCCTTCGGTGAACAGACCCGTGAGCGAGCTGTAGATCTTGCTCGGGTTGCCCTCGGGACTGAACGCCGTACCGTCGCCCGCGACCTTGTACGACAGCACGGTCTTGACGTCCTGGAAGCCCGAACCCGTCGGGGAAAAGACCAAGGGGGTCTTGTCTGCACCCGGGTTGACCATTTCCGCAATGACATGATCGAACGATCGACCCAGTGCCCACTTGTTGCTGTTGTCGTTGGGGGCAGCCGTCAACTTGGAAGCCGTACCCTGATCGTGCGGGTCGAAGTAAATCGTCGTGCCGCCTAGGGTGACGCTGGTACCGCGGGGGAACATCGCGAGCCCGCGGATCTGCGTCATCTTGCTCTCGAGACCGACCAGGTCAGCGAACGTGTCGAGCCCCGAGAGGTTCAACGCGCCACTACGTTCAGATGTGCGGTAGTTGTCGAGCAAACACCCGTTGTGGGTGAAGTACATCACCAACCGCTGCGCGAACGGATTGTCTTGAGCGCGAACGGCCTTGGGCGCCAACGACGGCAGGAAGGGTGCGGCCAGAGCAGCGCCGCCAAAGCCCTGTAGGAATCTTCTTCGGTTCATCACTGTGCCACCTCGGTTTCGTGTGCGCGGTAACGGAAAGACTCGACCGTGGCCAAGTCGGTAATCAGGTTGGTGACGGTGTACGTCGGGTCGGCAGCCATCTTGCCTGCGATGTCGTCGACCGTGCAGACATCTTCACCTGAGAGAACACGGTTGTAGGCGATCGTCACCCAGTTCTCCGTGTAACAACGCATGGCCTGCGGGGATGCGCCGATGGCGGCCATCAGATCAGCAGCGCCACTGACGTCGACTTGCTGAGAGCCCACCACCACCTTCGCAGTGGTGTCGATGGCTACGCCGTTGTCCATCGTTTGTACGCCACCCGCCGCATCGAAGCCCTCGAGCGCAAAGCCCGGTGGATTGATCAACGTTTCGTGACAAGCCACACAGTCGGGAGCGATCGACGTTTGCGCCGCCGTGCGCTCGCGGTTGGTCACGAGACCATCGTCCGTAGGCAGTGGGGTCAGCGCAGCTTCTGGGTCTGGGTTACCCATCGGCATGCACAGGACGTCCTTCATGATGAAGGCGCCGCGGTGGATCGGCGAAGTACGATTGCCGTACGCGTTAGCCGCCAACCAACCCGCGCGGGTCAGAATGCCAGGACGCTCGGCGCCGAGGTCGACTTCCGTCAGGTTCGCCCCGTAGGCGCTGGGGTCGAGCCCATAAAGCGGCGCAGTGTCAGCGTTCACGTAGCCGACCGTCGTAGTCATCAGGTCCGAGAACGTACCGCCCGAGAACACGACGTTCTCGGCCACTGCAACCGTCTCCTGGGCGATGGCGTCGATCTGCGTCGGGCTGTAGTGGGGGTACTTCGCAGCATCGCGCTCGTAACCGACCCAGCGGGTGTTTTGGCCCATGCGCATGTAGTTCATGTGCAGTCGCTGCACGAGGCCTTTGGCTCGGTCGTCTTGGAGCATGCGGGTCGCTTGTTCCGTGATCCCCGTTCCGCCAGTCAACGAACCCGCAGCTGCAGCATCGAACAAGGCCTGGTCGGGCATCGAATCCCACAACATGTAAGAGAGCCGAGACGCGAGTTCGTAGTCATCGAGTGCGAAACGCTCGGAGCCGTCGGCGTCGGTGGACACGCCACCTTCGTAGAACTCTGCGAGGGTCAAGAAGTAGGGCGACTGAAACATCGCTTCGAGGACCAACTGGATCTGGTCGTCGAAAGTGCCGCTCTCGGTCAGCGCAGTGTCGTTGAACAGCGCCTCGTAGTGGGCAACCTCATCTGCGGTCAGAGGACGCCGAAACACTTTCGCGCCGAAGTTCGAGATGATGTCGCTTGCGCAAGCTGCGTCAGCCGTCGTGCAACTGATCACGTTCGCGCGCGCGGTCGCGTCAGTGATGATGGTTGACGCGATCGTCGCAGCGGCGGTCTGGTACGAATCCCAACTGCGCGCATCCATGTTGCCTTTGCTGTCCGCCTGCAACGTGGAAGCGGTCAGCCCCAGGTTTACACCAATGAGCGCCTCGACGGTGTTGTCGTACTGGCGGTTGGTCAACCGTGGAATCTGCGTGCCTTCGGGAGTGCCTGGGGTGCACTCTGCAGCAGGCACACCTTCGGGAACCTGCACGTCGGTCTCGCCGAGCCCTGCCCCATCACCCACGCCATCGTCGGATCCACCCACGCCGACACCGTCGTCAGTCGGACCATCGCCGCCGACGCCCGGGCCATCGTCGGTAGCGGGAGTTGAGTCGATCACGTTACCCTCTCCGTCGAGCGTCTCGGTGCTGCCGTCCGCTCGCTCGATGGTGATGGTGCCATCGTCGTTGATGGTGGACCTGACCACCTCGGCCTCTGAACCGCCCGCGCTGGCGCCCATTCCGTCGTCGGTCCCCGACGCGGCCCCGTCGTCCGAATCCACAGGAGTAGGCCCCCCGAGATCGCCAGAGCAGCCGGCTAGGAGGGCCGCTGCGAAGGCTATTCCGCTTATCCGTTGATACATAGACTCCTCCTGAACTGATCTTACTGGCTGAAGCTGGTCTGGCTGAAGCTGAACTGAGAACTTCTGTGTCCCGGTCGTGTGACGCCTTTGGACTGTGAAGACGGTAACGCTGCGGCCCATCGCCAGGCACCCAACCGTCGTGCGACAAATCGTGTGAACCTGTGGGGCCGAACGGCGTTCGTAGCCCCATGAAGCGACCAGACTAGTTGACACCCGAGTTGGTCCCCGCGCAACGCATCCAGGCGCTTCCGCGCATCAAAGCGCGGAGCCGTTCCACACGTCAGGCACGATTCCATCGGAATCTGAAAAGTGCGGAAATTGTCCTCGAATCGCGACGGTTTATGCGAACTACTCGCCTGGTCGTAGGAGTCAACGCGATGGCCGAAGACTGGCACGACGCGACGCAACACGGCACCCGCGCGCGCTAGCGTAGGCGGCGGCCCCACATGGGTCACGCCGTGTACACTCTGGAGCACTACTTCCTCGGCTTGCGACGCCTCCAGATGACGCCGGCGAGGGCAAGAAACGCGAGGACCCGAAAGCCGCCCAAAAGCAAGCCAGAGTGAGGCACCGCTCCAGCTTGGGACACACGACAGCCCGATTCGGGGGGAGGAGCGGGCGAGCCGCCCGCGGGGTCAGCAGCTGGCATCATGCTGTCATCGACCGTGTCCGCTGGCGGCTCGAACCCCTCAGGAAATACTTCGGGATCGTTGGGATCCCCGAAGTCCATCACTTCTACGGTGTCGGGCGCGCCATCGCCGTCAGAGTCGACACCAGCCATATCGACTGCATTGAGCGTCTGAATCAGAAGCTCGAAGTTATCCCCACCCCGCAACCCGTACCGAATCATCGTCAGCCCAAACGGCTGGACCACGGTACCCGCACCGCCTTCTCCCGTCGCGTGACACCCCTGGCACCCGGGTCTGAAGTCGAACGACTGAATCAAGTAATACCCGTACGACTTCGACGCGTCGGCTTCCGCGGACCAGAGCAACGCCCCGAGTCCCAGCAGCGTGCCCGCGCTAACCCGCGCCAATACCGTACCAAACGAGCCGAGGCCCGAAGCGAGCCGCGGGTGAGTACTGTCACGAAACATCGCAGCGAATGTTGACCGCAGTCTCGCGCTACATCAAGACGACGCTTACGCCGATCGACCGAAATATCCGTGCTCCCCTACACTGGTTTCATCGGCGAACCGTGGATGGCTGAGCCCGTCCGAGTGCGGGACAAGATCCGCAATGTCGCTGTCGCCTCGCGCCAGCCCGACTAGAAAACTCCGCACATCCAACGTCACCTCAGCCCCGCAGCTCACAACCTCCTTCGGCGACGCATACGCGCGGGCACGTACGATGACACTTCGATACGACGTAGCCATACTCGAACGTCGTGGCGAGATATCGGAAACGGCTGGTGAGCAGCAGCCTGCTCTTGGCAGCGATGCTTGCCGCTGTTCCGGGCCACGCACGCCGCGCGGGCATCACCGAAATCTCATGCACTGGGTGTCACGGCTCCAGCGAAGCGCAACTGGAGCTCACCTTCGACCCACCCTCTCCAGCCCCGGGCGAAGAAGTGACGCTGACGGCGGTCATCAGTAGCAGCAACGTGCGAGCTGCGGGCATCTCTATCAGCCTGCCGACGGGTGGAGAGTTTTCGATCCCCGCGGGCGAGCCGCTCACGGTGTCCGGCAACTACGTCATCCACACCCAACCCAAAGCCGCCAGCGATGGGCAAGTGACGTTTCAGCTACTATGGACGGCGCCTAGTGAACCCGGTTCGGGCAGATACAACGTCGCGGTCTTGGCGATCAACGACGACGGCCGACAAACAGGCGACGCCACGACCGTCAGTCACGGCCAGCTCGCGTACGGCTGTGAGGCGATAACCCTGTACCGCGATACGGACGGCGACGGCGTAGGCGTCACATCACAGTTTCTGAGCGACTGCGACGGCTTGCCAGGGTTTTCGGCGCTCAGCGGCGACTGTGACGATGGTGACGCCACCAAGTACCCGGGCGCACCCGAGCTGTGCAATTCGATCGACGACGATTGTGACGGCGAGATCGACGAAGACGTCGTCGACCAAGTTTATTACCTGGACGAAGACGGCGACGGGTTCGGCTACGAGCGGGACTGGATCGAAGCCTGCATCCCGATGGAAGGTTACGTCGACAATGCCGACGATTGTCATTACCTCGACCCGACGATTCACCCCGAAGGCACAGAAGTGTGCGATTTCGTCGACAACGACTGCGATGGAGAAATCGACGAGGGCGCCAACTTCTATTGCGGCCTGGGCGAATGCCGACGCAAGTCCGAGCTGTGCGGTGTGTTGTGCACCCCGGGACAACCCACCGAGGAGCTCTGCAACGGCCTCGACGACGACTGCGACGGCGAAATCGACGAAGGCTTCTGCCCGGGCGGAGAGATTTGCCAAGAAGGGGCATGCATCGGGCTCGACGAACTCCCGCCGCAATCGGGCGCAGAGCTCGAAGCTGCCGAGCGTGAATCCGGGTCATCAAGCGATGACACGGCGATCCCCGCCGAAGACGCGGCGCTAGACGCTGAGTCGCCAGCGGTCGACCCCACAACCGCTCCAGCGAATGCAACGAACACGGGTCCCGATGACCCCGATCACCCCGATCACCCCGATCACCCCGATGACGCAGTGGGTGCGACCACCGACGCGTCGAGCGCCGCGCCCGACGCGGGGTTCATACGACGATCCGATCGTGAGCCGAGCCGCGACTCACGCAACGATGGTGATCCCCCACGAACCGCCGCGAGCGGCTCCAGTTGTGCCATGGCGCGAGTCTCCCCACGCAGCGGGCTACTTCCAGCGACCACGTCGTCGACCGCATCTGCTCCCGCACGCATCCACTTCCGTGAAGCCCTCAGCTGGCTCGTCGGAGTCGCCGCGTTAGTCTACGGCCGTCGACGCAAGACGGTAGGGTCCGCCACGCCACGCTGACCACTCGTCTTGCAGTTCACCTGGTGGACACATGGCCGCGCGCTGACTTCAGCCAGGGGCAGTGCCAAGCTCCGCTCGATGGTGCGTCGTATCGTTTTGGCCAGGGCGCTTGCAGATGCCTGAGCTCGGCATCCACCATCTTCACCAATTCGCTCGAAGCCCCAATTCAGTCAAACCACACGAGACGCGCGCGGATCGCACGGCTGAGAAACATTGGCGAACCACGTCGAGTGCGAAACCAAAAATCCACCCCCAGCGAGGCTCGAGCCGTCAGCCCCCCATCACGGGATCGATATTGCCCGCTACCGCATCCACTGCGCATGGTGTGTAGAAAAGCGTTGGGCGCGTGGATGCTGACGGCAGTCGTGGCTTGGAGCTGCGGTTCGGAACCAAACGACACCGCAGAAAACAGCACCGCCGCGGGCTCATCGACGGACGCCCCAGGAGGCGGAACCAGCGCTGCTGATGCGACGGCAACCAACGGCGTGGGCACCTCGGCTCCCGGAAACGCTACCAGCGGCGCTGGCAGCGATGGATCTCCCACAGCCTCGACGCCGACCACGGGTACGGCCGCTCCGAACGACACCAGCGGCGCCCCAACGACCAGCAACACAACTCCTACGGGTACGCCTGGCGCTTCTTCTGACACTCCTGGCGACGACGTGACACCGCCCAACACCGACGACGGCGACGCGACTGACGATGGTTCGGGCAGCGCAGGAGAAACACCAGCCGACTCGGATCCAGACGTCGACGCCCCGGCAGACGACGGAACCGTGCCAGGCGTCATGGACGGTCCTGAAGTCACACCTGTCGAAGGCGAGACGACAGCCATTCCTGCGGCAGACTTGCTCGCTCGAGCGGGCTTGGGCTGGAACCTGGGTAACAGCCTCGACGCCCCCGAAGGTGAGACGAGCTGGGGCAACCCAGAGGTGAGCGAAACTCTGATCGCAGCCGTCGCCGACGCGGGATTCGAGCTGATTCGTATCCCCGTCAGCTGGTCGCTCTACATGGGCCCCGCCCCCGACTTCACCATCGACCCAGCTTGGCTGGACCGCGTCGAGGAAGTCGTCGGCTTCGTGACGAGCCGCGGCTTGCTCGCGGTGATCAACCTTCACCACGATGGCGCAGACGGTTACGACGGCGTCGAGTGGATCAGCCTCAACGACTCGAGCGGCGCCATCACGGCGGAACACGATGCGGCAGTCGACGCGCAGTTCACACGCGTATGGGAGCAGCTATCAGCACGCTTCGAAGCCCACGGCGATCTGCTCCTGTTCGAAGGCATGAACGAAATTCACGACGGCTACGACACGCCTCCTACCGAGTACCTGGTACGAATCAACGAGCTCAACCAGCTGTTCGTCGATGTCGTACGCCAGAGCGGCGGCAACAACGCCCAGCGCGCGTTGATCGTACCTGGATACAACACCAACATCGACCACACACTGGCAGGCTTCGAACTTCCGACGGACAGCGCAACCGACAAACTCGCACTGTCGGTGCACTTCTACGACCCCTGGAGCTTCGCGGGAGAGGCGTCCACGAACACTTGGGGAGCCGCGTCGCCGGGTAGCGACTCGTGGGGTCAGGAAGACTTCGTCGTCGGGCAGTTCGACAAACTCCAAGCGGAGTACATCAGCCAGGGCATCGCGGTGATGATGGGCGAATACGGCGCCGTCAAGAACGCGGGCTACGAAAACTACCGTCGATATTACATGGAGTACGTCACCAAAGCCGCCGTCGATCGCGGCATCGTGCCCGTGTACTGGGACAACGGCGGGATGGGCACTGGCCCCGACAGCTTCGGCATCTTCGACCGAAGTGCAGGCACGGTTGCCGAACCAGAGCTACTCGAAGCGATGTTTCGCGCAGCCACCATGCAGTATACGTTGGCTGACATCGCGCTACCGTGAGGGGGTGAGGCGATCATCCCCAGCGCGCGCGAAGGGTGCAGACCCTGAGGACGTTTTTTTGGCGGGCGAGTGCAACTACTGACTCAGCCCACCACACGTGATCCTGATCGCGTGCGCCGAACGCGACGCCACGGGTACACTAGACGTCATGTGGACGCGTGGATCGGCACTGATCGCTGTGTTGTGCGTCAGTGCAAGCGCCGGCTGTGCGAACGACAGCAGTGACGGTTCGACGGGCGACGACACGCGTGACGATGGCGCAGCTTCGACCACCTCGACGTCGGAGGGCAGCGTCGGGCCTGCGAAAGACGACACCAGTGACGAGACGTCGGGGAGCGTCGGCGCGGACGATGGTCCCGACCCGGGTGCCGACGATGCCGCGGCTGGAGGCGGTTCGAACGCCGCTGTCACGGGCTCCGACGACAGCGCAGATGGCCCCAACGCTATGGACGACTCGCTGGGTAACGACCTGCCACTAGACGACACCGCGGACGACGCGGCCCTCGCGACCGACGACGGACAGCAAGCGGCCACGGACGACAGCAGCCCCGCGGACGACAGCAGCCCCGCGGGCAACACGGCTCCAGACGGCGCGTCGAGTGACGACGCCAGTACGGACGACGACCCAGCAGACGACCCGGTCGCCGATGACCCGACCGAGACCGACGACTCGGAGACAGACGACGCCCCCGACGATGCAGGTCCCTCGTCGGCACGACTCACTGCGTTCCCCATCGGCGAAACCGACGCGACGCTCGGCTACTGGGAGTATCTGCCTCCGAACTACGGTAGTGAGCCGCTTCCACTCTTGATCTTCACCCACGGCGCTGCCTGGCAAGGCGAGGGCAGTTTGGAGTCGCTGCAGGACCTGTTGGAGGTTGGTCCGCCCAACTTGATCAGCACGGACGTTTGGCCCAACGAGCGCCCGTTCATCGTACTTTCGCCGCAGAACCCGCGCACGGGGTGTTTCGATGCAGGCGACATCGACGCGTTCTATCGTTACGCGGTCGAACGTTACGATGTCGACCTGTCTCGCATCTACCACACCGGGCAAAGTTGCGGCGCGATCGGCGCTTGGAACTACCTCGCCGAACACCTCGACGAGTTCGTCACAGCGGCGGTGCTGATCGCCGGCGACGGACAAGATGCGTTCGCGACCGCGGGCTGCGAGCTCGGCCGCGTCGCGATTTGGGGGCTACACAACGAGTTGGACGGCGCGGTCAGCTCGTCAGGCACCATCAACCCGATCGAGAGCCTTCGCGCGTGTGACCCACCTCCCGACGTCGAGCTCACCGTCTACGAGGGCGCCACCGAGCACGACGCATGGACGAAAACCTACGACCTGAGTGCAGGCAACGACATCTACGCGTGGTTGCTCGAACACGTTCACCCGTAACCAAACGCGAGACGCGAAGTAACGACCCGAGCGCTCATCACATCTCCGAAGCAACGCGGTCTGAACGGAAACTGCCCCAGCGCAGCAACCGCACGCTCGGCGGCCGTCCTTGCGGCTCGAGATGTGGCTGACGCTCGGATGTACGAAGCCCCCGGTCGCTCGAGGCAACCGAGGGCTTCGTGAGTGCCCTCTCGGGCAGTGAGCTGCAACGGCAGCCGATGCGAACATCGACTACCGAGGGGTCTCAGCTCAGAGCTCGGGAATACAGACCAAGTCGGAGCTCGCCTTCGAGCCCGTGATGCTTTCGGTCGTGCCGACTGCGGTCAGCGTCCCGTCACCGTCCAGATCAGCGACGTGCCACTCCGTGGCAGCATCGATCGCATCCGTGGGCAGTCTGAATAGAGCGACTTCCGCACCACCGTTGACGCCGGCGCGGATCACGCGAACACTCGGCTTCGTGGTTTGCAGATCCGTCGAGTTGCCGACGCTCACCAGGATGCTGTAGGTGTCATCGTAGTAAGGCCCGCTATCCTCGTCGTTGAGCCTGATACGGATCGTCTCTGGCCCAAGCGAGCTGCTGCTGCGCGCGTCGCGATCGAGCTGTGCGAAAGGCTCGGCTTCTAGACTACCCGTCGAGTCGAAGTAGATGCACTCGTCGGCTTCTTCGGCAGGCACGTTGACCACGAGATCGAGGTTGCCCCCTACCTCCCAACCGAGCACAACCGCGATGTTACCAGCGAGGAAGCCCTCGGGTAGTGCATCGAGGTGAACAGTCTGCTCGGAGCCTGGCTCGATGGAGATAGGCAGTGCGATCGGGTCGAACCCGTCGCTGACGATCACCACACGCTGCTCGCCAGACGGGAAGTCGTCGAAGCGAACACGGCCGTCAGAACCTGTCACGCGACAGAAGTCGGTGGCTTCACAGTCTTCGGTCTCTGGATCGTAGAAGCCTTCGACGTACACGATGGCGTCATCGATGAGATCGCCAGTAGCTGCGTTCCCGATCTCCGCGGTCAAGCTGCCGAGGCGAACGCATTCTGCAGGATCCCATACGCCGTCAACACAGGTCGCGTTGCCGCCGACGAAGTTGTCTTCGTCACACGTCAGCAAACAGGTCCCGCCATTGAGCGTCGGAGAACAATCTGCGTAGCTACCGTTGTCGGGGTTCTCGGGAGACTCCGCGCAAGCGCCTTCGGGCAGGGGTGGAGCAGCCTCGACTACGGGCCCAGCGTCGCCGCCGTCAGCTGCCGCGCCGCCGCCGTCAGCTGCCGCGCCGCCGCCGTCACCTGCCGCGCCGCCGTCACCTGTCATGTCGCCGCCGTCGCTGGTCATGCTCCCGCCGTCGCCAGCTCCATCATCCGCGCCACCGTCGCTATCTGAGCTGTCGTCGGTGTCGTCGGTGTCATCCGTGTCGTCGTCGGTGTCGTCCGTGTCGTCGTCGGTGTCATCCGTATCGTCGTCGGTGTCATCCGTATCGTCGTCGGTATCGTCGGTGTCATCCGTGTCGTCGTCGGCGTCATCCGTGTCGTCGTCCCCTGCGTCGACCCCGTCGTCGCCACTGTTATCGTCGTCTGCCGCGTCGTCGGAAGAGGTGTCATCCCCACACGCCACGACGCTCGTCATGAGCAACCCTGAAAGCAACGGAAACAGAAACGTTTTTCGCATAGCCATAATACCTCTCGTAAGCGATGAAATGATGACAACCCCCGTGACGAGTGCTGCCACCGCTGGGCCTTCTAGCACTGGCCCCGCGGGATGTATACTTGCCGCGCTGCTCCATTCTTCCCGTGCGCTGCCTCAGCGAATTTCAGCAACGCAGTACGGTCGCGAGGCATACGGCCTCACCAGGCGGTCGCACTCGTCACCTACATCCATCTACCCAGACCCACTTCCGCCTCGGCAACTCGAACACACCACCCAAACGGCTGGCGCGCGTGCACCCGACGCAGCGTGTCACGTGGCAGTGACCCCACGATACGAAGAGGTCCGTGTCGGCGCGTCGCCGCTTACGCACCCGATTGCGAGTTTCAGCTGTGCTGGTTTCTATTCAGCCGAGTGTTTTACAAAGCCAGCCGTGCAGTGAGCTCGCTGCCGTCGTGGCAGTCTGCGCGCGTCACGTGGCGCTAGTCCCCAAGTCTGCTGGTCGGGCTCATCGCGTCAGCGTCGCACGCCGCGCAGCTGCCCGATCACGACGCGCTGAATCTCATCGTGATCAGTGAAGGTCAACCCCCACGGGCTGGACGATGCCGCGTTGGACCGCCTAGGCCCGAACTTCCAAGTACTCGTGAACGGAATCTTGTTCGCGAGGGGGCAAGCAGCGAAGCTCCGACCCCGTCGGAAGGCAGCGGAGGCAGTTGCAGCTTTCGTGGATCCCAACCACCAGGCAACTGTTGGCCATCACTGTGTGCGCGGTTGCAGCTTGGCGTCGCCCCACGAAAAAACCCCGCCCACGCTTTCGAAGCGGACGGGGTCTTCGTTGTTGGTGTGTCGAGGCTGGTCCTCGCGCG
This sequence comes from uncultured bacterium, assembly GCA_965651905.1. Classification (GTDB taxonomy): domain Bacteria; phylum Myxococcota_A; class Polyangia; order Polyangiales; family Polyangiaceae; genus SZUA-265. The sequence goes on along the minus strand of CBFGUG010000038.1, from coordinate 37,312 downwards.
CCGAGGACACTGCGATGTTCCGAGGGCGTCGAGGGCGCCGAGGGCTCTCAAGCCCGTGTTTACTTGAACAGTGACTTGAGCAGGGGCTCGCGGAAGTCGCTGCCGGGCGCAAAGTAACTCGCCATCACGACTCGTGGGGCGGCCTTGTCATTGTCCTTGAACTCTACCAACGTCTTGCCACCTGCCGAGACGACCTTGGTGTGTAGCGAGTCCGCGGTAACCCGGTAGGTGAGCTTGTCATTCTCCTCGTAACCGCGATCTTTGATTGCGGCGAACCAGTTGGGTAGCCCGTCACTGACCTTCTTTTCGGTGGCGGCCGTCATCAGCCCGGCCTTGCGCGCCTGCTCGAGGTTCTCCCGCACCGCGTCGATCCATTGGTCCAGGGAAACGTCTCGCTCGAACTTCAGTGTGACGAGCGCATCATCGGCACCGATAGCAACCTTGGCGATCTGATCGCCCAAGTCCTTGGAGTACTGCTTTCCCTGGGCCAGCTTCGTCATCTCGCCCTGCGCCTTCTTACCGACCACCACGTTCACGGTCAGCACGTCGACTTTGAGGATGGTCTTCTCGAGCAGCATGCTCATCGATGAATACGGTCCGGATCCGAGCGGACCCGCCGCGACCAGAGAGGTGAGGCAGACGCTCGCGAGCAGCCCACTGACAGCCAGGAAGGTTTTGCTTTTCATGCTGGACTTTGCTCCTATGGCTTTGATTTTATTCATAATTTCACCAGTAGCCGAAAAGGGTGACGGGCGAGAGCGAGCGCTGAGCCAGCGCGACGTGACACGGCGCTGAAAACGCTCGCCAAAAGAAGTACCCGGGGTTGTACGAAGGGTGATGTCTGGAGCTTCCTGAGCACCAGCAAAAGACTTCGAACACGTTTGGGAATCTATCCACACGCGATACATGCGCGCTGGCTGCCGATCTGCGACCGAGTGAGTTCCACTGGGCTTCAACCCTTCCGACACGACTACCATCTGCGGTGCGAGATGGTGCGATCCCCGGGCCAGTAACAACCACCATCGCACCACGCTCTCGCGCCGCATGGAGTCAACGCTCCCCCGCCGTCGTATCTAGGAGACGCGGCGAGGGACAGCACACGAGGTGGAAGATGCTTCACGAGGACAGACGAACGATGACTGATAGGCCCATTTTGCGGCGCGCGCTGGGCGTGTTGACCACTGCGGTGAACGCTCCGCGTACGCGGCGAGTCGCGACAATCGCCTCGGTGATTTTCCTCAACGCCTGCGGAGCCGAGAGCGGCGAGGATTCCAACACGCACTCGGACGACGCGACGTTCGCATCGCAGACGGACGAGAGCACGATGGATACCGCGGAGGATGACACGAACGATCGTGATGACACCACGGCGGACGACGCGAACAGCGCCAGTTCGGACGACGACCGTAACCTGGACGACACCACAGCTGGCGCGGGAAGCGACGACTCTGTTGACGACGACGACACGGCTGCCGACGACGACATGGCCGACGACGACACTCCTGCTGTCGATGATACTGGCGCAGCCGGGGATCCAGAGGCGAGCGACCCTGCCGACCCGCGTGACGAGATGACGCTGGATGACGCTGCCGACGACACCGAGATCGACGACGAGGTGACCGACGATGTCACGTCGGATGACGGCGCAATCGATGACGGCGCGATGCTCGATGACGCCATGGCTGGCGACGACATGATGGATGACTCGACGCTCGACGACATGACGACGACTGACGACGGGTCGACGACTGACGACGGGTCGACCGACGATTCCGTCGATGACGCCGTCACTGACGAACCAGGGACGGAGGGCGTGCCACCTGGCTGTCAGGGCGCCATCGACTTTCCCGATGCCGCGCTACAGGCGCACATTCGCGAACGCATCGAGCTCCCCGACGGTGACATCACTTACGAAGCCCTGATGGAGATCACGGAGCTGTACGCAACGTCCGCTGGCATCAGTGACCTGACTGGACTGCATTGTCTCGACCGCGTGACGCGTCTGAACCTATCGAACAACGACATCAGCGACGTCTCCGAGTTGTCCACCATGACCCGCGTGACGGAGCTCGACATGTACGAGAACGACATCGTAGACATCTCTCCGCTCGCCGGGCTCACCAACTTGACGGACCTGTACGTGAGCTACAACAACATCGAAGACATCTCGGACCTCGCGGCGCTCACCAACCTCGATTACGTCAGCCTGCTTCGAAACAACATCACAGACATCTCCGTCGTCAGCGCATGGACCAAGGTCTCGTACCTCGATCTGACGGGCAACAACATCACGGATATCTCGGCGCTCGAAGGGCTGTCCTCCCTCGACAGCTTGTTCCTGGTCGAAAACGGGATCACCGACATCTCACCCCTGGCGTCGCTCACTGGCTTGCAGACGCTGTGGCTTCGCGCCAACACCATTACAGACATCTCAGCGCTCGAAGGGCTCACGGCGTTGAACAAACTCGAAGTCGGCTACACCAGTCTCACACGCATCGACGCACTGGCGGCCAACGAAGGACTGAGCGCAGGTGACGAAGTTGGCATCACCAATACGTCCCTGATCTGCGATGCCACGACCGAGGGACACATCATGGCGCTGCTCGATCGCGGAGTGGAGCTCAGCCACGACTGCCAGTTTTGACGCCAACGCATGCCTTGCGTGGTTCACAAGGCACGCACGGACTGGGGCCTAGATGATCGCACCCAGCGCGTCGCGGTAGCGGTCACGAGACGATTGAGCCCACGAGTTTGTCGAAAATTCACGGACCCTTGTCGTCGCCGCTGAAGCTCCGCGGCTCGCGCTCCGCCCACCTACGCCCTGCGCGATCACGGACAATTGCTCAGCACTGCGCCGACCAAACCCGACGTGATTTCCGAGCGCATGCATACGTCCAACGAGACTGGTAGAGTGAGCTCATGCTCCCGCGACTGAACCCATCGAGTGTACTGCTGGTTCTGGTTTCTTGCGCGGCAAGCCTAACGGCCTGCTCCGCCAGCGACGCGACCCCGCCGCCCGTCGATGGAAACGGACAGTCCGCCGCTCAACCCGCGGCCGACGACAGCGCGGTGGGCGGTAGCGCCTCCGCCGAAGACACGCAAGGCTCGACCAACTCCAACAGCGCAGGCGGGGCTTCGTCGGGATCACCCACAGACCCTGGGGCTGCTACAAACACCAGCAACGGCTCGACCACGGGTAGTAACCCGCCACCTTCAGGCACCGCAGGCTCAGGCTCGCCTGCAGGCACGACCCCCGGCACCTCGGTTCCAGCCCCCGAAGATCAAGGCGTCATCGTCGAGGAGGACCAGGAATTCATCGTCGACGCGCCGATGGCAGACGTAATGGACGAAGCAGACTGCGACAACATCCTCGAGGTTACCTACCGCGACTTCACCACCGAACACGCCGACTTCGAGATGCAATTCCAAGGCGACGTCGTGCGATTGGGCCTGATCGAAGACACACTGGACAGCGAAGGTAAGCCAATTTTCAAGGACAGCATCGGTTGCCCCCAGGACAACGACATCCCGCAAACCTGCAACACGGGCTACACCCCTGACACGGAAGCCATCACCAGCGCGGAAACCTTCAACCAGTGGTACCGCACTGTGGACGGCGTGAACATGGAGTTTCAGAAAGAGCTGGAGCTCACGGAAACGTCCGCGGGCTCAGGTGTGTATGTCTTCGAGTCTGACATGTTCTTTCCGATTGGTGACGACGAAGGCTTCGGCAAGACTCCGAGCACGGCTTTCGCCAACTTCTTGTTCACCACTGAGATTCATCTACTGTTCACCTACATCGAAGGACAGACCTTCACTTTCCGAGGTGATGACGACCTGTGGATCTTCGTCAACGACAAACTCGCGCTCGACCTGGGCAGCATGCACAACGTCGAGGAGGGCACGATAGACTTCGACGCCCAGGCGGCAGATCTCGGGATCACTCCTCGCGGCCTGTATCGCATGGATGTCTTTCACGCCGAGCGGCACACGTTTGCGTCGAACTTTCGTATCCAGACGAACATCGGGTGCTTCCGTCCGAACCCCGCGCGCGTGCGCTGAGCGGACCTGGACGCACGACGCGTACGCCCGAGGCCCCGCGCATCGCGACCCCATCACGCCAAGAACGACACGATCTCCGCGTGAACGCGAGCATCGTCCAGTAAGCGTGAGTGTCCGAGACCGTGAGTCTCCACGTACCGCACTCCCGATTTTCGCGCCAGTGGACGCACGAACCCAATCGGCACGCGGCGGTCACCCACGTCGTGCACTAGTAGCACGTCCCTTTGGGTCTCCAATATTCGTTCGAGATTCGCTTGCTCACGCGTGAGCTGCGCGATCGCTTCGACACGCACACCAACGGCGTCACGCACAGCCTTCGAACACCCGAGCAGGCGCTGAAACTCGTCGAGCGCAAAGTCGAACGATGGCATCGGCCCGAGCAACACCAACCGTGGCACATCGAGGTTTTCGCGCGCCAACGCCACGGCCAAGCCCCCGAGAGAGTGCCCCACGAGCGCGTGCACGGGCCCAAGACTGTCGCAGATCTTCTCAACCGCTCGCCTCAGCGTGCCCGCATTCACCTTCCGCCCGCCCGCGCCCCCATGTGCAGGCGCATCAAACGCCACGACGGCGTAACCCTGGGCAAGTAGCGTATCGCGCAGACCCATCAACTGACTCGCGCCCCCAGACCAGCCGTGCATCAAGAGCACGAGTGGCCCCCTCCCCCAGACGTGCGCGGTCGTCGCCTGACCGTCGACGGACACCGCCAGACTGCGAGCAGCACCCACGGAGTCGAGGGCCGCTACGCGACGCCACGGCGTCAAGAAGCGCGGCGCGAGCACCGCCGCCGAAAGGCGCGGCGCGATGTTCAGCAGTCGAACCACCAGGGCCCCCGGGCTAATCCAGAAACGACCGTTCGTGCTTTTTATTGAATGGAGTGCGTTTGTCGTCATGTTCTCGTCCCTAATCGTGTTTCAGGCGCGCGCAGCGTCGATCAGGCGATCGTAAGCTTTGCGCGCGCGTTCTCGTGCGCGTCTATTGCGCAACAACCGACTGTCGATGTGGTATTTCAGTGCGATCCCGTGCAGTTCACTCGACAGTTGTTCGACGTCGAGATCCGTCCTGAACTCACCCGAGCCAATACCGAGCGAAATAGCCTTGTTCAACGCCGCGTAGAGCTGCTCGAACCAGGTCACCAAGTGCTCCCGCACCGCGCCATCGCGATCGTCCCATTCCATCGCCCCTGCTAGGAAGATGCATCCCCCCGGCAGATCCTGAGAGCGAATCCACTCCAGCCAATTTTCGAAGATCGCCGTCAAGCGCTGTTCGCCTCGAGGCTTCTTGATGGCTCGGATGAACACGCGCTGTGCGAAGTGCTCCGCAGCTGCATCCAACACCGCAAGCTGCAAGCGCTCCTTCGACTTGAAGTGAGCAAACAAGCCACTCTTGGATAACCCCATGTCCGAAGCGAGCTCGCCTATCGTCAGGCCTTCCAACCCGACATGACCAGCGAGCTCGAGCGCGCGCCCCACGATTCGCTGTCGTGTGGCAGCCCCCTTTGAGCCAGCGCGCGTCTCGGTCGACGAAACCATGTGCACGCATTTAGCACGAACGGTCGTTTTTGGAACCAGCTATTGTCGAGAAGCTAGTAAACTATCGGAACAACTACTCTTTTAGTCACGAAACGACCGCGAGGGGCCTCCGTGCGTGGGAGCTGACCCACTGGTGGGGCCCAGAGACTGGTGGGGCCCAGAGACTGGTGGGGCCCAGAGACTGGTGGGGCCCAGAGACTCAGTACCGCCCAGAGTCGTGTTCACTGATTAATGCACTGAATGAACGTGGCCTGAGCGCTCTGACACTCGTTCACGACAGGAAAGCCCGTGGCGTCACACCCGACGGACTTGCCCTCCGCACAGGCCATCAACGTCTGGTACTCGGCCGCGCAAGTCCCCATCGCCAGCTCATTGCAATCATCGATGCAGACCTCGAGCGTAGGCGGTCCGCCGCTGCAACCTGCTGCCAGGGTAGCTTCACAGCCTGTGACACATCGGGGATCCCCATCTGCGGGATCAGACGCACTTTCACCTGGCGCCGCGTCATCGTCCATGGTGGTTGACGTCTCGGCTGTTTCAGTGGCGTCGTCTCCACTACCCTCTTCCGCTTGGGAGCACCCCGAAACGACGAACGCAACCAACCACGCCCAGCGCAACGCATTCTGCATCACGCGAGCATGCCTGATCAGAGCACGTTACGCACGCGGCGAGCGTCAGCTACCGTTTGACCGCTATTCCGACGTGTCTTCCTCAGCCTCGGACTCCTCGCTCTCGGCGTCCTCCGAGTCCTCAGCGATCTCGGCATCCGACGCCTCTTCTGCGCTGGTGTCTTCAGTGGCCTCCGCTTCCTGAGCCCAGAATTCTTCGTCGCTCATCGCATCTTCCTCGGTTTCGGAAGGTCCCTCAGACGCCTGAGGTGACTTGGCTTCGCCACTTGATCCGCCACAAGATAACACCAACATCGCGGCGAGGCCCATCATCATACAACTGTGCAACTTCATAGGTCGTCCTCCTTGCGTTCGTTCAAGCAGCCACGACCGCTCATGTAAACCCCTGACGTCCCAGCGACTGATCGTCTAGCCGAACGCCTGCACACGCGTTTCAGGCGCTCTGAACCGCACTCGCAACAATCAACCAGGAGTGATCTTCTGGCTCTCGGGGCACGGTTGTTGCTTTGTGTTGCAGGTTTTTTCAGCCCTGCAACGACAACCGGGATTCTACCAACTCGACGTGCAAACTCGCGCCGAGTGGAAGTGCTGCGTCGTTGAAGTCGTAACGAGCACTGTGCAGTGGGGCGGAATGTGACGGCGCCCCCTGTCCCAGCCACAGATAGGCACCCGGTCTCTGCTGCAGCATGAACGAGAAGTCTTCACCGCCAAGTGACGGCGGGTACTCACGAACTACATCTTCAGCCCCAACCAACGCAGCTGCGACACTTGCCGCGTGATTCGCGCACTCGACGTCGTTGACGGTCACGGGGTAACCGCGCTGATAGTCGAAGGTGACGTTCGCGTTCCACGCTCGCGCGACCGAACCCGCCACCTCCTCCATCCGACGTTCTAAGCGATCCTGCAATTCGGGGTCGAGGGTGCGAGCGGTACCCGCGAGTTCAGCGCGCTCTGGGATCACGTTGTAGGCACTGCCCGCATGAAACTTCGTGGTACTGATCACGACAGGCGACGTCGGGGTCGTCTCTCGTGAAACTAGCCCTTGCCAAGCTTGTACGATCTGCGTCCCCACGTAGATTGGGTCGATGGCATGTTGCGGAAACGCAGCGTGGCCGGCCTTGCCCACCACCTCCAAGTCCCAACGATCGGTAGCGGCCATGACCGCCCCACCACGCACGGCGATCTTACCAAAGGGCAGATCCGGCCAGTTGTGCAAAGCGTAGATCTCGTCGCAGGGGAAACGCTCGAACAACCCATCGACCACCATCACCCGACCGCCGCCCGCGTTCTCCTCCGCAGGTTGAAAAACGAAGTGCACCGTGCCATCGAAGTTCTTCGTCCTAGCCAGGTATTCCGCCGCTGCCAGGAGCATCACCGTGTGGCCATCGTGACCGCAGCCGTGAAAGTGGCCGTCGGTCTTCGAGCGATGCGCAAAATCGTTCAGTTCCTGCATGGGCAGTGCATCCATGTCTGCCCTAAGTCCGATCGTCCGATGACTGGCACCAGCGCGCAATCGCCCGACAACCCCCGTACGGGCTAGACCTTCGTGAACCTCGATCCCCCAGCTGCGTAGTTTGTCGGCCACGAACGCGGAGGTTTCACGCTCCTCGAAGGCAATCTCGGGATGCGAGTGCAGACGTTTGCGCCAACTTGCGTACTCCGAGTTCTTGTCAGCAATGGCTGGAACGATGCGCATGAGACAAGCCTGCCTTTGTAACACGGAAGGTCAAACGTCTTTCGCACCCACTTCGCGTCCTCGCGCGGGGCGCGGCCGACTCTCGCGTCTCATCCGACACGTGCGACGCGGCGACGACGAGCGGTCGCCAGTTGCCGCGCGCCCACCGCGGAAATCGGCACCGCCGCTTCCAACTGCCGCATCCGCCGCTGCAAGTACGGGGAGAAGTACTCACCGTACGCCAACCTGAGCGTCGGCAATTGCCAGTCCGTACCCGTTACGTGATGACGACACTGCGCGGCGCCACACATGCAAGCAAACTCGTCGTACGGCGATCCATCAGTCATCGCGTAGTCGAAACAAATCTCTTCGCGAGGCGCAATGTCTCGAATCGCCACGAGCGAAATCTGACCAGACATACCTGCATTGGGATCACACGAGTGATTGATCCAATCCGCTGGGCCTTCAGTGCCAGAAACGATGTACAGGTTCTCGTCGACCTGCAACGCCAACCGACGACGGCCCGGCGGCATGCGCTGCACTTGCTTGGCAGTCATCACTTCACCCCCCCACACTGCGATCAACTCACCCTTGCGGATGCGCGATCGGGCAAAAACTCCGTGGCGGTCAGAGTGCTCGACGATGCCGCCCTGCGCCCGCTTGGTCAAATAGCCCGTGGGGGCCGTCATCGATTCAATCGGCATGGACAATCTCGATTCTGTGGCGTGATTGCAGTTGAAAGAGATCGAGCCGGCGATCGGCAAGCGGCCGCACGGCACCATCTCGTCGGTGTTGAGACAGCGAAGTGAAGTCGAGGTCGGCAACGACCACGGTTTCGATGTTGGGATCTGCTTCAGCGGCGACCGCACCCTCGGGAAAGCCGAAGTCACTCGGCGTGAGGATCGCGCTGCGTGCATAGTTCAGCATGTAGTTGCGTTGGGGCAGGTTGCCTGCGTTCCCCGCGAGCACTACGTACAGCGAGTTCTCTATGGCTCGAGCCTGGGCCGAGAAACGCACTCGGTTGTACGCCTTGCGCTCGTCAGTGCTGAAAGGAACGAACAGCACCTCCGCACCCGCGAGCGCCAACAAGCGCGCAAGCTCGGGGAACTCGATGTCGTAACACACCTGGATCGCGATTCGCGCGAACGGCGTTTCGAACACTTTGAGTTGCTCGCCTGGGCGCACACCCCAATGGTCGCGTTCGGTCGGAGTGACGTGCAACTTGTCTTGAGTGAACACTCCGCCAGTGGGCGAAAACAGGTGCGCGCAGTTGTAGAGTTCGCCATCTCGCAGCACAGGCATCGTGCCCCCAACGATGAACAAGCCGTATTCACGCGCGAACTCGCTGAACATTTCACGGTAGGGCTCGATGTGATCGGCGACCCAGCGCATGCTGCGGCGCGAGTCGAACTCCGCGGGAGCCATGCTGAACAACGACGCCGCGAAGTACTCGGGGAGCACCAGAAAGTGACTGTGGTATTCGTCGGCGGCGTCGACGAAAAAGCGCACTGACGCTCTGAACTCATCCCAGGAGACGAGCGGACGCATCAGGTATTGCCCAGCACAAACCCGAGCACGGGTAGCTGGGCGCTGCAACGGGGCAGCGGCAATTCGTCGCTTCTTGGGATCGTAGTCTGGGTTCTCGAGCTCCAAGAGCGTGGCGTAGTCGAGGCTCGGCTTGTCACGCATGATGTTCATGCTGACGCTCGTGACTCGGTAGCCCGCCTTCAAGTGGGCGTTGAGCGCCGAGTCCGAAAGCTCGCCTGCGACGACCTTGTCGACGTACTCTTGCGCCGTCAGTCTGCCTGCGTACTCGGGGTAACCCGTGAGGCGACCGTAGGCGACCATGCGTCGCAGGTTGTAACGTTTCAACAGACCCTTGCGAGCCACGTACAACTTGCCTGCAACGCCCTTGCCTCGAAAGTCGGGATGCACGGCGATGTCGGCGCCGTACAACGTGTCACCGTCGGGTGAGTGAGTGCTGAAAGTTCCCGCACCCGTCAGCTCATCGTATTCGTACGTATGCGGAGCCGCAGCCAGCTGTACCAACAACGACGTCGCGTAGCCCACGACCTGGCCGTCGATCTCGGCCAACACCTGTCCTTCTTCGAACGCAGCGAATTGCAGCTCGTAGACGCGTTGATCATACATCCCCGCGTCGACGTAGTCGGGATACGCCGCGCGTTGACACTCCACGATGGCGGGGATGTCCGCTTGGGTCCAACGTCTGACCTTTATGCTTGGCTTGGCCCGACTCGAGCGTGCTTTCGAGGTCACTCTAGATCCCGTGATACATCGTGCCAAAAGACGAAAGCGGCGTACGCCGTTCGATCAGCGCGCTCGCCGCAGCGGGACTCAGCAAGTGATCCCACAGTGGCTGCTCCGCCTCGGCCACCACATCTAGCAGCGCGTCCGCTTCGCGGTCCCACTCCACGGCAAATCGGCGTAAGTCGCCACGCTCGACATTTCCCCTGCATTGCACGCGTTGACAGGAGCAACGTAGTGCGTCCGTCGTATTACACTCGGCGTAGTCGCAGGTGATCTCTTCACCAGGTTCGATGTCGCGGCGGGCCACCTGAAACCAAGTCCCGATGCCACGCAGGTTGGGATCACAACTGTGGTTGATGAACTTGCCCGCGTCCCAGCAGAGCACGTAGCGCCCGTGTTCGTCACGGTGAGCGTAACGCTCGAGCATCTGGCGACTCGCTGGCGCTAGCTCAGCGGCGGCCTGCTCGGACAACACGCGGTCGAGAGCGTCCTGCGTCCACACGATGGTCCCACGCGGAATTCGTGCAGTAGCAACCACTCCCAGACCTATCACTTCAGATATGTGTTCTACACGCGTATGCGGGTGAATCACGTGTTCCCCCAGAGCACGCCGCACTCGGTCTTCGTCCCACCGAGTGTGACTCGTCGAGCCGATTCGAGTGGACAGTCGACGGCGGCTTGCACCCCGTCGGGAATCAGGTGGTCATACCCACCTGGAGGCTTGTCGTTCTGCATCGGTCGAGCCCGCCGAGGCGGCCTCCTGCGGCAGCATGATTCGCCCACCGCACAAACTGCGCAAGCCGGAAATGATCGGGTGATGCATTTTTTGGAAAGCCTTCACCGCTCCTCCTCGAGTTGGGACCTTCGTGAAGAGAGTCGTGCTCGGGTGTCGAACACGCTCGCCTCACCTACTAGCAACCACAAAAGATCCGCGTTCTCTGAAAAGCCGTTGCGCCCCCGACGTGGGGGATGCATCCAGAGCAACATGACCGAAGTTAGCCCAGCCCTCGCGAAATCGCTGCTCGACAACCTGCCCCTGTTTGCTGGGTTCGAGCCAGCTCAGCTCGAACGTTTGCTCAGCGTGTTCGAACGCAAGACCTTGAAAGACGGCGAATCCGTGTTCGAGGCGGGCAGCGTCCCACAAGGTCTGACCCTGCTCGTAGAAGGGTCGCTCTCCGTTCGCGACGAGGACGGCGAGGTCTTCGAGGTTCACCCGTTCGCCCCCGTCGGCGAGCTCGGGGTCTTCACGGGGGAGGCACGCAACCTGGACGTCATCGTCGCCGACTCGGCGACCCTGCTGACCGCCCCCACCGAGCCACTCGAGGCATTCTTGCGCGAGAACGGTGACATCGCGTTCGAGCTGCAGCGGAGCCTGCTGCGCCTGGCCGCCCGTAAGATCGGGCGAGACCGCCGCCGACTGTCCGAAATGCGCGACAACATCGTCAGCACGCAGAAGACCATGAAGCGCATGCGCGAAGCATTGCTCGAGGGGGAGGACAACCCGCTGCACGCCGCACTGTTCGAAGAGCTCGACTCCTTGATCGAGCAGAACCGCAAGATCCACTACCTGGTCGAGCCCTCCCGGTTGGTGCCCACCGCCGTGCGTCTGGCAGACGGCAGCCAATGCAAGGTTGGTGCCCTGTCGACTGAATGGCTCTACTTTTCGAATCCACCAGCCTCTCTCAAGCCGGGCACGGACATCACCTTCACCCTGTTGCTAGACGGGGGCGAGTTGCCTGCCAGCGGCCGCTTGGAACGTGCCGACCCGAGCGAGGGCGTCGTCTATCTCGACAACCTGATCCCCGACTACGAAAGCAAGCTCAACCAGCACCTCGCCCGCGCCCAGCTGCTGGACGTCGTGCTGTGAGGGACTCGAAGTGTGTAACTAGGTTGCTCGACGCCGCGCTGTGAGGGACTCGACGCTGTCTCGACGCCGCGCTGTGAGGGACTCGACGTTGTCTCGACGTCGCGGTGTGAGGGACTCGACCCTGTCTCGACGTCGTGCGTCAGGCGGGCCTCTAGCCTCTACACGTCAACCCCGACGCTTCTGCGCAGTGCGGGAAGTACACGCAGAAGCGTGATCGCCCGCGCGATCACGTAGGCGATGAACGAAAGCCACAACCCGTGGTTCCCCCACCAGGGCACGACTACCCAGCTGAGGATGACGAACAGCAGCGAAGCTTGAATCGACGCGTTGCGCATGGCTCGCGTGCGCGTTGCGCCGATGAAGATGCCGTCCAGCTGAAACGCGGCAAACGCGCACAACACGTACAGCGCGGCGTTCGGCAAGTACTCGCGCGCGGCCTCTCGCACACCCGGCTGACTCGCGAGCAAATCGATCGCAGAGCCGCCGAAGAGCAAGAGCCCCGCGGCCAACACCACCGCGGTCGCGCACGACAGTTCACTCGAGCGCCGCACCGCCAAATCGAACGTGGCCAGACGGCGCGCCCCTACCGCCGCACCGACTAACGACTCGGCAACGTACGCGTAGCCGTCGAGAAAGAACGCCGCAAACGACAGAAACTGCAGCAGCACGTGGTTGGCGGCTAGCACCACGTCGGAAAAGCGCGCGCCCTGATTCGTGAACCACGCGAATCCGAACACCAGAAACAACGTCCGCACCATGATGTCGGCACTTGCACCCAAGCTGCGTCGCACGTCCCCCAGGTGCGCGATTCGCGACCACGAGAGAAACGGTTCATCGTCTTGCGCGCGCCTTCTCAACACGCGCCACACCAAGACTCCCGCAAACAGGCACGCACACCACTCCGAAAGCGCTGTACCAAGCCCGATGCCGCGTACACCCCAGCCCAGCACCCCAGCCAAGTACACGTCGAGCGCGATGTTGAGCCCGTTGAGCAGCAACTGCACCGCCAAGAGGTGCGCACTCTTGCCGAGCCCAATCAGACATCCCATCAGCGCAAAGCTCACCAGGCTCGCGGGCGCGCCCCACACGCGCGCAAAGAAGTACTCGGCTGCCAGCCGCTCGACAGCCTCGCTGCCGCTCAGCAGCGCGAAACTGAGCTCAGCGATCGGCCACTGCAGCAGTAGCAGCAGTAGCCCAAGCCCCGCACCTGCCAATGCGCCACGCGCGGTCGTCGCGCGCACGTCGGCTTCACGCCCCGCGCCGTCCGCCTGCGCGACGAACCCCGTGGTCGCCATGCGCAGAAACCCGAAGCTCCAATAGACGAAACTGAAGATCAACGCGCCCAGCGCGATCGCCCCAAGCCCCGCCACGCTCCCGACGTTGCCGACGACCGCGGTGTCCGCGAGCCCCACCAGCGGCACCGACGCGTTCGCCAAAATGATCGGCCACGACAGCCGCAACACTCGCAGGCGGGTGAGTTCCGAGTCGCGCACGAGCGCTTCCTACAGCAGACGCACAAACTCCGCGACCCGCACGTCAGTTTGCTGATTCGGGAGCCGCACTGCAGCCAGCGCGCCAAAGCCAAATTGCCGACGACTCGCCCACCCCGAAAGACCAACAACGTCGCGCCCCCCGCGCACGGGCCACCCCGTCACAAAACAGGTACCACTGTCTCGAACGTCACAGAGCGGCGCTCACTTCACGCGGGCAGCGCCAGCGCGGGCATCGGGCGCCAGAGGCGACGCGGGATAACGCGAGAGCAGACGCTGGTACAGCTCCCGCGCCAGCGCGTTCTCGCCGCGACGTTCTGCGGCGATCGCGTCTGCAAAGAGACGGGTCTCGTGACCCAGCGTTCCCGTGTTCTCGCTCGACTCGGGCTGCGCACGTTGTGGCGCCTTGGGGCGCACCCTCGCCACGTGTTCCGAAGCGGAGGCGCCTGCAGAAACGTCAGCGACCTCGGGCGATGCGCTAGACTCCGTCTGCTCAGACTCAGCGTCGTCAGCACTGTGCGAATCGCAACCCCAGCTGGCACCAGGAGAGACGAACGCGCTGCCCGCGGCGTGGCGCACTTCCACCAAGCCTTCTGTCACGCGTACGCAGGTTCGTGGCTCCCCGCCGCTGTCCGCTTCGACCGTAAACTCGGTACCGTGCACGACGACTTCCGCGAGCTTGGTCACGACCGAAAAACTCTCGCCGTCGGTCAGTGGCGGCACGGCGCAACGCACCTTGCCGCCCACTAGGCGCAATTTGGCTCGCTTGTGTTGAGAAGCCAGCGCGTCGAGCCCCACCCGCGTGTCTCCCGACAGCGCGATCTGCACGCCACGCGACGTCGTGAGTTCGGAATCGGCCGTCACGGATAGTTCACCCTGCGCAGCAATCTCGATGGGAGCAGCCAAGGTGACACTCGACTCACCCGCGGTGGCGATGGCAAGGCCCGCCCCACCTGGAGCGAGTCGCAACGAGGAACCGTCCCGGGCACTCGCGTCGTCCTGCTTCGAGATCCCGATGAACAATGCCACGGCGGCAGCCATGCTCATGAGCGCGGTAGCCGCGTACACCACACGACGACGACGCGTCTGACGCACCTCTTCGTAATACAGCTCGGGGATCTCGCGCACGCGTTCGCGCAAAATGGGAAGCAGACGCCCGCGTTGGGCTTCGATCTCGTCGGCGCCCGCGAGCAGCACGGGCCCTTCGCGCAACTCGCGCAGCAATTCGTCGACTCGTTGCTCGTGGTTCATGGCGTGCCCTTTGCGTTGGCGCGACGGACCAACTCCTTGCGTGATCGAATCAGACGGGATTGTGCGGCAGCCACCGTGATGCCAGTCATCTCCGCCACCTCACTGAGCTCGTAGCCCAAAACGTCGTGGAGCAGCAGTGCCTCCGCTGCCGAGGGTTTCATGCGGGCGAGCACACGCTGCAGTCGCGTGACCTCCGACCGAGCCTCCAAACGCCCCTCGGAACTGAGCGACGCGGGCCGCTGCGAGCCGAGATCGGGCTCACCCTGGAACAGCTTGCGCTCCAGCACCTTGCGACGAAGCGCGTCGAGCGCGACGTGAGTGGCCACCGCCGATGACCACGCGCGCAAATCACATTGCCCGCCCAGAGGCTTCCGTGAGAGCACGGTGATGATGCGCTCGAACGCCGCTTGCACCAAGTCGTCGTAGTCGGGTCCCGTGGATCGCAAGATGCGGCGCAAGCAGCGATCGACCACGGGTTGCACGCGCGTGTACAGGGCATCCGCTGCCCACTCTTGCCCCGCAGCAATGCCTGCGACAATTTCAGGATCACTGGGCAGCGCTGCGGGCTGCCTCACTGGCGACATCAGGCGCAACACGGGGGAAGGTTCGGAGCTCACGGGTTCAACCTGTAACAAACGCACGAACCAGTCATCATCAGGCAGAAATGATCCGCCCGCGAATCCCCCAGCGTTTCACGGGGGGCTGAACAATTTCAGGGCATTAGACGCACGCCCGCGTGGGTTTTCCAACCCGGGACGCCGAGTTCGCCCTGCGGCTCCCCCGCCACTTCCACTATCAGTCTGCGCGCGGGTACGTGAGCGCCAACGCCCAACATGAGCGCCCAGTGGTCGCTCAGTTCCAAAAACCCATCGGCGCCAAAACCGACTCCACCCAACGTCATTCCAAATGATTCACGTTCGCCCGCCGCCTGTGCGACTAGTTCGACGCGTTGAAGCATCGCCTCGACGTGCAGCTCCGCACTCAGCGGTGAATCCGAAGCTGCTAGTGGTACAGCGAGCCCGACGGAGCCAACGTAGAAGTTTGCTTCGGGTTGACCTCCAGTGCCCGTCCACCCCAGCGTCAATTGTGGACGAACCGAGTCTCCCGCAACGCCGAACCACCCACGCACGCTCCCGCCGAGCGCGAGGGGCCTGTCGCTGAGCGCCGACCCGAGCGTGAACGCCAAATCGACCCCCCACGGGCTCCGCGTTGCAGGTGGCGCGGTGGGGACAGGCGTTACCAGCGGCGCGGGCTCGGGCCGTGGGCGGGGCTCGGGCGTCGGCTGCGACGCCACTACATGAGAGACGATCAGCAGACCGAGCGCGCGATAACGCTGCTCGAGCGAGTCTTGCGCCTCGAAGCGCACCTCGCGCACGCTCAGCAACGGACCACGGGCTTCTTCTCTCAATTCGACACTGGCGTCGAGGTTCGACACATCCTGCCAAACGATGGTCGCATGCCAGTTCGCGGCGGCTCCCGGCTCGGAGCTAGCGCGGCAAGCCCCCGCCCCCAACACCAGCCGACAGCTGTCGATCGCGGCTTGCGCTTCGCTGCGGTGTTCTGCGGGCAGCTCGAAAACCACGACGTCGAGGGCTGCGGGCAGCGTCACGCGATGATTCTAGAACCTATTTCACGCCCAGGTTCAAGCCAGTGCGTTCTTTTCAGTCGACCAGATGGATGTCCAGGTGGAAGTTCGGATCGAACTAGAAGTGAGCTGCATGCAGTCAAACTTGCCGCAGCTTGCGACCGACTGGAAGCTACGCCAGTATCGGAGGGCCTACGTGCACCCACTTGACGTCGCAGCTACACGGAATCGAGCGTTGCCCCGAGAGAACCACCAGCGTTACGCCCACACGTCCGATCGCTCTGCAAACGATCGCGTGTCGAATGGAGTTTGTCGTTCGACCTGCATCGCGTCGGGCTGCAGGTTCCGAACCCGAGCCGCTCTACTCGGTTGCCTTGCAGGCCTCGTCTGCGCTGCGTGCGGTGAAGACGTGCATGTTCACTTGCTCGCCCCCGAAGAAGCGACGTCCGAAGTCGTGACGTCGCCCCCCACGAGTACAGCGCCCGCTCCTAGTACGGCCACTCCACTCGAAGCGGGCGCGGGGCCCATACCCGACGAGGTCGATGCGGGCGCGGCGTCCGTGCCCGACGATTTCGACGCGGGATCCGGGTTCGTACCCGACGAAGTCGTCACTGCTCCACCCGTAATCGACGCGGGTGGAGCAGCCGCCAGGGACGCGGCGCCTCCAACTCCACTCAGTGATTCGCTGCTACATCACTACGACTTCAGCGGCACGGGCACGACCGTGGTCGACCTCGTGGGAGGCGCTGACGGCGAAGTCATCGGCGGTGCAGAGCTGGATGGAGTGGGCGGTCTCACGCTCGACGGCGTCGATGATTACGTCGACTTGCCGAACGGCTTGGTCTCCTCACTGGAAGAGGTCACACTGGCCATGTGGCTCGTCTGGCACGGTGGGCCGTGTTGGCAACGGCTGTTCGACATCGGGACGTCCACTGATGGCGAAGATGTCGTGGGTTACGCCGAGACGTCAATCTTCGTCACTCCGAGTTCCTGTAGTGAAGCTCACGTCGGTCCCGTCCAACAGAACGCACTGACATTCGAGTTTCACGTACGCGGCGTCGTTTACCTGGGTCAACACGAAGCGCCGCTACCACAGGATCAGGCCGTTCACGTAGCGCTCACCATCGACCCGGAAATCGGCGTAACACTCTATGTCGACGGACAGCAAGCCACTCATGTACCTGCCTTGGTCAACCTAGACGACATCGTCGACGATAACGCCTGGCTGGGACGTTCGCAGTGGGAGGTAGATGCATTGCTGGCTGCCCGTTTGGACGATTTTCGCATCTACGACGCGGCGCTGTCAGGCGAGCAGATGAGCGAACTGTTCGCCCTGGGCCCTGACGGCACGTCCGCGCCCTGAGCGCCAAGCCCTCAAACGTACCGCGAGAAAGTAGCACGAAACCAAAGCAGCCGGTTTCGCAGTGACTGAAGTTTTCTCCACGTCGCCGAGTGAGCAACAATTCTGCCACCTGCGAGGCTATTGTTTCGACATATACACATGTCGCGAAAATTGATCGTCCTGGCCTCAGGGGTCTTGTTGTCGTGCGGGACGAGTGACGAACCGAGTTCGGACGCCAACGCGGACAGCAGCAGCGAAACGACGAGTAGCACGGGCGCTCCCAGCTCAGGTTCGACGTCGAGCGCGGGCAGCACGATCCCAACCTCGACGACGACTGGCTCGGCCACAGGAAGTAGTACAGGCACTGGCTCTGACCTTCCAGCGCTCACGACCGATGACGAAGCGAGCACGGATGACGACGCTCCTGGCGCAAGCGCGATGGACGATGCGGAAAACGGTGCGGGTTTAGGAGCAACCGACGACGGCTCAGTCGACGACGGCAGCGCGCCCACGGACGACGCCGCAGGCATCGCCGACGACATGATGCTCGACGAGGGCGCAGTCGATGACGCGATGATCAGCGACGACACGATGAGCGGCATGGACGACGCGACCACGGATGATTCCGCCGCCGACGACGCACCCGGGGTGGGCACACCGACCGCATGCGGCGGGGAACTGCCCGAGATCGACGCCGCGCCGTTCGAGTGTGGTGACGCACACGTGTTCGAGAACAACGGCCCACCCGAAAACCGCGTCAACTACGTGATCGCAGCAGACGGTTACCAGGAGTCAGAACTCGACACGGTGCTCGTCGAGCACGTCGAAAACATGTTGTACAACGAGGAAACAGGCATGTTCGCCGAGATCGGCGAACCCTACGTTCGCTATCGCAAGTTCATCAACGTGTGTGCGATGCGCAGCCCGAGCAACGAGTCTGGCGTGGATGGCCCGGGCGATAACCCGAACCGCGACACGGCCTTCGACGGCGGCAACTGCGGCGACCGTCTGGGCTGCGTCGACGATCGCTTGGTGCGACAGTACCTGCAGACCGCGCTACCTGATCACGTGGACGTCGATTGGCTCGCCGCTACCATGAACGAAAACGAGTGGTGGAATAGCGGCGGCGGGATCATGGTGTGGTCTGGCAAGTTCATGGAAACGAGCGCCACCCAGGCAGCGAGTGTTGCAATCCACGAAGGCGGTCACTCCTTTCACCAGCTGGCAGATGAATACGGCGACGACAATCTGACCTGCAACTGCGCATCTGCACGCGAGCCCAACGTCGCATGCGAAGAAGATCCGATGATGTCTTCGGAGACCAAGTGGGGTGAGTGGATGGGCTTCGTGATGGAAGGCGGTAGTCGTCTTTGGAATCTCGGTGAACATGGCAGTGTCCCGGGTGGCCGCTACTGCGGTCCGAACAGCGGGGTGACGCGCCCCACCCAAGACTCGGAGATGAACCTGCTACCCTACGCGTTCAACATGCCCTCACTGCAAAAAGCCGTACACGACATCTACGAGATCGTGCGCCCCATCGACAGTCACACGCCCAACGACGCGCCCGTGAGCGGATCAACTGAGCTCGCAGTGCGTTTGATTGACGCCGAAGTCCTCAAGGTGGACTGGTCCGTGGACGGCAACGTGGTGGTGGAAGATGGCGGCGAGTGTTTCTCGCTGAGCGATCTTCCGAGCGGCGAGCACACGGTCAGCGCACGAGCCTACGACGATACGCCGTGGGTCCGCGACTCGCGCGAGGACTTGGAACAAACAGTCGAGTGGACGGTGAGCGTGCCGTGAGCGCCCGTAGCCACAAGCGCGCCTGGTGCGCGGCGCTGGGCGCTGCGGTTGGCATCGGCTCAGTTCTGCTTTGGCACGTGACCGGACGTACCAACACTGGTAATCCGCCGCAGCACGAGGTAACTCAGCACATCGATCAACCCTCACACCAAGCGAACCCACAGCCGAGCCCAGCCCAGCAGGTTCACGCACAGGCGATTCCGTCGGACGCTGCCAGCAACGAGCTTGCTGAAGCGCCGTTCGACGTTGCTGACTCGCCACCCCCACGCGCTCGTGACTTGCCAGACGTCTCTCCCAGTGATCCCGACAAGGTGATCCCGCACCCCATCGACGAGCCGCGCAAGCGCATGACCGCGCAGCGGCAGCTCTTCTCCCAAGTGAAGTCCGCGCTGCGCGCTTCGGACTACGCCGCGGCGCGCTCGCTGCTCGAGCAACACGACGAAGACTTCAGCGCAGAAGAAAGCTGGACGGACTTGCGCGAGGGTTACCAACTGATGCTCGACTGCAAGCAGTACCCCAACGACGAGACCCGCGCTCGCGGGCAACGTTTCGTCGACGAACAGCGCGGCTCCACACTGCGCCGCGGCGTACGCCGCGCGTGTTTACATTGAACGCAACCTGCCGCTACGGAGCGCAGGGGCTGGGTTGTGACGGGAGTGAGCGAACGCCTGGGGTCGGGAACGATGCGTTAGCCAGGCTCTTGCTCCATTGAAGGAGCGCGTCGACGCAAATCCGCGCCTTCGGACCTGCGTCACTCGACGCGCGCAGGGTGGGCTTTGCATCACTCAACACGCGCAAGGTGTGGTGTGATCACTCGACGCGGCTGTAAGCCGTGTCGTGGATGTGTTGATTTTCACTCGCCGAGGATCGGGGTTAGCCAAGGAACGTCGGGGGGAGTCGTGCTGGAGAGTTCCTCTGCCCACTGGGAGTCGGTGACGCGCTGGAAGTCTTCCGTGATTTTCTCGTGGTAGGCGAAGCTGACTCCAGCGTAGGCGCGGGGCCCCATGCAGGTATCGGCGGTGATGACCATGAAGCGCGGAAATCCAGTGGCGACGTGGAGCACTTTGCCCACGGGATTGCCACTCTCGTCGGCGGATTGCGTGTGCACGTCTGCGATGGTCGGATCGAACTCTATCGACTTGTCGCGTTGGAAGTACAGATGCGCGAGCCAGCCGTCGGGCACGTTGACGGTAGCACAGCCCACTGACTCCTCGACGACGCGCACCGCGCGATTGATGAACGCCATCTGGTCTTCGGTGAACGGCGTGCCTTCGCGTTGGTTTCGCGCCATGCCCTGCAAAATCGCCATCGAGCTCTCGAGGTTGTTGAAGTAATCGGCGATGTAGCTCGCGCTGCTCTCTCGGTCGGCGGCGAGAATCTCGGCGAGTTCACTGCCGCGCTGTGCGAAACGCACGAGCTTCGCGAAGAACTCGGGGTAAGGGTCGACGTAAGCGTCGGGGTAGTCGCATGCAGGAACGCCCGTGTACGACTGCTTGGCGTAAAGTAACGTGTCATGACGCAGCTCTGCCCACGACCCGAGTTGCGTGTTGAGAATGCGGCGGTTCCAAGCCTCGGTACCCGTGACTTGCGGCATACCGACCGCCGACGGATCGCTCACGTCGGCGGCGGGGCTCAACGCACGCAAGGAACCGAGCCACAGGTTGTAGAGGTTCGACTCCCAGAATTCCTCGCCGTGGGCATCCGCCAAGATTCGGGCGCCATCGAGCGCGCCAGGGTATCGGGTGTGAGTCCGAAGCTCAGCGTCGAGCAGCGGCAGTGCAGCATCGTTACCCATCGCCGCGTAGGCCGCATCGAGTGGACTCGGCATCATACGCAAGCCGACACGATCGTAGACGACCTGGCTGAACACGTGGGAGTCGAGCACGTAGCGCTGCCCGAAGAGCAAGAAGCTGCGGCTGAGCGGTAAGGTCTCGACGTTACCGCCGTTCACCATGATGTGGCTCGAGATCTGCTGCAAGCCGTAACCACCGTTTGCAATGGCGGCTTCGGCCTCGTCGTCAGTTGCGGCGCGTGCCGCGGCCATTCCGCCCAAGTCGGCAATCAACGCGTCGACCTCGGGCACGACCATGTAGTCACTCTCGCCGACGAACGCACGCAGCGCGGTGTCGATTTTCGTCCAGTGGTCGTCGTCGCTGTCGTCCATCAGAGCGCGCAGCTGCAACATCGCGTCGTACTGCGCACGACGGAATAGGCTCGAGCCATCGGGCTGCGTTTCGATCAGGCGCAAATCGATGCGACCCAGCCACATCATCGCGCGGAAGTAGTTCCGTAGGTCTTCTTCGTCTTCGTAGTGTCCGCGCGGAACGAACTGCGACGCGTCGACGTCGCGCTTGACACCGAACAGCTCGGCTTGCTTCCAACCCTCTGCAGCCCGAGCCAAGTCGAACAAAGCTCGCGCTGCTGAAGCGTCTCCGCCCATGCTCGGCTCGCTGAAGTTGCCCGCGAGCAGTGAACGCGCCACGCTGAGATAAACGTCGACGTCTGCCCGCGTTTGTGCGTCGAAGTCGCTGGTCGCGAGTTTGCCGTGCATGGAAGCGAGCAATTCGCCGAGCATCGGGATCAATGCGGCGCGCTCGACGCTGAGCAAGATATCGTCGTAGGAGCTGTGAACGGCTTCCAGGATCGTGTCGGCCGAAATGTAAACGGGCAAGTGCTCCGAGTAGATGGCGGCGTAGCCGCGCAGAAACGTCGCAAAGCTCTGCCGAGTGGAGATGACAAAGCCGTTTTCCTGAAGCTTCGCAAGTTCACTCTCCGACAGCCCGAGCGCCGAGCCCTGAATCGTGTCGATGAACTCGCTCTGCAGCGGATCGTAACCGAGCGACTCGACGTGCTCCACGCGACGCTTCGCGAGCAAGCCGTCGGCATCGAGCGTTTCGCTGGCTTTGAGCGCGGCCGACAGCTGGCTTAGCTCCGCCTGCTGCTCGACGTTGAGCACGCTCGTGTCCGTTGGCGCGTATTGCTCTGGAGGGGACGACGGCCCGACGCTGGGCCCGCTTTCGCTACCTTCAGCGCCGCACGCCAAGGCCAGGAGTACGGGCAGAAAGCTCACAAACTTGGTTCGGACTCGAAACATGAGCGGGCGAAAAGCAATAACCGATCCAGCAAACCGACCTCGGTTTCCTGTTCGCAAAGTTGCACGTAAGTGCATGGAAGTACTGGCGCGGAGCTACTCGTGAGCCGGCACCCTACTCCGCAACCGCGACAGCTACGGCAATACGGAGCGATGATGGAGGCACAGTCTGGCAAGGACTGGCTGCCGCCTGGGTTCGACCGCATTTCTGATTCAACTCAACGTTCGATCGCAGTCGGGCAGGCGTCGGGTGGTAGACGCTTCAAAGCGGCTCTTACTTCCCCGTCGCGCCGCGGCAGAGGTAGGAAGCGCGGAACGAACCCATCACCGTTCACCTCCCACCAAAAACGCCCGTCGACCATCGCCTCGACGCACACCCCATCCTGAGTTGCTGAAAAGTCGAACTCCGAACGGTGCCCAAGCGGCGTGGCGACGAACAGCTGACCGCTGATTTGATCGTAATAGACGGCGGAAGACAGCTCCAGAGCGAGAGCGATGGAGGCGCCCACGACGACGAGGACGGCCAGCAGCTGTCTACGCGTCGCTGGCGCGGCTCGAGCCCCCTGCCGAACGGCTAACCCGACCCCCACACACAACGCGACCCCGACGACGCTGCGAAAAGGTTCCGCGTAGGGTGCGACGAGCCACATCGGCTCCTCGTCGTAGGCGTCGTGCACCGCCGCACTCCCCCAGAGCAGCAGTGCGAACGAACCCACGACGAGCACGACGAGCACGCTCATGACCACTCGCCGCGTCATCTGGGCAACTTAGCAGGCTGCGTCGCGCGATTTCGACTCCGACTTCGTCGGCGGAGCAGGGAAAGTCCTCCGGGTCACCAGCGTGGTTTCTCTTGCAAACGAAAACCATATTCAATACACAGAGAACTCTGCTCCTCGGACGACCGATGACCCAAGCCGCTCACTCCGACGTCACCGTCGTTTCGAAGCCCAGCCGCACATGTTCATCGAGGCTTCGCTCTCGACGGTCTAACAGCTGGAGCCTGCGTGCGGCTTGTATCGTGGTGCATCGGTGGGTTGGACTGCTGATGACCGTGTTTCTGGTGGTCGCGGGGCTGACGGGCACGTTGATAACCTTCTACCATGAGCTCGATGCAGCGCTGAATCCCGAACTGTTCGAGGCGCCACCCGCAACGCCCGGTGCCAGTATGCTGCACCCACTCGAGCTGCGACAGCGACTTCTCGCGCGCGTCCCCGACGCCGAAATCAACCTCTTGTCCCTGCGCCACAGAGAGGGTGAAACGTTCGCGGTGTACGTCGACTACCCGACGCTCGACGAGGACGCCGCGCATGAGCGTGACGACCAATTCTTCCTCGACCCTCACACGGGGGATATCGTCGGCTCCAGGCACGGCGACGATCTGAGCCAGGGGCGGAAGGCACTGATGCCGTTCATCTATCGACTACACAACTCGCTCGGGCTCGGGGAGGTAGGCTCGGCACTGTTTGGGATCATCGCGCTACTCTGGACCATCGACTGTTTCGTGGGCGCCTACCTCACTCTTCCGACGAAGAGTCCGCGTAAGCGCCCCAATCACTCGGCGAAAGACGACGCGGCTCAACCACGCCCTTTCACGCGCCTGACCCGATGGCTTCGTGCCTGGAGAAGCTCCTGGCTACTGCGCACGACGAAGCTATTCTCGCTGGTGTTCACCTGGCACCGGGCTAGCGGGCTGTGGATTTGGGGCATGTTGTTCGTGTTCGCCTGGTCCGCAGTCGGGCTCAACCTGTACCCGGTCTACGCCCCCATGATGAAAACGTTATTCCCGTCGGACACGACGCGCGAAGAGTTCGCGACGCTCGAATCACCGCGACAACACCCGACCCTGAACTTCACCGCGGCTCTGGCGCGTGGCCAGACTTTGGCCGTCGAACAAGCGCAAGACGAACAGTTCCAGCTCGCCGAGCCGTGGATGCTCATGTACTACGCACGCACGGGGCTGTATCGTTATCGGTTCGAGAGTTCGCTCGACGTGTCCAACCGTTATCCCGCCACCGCCGTCTGGTTCGACGGAAACACGGGCGAGTTGAAGTTGTTCGAGGCACCGACGGGTAAGGCACTCGGCAACACCATCACCACTTGGCTGCACCAACTTCACTTCGGTGCGGTCCGCATGTTTGGCATGCCTTTTCGAATCTTCGTTTCCTTCATGGGAATCGTCGTCGCCGCGCTCAGCGTCACGGGAGTGTGGATTTGGTGGCGCAAGCGCAGCAAACGGGTTCGAGCTTGATCGGGTTTGGAGCCACCGAGTGAACGAGCGCGCCACCAGACGTTCGACGACGCTAGCCCGCACCTTGCCGCTCAGCCCGTAGCGGGAGCCGCGCAAAGGCCGCACCTCGCCTCCCCCAACACTGATTGCAATCGATTGTCACGCTCAACACGTCCCGCCTACAACAAAGTACGCATTTCGCTTGAGTCAGATGATAGCGACGAGGCTCGCGGTCGTTTCGCCAGCACATATTAACCCATCCCATTGATACCGACACGACGCCGCATCGATCCAGCACCCGAGAACACCGCGTGACCGATCCCCCCAGTGTAACCGCCTCAAGTAAACAGCACTGAACCAACAGAGACCGCTCTGGACAGCGACCAGCCTTGACCAATGCCGAAACGGAACATACCATCGGCACATGTCACGAAGAACAAGCGACGCATCGGAAGAAGAGGCAGCACGATCCGGCAATGTAGCTCGGCTGCGAGATCAGTTGGACTCGTTCATGTCTGAACGCGGCCTGCGTTCGACGGAGCAGCGTCGGGCAATAGTGTCAGCCTTCTTCGACTCTTCAGAGCACGTCAGCATCGACGAACTTCTCGAACGCGTGAAGAACGATGACAACTCCATCGGCTACGCTACCGTCTATCGCACTCTCAAGATGTTGGTAGACGGCGGGATTGCCGAAGAGCACAAGTTCGCCGATGGTCTTACGCGTTACGAGTTGGCCAGCGAAGACAATCATCACGATCACATGATCTGCATCAAGTGCCGCCGTATCCAGGAGTTCAGCGAGCCTCTGATCGAGCAGCTTCAGGAGCGCATTGCAGATCAGTTCGAGTTTGAACTGATCGAACACAAGCACGAACTCTACGGACTTTGCTCGAACTGTTCGGACCAAAACGAAACCCCAATTAGCCCGCTGGACACCTGACGTTCGAGCTACTGAACCAAAGATCATACCCGAGGCCATTCACGTTCACCTTTCACGATTGTTCAATGAGCGCGGCCGAACCCAGCGCACACAATGACCAGCGCACACAATGACCAGCGCACACGACGCAGAGAGAGAGACCATGTCCACATCCGTACGTATCGAATCTGACTCCTTCGGCGAACTCGAGGTACCCGGGAACATGTACTACGGGGCGCAAACCGCCCGCTCCTTGATGAACTTCCCGATCGGCGGCGAGCGTATGCCTGGTCCGATCGTTCATGCGCTCGGCGTGATCAAACAGGCCGCTGCCAGAGTCAACAGGGAGCAGGGCAAGCTTTCGGCTGAGTTCGCTGCCGCGATCGAGCAAGCAGCGGGTGAGGTGGCCGCTGGAAGGTTCGACGAACACTTTCCTCTCGTGGTTTGGCAGACGGGTTCAGGCACGCAATCGAACATGAATGCCAACGAAGTCATCGCCAACCGCGCCATCGAAATTCTCGGCGGCGAGATTGGTACCAAGCGCCCAATCCACCCCAACGATCATTGCAACATGAGTCAGTCGTCGAACGACACGTTCCCAACCGCAATGCACATCGCCGCGGCGCGCGAAATAGAACACACCTTGCTCCCAGCTCTAAAACACCTGGAGACTGCGCTGGAAGACAAGGCGCAACAGTGGTCGAACATCGTGAAGATCGGGCGAACCCACACGCAGGATGCAACGCCGCTCACGCTCGGTCAGGAATTCAGCGGTTACGTCACTCAACTGCAAGCGGGCAGCCTTCGGATCGCGCAGTCGTTGGATGGCCTGTACCAACTGGCGCAAGGCGGCACCGCCGTCGGAACGGGACTGAACACCAAGCTCGGGTTCGCGGAGAAGTTTGCTGCCGAGGTTGCAGACATCACGGGGCTCCCCTTCAGAACCGCGCCGAACAAATTCGAGGCGCTGGCGGCTCACGACGCATACGTGCACGTCCATGGCGCGCTGAACACGGTTGCGGTATCCCTCTTCAAGATCGCAAACGACATACGCTTCCTGGGCTCTGGCCCACGCTCGGGCCTCGGTGAGCTCTCGCTTCCAGAAAACGAGCCTGGTTCATCCATCATGCCGGGTAAGGTAAACCCGACACAGTGTGAAGCCCTGACCATGGTTTGCACGCAAGTTCATGGCAACCAAGCGACCATTTCCTTCGCGGGTAGCCAAGGCCACTTCGAGCTCAACGTGTTCAAGCCCGTGATGGCTCACGCCATGTTGCAATCCATCAAACTGCTCGCCGAAGCATCGCTCAGCTTCGCCGATCGTTGCGTGGCCGGGATCAAAGCCAACGAGGCCAACATAAGGACCTTGATGGAGCGCTCGCTGATGCTGGTCACCGCGCTCGCGCCCGCGATCGGCTACGACAAGGCGACGGAGATCGCCAAAGCCGCGCACAAACGCGGTACTTCACTGCGGCAAGAGGCGCTGAATCTAGGCTACGTCACGGAAGCAGAGTTCGATGCGCTGGTTCGACCCGAAAAGATGATTGGCCCCGACGAGTGATCGCGCGATGGGCCAGCGCACCTCGCTCCAACACCGCGAGTCCACCCACGCCCCTCGATTGCTACATGCGCGAGGCCTAGAAACGTCGCTCAACCGCACACTGCCGTGCCGAGTATCGAAACGCGGTTTCTGATGCTGCATCCTTCGTGATACAGCACCCAATGATGAACATGCGGTTGCAAGAACGGATGGCCTGGCTGGCCATGGCGACAGCTACGGCTTGCGCAACATCCGAGCAGCGCGCGCCTGAGAGTCCAGCAACACAGACGAGTGACGATAACCGCGAGAGAGGAGCACGCACGGAGGCGCGGATGAAGACGCGCCAGTCGCGGGTGTACTGCGGTCCGCCACCGGGACGACCGTTCAAGACGTCTCCGTGCTGTCAGTTTCCAGAAGGCGCCCCCGCGGATGTGACGAGCGCGCTGGTAACCGTGAGGGTGCACCTAAACGACGGTGGGACCCCGTCACGAGTCGATGTACTGGACGATCCGGGGTACGGCTTCGCGCAGGAGGCGATCATTTGCCTGATGGACACCAAGTTCACGCCGGATGCCAAGAATCCCTTGACGTTGACGTATCGTTTCGTCCGTTGACAGCGCTTAGCCAATCGGAAGGGTGCTGGAGCAACCGGCGAGCGCGGCTGAAGGGTTCGCCTTCGCGTAGCCGACGGCGGTTCACGAAGCGGCGCCGCGGCCTCCGCTCAACAGGCTTCGTGTCGCGCCGCGAAGCTTCCTCGCCGAGTGCGGAAGCAACCGTGCCCGCGACTGAAACTTCCGTGTCCCGCCGGAAAGTTTCGGGGCACGAAGACCAAGCATTCGTGCCGTCGCCGGAAGCTTTGCTGCCGTCCGGCGAAGCTTCGTGCACGGCGAGACAAGCTTCGTGCACGGCGAGACAAGCTTCGTGCACGGCCACGGACAGTGTCTTGGTCCAGACGAAGAGGATCCGCGTCGCACAGTTGCTGGACAAGACGGCACACCCCACTACTGGGCCCGCGATTTCGCCAGCTTACGCCCTCTAGAGCCGTCGGCGGGGCGCAACAGGTCCCACGCCAAGGTCCAACGTCGCGCGTCGACCAGCCCAACGACCCCGACCAGTTTACCTGCGAGACAGCAACGACTCCGCAACGCGGGTGAGATCGTGTTCCGAGAATCGGACTTCTTCGGGCAGCAACGAACGGTGCCAGGTCGAGGCTTGGGCGACAGAGGAGAACACCCGATGGAGGAACGTCGGTCGGGCAACTTGCCCAAGAGTCGCGATGACCGCGCGCGCCGCAGCCACTCGAAACCCTTCCCCTGCGACCACCACGGACGAACATCGTACCCACGGCCCCGAGCTGCGCAACATCTCAGTAAGCGCCGCCCTCACCTCGGAAGCGGGGGGCCGAGCTGCGGGAGCAACCACCTGCATTAACCCGATACCAGACGGTTGTGCTTCACCAACCCGCCCGATGAGCTCTTGCAAGCGTCGTACGGTCGATGAGGTAGTCTCGACGTGCCAGCACGCAATGACGAAACCGGACCATCCGACCAGGGTCGCATGCTCATCGGAGTGGAACGTCTCGATCTCACGCGCGAGCCGAGGAGGGAGTTCCGAAGAGATCAGCTGTGGGGAGAACATCCGCCTTGGGAGATAACGGCCGGTTGCTGCCGCTTTTGAAGGTCTACTCGCCGCTACCGCGAGTGCCACTGGTTCACCGTCATTTCGGTCCCGCTGCCATCGCCCTGTCCGCGTTTACCTTTGAGCTGCGAGGGGTGGTCGTGGATGGCCGGACCACCTACCAGGCACGTCGATCGCAGGGTTTGGGCACGCTGAACGGGCGATCGTCCCAGACGCGACCAGCCCAGATTGAACCACCCAGCGGTTTGGAGGATTCGAACGCTCGCCTACCTTCGCAAGCCACACTGGATTTCGGAGGGGCACCTCTATGAGCGCGGTAGGCCAAACGTACTCGTGAACGCTGGATTCGTCCGACCTGCGCTCGCTACTCGCGGTCGCTCGAGCTGGCTACTTCGCTTGCTTGAAGCTCAGCCCCCGCTCAGCAAGCGCCTCGCGCAAGATCCGCACCGCCTTGGGTCCCACACCGTGAATCGTCAGGAGTTCTTGCTCACTGCACCTGGCGGCGCTCTTCAGGGACCTGATGCCGTGGGCAGAAAGCTCACGTGCTGCCGTTTTGCCGATGTCGTTGGGCAGGTCGCCCACCGGGCGCACGTCAGGAGTTGCCATCGAGGATATTCACCGTGAAACTAGGAAGTAGTGCACCCATCAGGATAACGGACTACCCCATCTGTCGTGACCGCGCAAGAGTGAGGCCAGCTCATGAGTCGTGGTTTCCCCCGCGCTCTCTGTAGCACGGTCGTGCTTGGCCTGAGCGCTACTTGACGCTTTGGCGACTACCCCAGCGAACTCCACAATGGGCTGCCTACGCTGACGACCGCGGCTCCGCTCGGCTTCGAGTCTGCGAACGCGCCAGAGACCCTGGAATTCCAGCGCCCAAGTCTCGCGGGCCATCATCTTCCGTGGATGGTACACTCGCCGAACGATGAGCCTTCCGAAGATCGACCCCGACGACCCACGCGCT
Organism: uncultured bacterium; assembly: GCA_965651905.1. GTDB lineage: Bacteria > Myxococcota_A > Polyangia > Polyangiales > Polyangiaceae > SZUA-265. Next base: position 7,435 of record CBFGUG010000038.1, on the reverse strand, counting down.
CCGTCTCAGGAGGTTTGGGACGCACTGAGCGATGAGGAGCGGCGCGAGGTCGTTCGGCTCTTGCCCAACGAAGTCCCTTGGGAGCTGGCCCCGCCCGAGGGAGATCCCCATCGTAAAGCTGGCGCCTCCATTCTGGACGCTCTCGACAACTACTTTCGCAGCCGCGGACGCAACGTGTACCTGTCGTCCAACCTGGCGGTGTTTTATCCAGATGAGCCCCGCTTCGCGCCCGACCTGATCGCGGTGCTCGACGTCTCGCCGCACGACCGCATGAAGTGGGTGGTCAGCGACGAGGGCAAAGGGCTCGACTGGGCGCTGGAGGTGCTCGTGCGCGGAAGCGAGACGAAGGACCTAGAGCTCAACGTCGAGCGCTTCGCGCGTCTCGGGATCCCAGAGTACTTCGTGTTCGATGTTCCGCGTTCACGCCTGTTCGGCTTTCGACTCGCACCGAACGGCGGGGCGTATCAGCCGATCCTCCCCCAGCAAGGCCATTGGTACTCCGAAGTTTTGGAACTGGGACTCGCCATCGAAAACGGCAGAATTCGCTTTTACGCCGGCACAGCCGTGCTGCTCGAAACCACGGAACTCGCCGAGCGCGCCAACCGTCTGCTGCAAGAGCGCATGGAACAACTAGCCGCCGCGTCTGAACGCGCAGAAACCGAAGCCCAACGCGCAGAAACCGAAGCCCAACGCGCTGAGCTCGCTGAGCAAGAACTCGCAGCGTTGCGCGCTGAGCTCGAGCGATTGAAGCGCAGTTGACGAAGCAGGTTCGAACACTCGGCGCGGCGATTTCGAGGCCGGTCATGAGCGCACTGGTGCCAGTACCCCAGTACCCCAGTACCCCTCAACGCACCTGGGGCGTGACCAACATCGCGCTTTCGACGATGCCCGAAGCGACGCGCTGCAGCGGCTCACCGACGGGAGTGCAGGCGTCGAGCTCGACGTACTGAAGCGAAACGCCGAGCGCGACGTACACCAGCTGCGCGCCGTCGGCAGTGAACGAGGGGAACCACACGACGCTGTTGTCGGCAACTGACGTGGGCGCGTAACTCGTCGGATCCGCCGCGCCAATGCGCAGCGCGGGCTCTGACCACTCCATCAGACAACTGCCGTCGGGGCTGAGCGCGACGTTCATCTCAGACGTGGGGCTGATCTGCGTCGTCGTGATCGCGCTTGCCGACAGTTGACCGTACGTGAGCCCGGTCCCCTGGCAGCCGTCGTGGAAGAACTCACTATCGTTGAGCCATGCGACCCCGCAACCGTACGTGTAATCGGGGAAGGAGATTGCGGCGCCAGGTGTGCCGTCAGCGCCGATTGGAACGTACCAGCCCGCGTCTGGACCACTGTACTGCAGCGCTCCAAAGCCGTTCCACTCGGCTGGAGAGGCATCGCCGTCAGCGGCAATGAGCGTTGGCGTCGTCGGGCCCGCGTCACTGACGCCAAGCGAGTACAGGCCGCTACCCGACTCGCGCCCGACGTACATGGCGAACTTGGACCCGTCCTTCGACCACTCGAAGAGCGGCGTGTACGACGTGCCTTCGGGGCTGACTCTGACGGGCGCAGGTGTACCCTTCTGCCAGAGGTAAATGCCGCCATCACCATCGGCGGGTCCAGCAACGCCGTACGCCAGCCACGCTCCATCTGAGGACCACTTGGCGTCCAGCATGGGAGAGCTCGTGTGTGTCGTGAGTACTTCGGGCGTGCTCGGTTCTCCGTTCACGATCGAGCTGTGCATGGTCACGAAGCCATCCTCCGCGTCGCTCGTAGCCAAGGCTCGCCAAATCACTTCGGTGCCATCTGGCGAGATACTCGCCAAGCCCGCTACCGAGTCCAAGTCGTCAGCCAACACGGTTTCAGTTCCATCCAGGCTGATCGCGGCAAGGCGCGCTGGAGCAACGTCCGCACTCGCGACGAGCGCGCCAAACCCAGGGATCCAACCCACCACGGTTTCGTACTCCAATGCGGGGTAACTGCTTTCGGCGAAAGCCTCACCCTCCAGCGCAAAGAAGAACAATTCGCCGTTCACTACTTGCGCGAGCAGGCTACCGTCAGGTGACCAGGGGAACACGCCAAGCCGCTCGTCGACCGGGCCCATGATCGGCGTTCTGGTCTCGTCACCCAGCAGGTTATGAACGTACGCCTCGGTGTCGGTTCGTATGTACTGCCAGAGGATGGGTGTCGGAGGTTCGTCGGGATCCGTTTCGTCGGGATCCGGCAGGTCGGAGTCATCGGGCGTTGGATCGTCCGTGCCCTCGATTAACGCCGAGTCGTCGGTTTCGCTGGCGTCGTCCGGATCTGGATCCGTTTCATCGGGATCCATCTCGTCCGGATCGGGTTCATCGAGATCCGTTTCCTCGGGCTGAGTGTCTTCGGAATCGTCATCCGCATCAGCCTGTTCTGCAGTGTCGTCATCCGCCGCAGGCTCTTCTGCTCCTGCCTCGACGGGCTCGTCCTCGTCATCACCGACGGGGTCGTCGTCTCGTGGGTCCGACTGCGAGTCGTCGGACTGACTGTCGGTGCCATCCGACGCAGCGCCACACCCAACCGCGATGAGTGCCGCCAGAAGTGTACAGCAGGCCGCCCCGCTCTTCGAAGAAAAGGCAATTGTGAATGGGCGCGCGAAAAGGTTACAACGTGACATGACCGCAGTACGCTAAAGCACGCGCCGTCCGACGACCAGCCTCGAGTCAACTCCCCCGCTCGAAACCTGTTTCACCACGCACCGCGTCACATCTGTCACAACAATCCAGCGCTCCCCCACCTCGCGATCAAAAAGCGCAACTAACTTCCCTTCGAGGGCATTATGGGGAGTCGCTCGCCTCGTAGAAGCCGCTCTGTTGGGGTAGTCGCTCTGTTTGGAGGAAGTCGCAGTGCGGCCCCTGCGCGGCTCCCTCTGCGAAAAATGCGGTGAGGTGCGGGCTCGCGCCCTGCGGTTGACTGACGGCGCGCCCGCTACCGCGGGGGCCAACACAAACAAACTGCCTCGCAGGCCAAAGTAACGCACGACGAGCTCACTCGAATTCAGGGGCCGCGCCGGGCGCAAAATAGAGACAACGAGCGCTCGTATCTAGTGTCGCATCCAGCGGCGGTGCGACGCTAATCGCTCGGCTGTACACGGTGTGGATGAACCCCTCTGCACGCGGCGCGCCGTCCGTGTTCCAAACGTTTACCTTGTACCCCACACTCCCGGGCTGACCGTCGCCGAAGTACGCGACGTGCACACTGAAGCTCTGGACGACGCCGGGAGTGCCGCCGCCAGTGCCGCTTGCCGCTGCAGCTTCGAGTGAAGCAGAGACTTCGGTCGCCACTTCGACGCTCAGCTCGGCGGGTAGTTCCGCTTCGAGCCGTCCGTCGGCAGTTACCAGGTGCACGACGATGGGTAGGTCCAGCCGTTCTGGGCGGTCGCTTTCGATCCATTCGTCGCTGCATGCCCAGTAAGGGCTCTGGATGAGCGAAAGCGTGAGCAACGTCTCGGTGCCGTCAGTCCAGCGTAGAGGGATCTCGCCGAGTTCATCGAGCAATGAGAGAGCATCACGCGGACGGAAACCATCGCGCTCGCGGTCGAGATCCACCTCGCTATTCGGCCACTGCGGACAGCGCACGCTCGCTGGGAATACGGCGATGCCACAGTCGTCGTGAGGGTCGAGGGTTCCCTTCATGCCATTTTCGTCGAACGAGAGCGAGAACGTGACATCCGTCGCTGGAAGACCCAACGCCCCTGCGACATCACTTCCGAGTTTGAGCTGCATGATCGCGAAGTCACTCGAAAACGCGTGAGCGGTCGTTTCGATCACGACATCGAGCGGCGGCTGTTCGAAACTCAGCGTCACCTCGACGTCCTGGGCGACGCGCAGGTCGCAACCCTCGCCCCGAGATGGATCGAGCACGCGCGGCTCGCCCTCGAGCTCGATGTTCACGTTCAGCGGCAAACCGACACCATCGACTGAAGTCGCATCGAGCGAGGCCCGCTCCAAGCGATACACCATTCTCGTCGAGCGAGAACCTTCGATCAGCGCACGTACATCCTCAACGGCGAACGGCTTCGGCTCGGGTCTCGGCCCGCACCCGCCCTCCATGCCCGTCTGACCGCCTTCGCGCGCGACGACGATGGTCTGACGCGACCCGTCCCTGCTCGATTCACCCGCGCCGTCGTTAGCGTCGTCAGGTGAACCGCACGACGCGACCACGGCGCTCATCAGACACAGCAGCGTCATCCCCGGTCGCGAAGGTTGCTTTCGCATGCTCCACACGGTGCGCGGTGCGTGGCCCCCGGGCAAGCGAAACGTGCGCACTAATGCAAAATTTCGCACGCGCGTTTGCATCGTCTGGTGCAATATTGCGGACAGTGGACCCTCGGATCGCCGCTTCCCAGCTTCTGCGCGCCCTGCGCGGTCGCCGTTCGCAGCGCGCGTTTTCTCGTCGTCTCGGCTACCGTTCGAACGTCGCGCACGACTGGGAGTCGGGGCGGCGTATGCCCACGGCGCGTAGCACCCTGCTGGCGTGCGCACGGCTCGGGGTGAACGTCGAGCAGGCGTTCGAGCACTTTCAACCCGCTTGCGCCAGCGCGCTCGGTAGGGCACCCTACTTCGACCTGGCTCGTTGGCTTTCGGAACTGTCAGGCAGTCTTGCCGCGTCAGAACTGGCCGCCCGCTGCACGTTGTCGCGTCACTCCGTTGGGCGCCACCTGCGGGGCAACACGCAGCCCAAACTCGACGACTTCCTCGAACTGGTCGAGGCCATCAGCGGGCGCGTCTCCGACTTGGTGCAAGAGCTGGTTCCGATCGACGATGTACCAGAACTACTAGGCGCGGCACGACAACGAGCAGCCGCCAAGCGCTTGGCGTTCGAACAGCCCTGGTCAGCGGCGGTGATGCGCGTGCTCGAGACGAGCGCGTACCGCGCGCTGAAGCAACATGAACCAGGCTACCTGGCTGCGCGTCTGGGTTTCGATGCGGAGTGTGAACGCGCCGTGCTGGCAGCGCTGGAAGGCGCAGGCGTTGCGCAGGTTCGCGATGGACTATACGAGGTGGGTGAACCACTGACAGTGGACACACAAGCCTCGGCAGACGACGTACGTACCCTGCGCGCTCATTGGGCGGCGGTGGGTCTTGAGCGTGCGGCGGCACCGAAAGCGGACGACTGGCTCGGCTTCAACGTGATCTCGACGTCGAGCGACGATCTCGAACGCGTGCGCGACGTGTTGCGGCGCGCCTTTCGTGAGATCCGTGCGATCGCCGCTTCGTCGCAACCCTCCGAGTCCGTCGCGTTGCTCAATTTGCACCTGGTAACGTGGAACGACGAACCGTGAGCTGCACTGCCTAAGGCGCTCTGTTGGGGGTAGTCGCTCTGTTGGGGTAGTCGCTCTGTTTGGAGGAAGTCGCAGTGCGGCCCCTGCGCGGCTCCCTCTGCGAAAAATGCGGTGAGGTGCGGGCTCGCGCCCTGCGGCGACTGACGGCGCGCCCGCCAACGCGGGGGCCCAAACAAAACCACGGCCGCAGGGGCAACACAAGCAGCTGCCGCGGAAGTCAAAACGAACCACCGCGGGAGGCTCGAACGAACCCGCTGCTGCGAGTGCGCAAGAATGGCAACCATAGGGACGCTTACGGGAAGCGCGAACGGCAGCTTGTGGAGCAGGTTGCGATCGTCTACGCACGAGGCCTGGCGACTGGAGCGTGTGCGATGACGATGCTGCGTGTTTGGCCGATACTTCTACTGATTGCGTCGAACGTGTTCATGACGTTCGCGTGGTATGCGCACCTGAAAGAACATCGTCACTCGGCACTGTTCGTGGTCGTGCTCGCAAGCTGGGGTATCGCCTTCTTCGAATACGTGCTCCAGGTGCCTGCCAACCGCATGGGGATGGACGCGGGGTACTCACTGGCGCAGCTGAAGACGTTGCAAGAGGTCATCACCTTGTGCGTCTTCGCAGGCTTTTCCGTGTGGTACTTCGGCGAGTCGCTCTCCTGGAACCACTGGGTCGGATTCACACTGATCGCCGCGGGGGCGGCGTTCGTCTTCAAGCCTTGGTAGCCGCGTTTCGCATCTATACCAGCCTGCCGAGAAGCGACTGAAATGATGTTCGCGAGCGCGACGTGGCGTCGTGCTCGCGAACTCGAGTGTGCGCGCTCGATGGTCACGCTGCGTCGTTTCGTCGTCAGTAGTTGACGGCAATTCCCGGATAGGTCGGGAAGTTGAGCGCCTCTTCCACGCTGCCGTCCGGGAGGATCTCGTAATACGCAGACGCCGCACCGCCTTCGGTGGTCGACGTCATGTAGTACTTGGTTTCCGTGCCGACGACGACGGAGAACGCTTCCGCGACACCGTGACCTGATGGCCAGCCGTCGATCTGGTCGAAGTCGGGAGCTTCCGCGCCGAGTTCGATGCTGCGCAGCGACCACTCGTCGACGAAGCGTGCTCTGGCACCCAACGATGGGTCGCCATCGAACTGGAAGAAGAGACCCATGTTGCCTGGACCTGTGTAAGGACCTGTGACGGCCTTGCCGTCATTCAGCTCGTTCAGGTTGACGAGGTAATCTTGATCGACCTCCGTTTCGCCACTCAGAATGCGGATGATGCAGGGCACCATGTCTCCCGCGTCACCTGCTGCGGAGTAGAGCGCTGCAGCTGCGTGGGGACCGAAGTAGAGGTTCCCGTCACTGTCGTTCGACATCACGCTCGACCCAGCGCAGCGGGTGTCCGTCGCGATTGTGACTTCGTCGTTGGTGGTGTCGAGCAGTGCGATGCGCGTTTCGACGGGGATCGTGTCGTCCGCGCCGCTGTACCAAAACATCGGGACCGCGATGTGATCGCCAACTCGGCCGACGTCACCGATGTCGGGCCAGTCCGCTTCCAGATCCAAGCCATCGTAGATCTCGAAATAGTCGATCGTTTCACCCGAGGTCGTCATGTCCGAGGGATCGAAAACGATGGCGCGACCATTCGGATGGTCGAAGAACCATGCCGTGTCTTCGTCGATCACCTGAATCACGTTGTGAGAAGCACCATGGGTTTCCTGCACGCCGAGAGCCAGAAACGTGATGTCGCCGTCTTGCTCCAAACGCCCTTCATCGTTCACGATCCACTTCTCGATGATCGGTTGCCCTTGATGCCCCACCAGCACGCCCCCCTCGTACTGGGTGAACGTGAAGTCTCCGTCGAAAGAGACGACATCGTCGAGATCGAGTTCGTTGTCGCTCGTCAGGTCGTCGACGACGCCCATCACGCCGTACCAAGCGTCCGTCGTTTCGATCCAGGCGCCGACGATCCAGCTCGTCTCGGGTTCCTGATCGGTTCCGGGATCTTCAGCGTCATCGTCGCCAGCGTCTGACTCGCTGGTGCCACCGTCTTCGAGGTCGGGGACGCCTGCGTCCGCGTCGTCTTCGTCCGCGTCGTCTTCGTCCGCGTCGTCTTCGTCCGCGTCGTCTTCGTCCGCGTC
>CBFGUG010000037.1:0-66388 GCA_965651905.1 uncultured bacterium | reverse complement strand
TCGTCGTTTGGGCTGTCGTCGTTTGGGCTGTCGTCGTTTGGGCTGTCGTCGTTTGGGCTGTCATCGTTCGGGGAGTCGTCGGGCTCTTCGTCGTCCGAATCGTCTGGTTCGTCCGTCAGCGATTCATCGTCCGCTGCATCGTCGGCCTCGTCGTCCGCCGTATCGGTTGAGGCATCGGGTTCGCTTTCATCGCTGCTGCCGTCATCATCTCCACATGACGCCAGCGCCGACCCAAAAGCGAGTAGCACCCCAAGAACAACATGCCGCCACCCAGCGCTTTTCGTTCTCCACATCTTCCACACCTCCACGCGACCCCGCGCGGACGATGGTCGACGTTGCGGTCGATGCCGTCAAGTGGGTGGGCAGGTGTAGTCCAGATGACAACCTTCCGAGTGCGCGTTTGCGTCCAGGCACTCGACACACCACCTTGTGAAGCTGGTCCGATTTCGTGGACCCCCAAAATGCGCGCCGCCACCCCTCTCGGTCAGCTGCGCTTGCAGTGTGGGAATTGAACGGCACGCTGCGCGAGGCCGACTTGACCTTCGAGTGTTCGAGGGGGGCACGGGTGCAACTTGCGTCCAAGCCAACACCGCCAAAGGCTGGGCGGCGTCGAGTGTTTGATGTGTGCGAGAGAGCTCGCATCATCCAACGCCGTGATGTCGTCCAATGTCGTGATTCAGTCGCGTGGCAGTGCAAATGCTGGCGCCTTGCAGCACGGGGTTGTCAGCGGCTCCAGTTGCGTGGTCGATTAGCTTCGGGAGTGTGGGATGTGCGGCCACCAACGCTGTGAGGTCGAATGAGAATTTGGGCGAGGTTGCTTCTTCTTTTTTTGGTGGTGACGCTCGTCGCGTGTCGCCAAGCCAAAGCGGACGGTGATTCTCCGCTCGCGTTGACTCTCGCCGAGCTGCGCGCCGTCAAAGGCGCCATCTCGGTGACGCGGGCTGGGGGCGTCGAATCGACGCCCCATCGCCGCGAACGGCTCTCGGACGGCGATCGTGTGACCATCCCCGACGGCGGTCTCGCGTGGTTACGTCGCGATGGTGGCGCAACCTGGTTGGTCTCGGGTCCCGCGAGCTTGGAGGTGGGCAGCGACGTCACTGCGCTCGATACCGGGCGCGCCTTCGTCGACTGTGAAGGGGCAGACGCCGTACGCGTACGCACTCCCAAAGGTGAACTGGAACTATCGGACGCGCGCGTCAGCATCGACGCGCGGTCGGGCGACGCGGTCACGGCCTACGTGCTCAGGGGCAGCGCACGCGCAGGGGCCAGCGCTCGCGCGACGATGGGCGAACAGCTCTCGCTCGCGGCGCCCGATCGCGTCGAGACCAGCGCGCTGGTGGCGTGGGACGACTGGACGGGAGGGCTCGGCACCGCTGACCCTTCCGCCGAAGCAGCGCCGTACGGCATCGGCACGGTCGGGGCGCGGCCGCCAGGAGATCAGGGCAAGCCGCGTTTTTCGCTCGTGATCCAACGGCTGGAGGTCACGGTCACCGTCAAACACGACTTTGCCATCACCGAGGTGGACCAGACCTTCGTCAACCCGAGCTCCGACACCGTGGAGGGTCTGTTCAGCTTCCGCACGCCTGAGCGAGCGGTGCTTCGCCAGTTTGGCGTGGACCGCGAAGGTGAGCTCGTTTGGGGTCGAGTCAAAGAAAGCGCAGAGGCCGTTCGCCAATACGAGAGCAACGTCTACGAAGGGTCGACGGAAGATCCCGCGCTGCTCCAGTGGGCGGGCACTGGCACGTACAACGCACGGCTCTACCCGATTCACGCAGGCGCCAAGCGCCGCGTCGTCACTCGTTACGCCGAGTGGCTCTCGCGCGAAGGCAGCGAGGGACAGCGACGTCTGTACGTTTATCCGATGGCCGCGGAGGGTGCCAAGGCGTCGCTCCCTCGCATCGAAGAGTTCAGCCTCACGCTCGATCTGACCAACGCCGCCGCGACCAGCGTACGCAGCGGCATGGGCGGCAAACTCGACGGCAAGAAGGTCGTCGTGCAGGCCTACGACTTCGTACCGCGCGCGGATCTGGCCATCGAGCTCATCGACAGCGGCGTCGAGGGCGCGCTCGCATACCGCGCGCCTCACGCGCTCTCGCCAGAAGAAGCTGCGGAAGATTCGGCGAGCGACTACGCGTCGACTGTGTCGCGCGAGGAAGCGGATTACATCGCGATACCTTTGCGTGCGCCTTCGGCAAACTCGGGCGACGCCGCAATAGATCTCGCGATCGTCGTCGATGCTTCGGCAGCCACCGAACCCGCTGCGCTGTCGATCGCACGCAATATGGCTAGCTCACTGCTCACGCACCTCGGGCCTGCGGATCGCGCGGCGCTTTGGGCAGGGGACGCGAGCTTGCGCCCCGTGGCGGAGGGCAGCGGCAAACTGCAGGCCGTCGACGCCGCGTCGCGCAAAGCCTGGCTCGCGGGTCTTTCTGCTGTGGAGCGCGGCGGGGCCACGGACATCGGCGCGTTGCTCACCGAAGCGGCGAGTCAGCTCGATCCCAAGCGTCGCGGGTCGGTGATTTACATCGGCGATGGGTCGCCGTCCGTCGGCGAGCTGGGTTCGGATGCGCTCAGGCAGCGTCTTTCGCGTCTGCCAGAAAGTACTCGCGTGTTGGTGGCGGCGGTCGGCAGTCAGCCGAACTTGTCACTGCTCGAGAGCGTGGCCCGGGGCGCGCCCGCCGAACAGATCTTCGACGGCTACGGCGCGGCGAGAGCCTCTTTGCGCTTACTGCAGGCCGCGGGGCGTCCACTGTGGCTGGGTTCGCAGGTCGATCTGGGGCCGAACGTGCAGCGGGTCTTGCCCCGTGAGCTGCCGCCAATTTCCGCGGACGAGACACTGGTGGTCGTGGGGCGTTTGACGGGTAAGCCGCCAAAGACATTGCGCCTGCAGGGTAACGGCGTGGTGGACGAACAGCGCCTCTTGACGATTCGCATCGACGACGAGGGCGATCTGCGGCGGCGCTGGGGGCTCGAGCGCCTGCAAGAGCTGATGTCCGAGGACGCGGGGCGCGCGAGCTTGGTCGACGTGGGGCGTCGCTTCGGGTTGATCTCGCCAGTTACCAGCTGGTACGTACCAACCAAACGCGAAGCCGCTGCCGAAGAGACGCCAGAGCCCAGCGTGAGCCGCTACGCCGAAGAGCGGGCGAGGAACGCGCGCTGGCGCCCGTGGGGACAAGGGGGACTCAGTCTCGCGGCGGGTGAGGCTATGCCCGAAAGTGTCAGCATGTCGTACGAGGAGTACGCCGCGGCAGACTCCGACAACAAAGAGGGCGGAACGGGCACGCGCGCCAAAGGCGAAGAAGGCTCGATGGGTAAACCCGCAGCGCAGTCCAACAAACGCTACGCCGTACGCGGGCCGCGGGATAACGAAGAGGCTGAGGTCGAGCGCGCGCCGACACCACACCAACAGCGCGCCGAGGCCCTGCGTGAATCCGACGCCTTCGGCATGATCGGTCTCGGTGCTGGCGGGGGCGGGCGGGGCTCGGGTTCGCCGTCGCCCACAGCAGCGCCTCCACAACCCCCGTTGGATGAAGCACCAAAGCCGTCCATGCCCCTGGAAGACGCGGAGCCAATGCGCAAGGCAGAGCCGAAAGCGGCTAGACCCGCCTCGCGACCTCCACCCGAGGCGATGGACAAGATCGCCGAAGAGGTAGTCAGCAAAGACGGCTTGGATCGAATGTGGGGCACGATTGGGCACGGCGCGGGACCGGGAACGGGAGCAGGTTTCGGCGCTGGCTTCGGACGCCTGAAGGGCGAGCACGCTGCCCGAGCGTCCAAAGTTCACATGGGGTCGATCTCTGTCTCGGGGAGCCTCCCCCGAGAGGTCGTGCAACGCATCGTGCGTCAGAACTTCGGTCGCTTCCGTCTGTGTCACGAGCGTGGGTTGGCATCGAACCCGACGCTGGAAGGTCAGGTTGCGGTGCGCTTCGTGATCGGTCGACAAGGGCAGGTTACGGAAGCGAGCAATGGCGGGTCGAGCTTGTCCGATCCCGAGGTCGTCAGCTGCGTGCTGCGAGCGATGTACGGTTTGAGTTTTCCGCAACCCGAGGCGGGCATCGTGACCGTGGTGTATCCGATTCTGTTCTCGGCGCCCGCGGGCGGTTACGTGTCGGGTGAATCTGCGCCCAGCGCGTCCGCGAGAATTGCGGCAGTCGGGCACCGCGCGACGCCGTGTGGTGCTGCGGCGGACCTGCCACTCGATGAGCGGCGCGTGTTGTGGCGTGAGCGTTTGGCAGGTCTCGGATCTGCTGACGCAGCTCTCGGCGCGTATCGTCAGGCGCTGCGTGACTGCGAAGCCCGGGACTGGCGTGAGCGTTCGGCGCTGCTGATCTTGCTCGTAGATCGCCTGGATCAGATCGGTGAGCGCGTGCGCTTGTGGCGTGCACTTTTGGCGATCAGCCCGACCGCTGCAGATGCGGTGTATCGTTTCATGCTGCTGCGGGTGACCACCTCGACGCAGCTACGCGAGTTGCACGACGCGCTGGGCCTGCAGCGCATCGAGCCCGAGATCCTGGAGCGGGTCTTGTCCCAGGCGAAAACCCCCGCCGAACGTTTGGCGCTCTTGCGCGGGACTGCCGAGAAATTCCCCGAAGACACCGAGCTGGCACTCGTCGTGCTGCACGCCTACGAAGACGCTGACGACGCAGCGGGTGGTCGCGCCTGGGCGCGCAAGCTACGACGGCGTGTGGACGCGAGCAGTCACGTGCGCACGGCGGTGGGCGAGTATTACTTCCGCTTGGGGCAGTCGGGCTCGGGCGCGCAAGCCAAACGTGACTCGGAAGAAGCTCGCCGCACCTTCGGCGAGATCGTCGAGTTTGCGCCCGAAGATCCATTGGCGCGGCGTCGCTTGGGCGATCTGCTGCGGGCTCACGGCTGGTTCGAGGCCGCGCTCAGACAGTACGAAACGTTGCAAGCGCTGAGCCCCGACGACCCGAGTGTGCCGCTGCTGCTCGCGGCCGCCGCGCAAGGCATGGGCAAGACCGAAGAAGCCGTGCGCTGGACCGAGAAAGCGGGCGCGAGCGGTTCGCCCGACGGCGAAGGCGCCGTCTCGGTGGCGGCGCGCGCGCTAGCCAGCGTATTCCTCGCGCAAGCGCGGGTCGCGTCGGGCGTCGCTGCGGATGAACTCACGCGGCTTCGGGCGCGTGCGGCGAGGCTGGTCGCGCCTAGCCAGGAGCAGGGGACGCGAGTCATCGCCAGCTGGGCGCATCCCGAGCTCAGACCCGCGCTGTGGACGAACGCGGCGGGAACGATGATGCCCGCGCCCGACAACTTACCGCTGCTCGGCGTGGCTCAGGGCTTCGTGCCTGCTGCGGAAAAATCGCGCATCGAGTTGCGGCTGGATCCCGAAGATGCAGAGGTCGCGGCGCGCTTGGGCGCCAAAGTGACGCTCACGGTGTTGGTCGCGGAGGGCAGCGATACGGAGCGCATCGCGACGCTCGACGTTTCGTTTGCGGACGGCGAAGGCGAGGCGCTGCCAACCCAAGCCGTCGAGTTCGACGGACGCAGCCTGAAGGCGGTGAAGCCGTGAGTGCACGTTTTCAGTTGGGGGTGACGCTGCTCATCGTCTGCGCGCTCTCGCTCGTGTTCGGTTGTGGTGACGAGGCGGCCAGCGTTTCGAAGACGATTGGCGATCTGCGCGCGGTACACGCGCAGGTGTTCATCGGCGAGACTGAGGTGCGTGGTGAGGCGCGCGTGTCTGCCGGGCAGCTCCTGCGCACGGGACCTGACGGTCGCGCGCGCTTGCGACTCGACGACGGCAGTATCATCGCGATCGATCGCAACACGGAGCTGTCGCTGAGTGATGCGCGCTTGCAGCTCAGCCGCGGACGGATTTTCGTGCAGGCGGGCAGCGAGGGAGCCACCAGCGTCGTGGTCGGCGACGTGAGCACGCGGGTCGCGGGGAGCTCTGCGGCATTTGCCGTGGGCGAGGCTGGAGCGCAGATCACCGTGTCCAACGGCGAGCTGATGTTGGAGTCGGGCGGCCAGCAAACGCGGGTGTCGAGCGGGGAAACGGCAAGCTTGACGGCGGGAAAGATGAACGTCGTTCCCGAAAAAGCCTTCGACGATTGGACGGGCGGCTTGGCCGCGCCCTGGACTTCGGAAGTTGGCGCCGTCAGCAGCATCCCCGACGTGCGCGGCGTGGCCAGCGGCCACGAAACGGGCAGCCCGCTGGTCGTTCGCGCGCACCGCACGGAGGTGGAGGTCGACGGTGAACTGGCGCTCACGCGCAGCACGACCACCTTCTTCAACGGCGCCAGTGACGCCACGCGCGTGCCCGTACGTCTCTCGCTGCCCGAGGGCGCGATCGTTCGCTCCGTCAAACGACGCGTGAAGGGGTCGAACGAAAGTGCCACCATCGGGATATCGTCCAGTCCGTCGCAGCCGTCCGGCGAAATGGCTGATGGCCTCGAATGGGCAGGCGGTGGCTGGCTACGCGGCGACTTGCGACGGGTAGACGCAGGGGAGACGCTGGAGCTCGAAATCGAATACGCGCAGTGGCTTTCCGCCCGAGGCAGCCGCGTCGACTATCGCTACTTGATGGACGGCGGTAGCGAACCCCCGCTGGTCGGCGAGTTGGATCTCACCGTGCGCAGCAAGCGCCCAGCCGTTCGCGTCGCGTCGAGCAACTTCGGCGCGCTGAGCGAATCGGGTGAACTGCGGTACGCGGGCGCGGACGTGCGGCCCACGAGCGACTTCGTCGTGGAATTGGACAGCGCGGAGTTGCATGCCGACAAGGCGCGCGCCTACGTCGAAAGCGACCTGGAAGGTGGCGACAAGTTCGTCATGTTCCGCACCGAGTTACCAGAGGCGCAAGACGCCGCGCTCACGCTGGCGCTCGTCGTCGACACGTCGATGAGCGTCGGCGCGGCCACCCTCGAGACGCAACGCGCCGTGGTCGACGCCATCCTCGAGGGGCTGAGCCCGGCAGATTCCGTTGTGGTGTTGGCGGCCGATCAGAGCTTGCGCGCGCTGGGACCCGAGAAGCCGACGCCCGTGACGGCCGAGTCTCTCGCGCAAGTGCGCGCGGCCTTGTCGCGGTTGCGCCCTGCGGGTGCATCGAACCTCGGTGAAGCGCTGCTTGGCGCCGCAGACTTGCTGGATGCGCCCGGGCGAGGCGAACAAGCGGGCGCGGGCATGTTGATCTACATCGGCGATGGTCGACCGAGTGTCGGCGCGACGGACGCGCGGGCGATCCGTCGGTTGCTTGCCAAGCGCAGTGGAGGGCTGCCGCGTTTGGGCGCGATCGCTGCTGGACCGAACGCTGATCGTTGGCTGCTTGCTCAATTGGTGGCGGGCGTCGGGCAGTCGTACGAAGTGCTCGACCGCACGGAAGCGGCGCGTGCAGGGGCGGCGCTGCTGTCCGAAGCGCTGAAGCCCACCCTACGCGACGTCGAACTCGATTTGGGGCCGGGTGTCGATCGCATTTACCCGCGCGAAGTCGGTGCGGTGCGTTCTGGTTCCACGATCAGCGTCGTCGGGCGGCTACGCGGCAAGCTCCCGAGCGAAGTGACGTTGCGCTTCCGCCGCGGCGCGGAACTCGTCAGTCACACCAAAGCCGTCGACTCTCGCCCGCTGCCTGCTGCGGCGAGTTTGCCCCAACGCTGGGCGAGCGAACGCATTGCTGAGATGGCGATTCGCGACGAGGGCATCGAGCCTGCCATCGCGCTGGCGTTCGAGGCCAAGTTGGTCACGCCGTGGACGGGTTGGTACTTCGACGCAGACCGGGCCTCTGGTAGCGAGCCATTCGCGCAGCGCGTGCTCGAGCTGTCACCCCAGTTCGACTATGCGTTTGGTCGACGCGTCGCGCCCGTTTTGGCGTCGGGCTCGACGCTGCTCGAACCACGAGGAGCGATGACGGGTGGACACTCGATCGTCGAAGCCACCGAGCTGGCGATCCGACGCACGTTGCAGCGCGCCGCCAAGTCGATTCAAGCGTGCCGCGACGCGCGCCTGGGCGTGAGGCCCGACTTGGGCACCACCTTCGCCATCCAGCTCAGGGTGGATGCGGGCGGAACGGTCACGACCGTACAGGTCACGTTGCAGGACACTCGCGGGGGAGACCCAGTCTTGGAGCGGTGCATTCAAGGCGTCGTCAAGGCGCTGCCGTTTTATGCTTCGGGCGCCGTCGTGCAGGCCACGCACAGTGTGACGGTCGCCGAGGGACGCTCCAGCCAGCGCACCAAATGCTCCGAGGCGTCCAAGGTGTCCCTGCCGCTACGAAAGAGCATTTGGCGGGAGCGGGGACTAAGTCCGCAGGGTTACTTGCTCGCGTCGCGTCAGTGTGAGCTGCGACGTTGGAAGGACAAGCGCGAGTATCTGTTGCTGTTGCTGGAGAGCTCACGCGACGGGTCGTCGCGGCTCAACTGGGCGGCGCAACTCGAGCAAGAAGGGTTCAGCGATGCGGCCGAGTTCGTGCGCGAGCAAACGCTGCGCGACGTCGAGAGTTTCGAGGAGCTGCAGAGCTTGGCGTTAGTTTTGCGCAGCAGTGAGCCCATCATCGACGAAGAGTTGAAGAAAGCCTACGTCAAGGCCAAGACCGACGAACTGCGGCTGGGCGTGTTACGTGAGTTCTTGCGCTTGGCGCCCCACAGCCCGCTGGCGAATCGACTACTGCTTTCGTTGCTCGAGGCCATGGGCAAGACCGAGGCGCTGGTGGCGCACATTCAAGCCTTACGCTCCGAGCCGATCGTGGACGCGGGGCTGCTCGCCCTCGGTGCATCGGCCCTACGCCGCAATGGTCGCGAAGCAGACGGCATGCGCGCATTTGGTGAACTCATCGAGCGCGCGCCGCGCGATCCGTGGACGCTCGCGTACGTCGGCGACCGCTTACGTGCCGAGGGCTTGTTCGACGAGGCGATCGCTGCTTACGACAGCTTGTCCAACCTGTTGCCCGACGAAGCCAGCGTGAGTTTGCGCCAAGCCCTCGCCCACGCTGGGGCGGGTAGGTTGGACGTCGCGACGCGTCTTCTCGAACGCGTCACCCAAACGGGCGGGCGCGGAGACGATGGACGCATCGGCGAGCTGGCGTCGATCGTGCGCGCGTTCCAGCTCACCCGCGCCAAGGGCAACAACAGCCCCGAGGTCGAAACGCAGCTCGAGCGACGCCTGCTCCAAACGCCGCTGCCTGATGTCGACGGACTGCTGCTCGTCGAGTCGCCGCCCGCTGACGACGCGGTGGACGTGCGCATCGTGCGGCAAGAGGGTGAACGCGCCGAGATCAGTCCGGACTTCGACGCGACCTCGCTGGGTATCGCCGCCGTACGTCTCGAACGTGGCGGGGGCGCGACGAAGATCGTACTCACCCGCGATGAGCAACTGGGCCCGCGCCAAACGCGGAAGATCAGAGTCGCGGCGCTGCTGTTCGGCCAGGATCGCGCCTCCGCCAAATTGACGGAACGAGTGATCGAAGTGGCGGCCGACGGTAAACCCGTCGAACTCGAGCTTTCAGGGGAGCAGCTGTTATGAGTGACTCGAAACCGCCGACAGCCGCCCCCGCAGAGTCGCCGATGTCCGTCCAGGGCGAGACGTCGACCACACCCCGCGCCGAGGCACCAATACCCAGCCACGGTGAGTCAGCGATGGCACCCCACGCTGAGCCACGCCTCCCCGCTCAGGGTCAGCCGCCGCCTACCGCTAACGGCCAGCCGCCGACTGACGTTCTTGCGGCGCCGATGGGCGCTCCAGCGATGGGCCCACTTCCCGTCGCACCGCCATCGGCTCCGTCCGCGCTCAACCTCGTGGTGGGTCCCGCACTGTGGATCTGCGGTGCGCTGCTTTGGTCCTACGTCGTGCTCGGCGAGCTGGTGATCGAGGCGAAGTTTCCCGAGGCGCTGGCCTGGCTGCTGATGGCGGGGGCTTACGCTGGGACTTGGCTTCGTTCCGTGCGACCTGGTCGGTTGTTTCACCGCGTGGGGCCCGGGATTTTGGGTCTGGTGTGGTTCGTGTTCGTGTTGTTGTTCGTGACGTCACTGCTCGGCACTCATCGACGCAGCACGGCGGCTGCAGTTGCGGTGGGAGTGCTGATGCTCGGAGTTGCATCGTTCTACTCGGGCCGCGCTTTCACCTCGCCGCCCAAGGTGGAGCTGCACACGGCTCAGCGCACCTTCCTGATCATCGGCTGGGTGATCATCTGGGGCACGACGGGGCTCGTTCTCGTGTCACTCGTCGACTGAACATTGCGATCGAGCTTTCTCGCCACAATGTCCTGGACGATTCGGCAATCGGCTCTACACTTGCACTCGCTTCACGTTGGCCAGCCGAGGCCGGCGGAAGGAGCCCTTCAGGAGGTCAGCCCAATGCGAACGCTCTCCCACGCTACCCAGCCCGATGTTGTTTCTCGTTCGAACTCGCGAATTTCGAACGCCATCATCACATCGGGCAACCCCCGGGTAGGGCGGACGCGTTCGCTCCGCCCGCTCCGTTGCGGCGCCGCGCTACCTCTCTGAAGTCGATCAGACCCAAGCTGTAGTCGAACACGAGCCCGCAGCGCGGGCCGCCTCGCACCAGGTGCGGACGGCCTCGCAGCAGTGTTGACTGGACCCTCGGGCCTACCCCTGGGTCGCCGATCCCGCTTAGTGGATCGCTGAGTCGGCGCTGCCGTCAACCCAACCCACTGTCATCTGGGCTCGTTGCTGCGGCTCACGACGCTCCTCGGGCATCGGCTCGACGAGGTCTCGTGAACCGAGCGCCAGCCGCAAACCAACGGCGCGTAGCCTCGGTTCCCATCTGAACTTGGCAGCCGCCCCCCGAATGCGGGGTGCGCCCCAAGCGTCTTTCAACGGATTTCTTCTGATGTTTTCGTCTAACTCTACTTCCTTGGAGTGGGAGCGCGCTCCTTTCAAAGCGCTCGTTCGATTGGCTTGGCCGATCGTGATCTCGATGTTGTCGGTCAGCACCATGACGCTGATCGACACGCTGTTCGTGTCGCGCTTGGGGTCGCCCGCAGTGGCTGGCGTGGGTCTCGCGGGCGTACTGACCTTCAGCCTCTGGTGCTTTCCGATGGGATTGGTACGCGCCGTCAAGATCCTCGTCTCCCAGGCGGTCGGAGGTGGGCGCCCCGAACAAATCCAACCGTACACGGCCGCCGCTCTGGCGGTGGCGGTCGTGCTCGGCGTGCTGGTGACGTTGATCGGCATCGGGGTAGCACCACTACTGCCGTCGCTGACGGCGTCGGCACGCTCTGGGCAGCTCGCGGCCGAGTACCTGTCGGTTCGTGTGTTGGGTAGCGTG
The DNA here is from genome assembly GCA_965651905.1 of uncultured bacterium. Taxonomy (GTDB): domain Bacteria; phylum Myxococcota_A; class Polyangia; order Polyangiales; family Polyangiaceae; genus SZUA-265. The sequence continues at coordinate 55,159 of CBFGUG010000037.1, read as the reverse complement.
CTCTTTCTGGTGCTGATCGCGGTGCAGGAGGTGCGTCAGGGCTTCGGCGACACGCGCACGATGATGTTCACGACGTTGCTCGGCAACAGTCTCAACGTGGCGCTCGACTACACGTTCATCTTCGTCTTCGACTGGGGCGTCGCGGGAGCCGCCTGGGCCTCCAACTGTGCATTGTTGTGCGAGACTCTGGTGCTCGGCGGACTGCACATTCGACGACCCGGTTTCGAGTTCCGGGGCATGAGCGTGCTGCACGTTCGCAAGTTGCTGAAGCTCGGGATCCCGTCGGGTGTACAATTTGGGCTCGAGGTCAGCTCGTTCGGCTTGATGGTGCTGATTCTGTCGTCGTTCAGCGAACTGCACACGGCGGCGCATCAGATCGCGATCCAGGTGCTGCACTTCGCGTTCCTGCCCGCGCACGCTTTCGGCGAGGCGGGCTCGGTGCTCGCGGGGCAGGCTGTCGGCGCCAGGCGGCACGAGTTGGTCGGCGTGGTCTCGAAGCTGACGCTGCGGTTAGCGCTGGCTTATGCGCTGATCTGCGGGGCGGTCATCTTCTTCGGCGCGGGCGGCATCGTGGGGGCGTTCACACAAGAAGCGCAACTGTGGAGCCTGACCGTGAACCTGTTCATGATCATGGCGGTGTTTCAGTTCTTCGATGCCGCGAACTTGGTCGCGCGTGGCGTGCTGCGTGGGACGGGCGACGTGCGCTTCGTCGCCATCGTCGGCATCATTGCTGCGTGGATCTGTACGCCTCCGCTCACGTATTTGCTCGGCGTTCGACTGGGCCTGGGCGTGTATGGCGCGTGGGTCGGGATCAGTGGTGAAGTCTTGATCGCGACGTTCGTGCTCTGGAGGCGCTTGAGCGGCGAAGCGTGGCGCAATGCCGTCAGTGACGCGGAAGCAGCGCCCGAACCCGTCGTGCCCGCGTCAGTATGACTTCGTTGGGTGGTGTCTCGTCGGCGTCGGTTCTTGGGCGTTACCCAGCGGGCATCAAATCTCAGGTGCTGCAGTAGTACGTCGGTGTGCGCAAGACCCGGCGAGAGCGCGGGTTTTGCATAGGGATCGAATGGCGTGTCGGACGCCGCCGTGCTCGCGACGAAATATGAGCAGTTTCACAACACTGCGTTATCCGGGTAACGCAACGTGCCATGTCCGAGCCCGTGAACAATTCCGTACTACCCGTTCGTATCTTGGCCCGATACAGCTGAAGTAATGGTGGTTGGTTATCATGCTTTGTCCTGTTTGCGCCGTGCCGGGAGTGTTCTGTCTGGACTAGACAGAACCGCACGGCATTGACGGGCGCGACGGACGATACCGATCGGCGGGCATTGTCGGCGGCCTTCCACCGTGGAATACACGACTCATTCCGCTGAATAGAGATGGAGGCCTCTATGAAACAGACACTGATGACGGCGAATAGATCGCCACACCTGAGATCGCCACACAGAATGGCGACCCGAAGTTTGGTGACCCGAAGATTGGCGACCCGAAGCGCCGTTGCGACCCTGCTACTGGGTTGTGCATCGCTCGTTGGTTGCTCTTCCGAAGTCGGTGAACCCGACAGCATGGGCGACGGGGTTGGTCCCGCGGGTTCGGGAACGGTGACGCCTGCTGGCATGGACGTGTATGACGCGATGGGCAACCGTATCGGTGTCTCAGATGGCATGGGCAATGTCGTCGATGACATGGGTAACGTGGTTGGATCGGTTGGCGATACCACTGGCTCCCCAGCCATGACTGGTGGCGCGGCATCAGGGACAGCGGGGACGGGCGCGGAGCCTGGCACCGCAAACACCAGCGCGGGTGACGGCTCGGGGGATCCCCCAGCTGTTGGCGGTGGCAGGACACCCGTCGACTGCAGCTCGGTGCAGGTTCCAGCGACCAGCCAGATCCCACGGCTGACGAATGCTCAATACAACCGCACCGTGTTCGACCTGGTCGGCGCGATCGCTCCGGGCTTGCTTGCGATCGAGCAGCAGGGTGACATCACCAACTCGATCTGGAACGGCTACAAGCTGTCTGCGGAGCGTATTGCCGCCGATGTGATGGCGGACGAGACCATGCGCAGCAACTTCGTCACCTGCACGCCCATGGACGATGGCGCTGCTTGCCTGAGTCAGATCATCACCGAGTTCGGTCGCAAGGCGTTTCGACGTCCGCTGACGCCCGACGAAGTGGCCGGGTTCGAAGACTTGGTGGCGCAGCGTAACGAAATTACCGCTACTGGGTCATTCGACGAAATCGCCGAGGTGTTGCTGTCGGCGTTCCTGATGTCGCCGTCGTTCTTGATGCGGGCAGAAATTGCGGAGCAGCCGGGCGCTGACGGCACGTTCACTCTGACCAGTCACGAGGTTGCCTCTCGCATGTCTTACATGTTGTGGGGCAGCATGCCTGACGAAGAGTTGTCGGCAGCCGCGGACGCTGACCAGCTCACGACCAAAGAACAGGTGCTCACACACGCGCGGCGCATGGCCGCCGATCCCAAGGCACGCGACGTCGCTGCGGACGTTCACCGCGAGTATCTCCACCTCTACGCGGGTAGTCGGTGGGATTCCGCCGCAAAAGACTCGCAGACGTTCCCTCTCTTCACTCCAGAGGCCGTACCCGACATGATCGTCGAGACGGAGATGTTGTTCGACAAAGTGTACTCGTCGGGGGGTTCGTTTCAGGACCTACTCACGACCACCAAGGCCTACGTCACAGAGAACACTGCGGCCCTATATGGCTTGGACCCGTCGATGTACGGCCCCACGCCGACTGAGGTCGACCTGGACTCGTCCATGCGTGCAGGCTTCCTGACGCGAGTTGGCTTCCTTGCCTCTCACTCTCCACAGACGCGCACGTCTCCGATCATCCGCGGGGCTTACATCATGAAGGATGTGCTCGGCATCGATCCTGGTCCGCCGGATCCCAACGTGGCGAACGAGCCGCTCCCGAATGCGCCCGACCTGGACACGAACCGCAAGCGCGTGACTCAACAGACGTCGGCCATCGCGTGCGCAGGCTGTCACGAAAACATCATCAACCCCCCCGGGTTCGTGATGGAAGCCTTCGATGCTTCGGGTGTCGAGCAGACGACCGAGGCCAGCACGGGTGCACCTATCGACGCGACCGCCACGGTGATCTTCGATCGCAGCGAGCCCGCAGGAGTGCTCATCTCTACGCCGGGTGAGCTGGCGCAGAACATCGCCGCGTCGGCCAGTGCACAGCGCCACTACGCTGCACGTTGGGTAGGCTACGCCTACGCACGTGACTTGACGGACGCCGACGAATGCACGGCAGAAATGCTCGGCTCGAAGGTAACGGCAGGTGGATACTCGATTCAGGAGTTGCTCGCCGATCTGACGCAAACCGACCACTTCTTAACCCGAGCCACTAACTGAGGTGACACCATGAAGCGTAGATTTTTTCTCCAAGGCATTGGTGGCGCAACTCTAGCGGCACCCTTCCTGTCGTCGCAGGTCGCTCGACTGGCGCACGCGCAGTCAGACATTCACAGTCGTTTCATCCTGTTCTTCACGCATAACGGCTGCAACACGAACAAGTGGTTCCCCACCATCGAAGACGGAGCACTGACGGCGGGAGACCTGAGCCCCACGCTCAGCCCACTAGCGGATTTGGTCGACAAGCTGCTCCTCCCGCGTGGGTTTGGTTCGCTGAATGCGTACGGATCGGGCCAGCTCGTAGATCCTCACAACCAAGCGATGGGCTCGAAGCTCACCTGCGCCAAGATCGAAGAAGGTCGAGAGACCAATTACGCGACTGACATTTCCGTCGATCACGAAATGGCTCGGCAAATGAACCCCGACGGTTCCAGCCCGCTGATGCTTTCGGTGGGTCAGCGCAGCACGAGTATCAAGGAGGTCGTCTCCTTCTCGGCTCCCTCGACGCCCTATGTGTCTGAGGTGAACCCTGCACTGGTATACTCGCAGCTCACGGGTGTGTTGTCTTCGGCACCTGCAGATCCCGCGGGCGGCACGGGTGGTGGCAACGTCATGCCCGAGCCGCAGACGGAAGGCGACCACGCGGTGCTGAGAGGTCAGAGTGTGCTGGATCTCGCACGCGACGATCTGATGCGCTACTCCGCGCTCAACATGAGCCAGTCCGACAAGGACCGCATCGCGGTTTGGGCCGACCTGCTTCGTGATACCGAGAACGGCATGGCTGCGCTCGGCGACTCGGCAGTGGGTGGTGGCAGCGTGGCAACTGCGAGCTGCAACAACGACTTCGCGACGTCACTCGGTGTCACCCAGAGCGAAGTGGACGCGGCGGGTACTGGCGTTTCGGGTGAGCGCTCGGGTGCGTTCGTGTTCGCTCAGCAAACCACGGACGCCATGCGTCAATCGTTCACCCTTGGCGGTGACATGATGCTGAACTTGATTGCGCTGAGCGCAATTTGTGACAGCAACCGCGTGATGGGGATGATTTACCCGGGGTACGTCATCTTCGATTGGGATGGAATCAGCCACCAGTACGACCACCACGGTATCTCTCACCGCGACGGAACCCTCGACGTCGACAACGACTGCGTCGACGGCGTGATGAACATGATCGCCGAAATCGACAACTGGTACGCGGGCAAGTACGCCCAGCTGGCGAACTTGCTCAACAGCATTCCAGAGGGTGACGCCACCGTGCTCGACAACAGCGCGACCATGTGGCTGAACGAGCTCTCCGATGGTGACGCCCACAACCTGAACAACCTGCCCATCGCGATCCTCGGAAGCGCGGGCGGCAAGCTCAAGCAGGGTCAAGCCGTCGCCGTGACCAACAACACGGGTGGTGCGGGCGGCAGCGAGAACGGCTGCAACGCTCAAATGAACACGTCGGGCAATACTGGCTCACAAGGTGGCAACGAACCGATCAACAAGCTCTACGTCTCGCTGATGAATGCTTTCGGGATGACCGACAACGGCGCAGAATGGACGACTTGGGGTCAGGGCGACAGCCACGCGCTCAATGGTCACAACAACCCAGGCCAGGTGGACGCGCTGTTCGCGTAACCCACAGGCCCGCGAGAAATAGAAACCCCGCTCGACCGTTGGTTGAGCGGGGTTCTTCGTGTTCGAGGTCAGGGCGAAAACGACGGTTGAAGCAAGCCCACTGGTGGTCTCACTCGGTGAGCGCACCCGCCTGGATCCAGTGAGCGAATTGCTCGATGTAACTCTCGAACAAACACGGGGGCTCGGTGCAGCCGAGTGGCATGGCAAACTCGCTGCACTGGCCGTACATCAGCATCATCATTGCGCTGTTGTCGATGTCGCCTGGGACTACCAACGGCTGGTTCTCACACTGTTCGATGGGTTGTGTGGTCAGGATGTCGTAGAGATCGCCCGTCGCGTTGGTGAGATCGGGCGGAATGTAAATCGGCGTGTGGCAGGATGCGGTCGCGCAGGTGAGCCCGAATAGGTAGTCGATCTCGTAATAGGTGGGCGCAGGACCCGTGAACGAGAACTTGGCGGCGATGCTCTCACGCTGTACGGCAGGCGTGGTCGAAGTGGTACTCGGAGAAGCGCTGCCCGTCGTGGTGGCTGTGGTCGACGGCTGCGTCGTAGTGGTTTGGGTCGCGGACGGCATCCCCGTGCCGTCGCTCGGGTCGATTGATTCGTTCGCGTCGGGATCCTCACCAGCGCAGTTGAAGAGGGCCAGAGCTAGCAGCGGGGCGATAGAAACGGAAAGTAGACTCTTGCGAAACATGAGTGACGAGCAGTGAAGGTAAGTGGAATGGGTTGTCGTGATCGACGCTCGAGGCTGCGCCTCAGCCAACATGGCCTAGCTCAGTTTTGGTCTAGGTCGCGCGCGAAAGGAGTGTTCGAGGGTCGTTCACACTGCCGCTGAACATTGGCAGGTGAACGGGAACCGCGCTGTCTGCGCGTTCGACTCGACTCACCCGCGCAGGCGTCCACTGAGCTCGTCGACGTTGCGCTGATTCGAGCTGTCGCCACCCCGCGCACCCTCGAGCGGGGACAGCCCACGAAGCCAACGACCCGCAATCGACTCCGAGCCGTCTGTATCCGTCTGATTTACACCGCTGTCGCCCAGCAATTCGTGGAGCGCGGCCGTCAAATCGAGAGGGCGCATGTCGAGTTTGAACAACTCGGATAGGCCGAGCTGCAACCCCGCGCTCACGGCGTGGAACGCGCGCACGGGCTCCAGGAACGACTCGATGCCGACGCCAGTTTCCAGGTAGCTCGCGCGCGCTTCGGGGTCGCGGAGGTGGCGTTCACACTTGGCCGCGTCCAGCGAGTTCATGCCTCGGCAAGACAGAGGACGGACCTCATAGATCGAGCAACGACTGGCCTCGAGAAAAGGGCAGGGGAAATTTGGCGAGAAGCGTTCGGCGGCGGTCAGGTCCTGCGTCAGCTCTCGCGCACGCTGCAAGCGGCCGGAGAGCACTTGCAGCTCTTCGGGGTCGCGTGTCTCGCGCAGGTGTTCGGCGATGGCCAATGCTTCCGCGGTCGTCACACCCACAGACTGGTAACAACAGTGGTCGCAGCCAGGCTTGCAGGCAACGGTGCCGTTCGGAGCGCGAGCGATGAGCCCGTCCGCTAGCTTGGAGGTCACGTCCATGGCGTGTCGCGCTAGAGCCACGACACGTTCCGCGTCGAGCGCGCCCTGCAGCATGGCGTAGGTGGTGCCGGCCGCAGACTCCGCAACCTGGTTTTGCCAGGCTTCTTTGAACAGTGGCGCTTGAAGCGCCACTGTCGTTCGTTGCGTTTCGGGGTCGCGTACCAACGCCAGGTGCACGCGCCCTGCCGCGTCCTTGACGACGGGTCGTCGGGACTTGTGCACGGCAGCGGGGCCGCGTCGCTTGCGCTTGCCTTTACGCTGACTCATCGAATGTCCAACACTGCTCGCCACGGCATGGGTCGTCAAGGCTGGTGCTGAGGCTCGTCCGACACCCTGGTCAGGGGATCGGGGGGTGACCACCCAGCATCCACAACGGTAAGCGATTGCCGGGGGTGACGAGTCGCAGTTGCGCTTCGCGCCTCGCCGCCGCGGCCTGGTCAGCGCACACGGAAGTGTCGGCGGCGCAGGCTGACGCACTGAGTGCACGTTGCCCGTCGGGGTTGTCATCGATCAAGCTGAGGCGCAAGAACAACCGAGCGCGCTCTCGTCCTGCGCTCTCGGGTAGGGCTTGCAGCGCAGCGCTAGAGGCGTGTTTGACTTGCTCGAGCGAGCCTGTGACCCAAGTGACGTTGGCCATCGTCATGGCTGCTGCACCTTCGAACGTTGCGATTTCGACGGGAGTCATCGTACTCGGCGCTTCGAACGATGCACCGCTCTCGCCATCCGTGAGCCGCTGCCCCACGAGCATGCCGATCGCTAGACCAACCAGCGGCGCGACCCACCAAAGCAGCCAGATTCGAGCCTTCACGGCCGCGCGCTCCCGCGCAGCGTTTCGAGCGTTTCGCGATCGCAGCGCGGCCAGCCGAGCTGGTCGCACGCCCGTTGAGCCGCGGCCCAGTCGGGCTCACCGCGCTGTCCGAGGCCGCGCAGTGCCGCAACGAGATCGAGCGTTGCGCGGCGAGACTCGGGAAACGCTTCACGCGAGGCGCGCACGTCGCTTGCAAGCCTTTGCCAAGCGCGATCATCGCCGCTCAGCTCGAGCTCACTCAATGCAAAGCCAACCCGCGCCAGTGGTGTGCTTCGAGGCCCGCCAGTGAACGGCGAGATACCGAACCAACTCGATGCCAAGCCGAGCACCAAGGCACCCAGACAGGTCAGCGCCAAGGGGAAGGAACTCGATGAACGTGCTGCAGGTTGACGCGGCTCGGGCTCGCCTCTGCTGTACTCGCGGGCATCGGTGGCTGGCTCGGTCGAAGCACGATCTCGTCGTGTGGCGTTCGGTGGCATCGCGCGTCGACTCTACTGATGTTGACCCTGCGTCACCACAGCCTGCCATCGAAATGGAGTTCGGTGGGACCCTCGGTAATTCTACTGCCAGAAACTCTGCTGCAGCGACATTCTGAGTTCTTTGCCTGTAGTGCTAGACCGCAGGACGTGAACTTTTTCGACGGTAACCTACTACGCCAACGAGCGCGGCTGCGGCGACGCACCCCAGCGCAAACGCCCAGCCCGGAATGCGAAACTGTTGCGGAGCCGTGGCGGCATCGAAGGCGCGCACGATGAAGACGGGATCGGGCGCGCCTTTGATGCGCTCGCTGCCGATGAACGTCATTGGTAGCCCGCGGGCGCCTGTTGCGGCGTAAACCGCTGCGTGTTCTTTCAGCGTCGCGGTGGTTCGTTCGGACGTCAGGCAGCGCTCGAACTCGCTCGCGTCGATGCCCAACGTTCGCGCGTGCTCCAGCCATACGCCGTCCGTCAGCGGGTTTTCGAGCAACAAATCCGTCAGCTGCTCACCTCGGCCCAGCGTACTTCCGCAGATCCCCGCGCGCGCTGCAGGCTCCGCGAGGGGATGAAAGCTCAGCGGCTTGTGATAGCGCTGCAGCACGATTGAGCCAGACATGCGCTGCATCTCCGCTTTCAACACGGGGTGCAGGCGACGGCAGTGGGGACATTGAATGTCGATGAACTCAATCACGTTGAGCGCGCCGGGGCGCTGTAGTTCCGCGATGGCTGGCGGTAGCGGACTCTCGGGTTCGACCATGCTCCACAGCGAGGGCGCGTAAAGCGACAGCGCGAGCAGCGCCGCCCAGGCCCAGCCGCGCAGAGGTTCGAGTTGCGCTACGTCCGAGCGCCACGAGGCCAACGCAAAGCCGCCGATCACCATCGCCAGCAAGTCGACCATCACACACATCCAACAAAACGCACCAATCGCAAGAGCTTGGTGCACGAGCAGCCCACAGCCGATCAGTGCTCCAGCGATGCTCGCTAGCTGCAGCACGTGGCGAACCCGCGGGAAGAAGCTCAGCCAAAACAGCCCCACGTAGGCAGCGACGCCTACGGCGGGGATGAAGTAGGGGATACCGAACAAGTTCGGCGCGCTCTTGCGCACACTTTCACAGCCCGATGCAGGGCCGCAAAACGCCGAATCTTGCGGCGCGAGGTAGTGCTGCAGCAGCGCGACGCTCATGAACACGGCAAGCAACGCCGCAATTCGAATCAGGCTGAGCCAATGACGAGAGGACACGACCTCGGACTGTAGTGCCTCGGCCGAGTATTTGCGGTCGACTTTTTCTTCTCCGTCAACGGTCGCGGCGGAGGACGTCAGCAGCGAAGCGACCGCAGAAAACATGGAAAGCGCTGGGCCAAGTGGGGGCCAAGGGCGGCAATTCTGAACCCAACTCCGACGGGGCTCCAGGCCCAGTTCGCCCTCGTCACAGCTGACGCAGCCACAGTTGCAAGGGCTTTTGCGTTTCGGTCGCCTGGTCCAGATCTTTCCAGGAAAAATGCGCCACAGCTCCAGGTACGGGTCGATAACCTCTGGCACGCCAGAACGGCGCGAGATCGCGCGGGGACTCGGGGCGCAACGGGTGAGCGCTGTCGCGCACGACGGCGCAGAAAGCGGCGAGAGTGTAACCCGAGCTGCGCGCGTGGCGTTCGCGCTCGTCGAAGAAGCGGTGGCCGATCCCCCGACCCCGATACTCGGGCAAGAGCACGGACTCAGCCAGATAGTAGATGTTGCTCAGTAGGTAATCCGTCCCGTCGAGTGCCGAAGAGAACTCGTCGGCGTGCTCGTTCATCGCAGTGGCCGTCGACGCCCCCACCAGCCTGGCCCCATCGAACGCCGCCACGACGACGGCACTCGACGAACTGCGATAAGGTTCGAGGTAACGCCGCTCATACGAAAGATCGCCGTCGTACAGGTACGGCCACTCGGCGAACACTTGGATGCGCAGCTGTGCGACTTCATCGAGTACGGCGGAGACCGCGTCGCCGCGCAAGGTTTCGATTCGAATCGTCAAGGTGTGCGTCTCCCTTCGCTCTCGCGGCGAGCACGCATGTGACCATGGCCGCAGTGGGTTCTCCAGGGGCGGCTCTCGGCATTTCTAGCTTGGTGACGAAAGTCGACGCTGGATGGCTCGACCTTGGGAGAAGACTTCGGGATGCAGCAAGGGGCTGTAATCACGAGGATCCACGAGCCTCTCAGAATATAACGATTGCATTATATAGAGGGCATGATATGTAGATTTCGTGCCTTCCAGCAGCTCTCTCGACGTCACCCTCGCGGCCCTGGCCGACCCCGTTCGGCGCGGGATCCTGGCGCGCCTGGCCAGCGGCGAAGCCACGGTCAATGAACTGGCGCTGCCGTTTTCGATCTCGCAGCCCGCCATCTCACGGCACCTCAAGGTGTTGGAACGAGCAGGGCTGATCGAGTCGCGGGTCGACGGAGTGCGTCGCCCGCGCCGTCTCGTCGCAGGCGCGCTCTCGGAGCTCGACGAGTACCTCGCGATGTTACGCGCGGGCATGGAGGCCAACTACTCACGTCTCGATACTTTGCTCGAGACCCTCGAACGAGAAAAGTCCGAAAAGCATTAACCCATCAGCACCCAACCGAAAGCCAAGGTAATCCAATGAGCAAGTTGTCCCTAGAAGTCGTCGGCGAAACCAACGTGGTCGCCAAGCGTCGTTTCAATGCTCCACCCGAAGTCGTGTTCCGCGCGCACACCGAGCCCAAACTCATCCAAAAGTGGATGTGGGGTCCCGACGGCTACTCGATGCCTGTGTGCGAATGTGACGCGCGCCCAGGCGGCAAGATCCGCTACGAATGGTCCGACGGCAAGGGTGGCGGCTTTCACTTGACGGGCGAGTTCATCGAGCTCGAGCCGCCACGCCGCATCGTGCACGTCGAGCGCATGTTCCTGCCCGATCCGACGCCCGACAATCACGTCGAAACGACGTTCACCGCGGACGGCGACGGCACGTTGATGGTCATGACCATGACGTTGCCCGACGCCGCCACGCGCGAGGCGCTTCTCGCGTCGGGCATGGAATTCGGCATGGAAGCCTCGTACGAGCGTCTGGAACAGACGTGGTCGAGCACAGGCGCCGCGTGATTCGTCGGCCCTGGGGCGGCGCCGGAGCCCTGTGTCAGCGCCGCCCCAGCGTCCGCCCTCGCCAAAGCCGCATTCGCCGTCGCGGGCTCCCACACGTACTGACTGCTGGAAGCTGAGCGGAGACGCCCCTGGCGTCGAGATCGGCGGGCGCTCTCACAGTAGAGTGAGCCCCAATGCTCACGTGTCGTAAGCTGCGCGCATGCCGTACGAGAGCTTGATGCCCGAAAAGCCCACCTTGCGTGACGTGTTGGCGCGCGACCGCACCGTGCTCGCCAACGAGCGCACGCTGCTCGCGTACGTGCGCACGGGTCTGATGCTGCTGGTCGCGGGCGCCACGCTCTACAAGTTGATGCTCGAAGACGGCACGTGGGTTGCGATCACCGCGCTACTGCTCGGCGCGAGTGGCCTGTCCGTTTGCGTCATCGGCGTCGCTCGCTTCAATTCGGCACGCAAACACCTGCGCGCGATTTACGACAAGCAGCACATCTGAAGCACGAGATGCTCCGAGAGCCCTCGTCGGCGCTTTCTCGTTTTCTCGTTTTCTTGGGTTTGGGCCACGAGGCAGCGGGCGCGCCGTCAGACGCCGTTCAGCATTAGCCCGCACCCCGACGTACAAGACCGTAGAGGGAGCCGCGCAGGCCCGCCCCTCGACTCCCCAGGTAAATCCAATCCGAACGTCGACCCGTCGTCAATCTCACTCAGTCACCCGCGGTCGATCGCACGGAAACACGCGGACATGTCAGCCGCAAGTGAACGCACTGCGTCGCGCGTTCGTCAGTCGCCCGTTGGACTATCGGCGAGGGCCGTGTCTTCGCCGAGCGCAGTGTCTTCGCCGAGCGCCGCCGCTGCAGCGCGGTAGTGGTCGCGCTGCGAGGGGTAATAGTCGGTGAACTTTGGTTGCGGCTCGTCTTCGCGGGCCGCAACCAACATGTCGAGATAATACTCCCACCCAGGTCCGACCTCACCGACCATGCCGCCGTCGGAAAGATGCTGCACGAAACGCAGCTCGGTCGCGTCGCCGTCCTGTCGCAGAGTCAGCTCGAGTTGCCAGTGGCCGTAGTCGTCTTTGGTTGTGACGAGTAAACGGTTCGGGGCTTCGCACACTTCGATCAGTACGTCGCAAGCGGGGGCACCTTCTTCGTAACTCATCGTCAGCCTCACGGTCTTTCCTGGACCCGGTTGTCCGCTCCACGGACCGATCCAGCGTGCAGTGCTTTCAGGCGCGGTGACACTCTCCCAAACGTCGTCGATGGGCGCGCGAAAGCGGCGAGTGATGACGAGGTCCAAACCGTTCGGCGTGCGCTCGAGAATTCCTGTGGGTTTCGGGTTCATGCTGTGTCCTTGCGTTTTCCTGGTCGCACCCCTGCGCGCTCTTCGGGGGTGAGGGCTGAGGCGCGAGACTTGCGGTGTCGCACGCGGTGGACTTCGGTCTCGAGCGCGTCGAAGCGGCGCTGCCAAGTGCTGCTCGGTGCCCGTAGCTCCTGCAGGTAACGTTCGAGTGGTGTGAGGGCTGCGAGCTGGAGCTCGTAACGACGCTCTCGGCCGTTCACTTCGCCGCGTACGAGCCCCGCTTTTCGCAGCACCCGCAGGTGCCGACTGACTGCGGGGCGGCTGACGGCGAACGCGCTGGCGATGGCGCCCGCGGTCGCCGGGTTGGCGCGCAACAGACGCAGGATCTCTCGCCGAATCGGGTCGGCCAAAGCCTGAGCGAGCTCATTCACCCGCGATATGTAACAAGGTTGTTACATATCAGCAAGACGCAACTCTCGGCCTGCAGTGGTCTGCAGTTTGGAGTCGAGGGCGCACGGCCCGGAACGCTCGCGTTTGGCGCGCACCGAGTGAGCGCGGTTTCGAGGAAGGATTTGCCTTGGTGTCGTAATCTTCCTCGTCGCGAGGCATCGTCACGTTGGTGAGGCACCATGCTGTTTCTCAAAATTTGCCATCGTTTTCTCACGGCAACTTTCGCACGCTCCACTGCGCCCGGCGGTGCTAGGAATTTGCGCGAACCCACAATATCCTTCATCCACCCGCAACCGAGCGGGAAGCCGGTCTGGGGGCAAAACCGGGTTTCGCCGTGCATTCGATGGGATCGGTTTGTAGCCACCGAGGGATTTTGGGTAAGAGATTTACGGACATGAGAAAACGTTTTCCGCCCATGGCCGCGCCCACGATGATCCCAGAAGAAAGTTTAATTGTTACATGGGCTTGCGACATGTCGAGCGCCGCTGGTGTGAGCTCTGACGTGACATCCGCGCTCCACAGGCTCGCTGCGGGCGATTCGGGCAGCACCGCCGAGCTTGGGCACGCCATGACCGCGGTGGCCCATGGCCCGTTCACCTCGCCCCGGCGTGCCACGAGCGTCACGACGTTCGCTGCGCCGTAAGGTTTTCCGCATCAGTAGGAGATATGACGAACATGAGAGTATCGAAACAAGCCACGGTCAACTGGGCCTTGCTATTCACATTGGTCGCGGCCACGTCGGTCGCTTGTGGGGAGTCCGACGAAGGCACGGGCGACGCGACGGCAGGCGCAGGTTCGAGCAGCGCAAGCGGCGACCCGAGTGGTGGCACCACGGGCACGGGTACCCAACCCGGGGCAACCGGAACGAATGGGGGCACCCAGACCGGCGGAACGTCGACGGGCGGCGGCATGCCGACGGGCACAGGCACCATGGGTACGACTACCTCGACGGGCACGGGTACTACCACGCCGCCTGTCACTGACGACAGCGGCGGTGGCGCAGGCGGAGGCGGAGGCGGAACCGACGATTCGACGGTGACTGACGACTCGACAGCGACCGACGACTCGACGGCGACCGACGACTCGACGGCGACCGACGACTCGACGGCGACTGACGACTCGACGGCGACTGACGACTCGATGGCGACTGACGACTCGACAGACGACTCGTCGATGGCTGACGATTCCATGGCTGACGATTCCGGGGGGGGCGACGATCCCCCGCCGCAATTGCCGTCACTAGTCGTTTCCTCCAGTGGCAACTACTGGAATGAGGGCGAAGCCACGGTCGTCGAAAGTGGCAACGCCAACTTCACCGTCAACACTGGCACCGAGCACCAAGAGTGGCACGGCTGGGGCGGCACCTTCAACGAGGCTGGCTGGGACGCGATGGCGGAGCTCAGTGATGCGGACAGGCAGATGGCGATGACGCTCCTGTTCGACGAAGAGAGCGGCATCGGCATGGACTGGGGACGCATCCCAATCGGTCCCAGCGACTACGCGGTGGAGCGTTACACGCTCAGCGATGGACCGGCGAGCTTCTCCGTCGAGCACGACCGTCAGTACCTGATCCCGTACATCAAGGCCGCGCAAGCGATCAAAGACGACGTGATCTATTGGGCCAGCCCCTGGACTCCTCCGCCGTGGGCGAAGACGGGCGAGACCGAGAGCAACGGTTACGACAAGGGCTACTTCAACACGATGTACTATCAGGACTACGCCGACTTTTTCGTGAGCTGGATTCAGGCTTACGAAGCGGAAGGCATTCCGATCGACTCGGTGATGCCGCAAAACGAGCCGGGGTGGGCGCAGAGTTACCCGACGTGTGCGTTTGGTCCCGCGACGGATAGCACCTTCAATACCGAGCTTCCGAACCCCGTCACCCTAGGCACGTTCGTCGATGGTTACTTGTTCCCCGCCATCGATGCAGCCGGGCTGAGCACCAAGGTTTGGTACGGCACGCTGTCGAACAACAAGTACTTCCCCGACTACTGGAACGACATGATGAACAAGCCATCGGCTGATCGCATCGTCGGCGGCGGGCTGCAGTGGGAAACCCAGGCCAGTATCAGCACCGTGCTCAGCTCGGGCAAGCTGGCCATGCAGTCCGAACATCGCTGCGGCAACTACCCGTGGTTGAGCGAAACTGCCAACAGTAGAGAAGACGCGAACTACAACAACTTCCTACCTGGCATGGCACCCAACAACCACGCCTACGGCGAGGAGTCCTGGGGTTTCATTCGGGATTGGATCCAGGACGGCGTGCACATCTACAGCGCTTGGAACATGGTGCTCGATAGTGGCGGTTTCAACCTAGACGACGTCCGCCCCTGGCCTCAGAACGCGATGCTCTCGGTCCACCGCAACGATGGAACGCTCGAGATTACCCCGTACTACTACGTGTTCAGGCATGTCGCGCAGTTCGTGGACATTGGGGCAACCCGCGTGGGCATCGACGGTGACGCGCTGGCGTTCAAGCATCCTGACGGCAGGGTCGTCGCGGTCATGCGTACGACGTCGCCAGGCACGCAGATTGTCTCTATCGATGGCACGCTGATTCAGTTCGAATCTGGCGGCAATGGCTGGGTGACGGTGAACTACACGCCTTGATCACTGAGCGCGCGTAGCGAATCCGAACGACGAAGAAGGGGCTGCCCGATGCTGGGTAGCCTTTTTTTCATTTTGTCGGCGCTGCGGCGAGTGACGTGAACGGCGGGGGCGGACGTCGCGTCCGACCGCTGCCGCGAGCGTCACGCTCACCCCAAACTCGACAGCACTCCGAGCAGCCCCATCGCGCCCGTCGCCGCGCCAAACAGAGCGCCTAGAACACCAGCAACTTGGACTAGGGTGTAGTGTTTGCCCAGGGGCACTTTGTATTCGGGGTGGCGCAGCAGTGCACCCGCTGCAGAGAGCCCAGCGGCCAGCGCGGCGATGGACAGCAAGAAGAAAGGGTTGAAGCAGCCGCTGAGCAAACCCAACACGAGCGACGCGTAGCCCATCGACTTGAGACGGGCACCCGCATGGTCGTAACCCGATTGTACGAGACTTTTCGAGGTGCAGGAGCGACAGACCAGCTCGCCGTCGGTGGTGTACGTCGCGTAACTCGGATCCATGGGCTGTCCGCAGCGCGGGCAGGGGGGGTGCGCGGCCGGCTGCTCCAGGCCGGTAGGGCTCACTTCGGACATTGTTCACCTTTGTGAGGCAGGGTTCGTGGTCGTGATGCGTGACTCCTCGGGATGAGCCGCGAGAGCGTTCTTCGTGAGAGCACGATGAGCCCGTACCAAGTCAGCGCGTAGGCGAGGGGAGAGCCCCAGTTGTACGTCAGCGCGGCGCCGAACTGCCCATGACTCAGCGCCGAAAATGCGCGCGTCATGCCGCACATGGGGCAGGCGTGGCCGAGCAGTTGCAAGATCGAACAGGGCGCGGAGAGTTGCACGTGTCCCGCGTCGATCTGTTGTGGGGTAACACGAAACGACACGGCCAAGACTGCCGCGAGTGTAACCCACAGCAGAACTGGTGCCGCAGCCCAAGCGCGCTCGGCGACTCCCTCCCAATAACTGCGCTCACGAAGTCGCCCGAGTGCTTCCAGCCGACTAGCGGCGTCACCCGCTCGCGACGGACGTGAACGGTGTGTGTCGCCGCGCGTCATTCGAAACGGTTCGTCATGACTTCCCAACTGCCCGACGCGCCGATCTCGTGCCAGGTCGCGAAGCCACGACCCTCGGCGTCGATGTCGATGTCGGGGGCGCTGGTACGGTCCGCGTGTACGGGATCTATCGCCTCGCGTTCACTCCAGGTGCGGAGCTGCGCGTCGAAGCGGCTGATGTAAACGCGTCCACCCGAACCGCGCCACAGCGCGATGCCGTTGCCGCCGCGGTCCACGACGAGTCGCGGATCGATCGCGTCGTCGTTGGGATCGACTTCGCCCAGTGTCGACCACTCGCCGCTCGCGGCGTCGTAGTGTGCGCTCATGAGCAACGAGTCTTCTTCCCAGATCACCAGACAGTTGCCGTGTTCGTCGGCGCCCACCTTGCCGTAGATGGCGCCTCGGTCACCGCTCGCGCTGTCGAGCTTGTGGGCGCTACCCCACGAATGGTTGGCTGCCTCGTAGCGATTGACCCAGACATGTGACACGTCTTCTCCCGATTGGTGCCAGGCCACGAAGAAGTTGCCCGCGCCGTCTGCCGAGATGTTGGGGTGGTTGGTGTGCCCTAGATCGTGGCCATCGATGGAAACCATCGGACCCCAGCTGTCCGTCGCCATGTCGTAAACCGCGGCCAGTGTGTCGTTGTACTCCTCGTCGGGTAACCGCTGGGTCCAGGCGACCATCACATTGCCGTAGGCGTCCGTGGCTAGCGCCGTGTTGCTCGCCCCCGAATCCACTTCGGGCGAGAGATCAACGACGCGACCCCAGGTGCCGCTAGCCGCTTCGTAGCGCGTGACCTGCATCCAGCCGCTTTGCCCCGTCGAAAACGGCCAAACTGCCGTGGCGTTGCCCGCACCGTCCATCACTACCCGCAGCTCGTCGGCAAAGCCGTTTCCGTCGGGTTCGATGAGCTGGGGCGTGCCCCAGGTGCCGCTGTTCGCGTCGTAGCGGTTGGCCCAGCCGTCGCGATATTCGTTCCCCCCCTGGTGCCACACGGCGATCACGTTGCCCGCGTCGTCCACGGCTACGTCGGGCGAGCTGACGAACGGCGCCATGGGCTCGTGGAACACGAGTGGCGGGGTCCAGGTGCTTTCCCCGAGCAGGTAACGACTCACACGCAGTTCGTCGTTCATCGTGGCGTTCCACACCACTGCCGCGTGCCCGGTCGAGGAGACGTCTATTTGGGGGCGAGTGCCGTACTCCGAATCGCGCGATTCGTCTTGTTGGAAGCTTCGCCCGTCTGCAAGGTCGTCGCAGCTTTCGCCCGCACAGGCTTGCCCGACCTCGCAGTCGAGCTGCGTTTGGCACAGGGGCAGACATTCGCCCTGTTCACACTCTGCGTCTACGCCACACGCGACGTTGCAATCGCCGCAATGGGCGGGATTGTTCGAAGTGTCGACGCAGGTTCCGCCGCACAGTTGTCCGTCGCCCGGGCAAGCTTCGGACGCGGGGTCATTCAGCGCGCCCCCAGCGCCGCCGCCGACCTCGCCATCCGGCGTACTCGTCTCCGTGTCTTCCCGGGGTTCGGCCTCAGATCCGCCGTCGGGATGGGTGCTGGAGATCGCGCTGCTGCTTGCGTCGGCGTCACCCGGGACTTGGTCGTCCGCAGTCTCGCCCGCCGACCGAGGAGTCTCGCCCGCGTCGCTCGTGGATTGAGAAGATTCGCCCTGGGGGTCGTCTGGGTTGGTCGAGTCGACCCGTGTCTGCGACTCCGAACACGCAACTGCTGTCAAGAACAAGGACGAGAAGTACAGGCGCCTCACAGCAAGGATGGTGCCAGGGCAACGGCCTCAGAGCAAGACGCTACGCGTTGCGGCAGGCGCCCCCCAAACCCCGGACGAGGATCAGCGCAAACACCTGCGGGTGATGGCGCTCAGGTCTGGCGTTCCCAGCAGCGCCATGGCGTTCGTCAGCTCTGCTCGGAGTAGGTCCAGCGCCAGACACACACCGTCTTGCCCAGCGTAGGCGAGGGCGTACAAGATCGGTCGACCCACGAATACGAAGCTGGCGCCGAGCGCGAGCGCCGTGACGACGTCGGTACCCTGCCGCACGCCGCCATCGATGAAAACGGGCACGCGACCGGCGACGGCTGCTACAACCTCTTCCAGCACGTCCAGCGGCGCGGGCGCGCCGTCCAGTTGACGTCCTCCGTGATTCGAAACCCAAATCGCGTCCGCGCCGTGTTCGACACCGAGCAACGCGTCCTCTGCACTCGAGATCCCCTTGAGCACCAGCGGCATATCGGTCTGCGCTTTCAACCACTCTAGGTCGTTCCAGGTGAACGAGGCTCGGGACTGCTCCGCGGCGTAAAACGCGGCATTCGTCGGGTGCAGCAGAGCGCCATGATTGGGAAAGTTGCCGAACGGCTGACTATCTAGTTCGAATCCCGCGCGGCGTTCATGCACGCGCAGTCCGAGCACGGGCAGATCCACCGTCAGTACGACGGCTTCGTAGCTGGATCGTCGAACGCGCTCCAGGAGCTGGCTGGTGTTGGGGCCTGCGCCGTCTTGAACGTAGAGTTGAAACCAGCGAGGCGCCGCCACCGACTGAGCGATCGTTTCACACGACAAAGTGGAAGAGGTCGAGGCACAGTAGAGCACGCCACGCGACGCGGCAGCTCGAGCGGTCGCGGCCTCCGCGTCGGGATGCGCCAGACCGTGCTGCGCTGTCGGTGCGATGCCGAACGGCACGCTCCACTCGGTTCCGAAGATTGACGCACGTGTGTCGATGTGGCTCACGTCGACGAGCACGCGCGGGCGAAACCGCCGTCGCGCGAACGCCTCCTCGTTCTCTCGGACCGAAACTTCCCGCCCGGAGCCGCCACGATAGTAGGCGTACGCGCCTGCCGATAGCTTCGGCCTGGCGAGCGCCTCGAAGTCGGCAAGGCAGATGGGCTTGGGGGGTTCGGTCACGTCGCCTTGTACCACAGTGCCGACAAGGTGTGGGCGCAAGAGCGTCGCGTGTCAGGCTGCCCCAGCGGGTGAACTGTGCACCAGTGAAGCTCGCCTCGTGGGGCATTTGGTGTTCATAAGCCGCGGGTAAAACCAAGTAGCCCATGCAGGCCATCGGTGAGGCACTTTCGCTCTAGATCGCGCGGCTGTCGCGTATTTCGCCACACTGAGCATTCGCTTGAGTCCGAGCAGGTGCGGGCGAAATGGCAACAGTTTCGACAGGCGAGGGTGGCAGCTTGAAGCGGATGTGGCTGGCGTGCTGCTTGCAAAGGGCCCCTGCCAACCCGAGTCACGAAGGCAAGAGGGCTCGAACCGCTTCTACAAGAATTGGAGACGTTATGCTTGGTAAGTTGGAAATGAAGGTCGTTGCGTTGGCGGCAACACTGCTGTCGTGGACGGGGGTCGCGCACGCGGACCTCGATGCTTGCGGTGGTGTGTACGTGTTCGGCGATGCCGAATGTGAGTACGCTCCCGACGAGGAATGTACGACACAATGTGAAACCGTTGCTGTCGAGCAGTCTTGTACGGCTGAGCTCTATCACGAGTGCGAAACGGACTGCAGCGCCGAGGCGAGCGTGGAGTGCGAAGAAGAATGCCAAACGACCTGCGTGACCGAGTGTGAAGAAGCGGAAGAGGAAGAAGCTCCGCGCAGCTGCTTCGGGTTGGGTTACGGCCACTGTCACGACAAGTGCGAAGAGCGCTGTGAGGATGCGGACAACCAGGGGCGCTGCATGTCGGCGTGCCTGCACACCTGCGGCGAGAAGTGCGAAGGGCGCTGTGGCGACGCAGATGAAGACGACGAACTCAGCTGCGAAGAGAAGTGCTCGACGAGCTGCACGGGGTCCTGCGAAGCTCAGGCAAACGTCGAATGCCAAACGGACTGCCAATCTGGAAGCTTCGAAGAGTGCGAGACTCGTACGGTCGAGCAGTGTGATACCGAATGCACGGAGAGTGGCGGTGCGATCTTCTGCGATGGGCAGTTCTTGAACGGCTCGGACGTGAACGAGTGCTCGGCTGAGTTGAAGGAAGAGGTCGACATCGAGGTGGACGTAGACGTCGACGTGGACGTCGACGTCGATGTGGACCTCGATAACACCACCACTGAGCTCGAATCTTGCGGCGACATTTTCCTCAACGCACAGTCGGCGTGTGAGATGCGAACGACCAAGGAGTGTGAAACCGAGTGTGAGACGACGACTGTCGAAAAGTCGTGCGCCGCTGAGCTGTACGTCGAGTGCGAATCGGAATGCAGCGCGGAAGCGACGTCGGAATGCCGCGACACCTGCCAGACCAGCTGCGAGACGGTGTGCGAAGCGCAGACGGAGAGTGATAAAGGTCCGCCCAGTTGCGCAGGGCTAGGTAACTGGGACTGTCGACGCGACTGCGACGAGCGCTGCGAGGATGCGGATAACCCCCGGCGATGTCGCGCCGCGTGTAACCACAACTGCTCCAAGAAGTGCCATGGCCGCTGCAGCAGCATCGACGAAGACGACGACGAAGAGGTCGAATGCACCGAAAAGTGTGAAACCAGTTGTGACGGCTCCTGTGAGGCGAAGGCGACCGCCAGCTGTCAAACCGAGTGCCAAGCTGATTCCTTCGAAGAGTGCGAAGAAGAGACCGTCGAGAAGTGTGAGACGCAGTGCACCGAAACGGGCGGGGCGATCTTTTGCGACGGACAATTCATCGCTGCCGAAGATCTCGACGCCTGCGCCGCAGAACTCGCGGAGAAGATCGACATCGACGTCGACGTGGATCTCGAAGTGGAGGGTACCGTCGACATCGACGGTGATGGCGAAGACGAAATTGACGTTGACGAAGACGACGATGGCGACTTCGACGCGGACGACGTCGGTTGCGCAGTGACGAGTCCCAGCGGCACCGGCGGCGGAGCGCTCGGCTCGAGCGCTTTCGGGCTCTTGGCGTTCGCGGCAACGGTTCTGCGTCGACGTAGGAGCCAACGCGAGCAGCAACACCGCCGCTGAGCCCCTCGCGGCGTTGTGCGGGGCGCGTTACTTCGACTCCAAGCTAACGCTCGGATCGGAGTATTGCGCTCTGCGCGTCAACGGTCACCGCGCGGTTCACGGAGTGATGACCGAGTGTTGACCGCATGTCGGGTCGACTCATGTCTTTCAGCCGTCGGCTACATGGACCGCCAGGCGAAGCTGGTTCTCGAAAGGGTGCGAAGCGGCAGGATTGGTCAGGGGTACGGCGCGGGCTCAGCGCTGTCGGGTCAGCGCGTCCTAGCGAGAGGGCCCGCGACGACCTCAGCGAGCGTCCGTTCGCGCGACGAGTAACTTCGCGAGCAGGGCGAGCAGTTGTTTACGTTCGGAAGCCGATAGGGTCTGGAGCTGAGCCTGGTTGACCGCCTTCGCGGCAGACTCGGCTTCGGGACGCAAGGCGCGCGCACGAGGGGTGAGCCATACCTGAGACGAGCGCCCGTCCTCGGGGTGTTTTCGGCGCACGACCAGGCCATCCCGCTCCATCCTGCTCAGCGTGTTCGCCATGGTGGCTTGCTCGAGGTCGAGGCGTTCGATGAGCTCCTTTTGCGTCAAGCCATCCTGTTCCCATAGTTCCAGAAGGGCGGGGAACTGACCCACCGCGAGCCCCAACGGCCTGATCTTCTCTTGCAGATGCGCTGCGAAAATGCGCGCCAGGTGATTGATGAGGTAGCCAGCGGAGCGATGTTTCTCGAACTTCACGAGCGGATTCTGGACTAGACAGCATGCTATTCAAATGATAGATAGCTTGCTATCCAAAAGGGTGTTCGCTCATGTCTCGACTTTCACGCATTCACTTGGCGGGAAGCATCCTGGGGATGTGCACGCTGCTTCTGTTCTTCAGCGCCACCGTGGTGGTCGAAACGTTCGGACGACCCGAGGAGATCATCGCTGTCAAGCTGATGATCCCTTGGGCATTATTGTGGTTGATCCCCGTGCTCGCGGTGACGGGGTTCACGGGCGCTAGGCTCGCGCGCAACGAGCGAACGGGACTTCTGGGCATCAAGTTGTGGAGAATGAAGCTGATCGCCGCCAACGGCGTCTTGCTGCTCACTCCGGTTGCGCTGTTTCTAGCGCGTAAGGCCGCGCAGGGACGAATGGACGATTGGTTTTACGCCGCGCAGTCGCTCGAACTCGCTGTCGGGGCCCTGAACCTGACGTTGATGGCGCTCAACGCGCGCGACGGAATCAGACTGACTCGTCGCGTGCGCGGTGCCGCCCCACCGAGCTAGGCGAGGATTTGGCATCACATCCGGACCCGTGTGAGGTCGCTGAGCGAGGCCGTCAGCCGCGCGGCTTCGGTTTCCACACTCAGCCGCTCATCATCGGCGGGATACGCATGGCCGAGGCACGCTCGGCGCGCCTGCATCAAACTCCGTCCGCAGTTGCAGCCGAGCGTTGCCTACGCTAACAGCAACTTCGAACCAGGCTCGACTCATGGAAGCGGATCACGTTGGGGAGATCATCGCGGGACGTTACGAATGCGCCGCGGTGCTCGGGCGCGGTGGTCAGGGCGTGGTGTGCCGCGCGCGCGATCTGGAAACGGGCGACGATGTTGCTGTGAAGATCGTCGCCAGTCGCGTGGCGCGTCAATCGGACGCGACCGAGCGGCTCGCACGTGAGCAGCAGGCGCTGCAAGCGCTGGCGGGCACCAACGCGGTGAAGTACCTCGACATGTGCCGTGCGAGTGACGGCGCGTTGTGCTTGGTGATGGAACTCCTCGACGGGCAAGAGTTCGAGCGCCACCTGGTCTCGATCGAAAATCGTGGAGAGCAACTCAGTGTCGATACGTTGATCGAAGTGCTCGATCCCATCGTGAGCACGCTCGACAAAGCGCACGCCGTAGGCATCGTTCATCGCGATCTGAAACCCGGAAACATTTTCGTGATGTCGCAGGCGGCGGGCGGCGGAGCGCGCTTGCTCGACTTCGGTTTCGCGCGCCTGCACGACTCGAAACGCGTGACGGACACCGGGATGGTGATGGGTTCACCCAGCTACATCGCCCCCGAGATGTGGAAGGGGCAGGCTCAGACCGCCGACCACCGCGTGGACGTCTACGCGTTCGGGGTGATCGTGTATCGCGCGCTCTCGGGGCAGTTGCCGTTTTCGAACGCTTCGATGTCGGAAACTTTGATTGCGGTAACTACCAAACCGCGTCCCAGTCTCCACGCACTGCGTCGTGACTTACCCGAGGCAGTCGACGAGTGGGTAAAACACGCGCTGGCTATCGACCCTGGCGCGCGATTTCCGAGTGTGGGCGCTAGCTATCGTCACTTGCTGTGGGCGCTAGACCGCGGGCCGCGGCCAGCGAAGACCAAAACGGGTTGGACGACGCCGCCACCCGAGATCAACCAGATCCGCGAGTTTCTAGATGCGCCACTTTCGGGCCGCTCGCAGTCCGCCGAGTCGCTTTGGGAGATGGCAGCCACCGCGCTCGGGCGTCTCGTCGGGCGACGGACTCGGAAGACAGCAAACAGAGTGACCGCGGCCAAGGTCCCCACCTCACCACCGCCGATCAAAGCTCGCCACAAGAGCAAGACGCCTGAGCCAGCCGCGCCCGCGAAGGTGGGGAGTGGTGAGCGTTCGCCTGCTTCCAGCACTTCACTTCGGTCCGACGAACCACCACGAGACGACAACGCGCCCCAATCCGAGAGGACTATCGAGCTGAGTGGCAAGGCACTCCTGCCGCTCGCCCCCGACGAGATCGCTGCGCTCATCCGTCCTACTCGAAGCAAGACCATCGCACGTGAGAGGACGCCTCCGAACCCGCCTCCCCGAAAAGGACCACCGCCGCGCGATGCCAAGGAGAGCGCGTCGTCGCCCGCTGCAGTCGTCACGTCGCCGGACGCGGTCAAAGCCAAGAGCAAGGGCAAATGGAAAAGCCGTCGTCACCGCAAATCACGCCAGCGGAAACGACGAGCGAACTAGGTCTAACCCGAGCGCGATTCATTCGAGCGATTCGCCGCCGTTTCAGGAGGGGAGACCGACATGGTTCTAGCCGACGACGGCTTGCTCCCGCACGACGTCGCCCAGCCGTGGATTGTGCGCGTTGACGTCGGAGCAACGAAGCGCTACCGCAAGATCATGGGCGATCGCGTACTGACGAGTCCGATCGCCTCAATGTGCTCAGTCGCTCGTACAGCCGTTTGACCAGAGCCAGCGCCGCCGCGGCGTACAGAATCCAGATGAACGGCTCCACGATGTATCGGTAGCGAGCGTTTTCACCACACGTGAGCAAAGCCGAGACTGCCGTCAGGTAAACGATGTGCAGGACGGCAAGTAGTAGCAGTGCGCCCATACTGCGGTCGTCCGTCGATCTGCGTACAGCGCGCCAGCCGCGCACGCCCGCCCACCCGAGCACGAATGGTAACAGTGCGTACCAGCCGACGGGCGACAGGAACATGTCGTGGATGAACCAGTTGTACGAGCGTTCGTAGCCACCGAGGACCGCTCGGTGGTCCCAGTGGGGGCCGCCGGGCTTGCCATTTCTCGGGTGCCACTCTGTGGACGGACTGAACACCTGTGGTAGGCTTACGCTCCAAACCGTATTGACGTAAGCCCAGGGGCGGTCGCGCAAGTATGTGAGTGCGTCGTCGCGGCGCCTCTGGTTGACCTCGAAGTAGAACCAGTGATTGTAGTTCGGTGAGCCGAGGGTTGGGCGCTCAAGCCTGCTGAGTTCCGGCCACTGGTCGCTGTGTGGGTTTCCGAGGTGCGGGATGAACGCGCGCGGCGGCGCGGCGAACCCCATCGCGGCGAACGGCGATATCTTGCCTTCCTGCACCCACTGTTTTCGTTCCAACTGGGATAGATGGTACGTGGTGATCAATATGGCGTTTCCGCCGCTTTGCGACTGGGAATCGAAGACGCCGAACACCACCAGGTTCTTGACGTAGAGAGCGAGCAGCACGCACGCGGGCCCTACTGCAGCAAGCAAGACGCGTCGTCGCGTGCCACGCACGGCAAGCAACGCCAGCGCGACGATGGCAACGAACCAGGACAAGTGCAGGGCACTGCGAACCCAACCCAACAGCGCGCACACGGCGAACAGTCCCAACCAGCCAACGAAACGATTGCCTGCGACAGCGCGGTGGAAGAGCACTGCCGCAAAGCTCAGCAGCGCGGGAACGGGATAGTCGTACAGATATAGATTTTCGAAGTAGAGCGTCTGCGGTGTGAGTGAAAACGTCACGGCTAGCGTTGTCGCCCAGCGCACGGGCAGGCCCACCGCGCGAAAGCAGTAGAGCAGGGAATTCGCCATCAGCAGTCCGCAGATTAAGAACACGCCATGCGCGATCGCCGTCACGTGTCCCCCAGAAAGCTTGAGAAGCAGCCCGGTGAGGATGTTCATGCCCGGAGGGAAGGCGTGGAAGTGATAGACAGTGCTCAATAGCTGCTGCTTCAGATCCCCCGGATCCGCAAGGAACATCCAGTCGAAGATCATGTGGAAGCGCAATCCCGCTACGTACAGGAGTGCACGGCTTAGAACGAACGCCCCACTGACAACGCAATACGCCGGTCGTTTCCGGATCCACTCGAGAGCATTCTGGAGCATGGCCTTGGGCTTAGCGCGTGGCCCAGGTTCGCGACGCGTAGCGGGCCGCGCAGTGAACTTTCAGGTGCCGATCGAGCAGCATAGAGCGAACGCCGTCTGTAGCGCATCAGGATCGGCAGCTCGGCACGCACCTCGATTGTAGGCGGTGACGGAAGAGCCATCCGCGGGGAACGGCGTAGAAACTGGAGGGACTGGGTAGGACTCCGTCAAGCCAGACGCGCCGCTATCGCATCCGATGGCGACAGCATGTTTGCCAGCTGGGCAAACGGCGACACATACCTCGGGTTGTCCTTCGCATGGATCGAAGTGCCATGTGCACTCGTGGAGCGCACTGCCTACCAGCGCGGACGTATCGCTGACTACGCCCGCAACGTCGCTCTGCAACGACGATACCTCGCCATCGAGCACATTCAGCTCACCGTCTAAGGAGCTTACGCTAGTCTGCAGCGAGCTGACGGACGTGGTCGAAGCCTTGCCGTTCAGTGCGCTCTGCAGGGCGGTAACGTCGGCACGCAGTGAATTGATCTCGGCTTCCATCGCTTGGAAGTTTTCGTTTAGGTCACTCGCGGTGAGCACGTCTCCGTCAGAGAAGATGTTTGGCGTGGTCAGCGCGATGGCTGCGGCTGGTACGAGCAACGCACCAGCTATTCCGAGTGGCGTGTGGATTCGAGTCATTGCGTGTCCTCCTACGAATGAGTAGCGGTCCAGCTAAGAACAGAGTTTGTGGCGTTGAGAACTCATCGTTCGGTAGCGCGGACCCTTCACAGTTCGTGCGTGTACTACGGGGCTAGGGGTTTCGCCATCGTCCCTTGCGTAAAACGCCCGTCGCATTGTTGAACTTTTTTAGCAACCGACCTCAACCCCGGCGCTAGGGGGTGACGGTCACGTCGCGCGTAAGCCGTTCGGGTTCGTGCGGTCTCTCTGCTCTGGACAGGGGTGATGGGGATCGCTAGCTTGCGACGCTGTCATGTCGCGGTTCTTTGGATGGGGTTGCCTCGTTGTTCGCTCAATCATGCACGAGGGTGTGCACGCATGGGGTCGGGTTGCGTCGTGTTGCCGTGCGGGGCGCTCCGTGATCACCATGTGCGCGCCGCTCGTTCCGTTCGCGCTCACGCTAGCCTCGTGCAGAGACTTCGAAAGCTGCGCGGCGTCTGCCACATGTGAACGGGAGGACGCGGGCTCGTTCGACGCGTCCCCTGGGGTCGGAGAGGTGGACACGGACGACCAAACGAACTCGGACGACGGTCAGCGTCCGGGGTCTTCTGATTCGTCTGAGAAAGACGATACGCAAATGGGTTCGCTCGAGGGAATCGACGACGGGCACGACCCGTCGACTGCGATCGGTGGTGACGCCGATGATGGTATAGAGTTAGCGGACGCATCAGTCGACGCCTCAGAACCCGGGGCGCAGCAGGGGTCACAGCAAGGGAGTTCGGTAGGTGAGCCCGACGCTGCTCCAAGCGATGGGGGCACGAACGACGCGTCAAGCGAGGGCGGGTCAGACGCGTCCAGTTCCGTGGACGTTGACCCGATCGAGACCGACGACACTGAAACCGACGTTGAGTCTAGTGACGACTCTGAAAGCGACGAGCCTGAAACCGACGTCGGGCCGAACGACGATGTCGACGACGACGATGTCGACATCGACGACTCGGCGGTCGACGATACTTCCGCTGACGATACCGTCATGGATGTGCCGCCATGCGTGCTTGGTCAGTCGCAGCTTGGCGCATGTAGGTTGTCTCAGTGATGTGCTCACCGCCCGCGTGTGCCGACTCGGCGCAGGCACGAATGGAAGTCAAGGCGGGCGTGTTGGCCGTTCACTTGAGCGAATCGAGCAGCGCCTGCGCGGCTGCTTTCCGGTTGCTCCCATAGTGGCCTGCTGCAAAGGGCGCAAGCATTCGTCTGGCTTCGTCGTGGTGACCGAGTTTGAGTGTGCTGAGGGCAATGTTGTAGCGGGCTTCTGGGACGAAGCGGCCGCTGGGATAACGCACTAGATAGTCGCGGTAGGCGGCGATGGCCGCGATGGGTGAACCCTGCTTGTAGTGCAGGTCATGCGCTCGGCGGAAGTGCTTCAGCTCGGGATCGCGCTCGGGTTCCGAGGGCAATGGCTCTGCTGGCTCTGGAAGCTCGCCTTCGACTGGTGGTTCCAGGTTTTCAGCGTCAGTCGGTTCGACACTAGGCTCGGGCGCACGGCGTTTCACTCGGGGAGCGACGGGTTTCGGCGAGGGGGTAGCTTCCGCCAACGCCGGGTCCGTGTTTTCGAGTGCCGCTTCCTCGGGCTCTGTCAGTTCCTCTTCGGGCTCAGTGAGCTCGCCCGCCGTTACTTCGGGCGCTCTGAGGGCGTTCTGGGCAGGCTGCGAGGTTCGGGGCGGGTTGGGGGCGGCTCTTTCGGGTACCTGGGTGCTGACTTGTATCGGCGGATTGGCGGAGAAGACCGCAGCGATGTTTTGCCACACGACAGGCCAGTTGCCCGTGCTCTGGGCCCAAGCGCTGCCGCCCAGCAAGAACGCGATGGCAGGGCCCAGAGTGAACCACCATGTCAGGCGACGCCGTCGCCGCTCGTGCAGCGCCTTCATGATGCGGGCACGTGTGAACCCAGAGCCAGCACGCCTGCCGTCGTGTTCGTCGCGCAATGCCTTGCTAGCGCGTTGGAGGATGTCGTGATCGCTCATCGGAACCCCTCCTTCTCGAGTGCTTCCCGCAGCTTCTTGCGGGCGTGGTGTAAACGCGTGCGCATCGTGGCAGCCGGGGCGTCCGTGAGCTCGGCTGCCTCTGCTGCCGTGCGCTCTTCGACGTCGCAAAGTACGAAGGCGATGCGTTGCTCCAGCGGCAAGGTGTCTAGTGCGCGCGCCAGTGCTTCCAGAAAGCGCTTGTCTGTCGACGAGTCTTCAGGGGTATGAGTATGCGCCTGCTCGGGGGTGCTTTCGACCATGCGTGCAGTGGCGGCACGTCGACGGGCGGCGCTGCGTACGAAGTGACGCGCGTGATTGACGGCGATTCCCGTCAAGAAGGTGCGAACGGAGCTATCCCCGCGAAAGTTGCGGGCGGCCTTCGGCAGCGAGACGAACACGTCGTGGACCAGATCCTCGGCGATGGTCTCGTCGCCGACCAAGCGTTGCGCGAAGGCTCGCACCGCGTCGTGGTGTTGGTCGTAGACTTCTCCGACTGCCGCGGGCTCGCCGCGCGCCACTCGCGCCAGCAGCTCGTCGCTGCTCGGTTTGCGCTGAAGGTTGAGCGCGCGCATCGTGTTGGAGATGGCGGATATCATGCTGACGCGTGGAGTGTTGGATCCGTTGCCACTTTTGGGACTTTCGGATTGGTTCCCACAACGCTCCAAAGTGTTCACCGCGTCAGCATCTAGCGCCATAAGTCATGGAAAGTACAAAGAAGAAGAATAGCGTTAGGAGAGCTTTGGTCAGAACAGCTCCACCCCTAGGCTGAGTTCCGGGTCGAGGTTCTCGTCGCTCGGCCCCGCGGTACGGAAACTGTGCAGCACGCCGCCCCCCGCAAAGACCCCAAACCAGTCCGTCACCGAGTAGCCCGCGAGCACCCGGTAGCGCAGGTCGACGGTGTGTTCGTCGAGTTTGCTGAAGTCGGCGGGGTTGCTGTATCCGACGTCGACGTCGACGAAGGCGCGTTTGATCGGAATGCGGCCGCCCAAGATCAGCCCGAGCTTAGTCTCACTGCTGTCAGTGCTGCTGTTCGGGTCGTAACCGAACGTGGGCATGGCGTACAAGGGACCCGTGTACAGCCGCAGCCCGACGTTCAGGGGCTGCGTCGAGCTGTACCAGGTGACCGGTTGTATCTTGCCGGAACCCGCCACCGTGATCGCTCCAATCGAGGCGCCATCGAGCTCGTCTGCGACGTTGATCACGCCGAGCTGGAGCCCCTCGACCTTGCCGCCGACGTTGATGATTCCGATTTGCGCGCCGTTGATCGTTTGCGCGACGTTGGCCGCGCCGCTCAACTGCAGCCCTTCGACGTTTTCACCCACGCTGACTGCGCCGCTGATTTGCGCTCCAACCGCGTCATTGGTCACGCTAGCCGCGCCACTGATCTGCGCGCCGTGCAGCTCACGCGCGATGCTGACTGCGCCGCTAGCTTGTGCCCCATCCAGTTTGCCGACTTGAATGCTGGATGCTCCCGCGAGCTGAACACCTTCGAGATCTCCTTTGCCGTAGTCGAACACGCCGGCGGTGGAGAGCCCGAGGTAGCTACCCTCGCCCACACCGAACAAGCCTGCGATCCGCGCTCCCCAGCCGTCGCCGTCACCCAGCCGCCCGATGCCTGTAACTTGCGCGCCTTCCGCGCGGCCGTCGACCTCGAGCACCCCGGCGTTGAGACCAACTCCGTGCAGGCCGCCGATGTGGCTGTAGAACAGTCCGAAGTCGACGTTGATCGTCTCGTGTTCGGGGTTTTCCACCGTCGACAGCGGTGGGAATAGCGAGAGATTGACGACGCGGTACGGCCTCAGAGCCCTCGATTCGTTGGGGGTGGCCGGCTCGGTAGGTGAGCTCTGAGCTTGTGCTTCGCGTGCTTTTTCGGCGCGGAGCTGCTCCAACAGCGGCCCGGCCTCGTCGCGCGCCAGGTTACCCGCGAGCAACGCGCTCACCTCGGGCACTTCGTCGGCGCGGGCGGGCGCGGTCACTGCTCGCATCAAGCGGGGGCCGTCTTCGCTTTGATAGGTGACGATGATATCGCCACCCGCCGTGGCCTGGACGTTCACCTGGGTTGGCGAACCCTCTGCAGAGTCACTGACCGCCAACGCGAGTTCCTTCGCGACGGCTATGCGGACCAGCTCTGGATCGACGTCGAAGCCCGTGAGTTGTACGTCGATCCATACGGGGCCCTTGGGGGTGAGCGCGGGTGGGGCAGGGGTTGGGGAGTGTCGAGAGGCGGCGTTTGCGTCGGGAACGGCGCTGGTGGGCGGAGGACCTTCGGACCCAGAAGGCTCGGCAGCGGGCGAGGTTTTCTCGGTCGGCGTTGCGGGTGGTTGATGATGCGGGGGCTGAGTGCCGTCGGTCGGCACGTCTGGCCCGCGCAAGTCTTCGGACGGCAGCTGCGCAGCGGCATCGAGGCTCGTAAGCGTCGCGAAAGCAACCAATGCGACGCCACCAGCCAACTGAAACTTCATGCAGCTGCGTGCCCGAGCCGCCGAAGAACGTTCAAAACAAAAGCACGCAGAGCTGGCCATCGAGCCTGAGAGGCAACCACAGGTCGAGTCCCGGGTCCACGGCAGGGACGACCGCGGGCGCAGACGCGGCAAAGGGTGCCTGAATCGAGACGAGCCCGAGTCTGACCGACTTGCAGCACGGATGGTGAAAATCGCAGGTGTCGCTTCGGACGGCGTGGCACTACACACGCTGAGCAGTGAGCGCGCAGCATCGTCAAGCCGTTCTGAGTGGGGCGGTGGCAAAGACCCTACTCGGGATGGCAACGCCGATGTTGTTCGGCATTGCGTCGATCATGCTGTTCCAGGCTGTGGACGCGCTGTTCGTCGGTCGCCTGGGGGTGCTGCCGTTGGCGGCGATGAGTTACACGTTCCCGGTCACGATGGTGATTGTCAGCGTGGCGGTAGGTATGAGCATCGGCGCGACAGCGGTGATTTCGCGCGCGGTCGGCGGTGGGGACGAAGGTGCGGTCAGGCGCCTGACGACTCACGCCCTGTTACTCAGCGTCGTCGTGGTCGCTGTGTTGGCGTTCGCGGGCCTGAGCTCCATTCGCACGTTGTTCCCGCTGCTCGGGGCCAACGCGTCGGAGGTCGAGCTGATCGCCGAGTACATGACTCCGTGGTACTTTGCAGTCGGCTTCCTGGTCATTCCGATCGTCGGCAATGGCGCGATCCGAGCGACTGGCGATACGCGTTCACCTACGTGGGTCATGATGGTCGCGGGTCTGGTGAACCTGGTGCTCGACCCATTGCTGATTTTTGGTTGGGGCCCGTTTCCGCGCCTCGAACTACGAGGTGCGGCGTTGGCCACCGCGATTTCTTGGGTGACGACGTTCGTCGCAGCGATGTGGATCCTGCACCGTCGCGAGGGCATGCTCGAGTGGCGCATCCCCGAGTTGCGAGCCGTGCTCGAGTCTTGGAGGCGCATCACGCGCATTTCGGCTCCTGCTGCGGCCACCAACGTGCTGGTGCCACTGAGCGCGGCAATCTTGACACGAATGGTCTCCGAGCACGGGCCCGAGGCGGTGGCGGCGTTCGGAGTTGGGACGCGAGTGGAGTCACTGGCGATGGTCGGCGTCAGCGCCTTGTCGATGGCATCCACGCCCTTCTACGGGCAAAACTACGGCGCACGACAGTTCTCTCGCATTCGTGAGGGTACGAGCTTCGTCGCCAAAGCGTCACTCGTGTGGGGTGCGGGCGTCGCGTTACTGCTGGCGCTGGTGGCAGCGCCGCTCGCGAGTCTGTTCAACGCTGCGCCCGCCGTGGTCGATCGCTCGGTGGATTACATGACGATCATCCCGTGGAGTTACGGATCTGTCGGGATCGCCATGCTCTACAATTCTTTTTTCAACGCGCTCGATCGTCCGTTGAGTTCGACGTTGGTGGTGCTCGTTCGGTTGTTCGTGCTGGCGGTGCCGCTGGCGGCACTCGGATCGTCGCTAGGAGGACTTCCCGGGCTTTTTGGGGGGATCGCCGCCGGGAACGCACTGATTGGGGCTTACGCCTGGTGGATGGCGCGACGCCAGCTCCGCCGGTGTCAGACGGATCAGGCGCCTGCTGCGATCTCAGCGGCGGCCTGAGGTGATCGATCTGTTCTACTCCTCTCGACATCCTCGGGTGAAATAGCGGTGGTGAAGTGCAGCGTCAGCGTAGTGTAGCGCGCCGAGTTCGGCCGTCGTCCGTTCGGGTCTGAACTATCCACATGAGCCACATAGAGCTCACGTAGGAGTGATCTGCGCGGGCTGGATCGCTGGACGTGGACGCCCAGACCAAGTCAGCTTCGCTCCATGCCATCACAGGAGTCGTCGAGATGACCATGCCGTCTGCCCGATACAATGAGGGGTCAGCCATTGGCGAAACGCACGAAGGCGACTCCGCCGCTGAGACGGGGCCGGGATCTGCGGAGCGGCCCAGTTCGGGTGCACTGCTGATGAATTCTCCCGTGGACGGCGACACGTCGACCCAGGTCGATCGTGTCGAACCGACTTCGCCCGCGGCTAGCGAGCACTCCGTGTCTAGTGAAGAAGCTTTTGCCGAGTCGAGTCGCTTGGCGTTACGAGCCCGCAGTCACACGCGTCGCCTCGGGCTGCCATACGTCGGGCTACGCCACTTTTCCGAGCGCGATCACGAGTTCTTTTTCGGCCGTGACGAGGAACTGCGGCGGCTGCGTAACATGCTGGACGAAGGGCGCCTCGCGGCCGTCGTCGGGCCGCGCAAGAGCGGACGCACGTCGTTGCTCGAAGCGGGCCTGGCCGGGCAGTTGCGTGCCTCGAACGATAACTCCTATCGCCCGTGGCTGATTGGGCGGTTCGACCTGGGGAGCAGCACCCGCGATGTACGCCAGGCACTGAAAAACGTCTTCTGGGAGCTCACCCAAGACCCGCAGCTGCTCGAACTCGACGGCAGGAGCGGTTCGCAAGCCAACGCCGAGCGCGCTGGTCTCGTGTTTGCGAGCTTGGATGATGCCTCGGACGCCATTGCTCGGGCCACTCAGCACCTGCTCGCGGGGACAGGCGCGAGGCTACTTCTGATCATCGACAACTTCGAGAACCTGACGCGACAGCCCGAGAGGTCAGCGCAGGCTTTCGTCAGTCAACTACTGGAGGCCACTGGGCGCAATCGGGGACACGCAGGCTTTCACGTCGCGCTCGCGATCCGCGACGCCGAGCTCGGAAGCTGCGGTCAGTTCGCGGGTCTGGGGAGTGCACTCGCGGGGCGCACCCTGGTGCTCGAGCGGCCGAGCGCTGCGCAGTTCGAGCAGATCATCCGCGAGCCCGCGCGCGTCGCAAACTGGAGTGTGTCGCGCGCGTTGGTGGCGCAGCTGCTGCAAGACTGCGCGACCTGGCCGTACCCGATGGCAGAGCTGCAGCACGCGCTGGAGCAGATGTCGGGTCATGCGGTGGCCAGCGGCAAGCTCGACTTGACCAGCTACGCGGCAGTCGGCTGTCCGAACGCGATTGCACGACAAGCCGAGCACCTGTTTGCGGGCGATCCCGAAAGCGGCGCGACGGGCCTGCGCGAAAGTGAGCGACTCCTCGCCGAGCGCGTGTTCACCCATCTGGT
Source organism: uncultured bacterium (assembly GCA_965651905.1). Taxonomy (GTDB): domain Bacteria; phylum Myxococcota_A; class Polyangia; order Polyangiales; family Polyangiaceae; genus SZUA-265. The sequence goes on along the minus strand of CBFGUG010000037.1, from coordinate 21,079 downwards.
CGACTGCAGGAGCGGCGCCGCAGTAGCGCGACGTCTGACACTGGCGCAGCTGGCTCAGGGCGTTGACGTCAGCGCGACTGACGAGAGCTTGCGCGCGCTACTTCGAACGTTCAGCAGTGGCACATGCGGCTTCTTGCGTTGGTACGATGCCGAGTCCACGGAGGTGGCGCCGAACGACCCCGACACCACGCTGGTCGAACTCGGACATGCGCTGCTGATCGAACGCTGGCCGCGTTTCGAGGCGTGGGTCGCTCGCGATCTGGCGCAGGGGAGGACTCTTCGCGAACTGCTCGCTGCAGCTGCCGCCGAGCGTGATGGCAGTGCTGGGCTGCTGAGAGGGCCGCAGCTCGCACAGGCACAAGCCTGGTGGAGCGAGGTTACCCCGACGTCGCATTGGGCGCAGCGGCACTGCAGTGCAGGCATCGAGCCTGCCAGCCTGGTAGCTGGAGCAGTGACTTCTGGAGCAGTGACTTCTGGAGCAGTGACTTCTGGAGCGGTGGCTGAAGACTCCGCAGCTTCCGACGTCCGCGCGCAACGGCGCCGAGGCGCTTCGGGCAGCGAGCGCAACAACTCGGGCGCTGCGCGCTATCAGATCGATCCGATCGAACTGGTGCAGCAGTACTTGCAGCGTAGCGCTGACGAAGAACAGGCAGCGCTGAGGCGACTGGAAACCGAGCAAGCGGCGCAACAAGCGCAAGCCCGGCACGCCAAACGGCGCCTGACCTTCGTCGTTGGACTCGCCGCTCTGGTCACGCTCGTGGGCGGTGTGGTGTTGTTTGGCGTGAGTAGGGAACGCGACGAAGCGCTGGGGGAAAGTGAGTTGCTGGCCCAGCAGAACGCCGCAAAGGACACGCTCAACGGTCGTCTACTGGCAAGCGAAGCGGAGCTGCGACGCTCCCTGGACGACACGCGTCGAGAAATCGAATCGCTGATCGCCCAATTGGACCTGGCCGAAAACGAGCTTGCACAGCTGGAGTCGAGCAACGAAACCCTGGATCAGGCGCTCAGCAACCTCGAGCAGCGTTACAAGGAAATCGTACGTGCCCATGACGCGGCGCTGCTCGATGCCAAAGCATCGCGCGACGCTCTGGCGGCGGTGCGTGTGGAACTCGCGGCAGCACGGGCACAAGTCCAGCAAGCGCAGTCGCCCCAGGCTCCGCAGGTGCAGGCCCAGGAACCGTCGGGCCCCGCTGCAGTCGCTCCGCGCATCACGCCTCCGCCGCGTGAGCTCGCTCCGTTCCCGTCGGCCGTGCAAAAGGCACCAGGCGAGCAAGCTCCAGCGGCCCCGCGGCTGGCGCCCGCCGCCGAGCCACCGGGCGCTGGCGTGAACGCGGAGCATTGAGTGTGACGGTTGCGACGCAACCGCACTTGGGTCAAGTCACGGGTGTGCCTCGCGAGCGAACGTGTCGTCGCCAAAGGCGCGCCGCGGTGGCTCACTGAACACGAAAGCGGCAGCGGTAGGTCACTTGGGTCCCGACGGGTTTCCCCGTTTGGTCGAGAGGGGCGGACCAGCGACTTCCCACTAGCGTCTGCTTGCAGGCTGCGCCAAACCCGGGCTCACTTTCGCTGAGCACGCTGACGCTGCGAACCGTACCCGCGGGTGCCAGGGTGAGCCTCACGAGCGCTTGCCCTTCGATACCGCGGGCGCGTAGTGCCGCGGGATAATGTCGACGCAAAGCGGCGTCGAGGGATGGGGGTTTGGGCTTGCTCGAGAGGTCGCTCAGCGGGACCAGTGCGGGCTGGCTCGGTTTGGGCGTGGGCGAAGGTTTCGCGGCGGGCGCTGCGGGAGCTGGCGCTCGCGTGGGCCCGCTGGGCCCGGGACTTCCCGTAGGCACGCTGAACTCCGCGTTCGAGAGGGTCAGCCCTGACAGCGCAATGGGCGCGACGGGTGACGGAGGTTGCTCGGGAGCTGGCTTCGCTTCGGTTGCGCGTGGAGCCTGCTGCGAGCGCGGAGGCGGCTTGGCTTGCTGGGGTGCTGCCTCGGGCGTGACCTCGGGAGGAGCCTCGGGCTCGGGTGGCGGAGGCTCGGGTTCAGGCTCGGGCGGCGGCGTGAGCTGGACGAGCGTAGGCGGCGGGTGAGGGAGGCGAGGCGTGAATGGCGGCTCCGAGTTCACGAGTGTCCAGAACAGTCCCACGTGCGCCGCCACGCTGGCGACGAGCGCAACAGCAGGCAACCCTGGACGTGAGGTGGGCGGCGTGCCGTCGGGCTTGTCGGATGGGGGCTGTGAGGGTGCGTTCATCGGTAGTCGATCGGGATCGGCGCGCAGCGCTCGCAGCGCGTGGTGACTCGTTGCGTGGCTCGGCGCTGGCCCTGAAACTCTGCGTCCAGCGTGCGAGCTTGCGTCGTGATCGGAGCCTTGCCGACCAAAGTTGCGGTCGGGCATCATGGCTCAGGGCGCTTGGGTTGTGGCGGCGCTTGACGCACGCCGATGGCGACCTGCTCCACACGCTCCTCGCGCAACACGTCGAGGACGCGTACCAGGTGCTTGTGAGCAGCGAGCTCATCGGCGGCGATCACCACCGACGGCGTTTGCCCGCTCTCGACGAGCTGTTGCACGCGGCCCCGCAGTCGTGCCTCGTCGATCGCAGCGCCATCCAGCGTCCAGGCGCCTCGGCTGTCGACCTCCACGTTCAGCGGGGCTTGTTGTTCGGTGCCCGAGCTCGCTGTCGGCAAGTTGACGTCGAGGGCTTGGGCGACTGCCGTACTGGCCGTCACCATCAGCACGATGAGCAACACCAGCATCACGTCGACCAGCGGCGTGACGTTGATATCGCTGATGGCGCTACCGTTATCGCTGACGCCGTGGCTCATGCGGCACCTGCCCCTCTGGCCTTCATGGTGCCGAGAACGCTGCGGCGCAGAGCGTCAGCGCGTGCCAAGCGAGTTTGCACGATCCGACGAAACACGTTGAACGCCGCAATCGCAGGCAGTGCGACGAGCAACCCGACCGCGGTGGCGATCAACGCTTCACCCACGCTTGCCATCAGACCGTCCGTCAGTGCGCCGTTGCTGGCGTCGAGCTCCGCAAACGCGCCGACGATGCCGATCACCGTGCCGAGCAGCCCGACGAAGGGTGCGTTGCTGCCGACCGTTGCCAAGAACGAAAGGTAACGTTCGAGCTCGAGTCGCACGCCTTCGGTGGCGCTCAGCATGTGTTCGTTGGCGGCCTCGGCGTTGGGTTGCTCCAGTGCCGCGCTGGCTACTCGCGCTTCGAAGCTGGGGGACTCGGACAAGAGCTTGCGACAACTCTCCCAGTCGGCAGTCGCGATCAGCTTTCTGAGCTCAGCGCTCAAGCTGTCGATGTCGTCACGCGAGCTGAAGTAGCACATGCCGCGTTCGATGATCACCGCGACGCCGAGCACGCTCAGCGCGACGAGTGCCCATAGGATCCAGGCGGTGCCTAGGTCGGTAACGGAAGCCAGGGTGTGTTGAATGTCCATGATGTTCTCGGGTTGGTTGGGGTTGGGTTGGTTGGTCTTTGTTGTGGAATCAGTGTGAGACGAGCGCGTGGCACAGTTCACGGTAAGACGCACAGTTCACGGTAAGGCGCACAGCTGGCGGTTGATCCAGCCCACGCCGCCACGTTCATCCCGTGCAATGAGCGTGACGGTGACGACGCGACCGTCGCGCGGCAGGTCGCTGTCCTCGTCGAGTTCGAACTCGAGCTCGAACTCCGCGTCGTCAGCGTCGTGTTCGATCGCCGAGAATACGCGCTCGAGGCCAGGCAACGTTGCCATGTGTGAGACCACGAGCGTTTCAGCGGGCTGGGCGTTGTACGCGTCTTCGTCGGCGTCGATGGGCTGACGGTCGTCGCCATCGAGCTCGAATCGGATCTTGGCGGGATCGCCGAGCTCGACCTGCGGCAAGTCGAGCTCAGCGCATTCACTGCCCGCGTCAGCGAGTGGTGCTGCGCTCCACGGCTCGCCGTCGATTTCGAGCAGGTCGTCGCTCAAGTCGGGGTTGTGATTGTCGTCAGCGCCGACCGCCGCGCGTAGGTAGGCGCTGAGTGGACGTTCTGATCCGCAGTCGAAGCTCGAACTTCTCGGGTCGAACTCTGGCGTGGTGCGTTCGCACACGCCGAGCCAGGCTGCCCATTCGTCGCCCGTCTGCAGGTCATCGGGTAGGGTGAATTCGGCGCTCAGCTCGGTGTATGCATTGCCTTCCAGCTGTTGCTCGTCGAAGGGCGCCTCGGCACAGACGGGCGCGCCGAGGGTCGTCGGCTCGATGCGACACCACGCCAAAGTCGCCGCGAAGTCTTGTGCTTCGTCGGACGCGACCAGCCAGTGAACGTTAGCTCGCTCGCCTGGCTCGAGGGTGGCTCGACGTTCATCGTCTTCAGCGCTGATCTGCCCAGCGAGCACCCGCAGATCGACCACGGTTTGCGGATCGACCAACGGATCTTCGCAAGCGAAACAGCCGATCGAAAGGGCGAGCGCAGCAGCGCGCGGTTTCGACGAGTGGCGCCAAGCGCGACCTGACGTGATTGAAAGACTGGTGTTCATAACTCACCTCGAATTCCGAGATTGGGGAAGAAGGGGGTGGCGGATACGGACTCTTTCGTTTGGTAGTCGTAGCTGTAGGAGTAACCTTCGGGGTTGTCGGCGTTAGTCACGTTCTGCACGTCGGCGTAAACGGAGAGGCTGCCGCGCCCGATGCGGAAAGCTTTCTGGATTCGCACGTCGAGTTGCAAAAAGGTGGGCGAGCGTTCGCTGTTGAGGCCACCGAAGACTGGGACGTACGAGCCGTTTCCTGCATCGAGTACCGAGCCCGTGACGGGCGTCGACGGGTTACCGCTCACCGTGCGAAAGCGCGTGCTCACCTCCCACCCCGCGCCCAGGCGGTAGGCAGCTGCCAGGCTGAGCACGTGGGTCTGATCTTGATCGAACAGCCGCCAAGCATCGTCTCTGTCTTGGCGTTCGCTGCGCGATAGTGTGTACGCTAGCTGCCCAGAGAAGCCGTGCAGGTCGATGACGCTTGCACCGAGCTCCATACCGTAGATGCGGCCTCGGCCGTCATTGACGAAGGTGGGCGGCGCGCCGTTCTCGGTACCGACGATGCGATCGTAGAGGTGTTTGTAAAAGGCCTCGAGCTCGACGTCGACGGCATCGAACAGCCGCTGCTCGACGCCCGCGCTGGTGTGTAGCGAGTGGTAGGGTTGAAGCTCGGGGTTGCCGATGGGGTCGAACGCTTCGTAGTACTGCGGTGGCTGCGAGTACCAGCCGAGCCCCGCTTTTAGAACGGTGCTGTTCGTCAGTGAATAACGCTGACTGAAGCGCGGGTTGACCGTGGCGTCGCCGAGCTGCTGGTAGTAGTCGAGGCGTAGACCCGGAATGAGCATCCAACGGTCAGTCGCGTGCAGTCGCGCTTCCGCGTACAGCGCCGGGCTCAGCATGTCGATGGCTGTTTCGTCGACCACCACGTTGGCGCGAGAGCCGTCGGGGTAGTCGTAGTCGCCCTCACTGGCTGAGGCGACGGTTCCGTCGTAGGCGCCGACCAGGTGTTGTCCTGTGACGTCGAGTCCAGTGAGTAATTCTGCGTCGCGTGTCAACGGGATGTCCCACTGCGCACGAGCGTCGAACTCGTAAATGTCGAAGTAGGCTGTGCCGATGGCGCCGATGTTCTGCTCCAAGGCTTGCAAGCCGAGGGAGACCTGGGCCCGCTGTGTGGCCACGCCGAGTGGCATCTCGTGCATCACTTGCAGGCGATGGAACTCGAGTCCCGCGCCGACTTGGCCACGCAAACCCGGATCGGCGTGACTCGGGTCGGAGAACAACAACGTGAGCTCGTCGCGCGCGCCGAAAGCGGCCACGCGAAGGTGTGAATCGTCGCCGAGGTCGACCTGTGTGATGGCCTGGTAGTCCCAATACAGTGGGGCGGCGACCACGCTGAAAGCGTCTTCGGGGACGAAGTTGTCGAACACGAAGTCGATGTTGCTGCGACGTGCAGCCAGTGCGATGCCCACGTCGTCGCTCACGGGCGTTTCGACGAGCACCGACGAGTCGATCAAGTTGACGTCGAGCACGGCACTGAATTCGTCTTTCGGCGCTCGTAGGCGCGCTTCGACGATGCCGCCGACGGTGCGCCCATAGCGGCTCGAGAAGTTCCCTGGATAAAGATCGACTCGTTCGATGAGCCGCGGGTGGATCACGCTGGTGACCGCGCCGAAGTGAAAGAGCAGGGGAATGTAGGTGCCGTCCAGCAATACCGTGCTCTCGTGTTGGGCGGCGCCGCGAATGATGGGCGCCCCTCCGTCGGGTGAACGCGCTACACCTGGCAACACCTCGATTGCACGTAGCGGATCACCCCCCGTGCCTGCTGTGGTGGTGAGCGCTTTGCCTGACAAGCTGCGCCGAGTGGGTTCCGTGGGCGGCGCTTCCACCTCGGCCACGGCTTCGTAAATCTCATCGTCTTCGGTGGTGGCTGCGTCCCCGTTGGGAACGGCCCCAGCGGGCGGCGACTCGGTAGTGGGCGACTCGGTAGTGGGCGATTTGGCAGCAGCTGAACTCGCGTCGGCCGTTGCATCCGAATCAGTTGCGGGGGAGGTTGGCTGCGGGGACTCGGCCAGCGGAGCGCCACTGCCCGCGGTCGCCTCGTCTGGTGACGACGTGGGTTCGAACCAATAACGGTACTGGATCAGCACGGCGATCGGAGTGCCGTCAGCGCGTGCGGGCTCGAACAGAAAACGTGCTGCGGCCTGCGCGGCCGCTCGTCGCAAGTCGGGTGTGGTCTCGGATAACACGGTCACTTCGACGACCTTGCCCTCTGCGTCGATTGACAGTTGTAGGTCGACCGCGGTGCGTTCTTTCACCTCGACGTGTTCGGGGAGTTCGGCTGCCTGATACTGAAGGAGCGTGGGTGGGGTGATCCTGGCGGTGTTGGGATCGGGCGTCGGCGCGCTGGGTTGTTCGCTGCTGGGTTGTTCGCTGCTGGGTTGTTTGCTGCTGGCCGCAGCGGGTTGAGAGACAGCGAGTTCGCTCCAAGTCAGGGCGGACGTCGCGACGAGCACGGGTAGCGCGCAGAGGGGTAGTGGTCTTCGGGCGAGAGATCGCACGAGAGGCTCCTTGGTTGTTCACCTAGAACACGGCGTACAGGAGTGGCCTGTGACGACGCGCCGTGCGTCGAAGTGACGTTGGGGATTCACTGCTCTGTTCCCGCAGCTCCCGAAGCGTTCATCGCTTTTTCATTTTTTCGCGTGCGCGACGTTCGCTGCGGCTTTGTTGCGGCGCGCCTCACTCGACGTGACTCTCCCCCTGAGCCCGCGGGCGGGCGATTTGGGGGAGGCCAGCCCCCGCAGCGCGAAGCGCGAGGAGGCTGGGGTGGGGGCACCCACAAATGATCAATGCCTTCGAGGCTACTCAGCTCGTCTCGCCTCGAGCGGGCGACTCCTGGCCGCCAAGCCCAAGCGTCCGGGAAGTCGTGAATTTTTGGTTTTCTTCTTGTAGCCTTCCAGGCGTCGTGTGGTAGACACCGTCTCCCCAAAGCGGCGGTAGTTAAGTTGGTTATAACGCCGGCCTGTCACGCCGGAGGCCGCGGGTTCGAGTCCCGTCCGCCGCGCTGGAAGCCCCAAGAGCCCTCTTGGGGCTTTGGTCTATTGGGGGCAGCAATCGGGCTTGGCCAATCACGGGGCTGGGCCAATCATCGGGCTGGGCCGAACCAAGCCACGGGCACGGTGCGACCGATGGTGGTGGTCAGCCGATCGCTCGGTCGTGAGTTGCGAGTTCGATCAGCCGATCGCTCGGTCGTCCGCGATGCATACCCGACGAGCTGATCGCCTCAAGGCACGATCAGAACCTCTTCACCCCAGCTGACGCAAGCGTCGCCGTCGGTGTCGGCTGACGACACGTCGTGCTCGGGGGTGGAGCGGACGGTCGAGCCCGAGCTGGCCACGTCGAGGGACGTGTCATTCGCGGAGCGGGGAGCGTGGTCGTCAGTGTCTGTCGGCATGCTTTCGCGCGGTCGCCAGGGTGTCCAGCAAGCTTAGGCCTCGTTCAGAGTGCGAACAAGCGCATCGCAGCTTCTTGAAAAACTCCCACAAATGAACACGGCTCGCCGGCCGTTGCCCCGCTTCACGGAGCTCGGCGCAATCTGAGCCGCGCTGGGCCAACGCGGTAGCGCGCGGTTCGAGTCCTCATCGTGGTAACTCCCCATGCGCAGCCTTACTCCTGCACTAGACTGAGCCCAGCATGGACTTTGATTGGGCCCAGGGGTTGCCGATCGGCATCCTGATGTTCGTTGGGATGCTGGTTGGGACGACGTTGCGCAAGGCCAGTCGAGCGCGCGCCCACCGCAATTATCCCGCCATGGCAGAGGACTTTGGGCTTTCGTTTCTGGAGCCGAGCAATCCCAAAGGATTGGGTCGCCTGCGTGGCGAATACCGCCACCACCGCGTTTTGGTGCAAGCCGACGAAGGCGCGCGCATCGTGGTTTGGCTCCGAGCGCATCCCACGCTAGCCCTGCACAACCACTCGTATTTCAAGCGCAAGCCCGAAGACTTGGTCAGCTTTTCCCTCGGTTCGCGCAAGTTGGATGATTGGCTGCCGAATCGCTATTGTGCGTCTGGCATGGAGGAAATGGGGGACAGCCCGAGATTGCGCGAACTGCTCGACGGACTGCGCTCGTATCCCAAGCTCAAGCAGCTCAATGTCGATAGTGAACGCATCGAGTGCGTTTTCGACTACGGGCGCCCGCCGTACATCCCCGTCAGTGACTTGTCGCGGCTGCTTCCGTTGTGTGCGGATCTCGCCGTTGAGCTGGAGCGGCACGCACTGCCCGCTGCCGCTCCGCCGATCGAGGCAGTAGGGGCTCATTGACGGTGCACGTCGCGGTGTCGCGAGCTGGCGCAGCTGCTCTGGTCGCCTCAGCGCTGACCACTGTTTCAGCCGCCCGAGCTGAGTTGAACTTCGAGATCGAATACGTCGACGCTGATGGTGAGGGTTTTTTCGATCAGGCGCTGAGCAGTCCCGCGGAGGGTAACCCAGGACTGACACGCGGAGCCCAGCGCCGTGCGGCGTTCGAACGGGCGCTCGAGATATGGTCGGCGGAGCTCGACAGCAGCGTTTCGATCCGGGTCTCGGCGTCGTTCTCGGCTTCTGCTGCGCTCCACTGTGACGAGCAAGGGGCGGTGCTTGGTAGCGCCAATCCGCTGAGCGCGCTGCGCGGCTTCAGCGGCGCGCCGCGGGCCGACCACTTTTATCCTTCGGCGCTTGCCGATCGTTTGGCGGGGCGTGACCTCGAGCCAGGGACCCCAGACATCATCGCTCAGTTCAACCCGCGTATCGACGACGACGATTGTCTGCCTGGATTCACGTGGGACTATGCGCTCGGCGAAACCGCGGGACGGACCAGCTTTCTCAACACCGCGCTGCACGAGTTGGCGCACGGCTTGGGCTTCACCAATCTGGTCGACGCGGAGACGGGCTCGCCGAGCCCAGGGTTCGGGCCGTTCGATGGGTTGCTCTACGACGCAGATCTGGGGCGCTACTGGGACCGCATGAACAGCGACGAGCGCGCCGCCTCCGCGCGTAACGCTCGCGGGCTGTTGTGGATGGGCTCTGCCGTCGCTGCAGACGCTAGCTCGGTATTGGCGCTTGGCGCACCGCAGTTGGAGATCGACGACGGCGAGCGTCGAGTGTTGCAAGTGGCGGAGTTGGCTGCAGATCCGCGCGTTTCCGAAGCGCAGGTGCAGGGCGTGCTGGCGACGTTCAGTGATGGTGCGGGGTGCACGGGAAGTGAACTTTCTGGAACGGTCGTGCTGCTGCGAGAATCGCTGAACTGTCCGTCACTCTCGACGCAGCTCGTCGAAGCGGAGCGCGCAGGAGCCGCCGGCGCAGTCGTTCGCAGCCTGCTCGATACCTCGCCGCCCACGCCACCGCCACTGACGACTACTTCAGTGGCGCTGCCCGCGCTGGTCGTCGCCCAGAGCGACTACGGTGAGCTGTTGGCGAGCGTTGAAGGCGGGCAGATGCCGATCGCCTCGCTTCGGGCGGACGCTGACGCCGCTTTGGGGGTGGGTATTGGGGGCAGGTTGTTGATGAACGCGACGGACCCCGTGGCTGGAGGTTCGTCGCTGGCGCATTGGGACGCTTCCGTGCGGCGCCGTCGTCAAGCGTATGGCGATCCCGTCGGCCTGTTGATGGAGCCCGTGGTGACGGACCTCGTAGCCAATCAGGTCGACGAACTGAGCGTTCAGCTGCTGCGCGACATCGGCTGGGTGCGCGCGGTGTGTGGCGACGGCGAGCTCGGCCCCGGTGAGGGCTGTGACGACGGAGCGCTCAACGACGATGGCGTGCCTGACGCCTGTCGCAGCAACTGCCGCTTGCCGTACTGCGGCGATGGTGTCGTCGATGCCGCCGAGACGTGTGACGATGGCCCCGCGCTCGGTGATTGTCCGCGCAACTGCGGGCGCGAGGTGGCCACGCCGCTATTGCCCTCTTGGGACGGTTCGCCGCTGCCCCCCATCGAAGATCTGCAGGGGTCGCCCCCGAGCGGTGACGATGCGCAAAGCGACGAGCCAGCTGCGGACGACCAGAACCCAGACGACAGTGACAGCGCAGACGACAGTGTCGTTCCAGACGACGATCCCGAGGCAGGCGTCGACGACGTGGGGGCGGACGACGCCCCACAGGATCCCCGCGACGCGGGGGCTGCGGCTGACGACGCAGAAAGCCCGACGCATCCCGATGCGGGTGGCGATGACTCGACGTCAGATGATGCGGAGGTTCCCAGCGACGCGGCCGCCAGGGGCGATGCAGGAGCTTCGAGTGACGCGGCGTCGCACCCCACGAGTGAGGACCGCGTGGGCGCCGAGGGGTGTGACTGCACGCTTGCCGGTCGAGTTGTTCCGCCGCAGAGTGAACTGATGCTGTTCGGACTCCTGAGCGTTTGGCTCGCGAGACGTCGCCGAGCGAGCCGCTCTTGACGTTTCCGCGCGTGGCGGTGAGCCGCCACTCCATGCAATTGCGCTGAACCGCGAGCGGCCTCGACGTCCGATCACTTCTTTTCTTGCTCGTCGCTCGCGGGCGCCGTGTCGGGGCCCATCGGGCCATCGGCAGTGCCACCGCTGCGCATCTTCATGCCCCCGTAGGGTTTGATGGGGCCGATCTTCTCCACGGTCTTGTCGTAGAGCGCCATCATCTCCGCGAACTTCTCGGGTCGTTTCTTCGACAGGTCCGTTTTCTCGTCCGGATCTTCTTCGAGGTTGAACAATAGCTTCGTGTGCCCGTTGCTCTTGATGATGAGCTTGTAGCCGTCTTGAATGATCGCGCGGCGGTGCAGGTTGTCGTGGTCTTCGGGTAGCTCGAGCACGATGGGTTCGCGGTCGTCGGGTTCGTCGCCGAACACTTCCCCTGCGAGCGAGCGCCCCTGGAAGCTCTCCGGTATTTTCTCGATGCCCATCAAGTCGAGGACAGTGGGCGCGATGTCGATGAGCGAGCGGCGTTCGCGGATCGTGCGCACTTTCGCTCCTGGCGCGTAAACGAGGAGCGGAACGTGAGTGATCACTTCCCACACCTCGAAGGCGTGTTTGTACATGTCGTGTTCGCCGAAAGCCTCGCCGTGATCGGCGCTGACTATGATCGCCGTGTTCTCCCAGTAGGGCTGCTCACGCATGTAGTCGAGCAGTCTGCCGACGTGTTTGTCGGTGTAGAACATCTCCGAGTCGTAGCGGTCGCGCGCCTTCTTGCCGAATGTCGGCGTGTCGGCGTGTTGGATGTAGCGATCGTGGGGATCCATGTAGTGGAGCCACATGAAGAACTGCCCGTTGCTGGCTTTGGGGTCTTTCAGCATTTCGATGGCCATGTCGGTCATCTTGTGGCTGGTGACGTGATTGTCCGTCTCGTTGTCGAAGTCGATGCCGGGGGTGATCTTCCACACGTCGAACCCCTGATCGAGCGCCTTTTCTTTGACGGGGTCGAAATAGCCGTGCCCGTGGCCGCCCATGGTGTGAACGCCGGCATCTTGAAGGACTTCGGTGAAGAACAGGTTCGCCTGTGAGAACGCGGCGAAGAAGTACCCCGAACGATAGATGGCTGAAGGATAACGGCCTGTCAGCATCGCGGACACGCTCTTGGCAGTGTAGCTCGACGCTGAGTACGCGTTCTCGTAGTTGACGGATTGTTTGGCGAGCTTGGTCAAGTTGGGGGCGATGTCGCGCTCGTAACCGGTCCACGGCATTTTCGCGCGCATACTGTCGATGGTGAGCAACAGGACGTTCAGCTTAGGGGGCGGTTTGGGCGTCTCGGCCGTTTGGGTTGCCGTTGCAGTTGCCGCTGGGGAAGGCGCTTTTTCCGTAGGTTCTGGCGCCTTCGCGGGTGCTGGGGTTGGTTTTGGCGGGTCGTCGTCCTTGCAGGCGGCTGTGCCGAGCAGCAGCAACCCAGCGCCGATGATGACGACCAGCCGTTTGCTTGTGAATTTCATGAGTCTTCGTTCTTCATCAGGTTGGTGACGCCGCGCCGTTTCAGCGCGGCGGCCACGTGCGCCAACGACTCGGAGTCGGTCGTCAGCAGAATCGATTGTTCGTTGTCTCTCAACCACAAGTAGGCGAGACGCAATTGCGGATGCAGCAGCGCGATGAACCCGAGCTTGGCGTCCGAAAAGTGTTGCGAAAAGACGCGTAGCGAAGACCACTGCACGACCACTCGCAGGGGGCCGTCGAAACAGATGCGTCTCGTGAGCAGCTTGAGCAGGAGAGCGATGCCGAGCAAAGTGCCCGGGGCCAAAACCGCGCAGGCAATGCTGATGGGATGCAAGGGCCGTCCTAAGTCGACGTGAGTCCAGGTGAGGATGCCGATGTAGACGGCGATCACTGCGCCCACCCATGCGCTGGCGAGTTGAGCGCGCACCTGGGAGGCAGATCGACGCAAGGTGGCCGTGGCCCCAGGTGGAGGATCAGCGGTTTCCACCCGCGTATCAGCATCGCTACAGAGGGCCAAGCCGAGTTCCTCGGTGAGGCGTTCGGCGACCGCGAGGGTGGCGCCGACGTGCGGATGGCTGACCACGAGCATCGGACGCTCGTCTCCGAGGAGCATCAGTTCGAGGTGCGCCGCGTGGGCGCCAGACCAGCGCGCCTGAACGGCATGGGCGCCCGGCTGAGGAGCCCCATCGACGGTGACGGCGCTGCCGATTCTCGCGAGGCGGCACAACCTCGGACGCCAACGGGACGCGAAGAACAACAGCCCGGCGAGCAACAACAGACCCACGGAGCCAGCAGAAACGCTGCTGGCGAGGATCAACGCGAGACCGAGCAGCAGAAACAACAGCCCGGCCGCGCCCAGGCTTCGCATCGGGGCAGCGCGAACTACGACGGCGTCGCCTTCTCGTACAACATCCATCTCGAATTGGTGTTCGTCGGCAGGGGGCCTATGACGGTAGGGGTGCGGTGACGTTAGGGGTGCGGTGACCTCTGCAGCGCGACTGCCGCACGAGTGCGCGCACGCTAACAAGCGAGCACATCTCGGAACAGTCAAGAAACGCACGCCGAGCGCCGCTTTCGCAACTCGTCCTAGCCGAGTCGGCGGGATCCAACTATTCGAAATCGTGTGAATCTCCGATAAGTGGGCCGGAGCTTGGGGCTATGCCAAAAAGTCGCTCATGCGGCGAGTCACAGTGACGCTGATGTTGGCGGTGGCGGCGACCAGCGCGTGTCGGGACGACAAGCGTTGGGACGTCGAGGGAGAGAGTTTGAGCAAGGCCGTGACGGCCCAGCCCGTGGCAGCGGAGCCCCCCGTCGTGGAGGCGCCGCCCGAGCCGCACATCGTGCCCGTCACTTTGGATGGCTCGAGCCACCCACACCCCGTGACACGCGTTGCGCCAGGAGCGTCGCGCATCTACAGCCGCGCGCTGCGTACTTGGATTCATGAAGAGCCGAGCCGCAAGTCGCCGCGCTTGGGGTACTTGCGTGCTGGCGGATCCGCGCCCTTGGCCGGCCCCGCCAGCGCGGGCGCGGGCTGTTCGGGCGGTTGGCATCCCATCCAGCCCCGTGGCTTCGTGTGTTTGGATTCGCGGGCGACCCTCGACGCAAACGACGAAGTGGTGGCCATCACTTCTGAGCTGCCGCCGGACTTCGGTCGAAAGTTACCGTTCATCTACGGCACGGTCCGAAATCCTGGACCGATTTACTCGGGGCTGCCGACGCGTGAACAACTCGGTGAGCTCGAGCCCGGGTTCGAGGAGCGCATGCAGCGTTGGCTCGACGCGGGTGACGAGATCGGCGCGAGTTACGCCCAGGAAGTCTGGTTGGGTCACGCGGGGGAGCCCGAAGACCCGGCACGAATGTGGGCGGACGCCGTCACCAGTGACGTGCCCGACTATTTGACGCAGAGTCGCCACTTGCCTGCATTGCAGGGGCGCTCACGCAGCAAAGACGCGATTCAACTGGGTGTGATGCAGGCCAAAGCGGGCTACGCATTTCTCGAGACGTTCTTCTGGGAGGGACGACGCTACGGCGTGACGACGCGGATGAACGTCATGCCGACGGATCGACTGCGTCCGATACGCGGCTCGGATTTTCACGGCGTCGAGATCGGCAAAGACGTGAAGTTTCCGTTCGCGTTCGTGCGCAGTCCCGCCGCGCGCTACGCCGACGGCAAACGCGCCGACTACCGCGCGGTGTTGCCGCTCACGGGTAAGCAGAAGTTCGTCGATGGCGTATTGCACTACCAGACTGAAGACGAGCGTTGGATCGCCGACCGCTACGCATCGCGACTGGATCCCGCCAAGAACATGCCAGGTTGGGGCCGCAACGGCGAAAAGTGGATTGACGTCAATCTGACGAAACAGACCCTGATGCTGTACGAGGGGACCGAGCCCGTATTCGCGACGCTGATCTCGAGCGGGGAGGCAGGCTTGGCGGACGCCGACACGACCACGGCGACCAAGCGCGGCATCTTTCGCATTCACACCAAACACGTGACGGCCACCATGAGCTCACGCGAAATCGGCGAAGAGTTCGAGCTACACGACGTGCCGTACGTGATGTATTTCGACAAAGAGGGGTATGCGCTGCACGGGGCGTACTGGCACGACCGTTTCGGGGTACCCAAGAGTCACGGCTGTATCAACTTGTCTCCTGAAGACGCCCGGCGCGTGTTCCACTGGTCGGAGCCCGAATTGCCAGCTGGTTGGCACGGCGTATTACTGCCGCTGCGGGGCACGGTCGTTTTCGTTCACCCTTGAGCCGCGCTCGCACAGCCGTGGGCGATCGACGTCGGAGCTGCCCAGGGCGCCAGGAGCTGTGGTATGGGAGCGCCGATGCTCCGTTGTGCCATCTCAGTGGATCTCGACGAGATCCCGAACTACTTCGCCATCCACGGCGTGTCGCTCGACGACTGCGATGAGCATGCCGTGTACGAACGCGCGCTCGAACGTCTGAGCGCGTGGGCGCGTGGGCACGCCATACCGCTGACGCTATTTGCCGTGGGGAGTGATCTGAGTCGGGCACAATCTGCTGCGCGACTGAAATGGATGCGGGGTGAGGGTCACGAGATCGCCAACCACACGCTCGATCACCGCTACGATCTCACGCGTCACTCGAAGCAGGAAATGGTGCATCAGGTTCGCGGTGGTATCGAAGCCATCGAACGTGCCACGGGCGCTCCGCCAGTCGGCTTTCGCGCGCCGGGGTACGTCACCACCGACGCGCTTTACGAGGTGCTTTCCGAGTGCGGTGTGAGCTACAGCTCGTCGGTGTTTCCGTGTCCTTGGTACTACTCTCCCAAGCTCGCTGCGATCGGACTCAAGCGCATGTTCGGCAAACGTTCGAGCAGTTTGGTGGACGATCCTCGCGTGCTTTTGGCTCCACGTCGGCCGTACCGCGTCGGGGTGCCGTATTGGAATCGAGGGCAGGGCCTGTTGGAACTTCCGATTCAAGTGACGCCGAATGCGCGCCTGCCGTTCATCGGCACGAACATCGTGCTCGGAGGGCCCACGGCGGCGGCTTGGCTCGCTCGCCAGCTCGTCGGAGAGCCGCTCATCAATCTGGAGCTGCACGGCATCGACGTGCTCGACAAAGACGACGGCTTGCACAGTTTGGCGCGCCATCAGCCAGATCTGGGTATCTCCGTGGCGCGTAAGCTGAAGGCGCTCGACAGCGTGGTTTACACCCTGCGGAAGGCAGGCTACAGCTTCTGCACCTTGGCTCAGGCCGCCGAAGCCTGCGCCGACCAAGCGGCTGCATGAGGATTTTGCGATGACCAAAGAACAACTCTCAGAAGTGCTGGCGCTGTGTGACGCGCAAGAAAAAGACGGGGCTCGAGAGATCCCTCAAGGGCGTCACTTGACGCTGCACCTGGCTTCGGGAGGCGTTGGCTTGACCGTGGCTCGCGTCACCTCAATCAGCGAAACCGGGGGACAGCTGCAGGCGCGGACGGCCAAGGGGGAGACATATTTCTTCGCGCTCTCGGACGTGTTTGCGTGCGCTTTGGAAGCCAAGGGCGAAGCGACGCGAAAAGCCGGCTTTCAGTGAGCCGCGGCGTGCCTGCGTCGCAGGCAGCTGACGGCCGGGCCAGCTTTTTGATGCGCGGCGGTACGCTCGACGCTGGCGCTGGCGAGAAATCTCAAATGACGCTATCAGGGCGGCATGTCGAATGATGCGCTGAAGATTGGTTCACACACCTTCACCTCACGGCTGTTCGTCGGGACGGGCAAGTACACCGACGTGGCGCAGACGGAGGCAGCGCTCGTCGAGTCGGGCGCAGAGGTCGTCACAGTGGCGCTCAGGCGCGTCGACCTGAAAGACCGCAGCAAGGGCTCGATGATGGATCTGGTCATGAGCGGTCGCTGGAAGATCTTGCCCAACACAGCCATGTGTTACTCGGCCGACGAAGCGATCCGCACGTTGCGTCTCGCCAAGGAACTGGGCATGGGGGAACTCGTCAAACTCGAGGTAATCGGTGACGCCAAGACGCTCTACCCCGACAATGAACAGACGTTGGAAGCGGCCAAGGTGCTCGTGAAAGAGGGCTTCACCGTATTGCCTTATTGCATGGACGACCCGATCGTCTGTCGCAAGCTGGAGGACATCGGTTGCGCTGCCGTGATGCCTCTGGCCGCGCCCATCGGCAGTGGTATGGGGATTAGAAACCCGCATAACCTGCGCATCATCTTGGAGCAAGCCAAGGTGCCCGTGATCGTCGACGCAGGTGTCGGCACGGCCAGCGACGCGGCCGTCGCGATGGAACTCGGCTGTGACGGGGTGCTGATGAACACGGCCATCGCCGCCGCGAAAGAGCCGCTGGTGATGGCGCGAGCCATGCGCCTCGGAATAGAGGCGGGACGTCTGGCGTACCTGGCTGGGCGAATGCCGATGAAACTGCACGCGGCGGCGTCTAGCCCCGAGACCGGACTGATCTGAGCCTGGTGCCGACAGCGCTCACCGCGGCTTTGCGCGTAGGACCTGCGCTGCTCTACGTCGTGGCCATCTTCGTTGGTGGCACGGCGGCTGGAGGCGGGCCGCCAGTGGTGAACGACAAGGTGTTGCATGCTGTGGCGTTCGGCGGGTTGGCGCTCGTCTGCGTGCCAGCCATCGCCTTCGTGTGGCGTAGCGTGACCTTCCGCACGCTGCAGCTTTCGAGCTTCGTCGCGTCCGTCGGGGTGGGGGCCGCGCTCGAAGTTTGGCAGTACTTTTTGCCTCACCGCAGCGCGGAGCCTCTAGATTTGGTGGCTGACGCAGTGGGCGCAGGGGTGGTCTGCAGCATGCTTGGATGGTGGAGAGGTTGGCGCAAATACCGCTCGAGCCCCCAAAGCTGATCGCGATAACCGACGTCGCGACGCACGGCTTTGAAACGTCGCGTTCGGCGCTAGTGCGCGTTTGCGCAGCGGCGCGGCCGGGTAGCGTGATGGTGCAATGTCGGGATCGCCAGCTTCGCGGTCGCGAGCGACTCGAGTGGGCGCGCGAGCTACGCGCGTTGACGGCGACCCATGGACAGTTGTTGTTCGTCAACGACCGCGTCGACATCGCGCTGATCTGCGACGCGGATGGCGTGCACCTGGGTGAGCGGTCGATGCACCCCGAAGACGTCGTTCGCTGTGGTGACGAAGCGGCGCGCTTACACGTGTCCGCCGCGTGGCACTCGGCGCGCTCCGCGCCACCTGCCGCACAGTGCCTGCTCGTGAGTCCCGTGATGGCTGAGCGCAAAGGCGCGCCACCGTTGGGCGTTGCTGGGCTTCGCGAGTTCATCCAGCGCGCCGACGGGCGATGGGTTTATGCGCTGGGCGGGATCGAGGCGACCCACGTCCAACAGCTGCTGGGCGCAGGGGCGACGGGCGTTGCGGCCATTGGCGCCGTGATCAGAGACTCAGCGACGCTGCTTGCGGAGCTGGCGATTGAACGCTGAATCTGAGTGCCGGGGGCTACTGGCGCAGCGGTTCGGTAGTGCGCGTCGCTGCAACGGCGACTTCCCACACCGAGATGAACGACTCGGTTCGTCAGGGGCGCGCTCAGTCTCGCAGTTGTACGGGGCGTTTCAGTTTCGCACTCAACACGCGCTCGACCACCTGCCACAGCTCTTCGTTGCTCTTGCTCGCGATCCAACCAGCGTCAGTGCTGTCGAAGTGCCAGGCGCTGGTTCCAGCTGCCATCCAAATCTGGCGTGCCGCGCGGTGGCTGTTGATGACGTATTTGGTGCCGTCGGGGAACTCGAGCGTGATGATGTCGTTCGCCAATTCGGCATCGACGTCGTCACCCAACTCGTCCAGGGCGTCGAGCAGCGCTTGGAGCTCTTTGGCCGCCAGAGCACTGTATTCGGATTCGGATAGTACTTCAGACATGAATTCGGATTGGGAGCGAACGCAGGCGCTCATTGGAGGCTCGCTGCGGGATCACTTCGAGATCATCGCTAGGATCATTGGGGGCTCGTCGGGGGCACCATCGATTGCGGAACGCACGCGGGGGCGATGCAGTGAAACCCATCTTGGCAGTCGCTGTTCACGCGGCACGGCCAAGTGCACTTGCCGAACTCCACGTTACAGCGATGGGCGAGGCACTGCGCATCGGTTTGACAGGGAAACGCGATTGGGTCTGGTTGCGACAAACCTGCACTGGATGGGGCACTCGGGGTCGGGCCGACTGGCGCCACCCCAGGCGTGGGAGCAGTGCCCGCGGGCGGGGGGCTGGTCGGCTGCGGATAAACGGTTGGGGCCGGTGGCGGGGGTTGATTTCGACTGCCACCGCCGCATGCCAAGCAGCTTGCCAGGCCGAGACTTGCGGTCAGGAGCGCACGAGAGTCGAACATCTGCGTCAACGCTAACGTTGCCACGGGGTCAGGGCAACCGCAAACGACGCCTCAGCGAGGGAAGCTCACCACTTCCGCCAAAGGTGCATCGAGCAGCAGCGCTACCAAGCGCTCGAAACCGAGTGCGTTGCCGCTGCACGGCGGTAGTCCGTCGTCGAGAGCACTCAGTAGCGCCTCGTCGATGGGTAGCTGGGGCAGATTGCGTCGCTTTCTTTCGCGTTGATCGCGCTCGAAGCGCGCACGTTGTTCATTTGCATCCGTGAGCTCACCGTAGCCGTTGCAGAGTTCAATGCCACCGATGAACAGTTCGAATCGTTCGGCGAAGCGGGGGTCTTTCGGCTTTTTGCGTGCCAGGGCTGCCTGCGTGGTGGGGTAGTCGCACAGAAACGTTCCGCGATCGCGCTTTCGGATCTCTGGCTCGATGCGATCGACCATCAACTGAAAGTAGCGATCTTCGTCGTGCGCGGCCAACTCCGCGACGTCCGCAATCCCTGCGTAACGCTTGTACGCATCTGCCACGGAAATCCGCTCGAACGGCGCGCTCAAATCGATTGGGCGCTCGCGGCCTTCGATGGTCAGGCGCGTGCTACCGAGTTCGGCGGCGACTTCACGCACCAAGTGCTCGGTGTCCGTCATGATTCGTTCGACGTCGGCGAAGCTGCGGTACCATTCGAGCAGCGTGAACTCGGGTTGATGCCAAGGTCCGTACTCCGCGTCGCGAGTGCACTGGGCGAACTGGTAGATGCGATCGTGCCCACCCGAGAGCAGCCGCTTCATGTGAAACTCGGGCGAAGTGATCAGCCAACCTTCAGCGCACGCGTGGGGCTCGATGTAGATGTCCGTGCCTGGCGCTTGCACCCGCACGGGGGTCGTCACTTCCAAGAAGTCTCGCGCGTCGAAGTAGCTGCGGCAGGCGTGTCGAGCTCGTGCCAGGGCGTGTAGTTTGGGTGCGGCTGCCCACACCCGCTGGGAGTCGGAGTGGGGAGCCATCACGCCGGGAAAGCGCTGTTCGAGCTGCGCGTCCCGGACACCGCGGCCGTCGCTGATGCCGCGAACGACCACCCAATCGTGAAGCGACAACTGCGACTCGAGGGACGGCGTCCGCGCGCCTGCTCCGTCGGGACGAGAGGCGAGTTCGATTTCCGCCGTCTGGATGGCGTCGCCGATCAACAGGCGCGTGCCCACTCGGCGCAGCAAGCGTCCGCCGACGCGAACGACTTGCCCGGCGTTCACCGAGGCGAGACGCCGCGGCGAGAGCGTTGCGCTAGGATCGCGTTCATCCACCTGAGAAGGCCAGCTGAGTGAAACTGACGAGGTGGCGGCCCATCCAACCCGCGAGAACCGCCAACGCCACGACCACCGCAACGAAGCGGGGCAGGTGTGCGATGGTGATGTCTTGCACCTGAGTGGCCGCCTGGAACAACGCGGTGACCAAGCTGACCAGCGCCGCCACGCCGACGACGGGTAGCGACAACACCACGGCCAACCAGAGTGCCGTCTGAGCCAGCTGCGCGACGTCCATGGTCGGGTTTATTGCAGAGCGCCCGGCCGCGGTCAAAGACCTGTGTGAAAGGGGTCAGTTGGCGTTGGCGTCCGGGCCCGCCTCGGCGTTCGTCAGGAGGGCCGCGTCCGAGGGCGCTGACGACGCGGCATCTACGGTCTGCTCGTCGCTGATCATGTCATCGGCGGAGGCTGCGTTGCCATCGCTTTCGTCGTCGCTGGCAGCGGCGTCGGGAGCGCTGGTGGTCGCGTCGTCATCGCTGGCAGAGGCGTCCGCCGCGGTCGCGTCGTCGCCCGAAGCCGTGGAATCGTCGGCGGCCGAGTCGTCACCTGCGTCAGCTGCACTGTCGTC